>CAZNES010000050.1:0-30492 GCA_964572145.1 uncultured Syntrophobacteraceae bacterium
CAACTTCCGTAAGAATCGGAGAAGGGAAGCGATCATGAATCGCAGAACCGGGGAAGCTTCAAAGAGGAGTCCTTTTCTGAGTTACGCCATCCACCCGCTGGTTCTCTGTCTCCATCTGTTGGTCCCAATCGAAAACCTGTCCTGAGCAATGCCGAAGGATCGGCATTCGAAATTCCGAAATTCTTACTGTTGCCTACTGCCTATTGCCTGTTTCAGCCAGATCCTCCTGAGGCGGATCCGCCAGAGGACGGATCAGCCACAGTTTTTAAGGCTGACCCGCCTTAGGCTGGGGCGGATCCGCCTTTCTTTGTGGCTGAGCCTTCTTCACTTGATGACTTTGTCCGTCCTGAATAGCACAGTCTGCGGAATCGTTAGTCCAAGAGCCTTGAAGGACAAGATCGGCTGTGAGTTCGCGGGACCGGTCAGGGACTATTGTGAGGGGGTCACTTGAACTGCAGGACCTTTCCCACTTCGTCGAGCCGCGCTCGCTTGTTAGCGATGTCCTCGCGAACACATTCCAGATGGCGCATGTTTGCCCGCGTAAAGTAGCGCTCACCGCAGTTCCGACACAGCATCACGGTCACAGGAACCCTTACGATATCCGAACCGACACCGATTTCCTCAAAGACCTCTGCTAGGGAGATTTCTTCGCCATGGCAAATGATACATTTCATCATTTTCTCCTTCGGTAGTCTTCCAATTGGTCCGGGTCGGGGTGATAGACGGTCACAACAACAATCCCGTGCCCCGCCTCATCATGAGCAGCCACGAGGTGCAGGGGGCGGTCCGCTCTCGTAAAACCTAAAAGCAAACAACTGGGATCTGAGCGATCATCGGGATATTCCTCCAGTAGCTCCGGCGACGCCATCGCCTCGCTCACCTCACCGTCGGTGATTATACCAAGTTCCTCCGCAAGCATCTCGCGCCTAGCGTGCCCTGAATAGAGAACCGCATCACTGGCGAAACATTCACGAACGACCTGTACCCAATTAGTCGGAATGGTTCAATCTCCGTTACCCGAGTATAGTCTCTACGGAGCGAATTCTTTCTGAAGCGCTAAGAAGTGTCAAGGTAAAGTTATTGCACCATTGCTCCGTAGTAGTTGCTGAACAGATGGAGATAAATCCATCCTTTCTGTTGCCTACTGCCTATTGCCTGTTTCAGCCGAATCCTCCTGAGGCGGACCCGCCAGAGGACGGATCAGCCACAGTTTTTAAGGCTGACCCGCCGTGCATTGTGGTGGGGGCTGATCCGCCTCAGGCTGAGCCTTCTTCACTTAATCACTTGATTCGCCCGCGAGAGAAAAGCCGGCGAAAGCGTTAGTCCAATTTGTTTTGCCGCCGGAAGGTTAATGATGAATTCAAACCTCATCGCCTGCTGTACAGGCAGATCAGCAGGTTTCGTTCCCTTCAAGATCTTGTCCACGTAAACAGCCGCGAGCCGATAGCCGTCAGTGGGGTCCGTCCCATAGGACATGAGACCGCCCGCATCGACATACCCCTTCTGTGGGTAAATAGCCGGCAACCGGTATTTGACGGCAAGCTCGACGATCCGCTTTCTCTCGGCGAAAAAGCGGTTACCGGGGGTCGTCATAATCGCGCCCACCTGCTTCTGCTTCGCGGTTTGAAAGGCGCTCTCTAAACCTTTGGCGTCGAGTTGAGTCTCGATCTCCTCCAGTTTTAGCTTCAGTGCCACAGCCGCAGGCCTGACCTCTTTCAGTTGGAGGTCTGCTGTTATGGCGGTTCCCGACCGCAGAAGTCCAACTCGGGCGAGCTTGGGGACCGCATCCTTAAGTACCTCCAGCCTTTTGCTAATTAGCTCGGGCGTTAAATTCGAGAAACCGGTGATATTGCCTCCCGGCCGCGCCAGACTAGCAATCAGACCTTCAGCCACGGGGTCCGTAGAGACCGTCATCACGATGGGGATGGTACTAGTTGCTTTCTTCGCCACTAATGGCGTCGGTCCCCCTGAGGTCACGATCAGATCAACCTTAAGACGAACCAGGTCCGCCGCAAGCGCCGGCAGGCGCTCAAGCTTTTGCTCGGCAAACCGATACTCGATGGTGATATTCTTCCCCTCAATCCAGCCAAGCTTGCTCAGTTCTTGCCGAAACGCCTCCAAGAGGACCGCGCTACCAGCAGCAGTGCTATTATCCAGGTAACCTATGCGGAAGATTTTGCCCGCCTGCTGCGCCTCGGCCACAGCCCCACACAGCGCGAATGCGACAGCGAGGGCGAAAACCCCAACCAATTTTAGATTTTGGATGGTTCGACTTCGCTCACCACAGGTTTTAGATTTCCGATTGTCGGATTGAAAACTAAGGAATCTAGCAAGAGATTTTTGCTGCATGGATTTTTCCCCTAAGGAGTTGTTAAAAATTAGATTTTCAAATTGTTTATTCTGTCATTCTGAACGCAGCGTAGCGGAGTGAAGAATCTCGACCGAGATCCTTCGCGTTGCTCAGGATGACAGACACTCGCGTAACAATACATTTGTTAACTTTATTATTTCTCAAACCCCAATCTAAAATCGGCTCAGCCAAAAAGAGAGGCTGATCAGCCTCAGCCAAACAATTTGGGGCTGATCCGTCTGCGCCAATGGACGCATCCGTCCGAAGCCCTGTGGCGGACTTTGGCGGACTTAGGCTGAAATCGAAAATCTCAAATGTTTCGGTCTTACTGTTCCTTGATCCCAAGCGAGGCCATCGCCTTCTTCAGGAAGCGGTCGTCCATGAATTGTTTCGGATCGAAGTTGGGCCTTTCTTTGAGCGTCGCGATCTCCAGCTCGGCGCGCTTCATGATGCCGTCGGCGCTGAGCGAAGGAATGAAGGCGTCGCGCGAGAGATCGTAGAGCGAAGAAGCGGTCTCCTTGTCCACCTTGCCGTGGCGCATGACGAGCTCGATGCCCCCTTCTCGGTTCTGCCGGATATAGACCATCGCCTTCACCACCGCCTTGACCGTGCGCTCGACCAGGTCCGGCTCTTCTTGAATGATTTTCGCAGTCGTCAGCATGGCGCTGAACGGCACGCCCTTGAAGACGTCGCCGAGATAGACGAGACGCTTGAACCCAGCCTTGAGAACGACCCCGTCCGCGGGCGGCGCCATGAGCGCGGCGGCTACCGTTCCCTGCATCAGCGCGGCGGCCTTGGCTTGATCGCCCGGCATGTTGAGATATTCGCCAAAATTTTGCGGCAATCCGAAATGGCTCAGCATCGCCAATAAGACACTGTGCGTCGAGCCGCCGAAAGTCACGGCGATCTTGGCGCCCTTAAGCTCCTCGATTTTTTTTATTTCCGGGCGCGTGATCAGGCTCATCGGAATCTGGTTGAAGATCTGGAGGAGGACACGGAGCTGCTCGCCGCGAAACATCGCCTGCATGGCGGGGCCGAAGGCGGAGGCGAACTGGACGCTGCCCGCGACGATCGCCTGGACATTGATCGAGTTGCCGCGCAGGTAAACAACCTGCGGATTGAGAACGCCCATCTCCTCGTAGTAGCCTTTGTATTTCGCCGCGGTGAGCGGCAGATGCTGGATGTTCCCCGCGCTCGGCAGCGAGATGTAAACCGGCTTGGTGATCTGCGCCGCGGCCGGAGCGGCGAGCGCAGCAATGACAAGCGCGACCAGAAGTCGCTTCATAGCGCCTCCTTTTTTACTTTGAGCCTCTGAGCCTCGGGTCGAGCGCGTCCCTGAGCCCTTCGCCGACGAGATAGTAGGAAAGCACTGTAATAAAAATCGCCGCGCCGGGAAAGAGCGCCAACCACCAGGCGAATGTATTGCTGCGCGCCTCGTTCAGGATCGAGCCCCAGGTCACCGCCTCGGCCGGCACGCCGATGCCGAGGAAGCTCAAGCTCGACTCCAGTATGATCGCCCCGGCGACGCCGATGACGACCGACACCAGGACCGGAGCAAGCGCGTTGGGTAGAATATGGCGGAACATGATCTTCCGGGCGGAAACGCCGAGCGCCAGCGCGGCGGTGACGTAGTCGAGGTTGCGGATTTTTAAGAATTCGCCGCGGGTGAAGCGCGCGATGCCGACCCAGCCGGTGAGGCCGATGATCGCCATGGTGAGAAAGATGCTCGGCGGGAACATGGCGGCGATCGTGATGAGGAGAAAAAAAGTCGGCAGGGTCAGCATGACCTCGAAGATGCGCGAGATGGCAAGATCGGCCCACGAGCCGAAATATCCCGCCAGCGCGCCGAGAACGACGCCGAGGACGAGCGCGATGCCGACGGCGACGAAACCGATGGAGAGAGAAATACGCGATCCGTGAATTAGGCCCGCCATCACGTCGCGCCCGAGCTTGTCCGTGCCGAGCCAGTGCTGGGATGAAGGCGATTCGAACGGGGCGGTGAGGTCAATGTCGCTCCCCAAGTAGGGAACCGGCGGAAAAAGGATGCGCTCGGCATTAAGCGTTTTGAAATCCGCGTTGAGCAGCTCGGCGGGCCATTTCGCCAATCCGAGCTTGACGAGACCGCTGCGAAAAATCGGAAAATAACTCCGGTCCTGGTATACGAGATAATACGGTTTATTGTTGGCGAGAAAATCCGCCGTCGCGGCCATGGCAAAGAGAAAAAGGACCACATAGAGTCCGGCCATCGCGAGGCGATTGCGGCGCAATCCGTTCCAAACACTCGACCATTGTCCCCCGGCAGCCACGCTCGCGGCGGCGCGGTTTATACCCAAGCCGGCCCCGGTAGCGACAGGCGCCGCGCTGCGCTCGGGCGGCATTTTTATTGTCCCCTCCGCCCGAAGGCGATGCGCGGGTCGACGACCGCCAGCAAGATATCCGACAGGAGAATGCCGATTAAAGTGAGCAGCGCGCTCACCGTAAGGAGCGCCAGCACGATCGGGTAATCGCGCGCCAGCACCGCCTCGAAGCCGAGCTGGCCGAGACCGGGGATGGAAAACACCGTCTCCATGATGACGCTGCCGCCGATCAGGGCCGGCAAGATCTCGGCCAGGATCGTCACCTGCGGGATCAGCGAGTTGCGCAGCGCATGCTTCAAAATCACCGCGCGCTCCGGGAGTCCTTTGGCCCGCGCGACCTGGACGAAGTCCTGCCGCAAAACTTCCAGCATGCTCGAACGCATGTAGCGCGACAGTCCGGCAAAGCCCGCGTAAGAGAGCAACACGACCGGCAAAAACAGATGCCACGCCTGATCCTTGATCCGCTCCCACAGCGGCCAGTCCGGGGCGTAGTCGATCGACGTGAGGCCGCCGGGAGGAAACAGATAGAGAAAGTCGCCGCCGCAGATGAAAACGATAGCCATGGTGGCCGCCCAAATCAAAGGGGTCGAAAAAAGGATAAACGCGAGCAATGTAGTCGTCTGATCTCCGATGGAATTCGGATGCGTGGCCGAATAGATGCCCAAAGGTATGGCGACGATGTAGACGAGCAGGATCGAAAAGAACTCGAGCTTGACGGTGACGGGGAGCCGCTCGGAAATTTTATCCCAAACCGGCCGGTGGTCCTTGAAGGAGTTGCCGAAATCGAGCCGGAAGAGGTTCTTGAGCCAGACTCCGTATTGAACGTGAAGCGGCTTGTCGAGCCCATAGAGAGCACGCCACTCGGCCAGCGCCTGATCGACCAGGCCGCGCTTCTGGAGCGAAATGCCCGCGCCGCCCGCGCCCTTGAGCCCTCCCCCCGCCATCAGCTCGGCCGGGTCGCCGGGCGCCAGCCTGACGGTCAGAAAGCAGATCAAAGTGATTCCAATAAAAGTAGGAATCAAAAGCAAAAGGCGCTGCAAAAGATAACCGGCCATCGTCTCAGTTCGGCGTCGGTTTGGCGCCGTATTTTTGCTGCGCGGGCGGCGCCCACCACTCCAGCGTCCGCAGCCCCGCGGGCAGAACCTCGACGCCGCGAAAGCGCCGGTCGACGGCGCTCACTGACTTGCGCGAGAAAAGAAACGTGTAGGGCTGCTCGTCGTTGACGATACGCTGAAATTCTTTATACATCTCGATGCGCTTTTTGGGATCGAATTCGCGCCGGTACTCCTCCAGGATCTTATCCACGCGCGGATTTTTATAGCTGATGGCGTTCGAGCCTTTGTTGGCGGCCTGCGAGGAGTGCCACACCTGATACTCGTCGGGCTCCCTCACGGGCATGACCCAGCCCAGGATGACGGCGTCGAACTTGTGATTCTTGACGTCGTCCAAAAAAATCGTCCAGTCGAGCTCGCGCACCGTGGCCGCGACGCCGTGCTTCTTGAGCTCGTCCTGGAGCACGAGCGCGATGCTCTTGCGCACGTCGTTACCGGAATTCACTTTGATCTCGAAGCGCAGCGGGACTTTTTTGCCGTCGATGATTTTGTCCAGCACGCCGTCTCCATCGGTGTCTTTCCAGCCGGCTTCGTTGAGAAGCGTGAGAGCCTTTTTCGGATCGTAAGGATAATTGTAGAGTCCTTTGTCGTACTCCGGGCGGAAAAAATAAATCGGCCCGTCGACGACTTGGCCCAGTCCAAACAGGATCGTCTTGACCATTTGCCGGCGATTGGTGAAATAGGTCATCGCCTGGCGCACGCGCTTGTCGCGGAAGATCGGTTTATCGTTGTTCCAGCCGATATAGGAGTAGGACGATCCGTAGTACTCGAGTTTTTGAAACTGCCTCTTGAACCTTTCACTGCTGGTGCCGCGCACCGCTTGAATCGGAGTCAGGTCCATCGTATCGAGATCGCCGCTCTTCAACTGGATGAGCGCCGCGTCCGGATTGTTGATGATGCGGAAGCGCAGACGGTCGAGGTACGGCTGTTCGATGCCGGCCTTCCCGTTGCCCCAGTAGTTCGGATCGCGGACGAGCTGGACTTCCTGTCCGGTCTTCCAGCCGTTGAACTTATACGGGCCGCTGCCGACGGCGCTGCGGCTGTAGTTTTTGTTGAAGTTCTCGGCGAAGCGCTTCACGTTGGCGGGAAGCTGCGCCGGGTCGTGCAGCAGATCGCGCACGCCGACGCCCTTCAGCAGGTTCTCCGGGTCGTAAACGTGGCGCGGGAGGATGGTTATTTCACCTAGAACGCTCTCGTTTAAAAAATATTGTTCCTTGGTCCTGAAGCGGATCGTGTAGGGGTCGAGCAATTCGGCGTCCACGACCGAATCGTAATAGACGCGGAGAAACGGCGCGTCCACCAGCGGGCACATGATCGCTTTCATGCTGAAGAGCACGTCTTCTCCCGTGACCGGCCGTCCGTCCTGAAAGCGCGCGTCCCGGCGCAGCTTGAAAGTATAAGCGAGCTTGTCGGGCGAAATTTCGGGCCGGGACTCCGCGATCATGGGCTTGAGCTCCAGGCTGCGCGGATCGAGTGTCAAAAGATTTTCAAAAATAAATCCGAGAATCTCGCTCGCCGACGCGTCGTTACTGGTGAGTGGGTTGAGCTGCTCCGGATCACTCAGGCTGTGGTTCAGCAACCAGTCGCCGGTGACCGGTTTTTCGCCGGATTGACCGTAGCCGTCGCCGCTGAGCGTGAGAAGAACTGCAAAGACAATCGCCGCGAGAATCGTCGTCAGCCGCCGCACGATCAGCCTCCCGGAGAATCCAGCGGCACCTCGCGCGCGTTTTCCGGCTTCTGCTGGACGAACAGAGCGGAGGCGAGATCCACGTTCAGCTCCGGCTCCTTGTAGGTGATCTCCAGCCGTCTTTGCTGGGCTGGCGCCTCGAGGATGATCTTCAGCGGAAATGGTCCGGCGGGTGTGTCGGTGAAGTCGCTGAAGCGCGCGCTCATCTCGACTTTGCCTTCGGGGCTCAAGCGCTGCCAGCGGATGGGCAACAATTGCGAGGGATGAAACGTGATCGCCTCTTTCCAGCCGGCGCGGAGATCGCGCACGATCAACGGCCCGTCGTTTTTCCACTCGGCTTCGCCGGCTACCGGCGGCAGCCCCATGAGCACGGAGGTCATCTCTCCCACGCTCAGAGGAATTTGTGTGTAGCGGTAAAGGTTCTCGATGGAACTTTTGCCGCGATAGAAAATTCCTTCGCGCGTGTGGAAGCCGGCCATCTCATCCCCGGACGTGGTGAGGATGAGCAGCGCCCCCAGCGGCGAGAGCGTTTCGAGGCGCAGCCGGTCAGGACGTTGAACCAACACCACCTCTTGAAAACTTTGCCGGCCTTCAGCCCCGGAATAATAAACGCCGGCCAGGGTGCGCAGTGATTTAAGCTCGGAGTTTCTCCGGATGAGGCTTTGAGCGAGCTCTTGCGCCGGGCGCCGCTCTTCGGGGAAAACTTCCGGCGGGGCTTGACGGGTGAGAAAAGCGCAGCCCGGGAGCGCCGCCAGGATTGCGGTGAGGATCAGATATCTGAAGACAGCCGGCAAGTCATCGCTCGCGTTCCGGTGCGCCCTCGAAGTCAAATTTTCCGCTCCATGAGTTTGAGCTTTTCCCGCACCCTCTGGAGCTGCTCTTCATCTTTCGATCTCTTGAGCACGTCGCGGTAGCGCGCCAGTGATTTTTCCGACTGACCGGCTTTTTGGTACGCGTCGCCCAGATGCTCGATGACCACGGGATCGTCGTTGATCAGCTCGGCCGCCCGCTCCAACTGCTCCACCGCCCGCCGGTAATCTCCCTTCTGGTAATACAACCAGCCCAGGCTATCGACGTAGGCGCCCTCGTTGGGCTCGACCTTGAGCGCCCTCAAGATCAAACTCTCGGCTTCGTCGAGGCGCGTGCCCCACTCGACCCAGGTGTAGCCCAAATAATTCAGCGCCGCGGCGTTCTGCGGGTTGATCTCGATGGCGATTTTCATCTGCTCGACCATTTTTTCTTTGTTCTTGTCCTCGTCGTAGACCGTGCCGAGCTGAAAATGGGCCTGGTCGCTCTTGGGGTCGAGCTTGACGACCTGTTCCAGCGTCTCGATCGCTTTGGGATAATCTTTGGCCTTGCGGTAGAGCGACGCGAGCAAGTTTAAGACGTCCTTCTGCTCCTGCTTTTTTGCCAGCGCCTGCTGGGCCGATTCAATCGCCTTGGGGAGATCGCTGCGCTGATCGTAGAGATAAGCAAGCTGTATCCGCGCGTCGGCGAAGTACTCGCTCTTTTCCGAAATCCGCTGGAATTCTTCCAGCGCCCGGTCGAAGGCTTTCATCTCCGAATACGTGGAGCCGAGATAATATCGCACGCGGTCGTTCTCGGGATCGGAAGCCAGCACCAGATTAAATTCAGTGACCGCGCGGTCGAAATCGCCCCGCTCGAAAGAGATGAGGCCGATTTTCGTCCGCGCCTCGCGCGGATCGGCCTCGATTCGCTCGAGGGCCTGAAACTGCGCCAGCGCATCGTCGAGCTTGCTCTGTCCGACGTAGAGGTCCCCCAGCCTCTTGGTCGCCCAAACGTTTTTGGGATCGACTTGAAGGACTTTTTGATACGTCTGGGTCGCCTCCTCGGTCTTGCCTTGCAGCTCGTAAACCAGCGCGAGGTCCATCAGCACGGCCGGGGATTTCGGATTGAGCTCCAGCGCCTTGCGGTAACTTTCTTCCGCCGCCAGATACAGTTGCGTTTTAGCTTTGACTCTCCCCAAATAATAATAGGCCAGCGCGGAATTGGGATTGGCTGCAAGCAATTTGTCGAGGTTCTGCGCCGCCTTATCGTAGTCGCCGAGCTTCAACTGGAGCGCCGCCAGATAAAGCAGCGCCTCCTCGTTCTGCGGGTCCTGGCGCAGCACTTCATCGTATTCGTTGAGCCCTCTGCCGTCTTCGCCCAGCGACGAGTAGAGTCCGGCCAGCAGGAGATGTACGTCCACCCACTCGGGGGCGAGGCGCGAGGTTTCTTCAGCCTCTCTCAAGGCCCTTTTCATGTCCCCTTTGCGCAGGTAGAGCGTGGCCAGGCGGAAGCGCAGGAAAGCGGCGTTGGGATCGGCTGAAACCGCAGCCTCGTACTCCTCCAGGGCTTGATTGAATTCTCCCTCAGCCAACAACATCTGCCCCTTGACGAAATGGGCCATGGCCTGGGCCTCGGCGGGAATTTCGACTTTCTGCTCCAGCCGAAAAGGGGCCTCAGGCTGCCGGACAAGCTCTTTCTCTTTGGGCGGCTCCTGGACTCGCGATGCCGTTTGAGAACAGGCGGAGAGACAGGCTAGGAAAACGGCTCCGATGAAGGTGAGTCTCATTATTAAAATTAGTTAACATACTGCCCCATAGCAATCAATCTAAAGTAGCCGGCTCTCGCTTCTCCGCCGCAACGGTTTGTGTTAGTTTTTTGTTCAGTTCAAAGGCCGGCGGCGACTATTCATGGCGCAAGCACAAATCAAGAAAGAGATCCTTCGCCTCCGCGAGGAGATCGAAAAGCACAACCACCGCTACTACGTCCTCGACGATCCGCTCGTCAGCGACGCCGAGTACGACCGGCTCTTCCGCAAATTGGCGGAGCTGGAGAAGGAGTATCCTGAATTCGCCTCTGCGGATTCCCCCACCGAGAGAGTGGGCGCCGCGCCTCTGGAAAAATTCGCCACCGTGCGCCACACGCTGCCGATGCTTTCGCTGGGCAACGCCAACGACCGGGAGGAGCTGGAAGAATTCGACGAGCGCATCAAGCGCTTCCTCAAGACTACCGAGCCCATGGAATACCTGGTCGAGCCCAAGATCGACGGATTGGCGGTGGAGCTGGTTTACGACCGCGGGCGTTTGACCCTCGGCTCGACGCGCGGCGACGGCATCAACGGGGAAGACATCACGCAAAATTTAAAGACGATCCGCGCCGTGCCGCTGACTCTCCACAAGTCCAAGCGCGGCGTGCCGGAACGGCTGGAGGTCCGCGGCGAGGTCTTCCTCTCGCGCGCGGCGTTTCAGAAGATCAACCGCGAGCGGGAGGAGGCGGGAGAGCCGGTCTTCGCCAACCCGCGCAATTCCGCCGCCGGCTCGCTCAAGCAGCTCGACCCCGCCGTCACGGCCAGGCGCCCGCTCGATATTTTTTGTCACGGCGCGGGAGAAATTACCGGCGCTGCCTTCACGACCGACGCCGAGTTCCTGCATGCGCTCAAAGAATGGGGCCTCAAGCCGGTGCCGGTCCTGGGAATTTGCCACGGTGTCGAGGATATCTTCGCGCTGCATGAAAAGACCGAGCGGGAGCGCGAGGAGCTTCCCTACGAGATCGACGGCATCGTCGTCAAGGTCAACAGCCTGGCGCTGCAGCGGCGGCTCGGTGAAATCGCGCGCTCGCCGCGCTGGGCCGTCGCCTATAAATTCAAGCCGCGCCAGGCAACCACGCGCATTCTCGACATCCAGGCGCAGGTCGGTCGCACCGGCACGCTCACGCCGGTGGCAAGCCTGGAGGCGGTCGCGATCGGCGGCGTCACCGTCAAAAGCGCTTCGCTTCACAACATGGACGAGATCGAGCGCAAGGACATTCGCATCGGCGATACGGTCGTGGTCGAGCGCGCCGGTGACGTGATCCCTTACGTGGTCGAAGTGGTGATGGAGAAGAGAAGCAGCAACGTAAAGAAGTTCAAAATGCCCGAGAGCTGTCCGGTGTGCGGCTCGTCGGTCTTCCGGGAGGAAGGGGAAGCCGCCTACCGCTGCGTCGGCCTCTCCTGTCCGGCGCAGCTCAAAGAGAGCCTTAAATTTTTCGGCTCGCGCAGGGCGATGGACATCGAGGGCTTGGGCGAGAAGTTGATCGATCAACTGGTCGAGCGCAACATGGTGAAAGACATCGCCGACCTCTACGGCCTGACTACGGAGAACCTTGCCGGTCTGGAGCGCATGGCGGAGAAGTCGGCCGAGAATCTCCGCGCCGCGCTAGAGCGGAGCAAAGACTCGACGCTGCCGCGATTTTTAACGGCGCTGGGAATTCGCCACGTCGGCGCAGCGACGGCCAGGCTTTTGGCCGAGAATTTCGGCGAACTCCAATCCATTATGGAATCATCCGAAGAGCAGCTTATGGAAGTGAGAGAGATCGGGCCGGAGGTGGCCAAAAGCATCACGCGGTTCTTCGCCCAGGAACAAAATCGC
Organism: uncultured Syntrophobacteraceae bacterium; assembly: GCA_964572145.1. Lineage (GTDB taxonomy): Bacteria > Desulfobacterota > Binatia > UBA9968 > UBA9968 > JAJPJQ01. The sequence goes on from CAZNES010000050.1 coordinate 11,919, forward strand.
AAGGTGATCGAGAAGCTGCTCGCGGCGGGAATCCACTTCAAGCACGAGCCGAAGAAAACCGGAAAGCTCGCTGGATCCACCTTCGTGCTGACCGGCAGTCTCGAGAGCATGTCGCGAAGCGAGGCGCAGAAAAAAATCGAGACGCTGGGCGGGCGCTTGACGTCGGCCGTGAGCCGCAATACCGATTACGTCGTCGCCGGCGCCGACCCGGGATCGAAGCTCTCCAGGGCGAAGAAGCTGGAAGTGAAGGTCCTTGACGAGAAGGAGTTTCTCGAATTGATCGGCGCGTGAGTGGGAGGAAAATGGAGTTTTGGAGTATGGGAGTATTGGAGTGTTGGGTTTTTAAATCCACTACTCCATTACTCCACCACTCCAGTACTCCAGGAGTTTAGAGCTACCAGCGATTCTGGCGCGGCGGTCTCCCGCCGCCTCCACCTGGAGAACGGGTCTCTTGCGGCCGCGCCTCGCTCACCACGATTTTCCTACCGTCGAATTCGGTGCCGTTCAGCGCCTCCGTAGCGCGCGCCGCTTCCTCGTCCGAACCCATCTCGACAAAGCCGAAGCCCTTGGACTGGCCGCTGAACTTGTCGGTGATGATTCTGGCGCTCACCACGTTGCCGTGCTGGGCGAAGAGATCTTGCAGCTTCGCCTCGACGACCGAATAGGAAAGGTTGCCTACATATAACTTGGCGCCCATCTTTTAGCCTCCTTACAAAAGAACCCGGACAAAACGGCGCAAGCTTAGCCGCGATTGAAAACCTTGTCAAATGGTAAAATAGACACCAGGCGATAAGCGCGCGGCAATAACTTGCGCCGCACATCCGGCTGCGTTAAGAACGTAATCGCCGATGGTTGCAGTCGAAGAAAACGCGCGCGTCCACTTGCTGATCGAAGGCAGAGTTCAGGGAGTATTTTTTCGCGCGTCCGCGCAAGCCGAGACGAGCCGGCTGGGATTGACGGGATGGGTGCGGAACCGCCCCGACGGCGCCGTCGAGATCGTCGCCGAGGGCGAAAGAAAAAAACTCGACGATTGGATCGCCTGGTGCCGCCACGGCCCGCGCGGCGCCGAGGTCGAGAACGTTCGGATCGAGTGGGAAAAATTCAGCGGCGAGTTCTCCGCCTTCCGCATCACGAGGTAGGACGTTCCTTGGCGGCGCCGAGAGCCAGCCGATAGATGTCTCTTTTGGGGTAAAAAAACTTTTCACCTAAAATTTCCGCGATCTCTTTCACCCGCAAGCCCTGTCGCAGCAGACCCTGGATCTCGGTCTTGATCTCGTCTTCGAGCGGGATATTCTCTCCTGCGGAACCGCCCACGACCAGAGTGATTTCGCCGCGCGGCTCCTTGCGGTCGATCGCTGTAATGACTTCGGAGATCCGGCCGCGCACGAACTCTTCGAAAAGTTTCGTCACCTCTCGGCCCAACACCAGCTCGCGGTCGCCGAAAAGCTCCAGCATGTCCGCAAGCGTCGCTCTCAGCCGCTGCGGCGCTTCGTAGAAAACGAGCGTCCGCTCCTCCAGCCGAAGGCTTTGCAATCGTTCTCTCCGTTCGCGTTTTTTGCTGGGAAGAAATCCCTCAAAGACGAAACGGTCCGTAGGCAGACCGCTGACGCTTAAGACTGCGAGCAGGGCCGAGGGACCCGGCACCGGAATTACCGAAACACCGGCTCGAACAGCCTCGCGCACGAGCCGAAAGCCCGGGTCGGAAAGCGTGGGCGTGCCGGCATCGGAGACCAGCGCAATGCTTTTTCCGTTCTTGAGCTCTTTAACCAGTAGAGGAGCCTTCTCGGCTTCGACTTCGTCGTAGTAGCTGTCGAGCTTTGCCGCGATGCCGTAGTGCGCCAGAAGTTTTCGGGTGTGCCGCGTGTCTTCTGCAGCGATGAGATCGACTTCTTTTAGAACCCTGATCGCCCTCTGCGTGACGTCTTCAAGATTGCCGATCGGCGTAGCGACTATATAAAGCACCCCGGCCACGCTCCACCCCCAAATGTTGAATGTTGAATTTTGAGTTTTGAATTTAATTAAAAATTCAAAATTCAGAATTAAAAATTGTTTTTACTTGCCCCAGTCCCGCGCGTAGCGGAAATCGCGGTCGATTGTGCGCTGCGAGACTTTGGCGATGACCGGTAGACGCCGCTTGAAATGCGAGTTCATGATGCGCTGGGTGACCTCGTCCACGAAGCGCTCCGTAAATCCGGCAGCGATAAGCTCCGGCTTCGAGTAGCGCTCGTCCACCATGAGATAGAGCAGACGGTCCACGTCCAGGTAACTAAAGCCAAGCTCGGCCTCGTCGGTCTGTCCCTCCCATAGATCCGCCGAAGGCTTTTTCTTCACAATAACGTCCGGCACGCCGACGGCTTCCGCCAGCGCCCAAACTTGCGTCTTGTACAGATCGCCCAAAGGATTCACCGCCGAGGCCATGTCGCCGTAAAGCGTTCCGTAGCCGAGCAGCAGCTCGGTCTTGTTGCTCGTGCCCAGGACCAGCGCGTCCCAGCGCGCGGAATGATCGTAGAGAATCGTCATCCGCTCGCGCGCCATCTTGTTTCCCCGACGCTTGGGGTCGGCGTCGGGAAAGCGCGTGAAATAGGCGTCGATCTCGGGCGAGATATCGACGGTCATCGATTGGATCGAGCTTTTCCGCACGACCAGCTCCGCGTGCTCGAGGCTCTCCCGGCTCGAGCTTTTATAAGGCATCATAATTCCCAGAACATGCTCCGGCCCTAGCGCCTCCGCTGCAAGCATCGCGCTGAGACTCGAATCCACGCCGCCGGAAAGTCCGACCACGACGCGGCGCACGCCGACCTTCTCCACTTCATTGCGGATGAAGGAGACAAGAATGCGGCGTAGCAGCTCTGTGTTTACCGGGATTTGCATCGTTATCTTTTTCTTTTTCAGCCGAATCCTCCTGATCCGCCTCAGGCGGAGTGCATTGTGGCGGGGGCTGATCCTCAGCCAAAGGACTGATCCGCCTTTGGCGGAGCCTCTACTTTGGCGGAGCCTTTTTACTTTTTATTTTCTCTTTAACTTTTCTGACGTCCGGCGGCCGCTCGCGGATACGCAAGAGCTCGTTGATCGTCAGATCGATATCCTCGTCGCGCAGCAGCGGCGCCGCGGACCGCTTGCGTCGTACCGACTCCAGCGCAACCTCGGCGATCGTGAAATCTTCCTCGTAGTAGTTCGCCTTGGCGATTCTCCGCCCGAACGGGTCCACGACTTCCGATCCGCCCCAGAAACCGACGCCGTCCTCAAAGCCGACGCGATTGTTGTAGAGAATAAACAGGCCGAAGGTCTCGGCGTACGCGCGATTGATCGTCTCCCAATAGCGCGCGTTGTCGTCCTGGGGTTGTCCCGCCGTCATGCCGCGCAACGGGCTCGTCGAAGGGCAGAGTACCGCGAGCGCGCCGTCCAGCGCGGCCAGGTAAATCGTGGACGGATGCCAGAGGTCTTCGCAGATGAGGATCGCCATGCGGCCGAAGCGGGAATCGAAGGCGCGCACGCGATCGCCGCGGGCGAAATAACGCTGCTCGTCGAACATGCCGTAGGTCGGGAGATAGACTTTGCGGTGGACGTGGCGCACCTCCCCGCGCTCAAAGTAAACGGCCGCGTTGTAAAAGCGATAGTCGGGGCCTTCTTCCACCAGCCCGGCGACGAAAGAAACGTCGCGGCTGAGTTTTTTGAGGCGCGCGATCTCCGGCGCGGAGAGCTTGAGCGCGACGTTGGGCACCATGTCGCGGAGAAAGTAGCCCGTGAGGCTCAGCTCCGGAAAGAGCACGAGGTCCGCGCCCATTTTTTTTCCGAGGCGGATTTTCTCCTCGTACAGCGCAAGATTGGCGCCGAGATCTCCCAGCCGCGGATTGATCTGTGCAAGAGCGACTCTGAACGCCATGGTTTTTGTCCGTTAGGGGTTAATCGTGAGGCGTGAAGCGTTCCCCTGACCCCTAACCCCTTACGCCTTACGTAAGTAACACACGGGGTAGAGCCTTGCAATTTGCGGTTTTTGACGGATAGTAACTTAAAACAGGAGGCGGCGATGGAAGAAAAAATATTGATCTTCGGGCAAGATCTCTGACCGTACACGCGCAACGCCCGTGAGGCCTACTCAAAGCGAAACATACCTTTCGATTACATCAACGTCTTAAAAGAACCGGAAGGGCTCAAGCGGATGCTCGCCTTCTCGGAGAACCAGCGCGACATCCCGGTCATCGTCGAGGCGGGCAAAGTCACCATCGGCTTCGGCGGCACCTGATCGGTCTAGGGCCGGCGGCGCCGGTCTTCTAACGTGAGGGGTTAGGCGTGAGGCGTAAGGCGATTCTCTCTTTACCCCTCACCCCTTACGCCTAACGAGTTACGCCTTGCGAAGAGTCAGGTGCGCGATCTGCGGCGGGCAGTTGATGCGGATGGGTAGACCGGTGATGCCGACGCCGCGCCCGACGAACAGAACGGAACCCTTCGCCCCGCCGGTGGAACGACGGGAAAGATGGTACCGCCCTTCTACATACGGCGTAAGAAAACGGGCGACGGAAAGATTCGCCGATTCAGGACCGAGCTTCACCTGTCCGCCATGATAGTGGCCCGAGAGGACGACTTCGACTCCATTTCGGGCCGCGACAGGAAAAATTTCCGGCCGGTGAGAAAGCAACAGCCGGACTTCGCCGGTATCTTTTTTTGCCGCGTCGAGGGCGCGCGCAAGGTCCGGCTCGCCCGCGCGCAGGTCGTCGATGCCAAGGACGTTCAACGTCGTGTCGTGGATGCGGTGGGAAGCCGCGTCGTTGCGCAGCATTCGTATCCCTTTCTCGGCGAACATCCGAGAGAGATCTTCCTCGATCCCCGCGTAAGCGTCGTGATTTCCCAGGCAGGCGTAAATGCCGTAGCGCGCCTTCAGCGCGGCAAGCGTTTCGGCGCAGGGCGCGGCTTCGGTCGGGCTGCTCGCGACAAAGTCGCCGGTCAGCGCGATCAGGTCCGGCTTGAGCTGGTTCACCGCGTCCACGTAGGCGGCCAGCTCTTCCGGCGGCATGAACGGGCCGAGGTGAATATCGGTCAGTTGCACGACGGTAAACTCGGACAGCGCGCCGGAGAGGCCAGCGATCGGAAGCTCGAAGTGCTCGATTGCGAAGCGGCGGCGGCCGACGAGCGTCCCATACCCCGAAAGAACGAACGGCGCCACGGCAACGGCGCTCGCGCCGTTTTTTAAGAAAAGCCGGCGCTCGATGTCGAAGACCTTGGTCTGCCGTGGCATGACCCGAATGAAGCGTTTGATGGCGTTATAGCTCAAAAGCACCAGCGCGCATCCAATTGAGCCGACCGACCAGATGGCGAGGAACAGCAACTCCTGCCGGATCGGCCAGGGATACGGCTGGCGTGGAAGCAGGCCGAAAAGAGCGATCCAGCCGAACGGCACGAATTGGAGGATGAAGAACAAAAGAGCAACTCTACGATAGAACTTTACCCGGCGGGGATTCCGGATGTTTTCTTTCAGAAAGGCTTTAAACCGGCGAAAAAGATAAAGCTGACACGCCAGATAAAAACCCAGGAGGATATAAAAGATGAGGCGAGGACTCGTAAAATTCACCACAGAAAAGTAATATAACGGGAAAAATCGGATCGAACAAGGCGCCCCGACAAAAACATGACCCTGCCTTTGGAAAAACTGGTATCGGAAAAGATCCGGGCCGCGCTCGGCGAAAAGGCGCGTCTCGTCTCGCTCGCCGCTCTGGCCGGAGACGCGTCGAGCCGCCGCTACTACCGCGCCCAGGTCGAGAGCCCGGCGACGCCGGCTTCGCTGATCGTCATGCAGTTGGCCGGCAGCTCTCTGCCGCTCTCCTCCGAAGAGTTATCGATATTCCGCGACGCGCCCAAGGAACTGCCGTTTCTTAACGTGCACCGTTTTCTCGACCGGCTGGGGGTCAGGGTTCCGGCGCTCTACGGCGCGTGGCCCGAGGAGGGCCTCATCCTGCTGGAAGATTTGGGCGATCGCTCTCTGTGGGATTGTGTTCAAGGGCTACCGGCCGCGAAGGTCTCGAAATGGTACGAAAAGGCGATCGATCAGCTCCTTCTTATCCAGATCGAAGGCACGCGAAAACAAGACGCCTCGTGCATCGCCTTTCAGCAGCGCTTTGACTTGCGCCTTTACCTGTGGGAGTTCGACCACTTCATCGAATACGGGCTGGAAAAAAGGCCGGGCGAAGCGATCGGCGCCGGCGATAAAGCGCGGCTGAAAGCGGGCTTCGAGCAAATCGCCCACGTTCTGGCCGATCTTCCTCCCTGCCTCAACCACCGGGACTATCATAGTTGGAATTTGATGGCGCGCGAGGACGAAGTCGCCGTGATCGACTTTCAAGACGCTCTTCTGGCGCCGCCGCAGTACGATCTCGCCTCTCTTTTAAACGACCGCGAGACCGATAGCGTTATCCAGCCGGCGCTGGAGAGCCACCTGCTCGACTATTATCTCGGCAAGCGGAAGGAGCTTGGCGCGAAGCGAATCGACCGCGACGAATTTGTCGAAGGCTACGTTCTTTCGGCGCTGCAGCGCGATTTCAAAGTGGTCGGGCGATTTTATTATCTCGATCTCGTCAAAGGAAAACCCGGGTATAAAAAATATATTCCGCCAACTCTGAGACGCTTGAGACGCAACCTCGACCGCGTTCCGCGCTTCAAAAATATGATTCCCATTCTGGGGGAGCAGTTCGAGGAGATGCGATGAAGGCGCTTCAAAATGTTGAATGTTTAATTTTGAATGTTGAATTCAAAACTCAAAACTCAAAATTCAAAATTAAGGGAAGGCGTGAGCGGTTGTGGGGATGAAAGCGATGGTCTTTGCCGCCGGCTACGGCACGCGGCTGCGTCCGCTGACCGACGAATTTCCCAAGGCCCTCGTTTCGGTCGCGGGCCGGCCGATGATCGAATATCCGCTGCTGCTGCTCCGGCATTACGGCATCACGGAGATCGTCATCAACGTGCACCACCTGGGAGAAAAAATCGAGGCGTACCTCCAAGACGGAAAAAAGCTCGGGCTCCGGATTACCTACTCGAAGGAAAAAGAGCTGCTCGATACCGGCGGCGGTCTTCTGCAAGCCAAATCGTTCCTGCAAGGCGGCGCCTTCGTCGCCATCAACACCGATGTCATCATCGATCTGCCCCTGCAAGCCGCGATCGATCAACATCGAAAATGCGGCGCCACCGCGACCCTGGTCCTGCGGCCGGACGCGCAGGCGGACCGCTACGGCGCCATAGAAATCTCCGCGGATCGGAGAATCCGGAAATTTCTAAATCATCAAGCCCCGTCAAGCGGCGCCTCCGGACCCCTCAGAAAGTTGATGTTTACCGGAGTGCAGTTTCTCGAGCCCAAAGTTTTCGACTACATGGAGGCCGCGAATTCGGCGGCGTTCAGCACGACGATAGTTACTTACCCGAAAATGCTGACCGAGGGAGAGGGCCTGTACGGATTTTTATTCGAAGGCTTCTGGCAGGATCTTGGAACTCCGGAGCGGATCAGAGAGGCGGAGGAGAAGCTTGCGCGGGGAGAGGCGAAACTGCACTATCTGTCAAATGCAAAATGAAAATTGAAAAAGCCTGGATTCCCGCTAAAAGACGGACTTCGTATTTGTAGGGGCAGACCTGCGTGTCTGCCCTGGGGCGGGAGGGCGGACACATAGGTCCGCCCCTACACAATCCGGCTCTTCGTTTCAAAGGAAATAAATTCTACGCAGCAAGCTCCGGGGAATTGACCCCAATGAGATTAAAAACCATCGCCCCTCATGCGCCCGGAACGATCGCCCTGAGAACCAGCATAAAGGCCATTCCCCCGAGGACTAGAGCGATCACTTTCCAATTGAACTGGCGGTGCGCTTCGGGGAGCAGATCCCCGGCGCCGATGTAAATAAAGTCCCCGGCGATGAACGCCAAAATCTTCGGCTGCAAATGCTCGGGAATAAAGCCCGCCAGCATGGCGCCGATCGGGTAAAGCAAACCGGCGATTGCCAGGGCAAGCATCGTTCCCCCGGCGTTCCACTTCGCTTCGCGCATAATCAGCGCCGAGGTCATGCCTTGGGGGATTTCGTGAAAGACAACGGCCAGCGTAATCGTGAGTCCGAGCATCGGGTCGATGAGATAGCCGACGGTAATCCCCGCGCCGTCGACGACGTTATCGAGCGCCATGCCCAAGACCGCGACCGGCCCGATGTGGTGCGTGTGGCACTCGGCTTCGCCGCAGGCATGGATCATCACCAGTTTTTCCAACACGTAGAAGGTGACAAAACCCAACGCCAGGAAGCTCGCGTCCGATTTGAGATCGGTCTCGGGCAGGATCTCGAAAAAAGTCACCGCCAATAATACCCCGGCGGCGAACGCGATAACGTAGCGGGGCTCGATTTTGTCCCGCTCGACCCGCAAGGCGAACCAACCCGACAAGAAGTCGCTCGCACCCGCTATGATCGCGTAGAGATAGACCATCGGCTCCTTCGCCCGGTTTTAGGAATTTTCTGTCGTGGCCTGTAGGGGCGGTTCGCAAACCGCCCCTACCCATTTATCCGCGATAGGACGCTATGCGACCCGAAGCTCCCGCCCATTCAACGGCACCTTCTCGCGCACGATGGAGACGGTATTCACCGCGTTCAGTTTCTTGAACAGGAATTCGAACCGGTCCTCTAGTTTTTTTCCCATCTCCTTGCGGAAGGCTTCCGGCAGACTCCAGAACTTCTCTTTGAGCGCGCCGAACCCTTTCTTGCGGGTCTTGTAGATAAATTGCTCGTCGGTCTCGCCTTCTTTTTTCTCCGCGGCGCATTCCTTGCGCAGGAAATCGTAAATCTCCTTCTTCACGTCCGCGGGAAAACCGGGATCGTCATAGAGCATGTTCTGAAAGCCCGTAGCCAGATGGATCTCGGCGCATTTGCGGCGCGGAAAGTGATCGAAGGCCTCTTCGGGAAGCGTGGACGCGCCGTGCTGCACGGCGCCGGAAAGGCCGTACTTCTTGCGCGCGACCTCCGAGAGTTTCTCCAGGGTGTCGAAATCGATCTTGACGCGCGCGATCGTGCCGTCGGGCAGCGGCACGCCGCCGTGCGACGTGCCGGTCTGGACGCTGATCTTACTGATCCCCTTGATTTTCTTGCCGCGCTTGTCCAGCTCTTCGCGGTAACCGTCCATGTAGGCCTCGAGCTCCTCGACCGTGCTGTTCTTTCCGCCCACCTCGCCGATCTCGCCGCCGACGGAGATGACAACCCCCTTGGGCTCCAGGCCGCGCAGGTAAGCGGTCAATTCGGCTGCGACCCAACAGTTGTCCTGCTGCTGCGCGCGCACGCTCGGCCTGCTGAGATCGACCAGAGTCGAGCTGTCGATATCGATGTTAAAGAATTCCGCTTCGATCGCTTCTTTGATGAGATCTTTCAGCGCGCGGATTTCCGTCTGCGGATCTTTGGCGAAACTCTTCGCGCTCGCCTGGAAATGATCGCCCTGAATGAAAAGCGGGCCGGCAAAGCCTTCTTTGATCGCCGCGGCCATCACGGCATGCGCGTATTCGTCCGGGCGCTGAAACGTGTAGCCGATCTCCGAGCGCGCGATCTCGAAGATCACCGCGCCGACCTGATTGCGCAGCGCGGCGCGAAAAACGGCGCGCGCCATGTCGTAGGTGATTCCGCGAATGTTGATCGCCGGAACGGTGAAGCCGCCGCACTCTCCCCTGCCGACCGCCTCGTAAAGACTCTGGATCGAAGCCGGGTGGATGCCGAGCGCTTTGGCGCTCTGTCGCACGACATTGCGCGCGGCTTGCTTGACCTCGGCGTTTTCATGGAAGACGCCGTTGAAAACCAATCGGTCGATGGCCTCGCCGCGCAGTTTATCCTTGTCCAACACGCGCACCCTGCCGTCGAACTCGACCACGCCTTGAAGGCTCTTTCTCATATCTTCCAATCCCTGATATCTCATGGCTGCGCCGCTCCTTTCGCTCGGAGGAGTTCTGTCGCTTAACGTAATATCCCAAAAGCTCCGTACAGGCAAGAAAACCAACTCGGAGTCCGCCTCTCTTCCTCCCGGCGGATTCTCTTGACTTTAGCGCCATCCCTATATAATCGGTGGTGGCAACACAGCAGCAGGAATGGATTCCATCCGACAAGGATTTGCTCTTTGAGCGCAAACATCGAGCCCGCACGGGCCATCGTCCAGTCTTCGGAGCAAAATCACAGCGCAGACATCAGAACCGCCCTTTGGCTGGGGCTGGCGCTATTTTTTTTCTACCTGCTCACCACCTCCGGCCATCTTCCCTACGCCGACGAAGCCGACTACATCAACCTGGCGCACAATATCCTGACTCGCGGCCGGCTCAATATCGAACATGTCGAGCTCGGATCCCACCCGATGTGGGTTCATTTTGAGAGTTTCCAGATACTCCAGCAACCGACCTATGCGTCGAAATATCCGCCGGCCCAAGGCTTGGTCTTGGCGGCGGGACAAGTGATCGCCGGAAGGCCGATCGTCGGAGTGTGGCTGAGTATCGCACTGGGATGTGCGGCTATCTATTGGGTGTTCATGGCGTGGTTGCCGCCGCGCTGGGCACTGTTGGGAGGACTGATCGCAACCATGCATCCGCCCATTCTCGGCGATGGGTTTATAATGACGCGGCCATTGACGACACGTCCGTCGTCTGGGCGCGCGAGATGGATCGAGACCGGGACCAAAAGCTCTTGGACTACTTCTACGACCGAAAAGTCTGGCTTCTGGAAACGGACGTGAATGGATGGCCGAATCCGGCGCCGTACAAGCCCGCCGCGCTAAAACCGGCGGCAATCGAATGATCGGCGCCTTTCAGTGTTCGCGGCAGCGCCCGGCCTCGTGAGTTGAAATGAGCTGTCCATTTGAATAAACATTCATTCCTAACACCCTAAGTATCGATCGATGCAGGTAGACGCGCTCAGATTTTTGGACCGCTACGTCGGCATTCCCCTGTGCTGGATTTTTACACAGGTGCGCCGGCTGGGGGCATTCCTGGAGAAGAAAAAAACTATCTCCTCGCCTCATAAGGTGCTGATCATCAAACTCTCCGAAATGGGGAGCACGGTGCTGGCGTATCCGGCCGTGGCAGAGCTCAAAAAACGCTGTCCCGAAGCCGAACTGTTTTTCCTCGTCTTCAGGCAGAATGCCGCCATTATCGAAATTTTGGATCTGGCGCCTCGCGCCAACGTCATAACGGTCGATTACCAATCGCCCAGCCGACTGTTGCTGAGCGGACTCCACGCCGTGCGGCGGCTCCTGCGCGAGCGCATCGACACGACCATCGACATGGATTTTTTCAGCCGTCTCACCGCGCTCTTAAGCTTCTTGGTCTGCCGCGGCAACCGGGTTGGGTTTCATCGTTATACGAGCGAAGGATTGTACCGGGGAAACTTGCTTACTCATCGCGTCCTTTACAGCCCAACCGTTCATACCAGCATTGCATTCATGGCTTTGATCCGGACCTTGTTTGAAAATCCCGATGATGAACCTCACTACCGAGGGCGGATCGAAGCGGCCGATCTGATCCTTCCTAAATATGCGCCCTCGCCAAGCGACGTGAAGAGAGTAAAAAATAAACTGGAAGCCGCGGGCATCCAAGACAGCGACCGGCAGAGTATTATTCTCATCAATCCCAACTCTTCCGACATCTTTCCATTGCGCAAGTGGCCGCTCGATTATTTTGCACGGCTATCCGAGAGACTTCTGAAAGAATTGCCCTCAGTTTGGTTGCTCATCACCGGAGTGGCCTCCGAGCAGAAAGACGCCAGGTATATAACAGAGCAGGTGGCAAGCCCGCGCTGCATCGATTTTACCGGCAAGACAAATTTTCGCGAGCTGTTGGCGCTGTACTCGATCGCGACAATGATGGTCACCAACGACAGCGGCCCCGCGCATTTCGCGTCATTGTTGGAACTACCGACGGTGGTTCTCTTCGGCCCGGAAACTCCGCGTCTGTATAGCCCGTTGGGAGACAAGCACAAGGATATTTACACCGAGTTCGCGTGCAGCCCGTGCGTGTCGGTCTATAACGGGAAAAAGTCTCCTTGCCGGGAGAATCGCTGCTTGAAGACGATAACCGTCGATCAAGTATTGCAAGAAATCCTTGCCCGCACTGAAACCCTTTAAGACCAGGGGTAAAGTCAAACTTGGAGCCTGGACAGGATCAGGAATCCCAAGAGCAAAACCAAACTTGCCAAACTGATGGCAACGCCAATCTTAAACGAGAGCGGATCATACCGAAACTCCACTACATGCCGGCCGCTGGATAAAAATACGCCGCGCATCGCGTGGTTCACCCGATATATGCGCGCCTCTTGGCCATCCACAAACGCTTTCCAACCGGGATAATAAACGTCCGCAAGGACCAGCAAGCCCGCTTGCTTCAAATCCGCCTCTACGCGGACCTTCTTCGGCGAGTCTTCAATCACTCTGGGCGCCGGACTCCGAAGAGTTGAATCACCCGGCAGGCCGGTGACAGCCTCATCGACGATAGCAACGGACGTGGGGTTGAATGCCGGACTCGCCATCGCCTGCAACGCAGCGTCGCGCCCCGTGATAACGCGGACGTCGTGAACCACGAAGCTCCGCGGTAAAGCCTTAACGTCACGATAAACTTTGTACTTACCGTTCTGAAATACCAGACGAAAGTCGGGAAGCTCGAGGTTCACGGAGCTTTCTAATACGTAGTACTTGACGTTTAGGAGTCTAAGCAGGGGTGAAAAGCGGTTAACGACCATGACGAAGTTGGGCTGATCCACGGGCAATCCCTGGCTGAAGTTTATGAACTCGTTGTAATTCCTCAACGTCAATTGATCGTAGCCGCCGACGTCTTTGAGATCTTCAAGGAGCCCGGTGTTGAGTAGCGTAGAGATGGGCGTCCCAAGCCTGAAAGGCTCCTTGTCGCTCTTTAGAAAAGCTTTCACCTCCCGATCCATGTATAAGATCCCGGGATTGAAGCTCACGAGATAGCGAGAGCCAAAGCTCCACAGGTCGGAGACGGCCAAAGCCAGGATCCCGATGATTAAAGATTTCGTCGAATGCGCTTTCAATTTGACGACGCTCAGCAACAATCCGCCGAGCATGAATAGAACGACGCCGCTCCTCAGAAGATCCCGCAAAGCAACCCTCAACGACACCAGAAAAACATTGTCCGCCAACGCGCCGCTGGAATAATCATCCACACCTCTGTCATACGCCTTGACGAGCGATGTCCATGAGGGCTGCAAGTCCGCCGTCCGGAGAAACGCCGACAGCGCGATGAGAAGCAGCAGCATCGCGAGCGCTAGAATGACATAGGCGAGAGAGCGCAGTCTTGGGTCTCTCTCCTTAGCCCAGGCGCTTATTTGCGTTGCCCCGTAGCCGGCCAATATCGAAACCGCGAATGAAAATACGACAAGGAACTTGGAAAACCCGCGAAATAAGTTGAATCCGGGAACCCATGCGTAGAGCAACCTCAACAGCGGCGTGTACTTCCCCAAAGCCAAGACCAGAGACACAACGGCAATCGAGAAAAATATCCGCACCGCTCGCGAGCGATCGTAAACGATTGCCAATGCTCCGAGCGCGAGCGGAACGATTCCAAGATAGACCGACATTTCCCAGAGATAATTTTTACCCCAATAAGGAGCAGTCAAAAGGTCGCCAAAAAGATCCGGCAGTATCAGCGTCAGCAAATTCTCCGGCGGCAATGAAAAGGACGAGACCCATTCAAAACCCAAAGCACTCCTGACCGAGTATTTTGTCAGCTCCAAGGTGGGCAGGAATTGGACCGCCGAGAGCGAGACGCCCGTGATCGCCAAGAGACAAAAACCGGCGAAGAAGTAAGGCGCCTCGCGAAATTTTCGCATGTCCAGGAGATTGGAAAAGAAATAAAGGGAAACGGCTATCATGCTAAAAAACACGTACTGCGGCTGGCCGGCAAAAACCTGCATCGAGAGAACCACTCCGCCCAGGAGCGTGTAACGAAGTTGCCGTTTTCTTAGAAAAGCCTCCGCGCTCATAAACAGCAGCGGCAGCCAGATGAGCGCCGCAAGACCGACGAGATGGCCTGCGTAGATGCGAAGGAAAGACGGCGCTCCGTAAGCGAAGGTGATCGCGGCAAGAACCGCGCCGGCGCGGTCGATGTTCACATACCGCGCGAAGATATAAGTAAACAGGCTTGCAAGAAAGCAGTGGAGCGCAATGCTGAGGTTGGTGGCGAAAGCGGTTCCAAAAAGAAGGTAGATAAGGTTGGGCGGATAAAATATCGCGGACTCCATTCCTGCTACAAATGGAATGCCGGAAAAACTATAAGGATTCCAAAGCGGGATTTCACCGCTGGCCAGGCTCTGAAAGCCAAAGTGCCTCCAGTAAAAATACGCGGCCCAGATGTCAGTTCCTACGCTGCTCAGAACCTGGCTGTCGCCTTTTATCAGCACAGGCAGGAAATAGAGACCGGCAAGCGCAAGTAAGAACGCCGCGACCGTCCCATCCTCTTTGAGACTATAACTTGTCTCGCTCACGCGCCGATTTCCAACTTGCACTTCACCTCTCGGCTTGCGCTTCTTTGTGTCTGGTTGGGTTGTTTGATCTCACGACCGGTGGATTAGTCCGGTGACTTTATCTCAGCGGCAAATCGCGCGCCGCACCGCCCGCCTAGTCTTTCCTGAGCAGGTACAAAGCGCCGCTCGTAGTGATCTCCCGGAAAAAAGGAACGCCTCCAAAAAGTGAGTTTCTTATTACCGGCAGCCCGTAGCGCATCGCGATGGCCGGGCGAATGAAGTAGCACTCTTCCGAGACCACAGTCAGGTTAAATCTGCGGCAGATTTCTCGGAAGTTTCGAATAGACATCCTGGTACGCCCGATGGCTCGAAGTTCGTCTAAAAATCCTGCAACAAAACTTCCCGGACCTTCCTGTTCCGGTGTCTGATCGGCCAGCAGAGGCCAGAACAGGGGATCGGGCAACAAGTGCACGAAAGGAAGGAAGCGAATAAAACTATGCCGTGCAACGTGCTGGTTCCCGCCAAACGGCGAGTAGTAGGGCGGAAACGCGACGTGAATCAGACTGCCCGGTTTGCTCAATGTCTTGAGTTTCTCCATCGCTTGTAACGGATCGATCGTCGACTGGATGACTTCCCGGAAGATAACGAAATCGAATTGATTCGCAAACCGCGGTTGATCTAAAACCGAGTAGGCCAAAAATTCACAATTTGGAATACGCATAGTCCGAGCTTTGGATAAATATTTTTCATTCATGTCAAAGCACGTGAAACCCGCCTTCGGGTAGCGCTCCACAAGCCCGGCCTCGATGCCTCCTTCCCCACATCCCACGTCCGCCACTTTTTTGCCGTCCAAGTCGATCCCGTGGCTTTCCAAGTAAGCAACCAGCACCTTTGCGGCCAGCTCTTTTTGATATTCAAAATAATTATCGAATCGGTGCATCGACAAGTCGCAAGCTCCGAAAGACGAGATCTCCGGATCGAGGTTTAGCGGTTTTAACACATCTATAAGAAGCCTACTAACTTATTCCATTTCCGCCCCAAGCTGTTTCAAACTCTGCTTGGCCTGGGCAAACCCCGGCTCGATCCTGAGCGCCTCCCGAAACTCCCTCGCCGCTTCATCCACCTTTCCCGTATGCGCCAAAAATCTTCCCAACTGATAGTGCGCTTCGGCATCTTTCGGCTCGAGCTCTATCACGCTGCGAAATTGCCCGATCGCTCCGTCCACGTCTCGCTGTTCGCCCAAGAGAAGTCCTAAATTGAAATGCGCCGGCGCGTGGCGCGGATCGATTTGTATCGCGCTCCGATAGGCCTCGATCGCCGCTTCCACTTCTCCCCTGGTCACCAACGCGTTGCCCAGATTGTAACGCGCAGGCGCATAGCGCGGTTTGAGTTCGATCGCACGCCGATACGCGCGGATCGCTTCCTCCAGCTTCCCCTCCGCTTCCAGCGCCGTGCCCAAATTAGAATAGGCCTCCGCATATTCGCCGTCATGTTTCACGGCCTGCCGGTACTGCTCGATCGCGGCCTGTGCCTGTCCCATTTTCGACAACGCGTTGCCTAGACTGAAGTATGCTACGGCGTAGTCCGGATTAATTTTCACCGACTGACGATACTGTTCGGCCGCCTGGCGATATTCCCCCCGCCGAAAGTATGCATTGCCCAAATCATAGTATGCCACGGCAATAGTGGAATCGCTCTTAACTGCCATATACTCCCCGCTCGCTTCGGCTAAAAGTCCCTTCCGCGCCAGCGCCCGGCCCAGACTGTAATGCGCCACCACCAAACCGGGTTCGATCTCCAGCGCCTTGCGAAAATGCCCAATCGCCTCGTCCACCGTGCCGCGCAGAACCAATGCATCACCAAAATTCACGTGCGCCAAAGCAAACTCGGGATTCAGATCGAGCGCCTTGCGGTAATGCTGGGTCGCTTCGTCCAGCTTTCCTTGAGCCGCCAAGACCAAACCGAGATTGTTATGCGCGACATCAAAGTTAGGACTCATCTCAATCGCACGACGGTAAGAGTCTGCCGCCTCTTCCAATTTACCCTGTTGCGCCAACAGATTGCCGAGACGCTGGTATGTAATCACGAAGCCGGGACTGAGGCGAATAACATGGCGGTAGTGTTGAAGCGCTTCATCCAGCTTGCCTTGCTGTGACAAAGCATCACCCAGGTCGAAAAGCGCGATTGGATAATCGGGATCGACTTGCAGAGCCAGACGATAGTGCTTTACGGCCTCGTCCAATTCGCCTTGACTTGCCAACACGTAACCAAGCTGGACATGGGCCATCTTCGAACGGGGAGCAACGTTGAGAACGTGTCCAAACAGGGTTTCTGAGTCGTGCCATACCTGTGTCTGTCTCCAAGTAAGAATGCCGAGTCCGACCAAAACCGCTACAGACAGCGGCGCCGCCAAAACGAAGCGCCCAAAGCCGATGCGTCCTGCCGTCCAGAGTCGGCAAAAATAAATCGCGCCGCCGGCGGCCAGTATTGGCCAGCCAAGGCACGAAAGATAACTGTAACGATCGGCGGCAATCTGCCCTGCGATACGAACAAACCCAAGCACCGGCGCAAGCATGGCAACATAGCAAACCCAAGCGGCCAGTCCGGCGGGCCAACGGCGCCTGAAAAGGAAGAGGAGAATCGTAATCGTCAGAGATATGATTATGCTTAGAGCTAAAACCATCTCTTCCATCGGTTGAAACGACCAGTATGCCGGGATGGAATCGGCAACGACGGAATAGACAGGAAGAAAACCTGACGGGACGAGCGTTTTCCAGAGATAGAAAGTCAGCCCGAAGAAAGCTTGGCCGATCCGGGAAATAATACCGAACTCTTGTAGACTGCGCATTGCTCCCCTCTGGTATTCGGCCAGGAATGCCCCTACCAGAGCCGCCAAAGCCAAAACCAGAAATGGGAGCTTCTCCCACCACACCTTGCGCTTTTCCGAGCCCAGCCACTCTCTGACCTCACCGCTCAGGCGCGCCAGGGGATACACGTCGAGCGCCAACAAAACTATCGGGAGCCCCAAGGCGCTCGCTTTCGACAGAAGAGACAAACCATAGGTTGTTACGGCCGCGGCCAGCCAGCGCAACCGTGGTGCATTGCCTACCAGGATGTCATTGGCCCGCAGGTAACATAGGACGCTTAAAAGAAAGAAAAGGCCGGCAAGAAGACCTCGGCGCTCGGTTACCCATGCAACCGACTCCACACGCAGAGGATGAAGGGAAAATAGCAGCGCGGCGAACGCCGCGGCTACGCGAAAGGGGAGTTCTTCCGAAGGACTCGACTTGCGAAAAGCCGTTGCAAGCAAGCGAAGAGCGACAAAATAGAAAATGGCCGCGCTGGCGCCATGGAGAATAAGGTTGATGAGGTGGTATCCAAACGGGTTCATCCCCCACAGGACATAGTCCAATCCCAACGTGAGCCAACTGAGCGGCTGGTAATGTCCCATATCTAAATTGGTGAACATCCAGCGAAGTTGTTGCCATCCGAGTCCCCTGTAGTTTAAGTTGTCGACGATATTGACGTCGTCATCCCAATCGACAAACCCATTGTGCAATACAGGAAAAAAGGCGGCGACCGTGAGCAAGCCCACCAAAACGGGGATCAACCAGCCGACAAGCCTAGCATTGGAACGTATCGTGGAAATATTGCAGTCCTTTCGCAATGGCCCTATACGCCGGTCGAAAGAGGCAAAAATTTCTTCTAAGGTTTGGCTTCCTCATCCGTCCGAATCACTGGCGCCATAAGCTGCTCCAAGCTTTGCCGCGCCGGTGTCAACTTCGGCTCAATCCGCAGTGCCTCCCTAAATTCTCCCGCCGCTTCGTCCACCTTGCCCACCAATGCCAATAATCTCCCCAACTGATAGTGCCCCTCCGCATCCCGGGGACTGATCTCTATCACCCCGCGAAACTGCTCTATCGCTCCTACCGTGTCCCCTCGCTCCCCCAACAATAACCCTAAATTAAACCGCGCCGGCGCATACCGACTATCTACCCTTAGCGCCTCCCGATACTGCTCGACCGCCTCTTCTTTCTTCTCCGCTACATCCAAAGCGCTCCCTAAGTTGGTCCGCGCCTCCACATAGCGCGGATTGAGCTTCACCGCCCGCCGGTATT
>CAZNES010000051.1:0-30021 GCA_964572145.1 uncultured Syntrophobacteraceae bacterium
GCATCTCCAACGTGGTTGGAGTGATTTTACCATCGACGACTTCGGCGTAGACCCAAATCAAATCGGCCATAAATTAAATGATTTTTAACTCCGCCAAAAAGTCAGCGATCTGTTTTCCGCCTTGCCCTTCGTCGGTAATGCGTTGACCCGCCTGCCGCTTCGGCGGCCGGCCCACAGTCAGAACTTTTTCCTTGGCGCCGGCCGTTCCAACTTGATCCGCCGCCAGCCCGAGGTCCGCCGCCGTATACATTTTAATTTCTTTCTTTTTCGCCGCCATGATCCCTTTGAGCTGCGGATAGCGCGGCTCGTTGATTCCGCTCGTGGTGGTCACGAGCGCGGGCAACGTCGCCTCCACCACGTCGTAGCCGCTCTCACTTTGCCGCTTGATGGTAACCTTGTTGCCGTCGACGGCGACCTCCTTGGCGAAGGTCACGGCGGGGAGGCCGAGGAAGTGGGCCACTTGACCCGGCACGATGCCGGAATAGCTGTCGCTGCTCTCCGTACCGCAGATCACGAGATCGAACGGCTGTTTTTTGATCGCCGCCGCCAACACCTTGGCGGTTCCGAGAGTATCCGAGCCGGCGACGGCGTCGTCGAGGATGTGCACTGCGGAGGCGACGCCCATGGCCAGCGCGCTGCGAATGCCGATCGTCGCATCGCCGATGCCCATTGTAACGAGGGTCACCGTGCCGCCGTGCTTCTCGGTCAGGCGCAAGCCTTCTTCGACGGCGCTTGCGGCCGCGGGGTCGAGCTCGTGCGGGACTCCCTTGCGCACCATGCGCTTGGTCGATGGATCGATTTCGATCGTCACCGAGCTGGCGGGAATGACCTTGCCGCAAACGACGATGTTCAAGTATTTTTCTCCCTTGAATCGAGACCAGCCGGTTACCAATAAGACGAAGGCGCCCGAGGATCAAGGCGCCTTCTATGAGGCCTCCACGGGCTTACGCCCGTGGTATCCTTCATTTCTCTTCGGCGAAATCCGCCGAAGCACCCTCCTTCGCTCTCCTAGCTTCGGAGGGTCCGCCCCCGCATTCATCCACGGCCTTACGGCCGTGGTCTTCTGCGAAGGCGGATAAAAGACTGACGGACCGGCTGGAATGCGCAGAGCAGCAGCTTACGAAAACCACTCCTTGACGTCGCCTTCCATCACCACACCGAGAATTTCTTCGCAGTCCGCGATCGCCTTATCGACGAGTTTCGGGTCGTCTTTCAGGTGTGGCAAAGCGGAGCTCACGGCTCCCTTCAGGCCCTGGATAAATTCTTTGAACTGCTGATCTAAAGCATCCGTGTTGGGTGCTGGTTCCATGATCGTTCTCCTGATTAGGTATAGAGACGGCCCTTCATGGGATCGGGGAGTGTAAGACCCATTTGCAAAATCAGGGCGTCGATCTCATCCTTATATTGCTGGCGCGCCACCGCATTCTGCCGCCGCTTCAAGCCCCAGTGCATGTAGCGCTCGGAACGGTAAGATTTGGAGTTGCCGAACATGTCGAGGCCCTTGACGTACCAGAAGTCCACCGCCCTTTGAACTCGTTCTTTGTACTCGCCGCCTTTGCCGGCAAATTCGGCTGACAGGTTGGTGCCGAAGTCTACATGCCCTACTTCTTCCTGGATCATAATGGGGTCCTCGACGACGCGGGCGAGCGGCAGGTAGGTGCAGTCGAGGAACTCTTCGAGCTGAAAACGGCCCACGCGATCGACCAAGAAACCGAAAACGGCATAATCTTCCCACGTCGTGATCCGGCCGCGAAAGGCTTCGACGTATCGCTCTTTATTGGGCCGGCTAAGTGTATAGGTAACATCGACCCCGACGTCTCCGGCGAGTTTGGCCATTTTTCTGAAATGGTCCATCTCCTCGGCCGCCGTTCGGGCGACGATCAACTGATCCAGTTTCGTCGGCGCATTGGGCAAGATGTCCTTGACGTAGAGATTCGGCCCGCCGATCTCGCAATCCGCTTGAATGGCCAGGACGCGCCGTATCAGATCCTGGTATTCGGGGTCCGTCTTCTCGAAATCTTTAAGCTCGACCTTGTCCGTGAACATCGTAGCTACCTCCGCGTCCAAGATTTTCTAACGCTCGTTCTAAAAAGTTCTTAGCATAAAGAGCCGCGCGAAATCAATAGCCTTGCACAACTTCTCTTTACTTAGTGTGACTTTGACACTAAACTGAGTTTTATCCGCATCGAAACGAGACGCCGCCGTGGAACATTGCCCCGACCTCGCCCTGCTCACCGACCTCTACCAGCTCACGATGGCGCAGAGTTATCTCCACAGCGGCAGGCTCGAGCCCGCGACCTTCAGCCTATTTATCCGCGCCTATCCGCCCAACCGCGGCTACTTCGTCGCCGCGGGCCTGCGAGACGTGCTCGATTTTCTCGCAGGCTTTTCTTTCAGCCGCGAAGCGATCGACTATCTCCATTCCACCGGCCTGTTCGCCGCGGACTTTCTCGACTACCTGCGGCAGCTCCGCTTCACCGGAGAAGTCTGGGCGGTTCCCGAGGGCCGCATCTTTTTCAAGGACGAGCCGATTCTCGAGATCACCGCGCCGATCGTCGCGGCGCAAATCGCGGAGACCTTCGCCATCAACCAGATCCATTTTCAGTCTTTGATCGCGACCAAGGCGTCGCGCTGCGTTCACGCCGCCCGCGGCCGGGGCGTCGTGGATTTCTCGCTGCGGCGGACGCACGGCATCGACGCGGGCGTCAAGGTCGCGCGCGCGAGTTATCTCGCCGGCTTTGCCGGCACCAGCAACGTTCTCGCCGGACGGAAGTACGGCATCCCCGTGTTCGGAACGATGGCCCATTCTTTCGTTTCGAGCTTCGAGCGCGAGATCGACGCTTTCCGCGCATTCGTCAAAAGCTTTCCGGAGAACTCGATTTTGCTGATCGATACCTACGACACGATCGCGGGCGCGCGCAAAGCGGTGGAAGTCGCGCGCGAGATGGCGGCGCGCGGCGGGAAGCTCCGCGGCGTGCGCATCGACAGCGGCGATCTCGCCGCGCTCGCGCGCGCGGTGCGAGAAATTTTCGACGCCGCGGGATTCCGCGACGTGAAAATCATCGGCAGCGGCGGCCTGGACGAATACGATCTTGCCGGGTTCTCCGACGCCGGCGTCCCCTACGACAGCTACGGAGTCGGCACCCGGATGGGCGTTTCCGCCGATCAGCCGTGGCTGGACTTGGCTTACAAGCTCGTGCAGCAAAACGGCAGGCCGGTGCTGAAACTCAGTTCGGGCAAGTCTTACTACCCGGGACCGAAACAGATCTTTCGCCTGCAGGACGGCGGCCGCAAGCTCAAGAAGGACGTGATCGCGCTCCGCGACGAGACGCTCCCCGGCGGCACGCCGCTGCTCGAAAAAGTAATGGAAGACGGGAAGACGCTGGGCGCCTATCCTTCGCTGAATGATATTCGCGCGCGGTTTCTCGCGGAATTCGAGCGGCTCGACGAAAAGGTCAAGGCGATTCGCGATCCCGCGGCGTATTCCGTTGAAATCAGCCCGCGGCTCATGCGCCTGAACGAAGAGACCTCCCGCCGGATAACGCAAGCCGAGCTCTAACCCGGCGCGCGTCGGGCCAAGGCTGAGCGAGTCCGAGCCCGTTCCCTTGACAGTCCGCAGCGGGCACTATAGGACTCGCACTGTGAAGCGCGCTGTTGCGAGCAGCGGGATTCTGGCTCTGTCGCTGCTCGCATTCAGTTCACCCTCGATCGCCCAGGGAAAGCCGGAGAAGGAACGCATTCGTATCGGTTACGCCGCGCGCGCCGTGGTGCACTCGATTCCTTACGTGACCAAAGAGGCGGGATTTTTCCGCGAGGAAGGACTTCAGGTGGAAGTTGTGAGAACGGCCGGCAACGTCGCGCCGATGACGCTCGTTTCGGGCGACGTGGAGTTTTCCATTATGTCGGCGTTTCTGCTCCTGCCGGCGGCGGTCCAGGAGCGCGACCTCGTGATGCTGGCGGGTTTCACGCGCTATGCCTCGATGTATCTGGTCGCGCGGCCGGAAATTTCGACCGCGAACGAGCTCCGAGGGAAGATCGTCGGCCTGCAGCGTCCCGGCGACGCCTACGAAAAAAACGCCCGCGTCGCGCTGCGCCACCTGGGACTCGACCCGGACAAGGACGTGAAGTTTCTTTATCTCGGAAGCAACGAAGTGATGTGGACGGCGCTGGACGCGCGCCGGGTCGGCGCCACGATGCTGACGCCGCCGAGCACGCTGTTCGCGCGTAAAAGCGGTATGAATTTTCTCGTCAATCTCTCGGAGCTAAAGGTCGAGTACCAGGGCTCGAGCCTGACCGCGCGAAGATCGTTCCTCAAAGAAAATCCCAACGCCGCGCTCCGCGCGGTGCGCGCAATCGTCCGCGGAATTCACTTTTTCAAAACTCGAAAGGAAGATACGTTCCGCATCCTGGCGAAATTTTTCGGCACCACCGACCGGGATGCGCTCGAAGAATCGTGGAACTATGCTTCCGACGTGCCGACGAAACCCTACGCCTCGGAGAGCGCCGTCCAGGCTGTCATCAATCACCTGGTGGAGTTGAACCCGCGCATCGGCCAGCGCAAGGCCGCCGAGTTTATCGACTCGGGCCCGCTCGCGGAATTGGATCGCGCCGGCTACATCGATCGGCTTTACGCTGCAAAATAAAAGGAAGGGAAGTCGCAGGACAAGCGCACAATTTAAAACTATGCCATTCTCAAAACTCGATCTTTCACCCAAGGTGCTCGAGGGCGTTCTCGCCGCGGGCTACACCGATCCCACTCCGATCCAGCTTCGCGGCATCCCGATCGTGTTGTCGGGCCGCGACCTAATCGGCTGCGCGCAGACCGGCACCGGGAAGACCGCCGCCTTCGCGCTGCCGATACTCTCCCGCCTCGGGCAGCACGGCGCGCTGCGCTCTCTCGTGCTCGAGCCCACGCGCGAGCTTGCGGCCCAGGTCGAGACCGCCATCCGCGATTACGGCCGCTTCACCAACCTGCGCACCACGGTCGTCTACGGCGGCACCGGCTACGGCCGGCAAGACGAGGCGCTCAGGAAAGGCGTGGACATCCTCGTCGCGACGCCGGGCCGCTTACTCGATCAGATGCAGCGCGGCATGATCCGGCTCGACAAGATCGAGATCCTCGTCCTGGACGAAGCGGACCGTATGCTCGATATGGGTTTTATGCCCGACGTGCGCCGTATTCTCGAGCGCTGCCCGCGCACGCGCCAGACGATGCTGTTTTCCGCGACGATCCCGCCCGAGATCGAGCAGCTTTGCAAGTGGGCGATGCGAACTCCCGAGACCATCGAGATCGGACAGCGCCGCGCACCCGCCGAGACCGTGACGCACGCGCTCTATCCCGTGGCGAGCGATCAGAAACAGGATCTTTTGGAAGAACTTTTACGGCGCACCGAATACAACCAGGTGCTGATCTTCTGCCGCACCAAGGACCGCGCCGACCGCGTCGCGCGCAAGCTCAACCAGGAAGGCCATGCCGTCGCCGTGCTGCACTCCAACCGCACGCAGCGCGAGCGCGAGCAGGCGTTGAACGGTTTTCGCAACGGCCGTTACGAAGTCATGGTCGCAACCGACATCGCCGCGCGCGGCATCGACGTCGAGCAGATCAGCCACGTCATCAACTTCGACGTGCCGCACCATCCCGAGGACTACGTTCACCGCATCGGCCGCACGGGCCGCGCGCTCGCCGCGGGCGACGCCTTCACTATCGTGATCGCCGAGGACCTGCAGGATATCGCCGCCATCGAGCACTTCATCGGCCGGAAGATTCCCCGCGTCAAGCTCGAAGGATTTCCTTACAAGTACACGCGCCTGCTCGAAGCGGCCCCGCCGCCGCCCTTCGGCGGGCGCTCCCGCCGCAGAAGCCGGTGGTAGGTTAACCACCTACTCAATCGGCGCTTGGCGAAAAGATTCGCGCCGTTCGCTCGATCACTTTTGTTCGAACGAACCGATATCGCAGGGAGTATTTTTCGGTCGCGGACGCTTGGTGCCGCGCTGATCCGTCGCCTGCGCCAACAGCGGCGTCTCAGCGGCCTCAGCGATCTGCGAGTCCCACGCTGCGACGATCGCATCGTCGAGCGGCGGCAAGGATGGCTGGAAATAATTCATGCAAGCTCCTTATTTTCCAACGCCGCTACCACCCTGCCGGTTTTGGTTTTGAAGTTTCGCGTCTCACGCACCGGCCATTCCCACTCTTTCAGCGCCTGCGCGACGCGCTCCATCGCGCCCGGCCAATCGTCGAGCCGGCTCTGCCGGAACAATCGCATGCTTGGATACCACGGCGTCGTTTCGCCCAGCAAACCCCAGCGCCAATCCACGATCTCGCTCAAGAGCGTCCACACCGGCCGTCCCAGCGCACCGGCCATATGGGCGACGGAAGTATCGACGCTGATAACCAGATCCATTTGCGCGACGAGCGCCGCAAGATCGCCGAAGTCGCCGAGCAGCGGACCGAGATCCTCCACGCGCAGCTCGGACGACAGGTCCGCCAGCTCGCGGGCGCGCTCGTCTTTTTGCAAGCTGTAGAAAGCGACGCCCGGAGTCCGCAGGACCGGCAAAAACTCGCGCAACGCAATCGAGCGATGGCGGTCGTTACGATGCGTCGCGCTGCCGGCCCAGGCGATGCCGACTTTGGGACAAGACGACTCGGGAAGGACGAGCGCCGGATTATCTTTGCGCCGGCGGATGGCCGAGACATCGATGTACGGCGTCTCGGCCGGAATATTTTCTCGCGTCGCGGCGAAAATACGCGGCAGGCTCAGCAGCGGGATATGGGCGTCGAATTCCGCGACGCCGATCTGGCCCGGCGCGCGGATCTCGGCGATGCCGGGGATCGTGGCGAAGATGGGCGTCAAATCGGCGCTGCACACCAAAATCAGCTTGCCGCAGCGCGCGGCGGCCTGGGGAATGTAGCGCGCGAACTGAATCGCGTCGCCCGCGCCCTGCTCGGTATGGACGAGCAGCGTCTTCTCCGGGATCGGAGTGCCGTCCCATTTGGGATGCGGACAGCGGAACGGAGTGAACTGTCCCGTCTGCCAGCGCCACTCGTATTCGACGAGGCCGCGCGCGTAGTCGCCGATCAGCAGCAGATTCATGCCGAGATTGAAATGGGCTTGAGCATAATTCGGCTGCAGCTCGATCGCGCGCTCGTAATAGGGAATCGCCTTGTGCGGCTGCCGCTGCCGGCTGATTACGTATCCCAGACCGTTGTAGGCCTCGGCCCGCTCGGGTTCCGCCTGAACGACTCTCTCCAGGCAGGCGGCCGCCTCCTCGCACTGCTCCGCGTCGCCGAGCGCGATGCCCAAATTATAGAGCGCGTTGGGAAACTCGGGTTGAATCGCGGCGCAGCGCCTGTAGGCGGCGATCGCCTCGTCGAGATTTCCTTTCCGGTAAAACTCATTGCCGTGCTGGAAATGAAAACCCGGCGAGCGCGCCAGCTCTTCTTCGGTCGGCAGAATAACCTGCGCCAGCGCTTCGTCCGGCAGCACGTAGGATTGCGCCAGCCGCGGGTCGTTCCATTCCAGCAGCTCGGGAAAACGGATTCCTTGCAGCGCCTGGACCGCGAAGATCTCCTGCACGCCCGACTCGAAGCGGAGAAAGCCGACGGTTAGCCCGGTCTCGATATTGACGACCCACACGCCGCACGTGCGCTCGCTGAGCCGCTGCACGAGCGGAATGCCGCTGAAAACCGCGCTCTCGCGCACCTGCGAGAGGCCGATGAAGGCGAGCGGCCCAACGAAGTCTATTCCACGGGTAAATCCCGGCACCTGCGCCACCGTGCGCCACGAGCGCCGTTCGAGGTCAATCTCAGCCAGACTTCCCTCGCCGGATTCCAGCACCCACAACTTGTCTCGATACCAACGCGGCGAGTGCGGCATCGAGAGGCCGCGCAGCAAAATCTCGTTCGTCTCGATATCCATTAATAGTCCGCCTCTGGCCTTGTTCGCGCGCCAGCCGCCGGGCGTGTCGGTCTCTCCCAATGCGGTGACGTATTTCGGGCGGCCATCGACCATCGCGAGGCCGTTCAAGTGGCAGCGGTCCTCGGGCGCGAGGCCGCTCAAGAATGGCGGGCGCCAGCGCGGATAAAAACTGTGGTCGGCGTCGAGCGTGCACAGGCAGCAAAAGCGCGTGTTGACGATCCACAGCTCGTTTTTTCCGTCCCAGGCGAGCTCGTGGATGTCGATGTCGCCGGTGACGTGAATGCGCCGGGGAATGTAGCAGCCGTCGTGCTTGCCGATGGGCTCGAGCTTCGCGGCCACCGCGGGCATGTTGCGGTACTCCCAAACCGTATTCGCGCCGCCGATCGTCAGGCGCGAGTGATCGGCGGCGATGCCCATCGGCTTGGCGAACGTGCGGAAATGGGTGTTGATCGCGCCGTTGTCGTTGCGCACGACGATCGCTTTGCCGGCCTGGTACGTGGAAACGACGAGGCTGATTCCGAGCCGGTCCAAGAGAGCGGGAAGATTCGCGGTGTGTACGCTGCGGAGTTCAGCCGCGTCCGCTGGTGGAGGAGTGGCCTGATTCATCGAGCGCCTTTAATTCGCGCCATATTCCAATGTTTGGCCGATCCTGTCAACCAGAACGGGCGAGATGGATCGCGTATGGCGCGAGCGGAGAAATTCGCCCGCATGGCGACTGCCAAGCACCCACCTAAACGTTCCATCTCCGGCAGAATGCAGCAGCAGTTAAAATGGGAATTCCTTCAAAAACTTTAAGACGAAGAAGATGGTCATCCCCTGAGATCACGGCCTCGGCGCGACCCTCCGCGGCGGTTTCGAGGACGCGGTTATCCGATGGATCGATTTTGACGATCTCGATTGCGCGCCGGGGAAAAACAATCCTGTCGTGGGCATGGAGCCACCGGAGAATCTGCGGCAGATCCGGGTGCCGGGCTATGAGGCGAAGCCTGGCGTAGGTCAGCACCCTGGTCAACTCTTCGAGAAGCTGGGGGCTGGTAAGAAGAAAAAATCGGCCTGCCCGGCAGGCGCGGAGAATACGGGACGGCGGCCCTTCCCATCCTATGGCCGAGACCAGGACGTTGGTGTCCAGGACGATCTTCAAGAGCGCCGGCTTTTGCGCACCGCTTCCTTGACGGCTCCGGGTTTTAATCCCGCTTTGCCGACGGCGGAGTGAATCCGCTCCAGGGCCTCGTTGAACCGCCTCTCCGCCGCTGAAGCTTCGTGCGCCCGAAACCGGTCGTATTCCTCGTACGCAAGCAGCACGGCAAGCTCCGAATTCCGCCTGCCGATGAAAACCGGCTGCTTCGACGCGGCCACCTGCACGACCAGGCTGCCGAGCTTGCGCCGGGCTTCTTCTATCGGCACTACTTTTTCCATGAGGTTCTCCTTAAGGAAAACCTACAGGTTAAGCTACCGGCTGTCAAGGACCGCCGTGATTGAAGAGCATCGCCCGGGACTCTGCTGCTCAGATCACCCACCCTACCGTTCAAACGCGCCGATGTCGCAGCTTACTCCTTGCGGCCGCGCTACGCCGCGCTGGTCGCCTGCGGGACAGTCGCCATCGGCCGGCGCCGCGTCGATCGCCGGACTGCCGGTAACAAGCGCATGCGTCTGCGTCGGTCCGCCGTTGGCGGCCAGAGGCGCCATGATAGCGCTGATGAACACGCCCGATCCTGGAACGATGTCGCTGGCTCCCGGCGAAAAACCGCGGACACCGTCGTAGTTGTTGGCGCCGAAGAGATTGTAATTGTCCCTAGTCACCGTACCGGAGAAGCGGTCGATCTCGCGGCCGAAGAACGCCTGATTGCCGGATATGAGACTGCGCTTAAGCGTAAGATCGCGCGCGGTGAATATTCCGCCGCCGTCGCCGGCGTTGTTTTTCGAGATCGTGCTGTTGGAAACAGTCAGCGTCGCCCGGTTGTAAACCCCGCCGCCTGCCGCGGCTTTATTGCCGGATATGGTGCTGTTCTCCACCAGCGTCTCGCTCGACCGATCGTAGATGCCGCCGCCATAGCCGAAAAATCCCGTCTGGTTGCCGGATATCCTGCTGTAAGTGATCGTGGCGGCGCTGTCGCGGTTATGCATTCCGGCGCCGTCGCGGCCGGAAGTATTTTTGGAAATCGTGCTGTACGCGATGTCGAGGGTACCTGCATATTCGTAAATGCCGCCGCCGTCGACAATCGCCTTGTTGCCGGTGATCGTGCTGTTGGTGATGCTGACGGCGCCGCTGTGATCATAGACACCGCCGCCGTACACGGCGGTATTCTTGGAAATGGTGCCGCCGTCGATCGTGAGAACGGCGGTCGAGCCATTGAAGATGCCTCCGCCCAGGCCGGCTTTGCTCCCGGTGATGGTGCTGTCGTTGATGGTGAGAGTGCCGTAGTTAAATATCGCGCCGCCATGATTCTGCGACCCGCCGCTCACGGTCACATTCGACAGGGTGAGATCCCCGGAACTTTCCACCGCAATCAGACGAAACGACGCGCCTTTTTTGCCGGCGATCTTGCCGCCGTTCCCTGCGATCGTTATCTGGCTTGTGATTGTGGGCAGACCGGTGGCCCCGTAGTAGTTTATGAACTTGTTTGTGACCGTATGCGTGCTCGCCGCCGGCAGTTGAATGACGTCGGCGCCGCTGCCGGCTACGCAGTCGGAATGAGTCGCCGCGTCGTCGTTCGCGTTGATGATCGCCTCGATTAGAGAGCAGAGCCCGTCGGCGGAATTGATTTTGGGAATGGTTGTGTTGACCGTGATGGTCGCCGCTTGCGCGCCCTGCGCGATTGCGAGCAGCAGCGCCGCGCCCGCCAGAGTGCGCGCGAGCTTCATCCGCCACACGGGCGGGACCATTGTCATCTCGCCCGACCTTGCGAGCCGGCGTTGAAGAACGCGCCGTGCGCCGCGCGGCAGCGCGCGCAACTCGGAGTAGTAGACCGCGAAACGCGGAAAGACATCCCTGCCGGCGCGCGAAAGCGCCTCCGCCAAAAAAGGATCATCGGCCGTATGAGCGACCTGAGAATCCCATGCGGCAAGTATCGTTTCGTCGGGGGAAAGCGAAAGGGGGCTAAAATAATTCATAGCAGCTCCTTACTTTCTGTGATGAATCCGAGCTTCTGCATATGAAGTGGACAGAACGAAGCTGAATGTGAGCTGATCAAAAGGCGGGCACCTTGCGCACGTAGGACAATTGAGGTGAACAGGTAAAAAGCCCATATAGATAAACTAGCAGCAGTTGGTTAGACGGGGATTCTACAAAAAGGTTTACAGACAAGAAAAGTGGCGGGTTTTTCCTACAGATTGGGGAAAAGCGAAGGTGGGCTAATTTCGGAGCAGCACCTTGCACGCTCCCGCTCTGCCGGCGTGGGCGACGGCGTCGAGCGCGTCGCTCAGCGGATAAATCTTTTCGATCATCGGCGCGACCCGGACTTTTTTTTGCGCGAGCGCATCGAGCGCCGGAGGGAAAAGACCGCAACGCGAGCCGACCACGGTGATCTCGTTGATCACGACGGGAGCGAGGGAAAGCCTGTGCTCTTCGGCGCAAGTGCTTTTGAGCACGAGCGTGCCGCGCGGGCGCACGGCGGCGAGCGCCGTCTCCAGACCGGAGCTTGAGCCGGTCGCCTCGACGACGATATCCGCCGATTGCGGCTTCCAGTCGGCGAGCAATACCGTGCGGACGCCCGCTGTCTTCACTAGCCGCAATTTGTCGGGATGTTTGCCGACGAGCGTCACGCGCGCGCCCGTGAGCGCGACGACTTGCGCGCAGAGGAGACCCAGCTTGCCGTCGCCGAAAACCAGCACCTCGCGCGTGAAGTCGATCTCGACCTGTTCGAGGATTTCAAACGCCGCGGCCAGCGGCTCGGTAAAAACCGCCTCTTCGTCGGAGACACCGTCGGGGACCAGGTGAAGATTTCGCGCCGGCACCGCCACGGCTTCGGCGAAGCAGCCGTCCGCGCCGAGAATTCCCATGACCTGGCGCTTGGCGCAGTGGCGGCCCAGCCCGCGCCGGCAAAACTCGCAGCGGCCGCAGGCGAAGTTGATCTCGCCGACGACGCGCTTGCCCATGAGAGCGGGCGCCCCTTCCGTCACCTCGCCGACGAACTCGTGGCCGGGCACGCCGTGAAATCCCATGTAGCCTTTGAATATTTGTAAATCGGTGGCGCAGATGCCGGCGAGACGCACGCGCACGAGCGCCCGATCGCGCGCTAACTCGGGCGACGGATAAGAAGTTTTGACCGTCAAACTCTGCCCGTCCCAGTGAAGCGCCTTCACAAATCCTCACTTCGTTTGGAATTTCTCCGCCAAAGTACTGTGGCGAACATATCTCATATTATTTGAGATTTGAGATTTGCCATTTGAGATCCCGAAGGGCTAGCGCGACCACTTCGTCCGTAGCTTCGGCAACTCCTCGCCGTCGACGAAAATCGTCGTCTCGCGCTCTTGAAAGAAACAGACGAGACCTTTGATCTTCGGACACTCGGGAATCGGATCGAGATAGCTCCAGGCGAGATCGGGAAAGAATTTGCCGCCGATCTCGACCGACCAATAAGACGCGATGCCTTTATAAGGGCAACGCGAGCTGGTCTCGCTCGGCGCCAAAAAATGCTGCCGGATGTCTTCGAGCGGAATGTAGTAGCGGGTGGGATGGCCGGTCTCGAAGAGAAGCCGCGGCCGGAGCGTATCGGCGACCGTTTCTCCGCCGACCGCGACGCGCACATACCGCGAGCTTTGCAGCGCGTCGACGCGCTTGTACGGATCGCGCGGATGGACGAATATTTCTTCCTCTTCTTCGCGCCACGCGTCCATCAGATTCCATTGAAAGGCAAAATAGCCCCGGATTGCCGACGCCGACGCCGGCGGGTCAAGATAACTCCAGGACGCATTCTCCGCGAACTTTGCGCCAACTCGTATAGACCAGTAGGACGCTTCGCCTTTGTGCGGGCAATGAGTTCGCTGCGCCGTGGAATGCATGAAGTCGGTGCGAACGTCCTCGCGGGGGAAATAATAAACCGGCAAACACTTGCGCTCGCGGAGCAGCAGCGCGCGCTTGCTGTCAGCGATCGTCTCGCCACCGAAATCGACGCGCACGCGCCGCGGACTCTGTTCGATGTGGATCCAGTGATCCGAATCTGCGACAGCGGAATCCTTCGGCCACTCGGGAACCATCGATCCTGCGGCTGGATTGGTCTGAAGCGGTTTTGCGCCGTCGGACATGATTATTTCTCTTCGCGAACTTCTTCGCCCTTGGCGACGGAGACCGCCGTCTTCGCCAGCGCGACGGGGCTCGGGCGGTCCGACGCGCTGTCGCCGGCGTAAATCCAGCGGACGATCCCAGCGCGATCGACGACGAACGTGACGGGATGCGAGATCAGTCCGGCCCAGTGGCCTTCGTTCGCGACGCCGGCCGCGCGGATCAATTCCGCTTTAGGATCCGAGAGGAGACGGAGCGGATAAGGATCGAGAGCAATGTGCGGCCGGTCTTCCCGGCAGTCGCGCGTCACGCGCTCGATGAGTTTTCTTCCCTCTTCCGCCGGCTCGACGCTGACGCCGAGGATCTGGATCTTCTCGGGAACGTATCTCTCAGCTTCGTAAACAAAGGCCGTCACCTGGGCCCGGCACCACGGTCACCAGCGTCCGCGATAGAAAAAGACGACGGTCGCGGGAGCGCGGGAAAATATTTTTGGCAGCTCGACGGTCTCGCCGTCGATGTCTTTGACTTTCGCGGAAGGAAATTGGTCGCCTATCGCAGGTCGGGGCATAAGATCACGCGCCGCGTAACGCCGCCAGCACTTTCTCCGCGGTGATCGGCAAGGAATGGATTCTCACTCCCACCGCGTCCTCGACGGCGTTGGCGATCGCCGCCGCCACCGGGATGTTGGAGGTCTCGCCGATCGGCATGCTGTTGTACGGTCCGGCGCCCTTGGACTTTTCCATCACCAACGTTTTGAACGCGGGCACGTCTTTGATCGTGGGAATTTTGTAATCGCCGAAGTGGGTCGTCGTCACCTTGCCGTCGGAGATCATCAGATGCTCCATCAAGGCGTAGCCGATGCCCATCATCGCGCCGCCTTCGATCTGCCCCTGGTGCATGAGCGGGTTGATGACCGTTCCGGTGTTGTGCGTGGACGTGAATTTTCTGAGCTTCACCTGTCCGGTCTCGGGATCGACTTCCACTTCCGCAACCTGCGCGCACATCGAAGCCTCGTGAACTTTCGAGGTGTCGCTGTAGGCCGCCTCGACCGCGATCGGCGAACCTTTCGCTCTGACCAGCTCGGCATAGCTCACGCGCCGCCCGCCGCGCCTGGGCATCACGCCGCCCTTGGCGAGCGCGATTTGATCCGGAGTGGTCTTCAATTGCTCCGCGGCAACCCTCTTGATCTCTTCGACGGCCTTGACGGCCGCGCGGTAGGCGGCGTTGCCGTAGACGCGCGTCGACCGGCTCCCGCCGACGCCGGTGTCCTTCGTGCCGGCCTTGGTATCGAGAATTTCGACTTTGATCTGACTGAGAGGAACTTCCAGCTCCTGTCCGATGATCTCGCATAGGAGCGTGTAGGTTCCCGCGCCCTGATCGAGCATCGCCGAAGAGATCGTCATCATGCCTTGTTCGTCTATCTTGATGGCCACGGTGCCCGAGCCGCCGTTCGGCATCCATTGAACCAGCGCGACGCCGCGGCCAACGTTCTTCGGCTTGGGTTTGTAAAAGCCCGCTTCTTTGAGCGCGCGCCGGAGCGTTTCTTCGGTCTTGATGTAATCGACTTTCTCGCCCGTCGGATCCAGGTCGCCGTCGCGCATCAAATTTCTCTGCCGAAACTTGATCCGGTCCATGCCGAGCTTCTTGGCGACGAGATCGAGCTGGCTCTCGTTGGCGAAAAATCCCTGCGGATCTCCCGGCGCGCGCATGTGGCCGCACGGAATCTTGTTCGTGTAGACCATGTGCTCCTCGATGAGCACGTGCGGGATTTTATACGGCCCGGCGGAAATATGCGGCCCGCCCAGAAAGGCGTTGGGCTTGAAAGCGCCGTAGGCGCCGCTGTCGAAAATAAAATGCATGTGATGCGCGACGATCGTGCCGTCTTTCTTGACGCCGGTTTTCACCCGGACGATCGAGGCGTGGCGCGGATTTCCCGCGACGAACTCTTCGTCGTAGTCCATCACCATCTTCACCGGCCGCCCACTCTTCTTCGACATGAAGTAAACCAGCGCGACGTCCATGAAGTCGCCCTTGCCGCCGAAGTCGCCGCCGATGTAACAGGGATGCACCACGAGCTTCTGGGAATCGATCCGCGCCGCGTTGGCGACCTGCTCGCGTAGGCCATACGGCACTTTGCTGCACGCCCAGATTTCCGCCGAGTCGTCCGGCGCCGTCTTGACCACGCAGGAATGCGGCTCGATGTAGGCTTGGTGGACCGAATTGGTGAAGAAGGTATTCTCGACGACGACGTCCGCCTGGCGAAAGCCCTCCTGAATATCCCCCTTCTTCCACGTGACATAGATGAAGTCGTTGGTCGCCGCTTCCAGCTTGTTGGGCAAACCTTTGTAGCCCGGCACGTCGGGATGAATAATCGGCGCGGAAGGCTCCATCGCCTTCTCTGGGTCCAGCACCGGCTCCCATTCTTCGTATTCCACGTCGATGAGATTCACCGCTTCCTCAGCGGTATGCTCGTCGTCCGCCGCGACCGCGGCGACTTTCTCGCCGATGAAGCGGACGAGGCCGTCGGCGAGGATCGGCATGTCGTAGAGCTTCCTCCCGATCTTGCGGCCGGTCACGTCTTCTCCGGTGAGGACCGCGTGAACGCCGGGCAGCTCCAGCGCGCGGCTCACGTCGATGCGCTTGATGCGCCCGAAGGGAATCGGGCTGCGGAGAATTTTGCCCCAGAGCATTCCGGGCAGAGTCACGTCCCCGGCGTAGACCGCATGGCCGGTTACTTTGTCTTCGCCCTCGACTCGCGGCGTTGGAATGCCTACGACTTTTTTTTGCGCCATCTTGTCACCTCTTCAGTGCGCGAATTAAAACGGTTGGCTCCCCGGGAGGGACTCGAACCCCCGACCTAGTGATTAACAGTCACCCGCTCTACCAACTGAGCTACCGGGGAAACAATGTATTTTCTAGTTTCGAAACATT
Organism: uncultured Syntrophobacteraceae bacterium; assembly: GCA_964572145.1. Taxonomy (GTDB): domain Bacteria; phylum Desulfobacterota; class Binatia; order UBA9968; family UBA9968; genus JAJPJQ01. The sequence continues at coordinate 16,069 of CAZNES010000051.1, forward strand.
TCGTCCAATAACTGGCGGCCCTTGCCCGATTTAAGAAAAAGTTCCCGCTTGCGGGCCGTCGTGGAGCTTCCAAACTCCTCCGTATGAAGGAGGACAAACGGCCGATTCTGCCGGGTCCATCGGGTAGCGCCTCCATTGTGCTCCGCCAACTTCGCCGACGGTGGACTTGCGGTATAGCCGACATATCGCTTCTTGTTGCGTAGACTCCGCAAGACGTAAACGTAAAACATGTTTTCGAGCTACGGTCCATGAGCCAATGACTTCAGGTCAACGGCAATTCATTTTTATTAACACACGGAACACTCAAATTCCAGGCGATTTCTCTTCCAAGGACCTAAGTTCCTCCAGCATCTTCTCCTGATGCGTCGCCGGCCAGTAGACGCGCCGGCACTCGCGGCAGAAAGAGAATTTTTCCTGCGTGGCGAAAACGTAAGGCGGCACTTTGCCTTTGACTTCCCCTTTCGCTATCGGCTCGAAGCGCGTGTTGCATTCGACGCAGCGGGTAAACGCATCCTTCAACGGGTCCAGCGAAAATTCCTCGATCACCTGCCGGAGCTGCTCGCGGAAACGGTCGCTGCGGATCAAAAGGTAAGCCGGAGGATTTTTCCTGCCAATCCGGCGATCGCGCGTGAGTATGAGCCGGTTGTCGCGCCGCGCGGCGCGGATCAGCCCGGCGCCGCACAAATCCGGGCCGTAGGTCACGTCCTGCCCGATGATCCGCAGCCATTGGGCAAGCCTGCCCACCATCTTGTCGGCGACGAATTGCATTTAAAAACAGCTTTCAGCGATCAGCGTTCAGCAGTCAGCCAAGGCAAACAGATAAAGACGACTCCGGGCTGATAGCTGACGGCTGACAGCTTCTTAAGATACTTTTTTCCCCGGCACTAGTATATAATTTGCCGCGGATGAATTTGAAGAGAGCCGCCGGCGTCGCCATCGTCCTCTTCTGGTGCTTCATGAACTTTCTTCTTGTGAAGAGCCAGCTTGCGGCGCCGCCGCCCCCCGTCACCCTCGCGGCCGTCAGCTCGATCACCGAGCCGCTCGAAGAATGGTGGGGAGTTTACTTTCGCGGCGAAAAGATCGGCTACTCGAGCCAGAAAATAACTCCCGAGCCCGGCGGATACAACGTACAAAGCTCCTCCGTTTTACGGCTCAATTTGCTGGAGACGACGCAAACCGTCGCGAGCCGGCTCGACATGAGCGCGGACGCGCAGTGGGCGATGAAGCGGTTCGACTTCCGCCTCGACGCGAACAACGTTCGCTTCAGCGCCCGGGGAGCATTGGCCGCCGGCAAGCTGCGCGTGGAAGTGAACTCCGGCGGCGAGAAAACGGAGCTGGAGCTCGCGATGCGCCAGCCGCCCTATCTGCTCGCGGCGCTCAAGCCGTACATCGTCACTCAGGATCTGGAGCCGGGGAAAGAGCACCTGTTTCCGACTTTCGATCCCGCGACGCTGTCGCAGCAGCTCACCACGGTGACCATCGAGGGACGCGAGCGCATACGAATCGCCGGGAAACTGGAGCCGGCGATCCGTCTGCGGCAGCAGTTCAAAGGCATCTCGGTCGTCTCCTGGATCGACGGCGCCGGCAGAACTCTGAAGGAAGAAAGCCCTACCGGACTTTCGCTGGTCCAAGAGACCGCCGGAGAAGCTGCGGCGATTCCCGGAGCAAGGTCCCTGTCGCTCGATCTCCTCGCGCAGACCGCGGTGCCCGTGTCGGTTCTCATTCCCGATCCGGGACGGAAAGAATTTTTGCGCTTAAGACTTTCCGGCTTCGTCCTCGATAATTTTCCGCTCGACGGCGGCCGCCAGCGGCTCTATCAGGATGTTCTGGAAATCAAGCGCGAGGAACTTGCCGGTATCTCCTCTTACAAAATTCCGGCGAACAAAGAGAGATACGCCTCCTATCTTCAGCCCACGCCGTTTGTCCAAAGCGATCACCCGAAGATTCGCGCGCTGGCCCGGACAATCGTCGCAGATGAGCGCGACGCGGTCAAAGCCGCCGCGCGCATCAAAGATTGGGTCTACCGCGAGCTTGCCAAGGAGCCGACCGTGAGCATCCCGAACGCGCTGGACGTTTTGCGGACCAAAAAAGGCGACTGCAACGAGCACGCCGTGCTTTTCAGCGCGCTCGCCCGCGCCGCGGGCATCCCGGCGAAAACCGCGGTCGGCGTAGTTTATCTGCGCGGCGCATTTTATTACCACGCGTGGTCCGAGGTCTGGCTCGGCGAGTGGATCTCGCTTGACCCGGTGCTCAACCAATTTCCGGCCGACGTTACGCACGTCAAATTTCTCGAAGGCGACATCGACCGGCAGGTCGATATTCTCCAGTTGATCGGCAATTTGAAGATCAAGGTGATGGAATAGGCCGTAGGCAGTAGGCTGTAGGCAATAGCAAGAGAAGTTCTGTCCGAACTAACGCCTAATGCCTACCGCCTACCGCCTCTGCATTTAAAATGATTCGCGTCGAAAATCTTACTAAGCATTACGGCAAGCTCGCGGCGGTGGACTCGCTCAACCTGGAGATTCCGGCCGGCGAGATCTTCGGTTTTCTCGGACCCAACGGCGCCGGCAAGACCACGACCATCAAAACGATGATAGGAATCCTGCGCGCAAGCGCGGGCCGCGTCCTTCTGGGAGGCTTCGACGTCGAGCGCGAGCCGGAGAAGGCCAAAGCCATTACCGGATATATTCCCGACCGGCCGTTTATCTACGAGAAATTGACCGGCGGTGAGTTTCTCAAATTCGTCGGCGCCTTGCACCGCGTAGAGCCGGAGTTGCTGGAACAACGGACCGCCGATCTGCTTGACACCTTCGAGCTTTCTCCATGGAGGGAAGAATTGGTCGAAAGCTACTCGCACGGAATGAAGCAGCGCCTGGTGCTCTCGGCGGCGCTCCTTCACGAGCCCAGGATTCTCATCGTCGACGAGCCCATGGTCGGCATCGACCCCAGAGGCGCGCGCAAGCTCAAGGACCTTTTTCTCTCGCTCGCGAAGAGCGGCGTCACCGTCTTCTTCTCGACCCATAGCATCAGCGTGGCCGAAGAGCTTTGCCACAGAGTGGGAATCATCCACAAGGGAAAGCTCATCGCGTGCGGCACTATGGCCGAGTTCAGAACGCTCGCGAAAGTCGATGACGGCAACCTGGAGAGCGCTTTCTTGGAGCTCACTTCCGAATAATTCTGAATTTTAAATTATGAATTTTGAATTGAATTCAAAACTCAACCCTTCGAGGGCCTCAGGGTTGACCCTGAGCGGTGTCGAACGGGTCAAAATTCAACATTCAACATTTCTCTTGCTGCTTTCTCCCACCCTTCTCTCCTGGAAGAACGAGCTGTTCCGGCGAGAGAAAGGCAGTTGGCTCCGCCGCCTGTTTCTTCTCGGTCTCGCCGCCGGCTTCTGCCTGGGAATCTATTGGGTCGTGCGGCGCGTGCTCCTCTACTTTCACAGCGTCCACGGACTCGGCCCCGCGCTCGCCTTTCAGCTTCTGCTGATCATCCTGATGACGTTCCTGTCCATGCTTCTGTTCAGCAATCTCATCACCGCCCTGTCGGCTTTTTTTCTCGCCAGCGACCTCCCCCTCTTGCTTTCCGCGCCCACATCGCCGGGTCATTTTTTCGCCGCGCGCCTGACGAGCACGACGATCAATTCCTCCTGGATGGTTTTGTTCTTCAGCCTTCCCGTACTCGCCGCCTACGACACGGTCTTTCGCGGCGGCGCCGTCTTTTATCTTTGGGCCGCTCTTGTCCTGCCGCTTTTTCTCGTCATCCCCGCGGCGACGGGAGTGCTCGTCACCCACCTGCTGGTCTATTTTCTCCCGGCGCGCAGAATCCGCGACGTGCTCTTCTTCATCGGTCTGTTCGCCTTCATCATTTTGTACTTGCTCTTCCGCTTCTCCCGGCCCGAGGATCTGGTCCGCCCGGAAAGTTTCGGCTTCTTTGCCCAGTATCTCACCGCGATGGAAACGCCTTCGGCGCCGTATCTGCCGAGCAGTTGGTCGGCGGAGATTCTAGGCGCGGCGCTGTTCAAACGGCCGGCGGACCTGTGGCTCTTTTATCCGTTGCTCGCGAGCTACGCCCTGTTTCTACCGTGGGTTGCGGGTTGGATTTCGTCAGCCGTCCATCTCTCCGCGTGGTCCAAAGCGCAGGAGTCGAGGCAGGGGCGGCGAAAGACTCGCTGGCTCGACGCGCTGCTCCATGCGCTGACGCGTCCGTTTCCGAAAACCGCCCAGGCGATCGCCGAGAAAGACATCAAGAGCTTTCTACGCGACACGACCCAATGGTCGCAGCTTTTTCTCCTGGTCGCGCTGATCGTCGTTTATATCTACAACTTCAAGGTGCTGCCGCTCGACCGCTCGCCGATTCCGGCCGCCACGCTGCGCACCATAGTCTCTTTCGCCAATCTCGGCCTCGCGGGCTTCGTCTTGAGCGCCATCGCGGTCCGGTTCGCTTTTCCCGCCGTCAGCCTGGAAGGAAAAGCGCTCTGGATTCTGCAATCGTCTCCCATCGCGCTCCGCTCCGTGCTCCGGAGCAAGTTCTGGCTGAATTTAATTCCGCTGCTCGTCCTCGGCGAAGCGCTGATTTTTTTGAGCAACAAGTTCCTGCGCGTCCCGGATTGGATGATGGCGCTCTCCCTCGTCACGATTTTTCTGATGACCTTCGGCATCACCGCGATCGGCGTCGGCGTCGGCGCGATGCATCCGAAATTTGACTACGATCACGCGGCGCAAATCCCGACGAGCTTCGGCGGGGTGTTGTCCATGATCCTGAGCGTTGCGTTCGTGGGACTCTGCGTGACGATCGAGGCCTGGCCGGTTTACCTGATCGCCGCGCGGGCGCTCAAGCCGGACGCCGCCGAGCCGGGCCTGTGGGCGCTCGCGCCGTCGGTCGCGCTTGTCGCCGCGCTCACGGCCGCGGCGGTGATCGTCCCTTTAAGATTAGGGGTAAAAAGACTCGACGCGATCGAGAAATAGGCCAGCTTCACCTTGACATCGCCACACTCGTAATGGTACAAATATTTTGTACAATCTCAAGGAGGTCCGTCGGTGATGGAAAAGACTCTCAGCGTCAGCGAGGCTAGAAAGCGCTTCGGCCGCCTGGTCGAAGGGGTGGGCCGGGGAGGCTCGCCCGTGACCATCACTCAGCACGGGCGACAACAGGCCGCTATTATCAGCATCAAAGAATATCAGGAGATGTCCCACAAGGCGCAAGCTTTCGAGAGGTCCCGGAAAAAGGGGCGGCCGTTCACCTTACGGGGATCCCTGGAACTATGTTGCTCCCCGGAAGATCTCGTGGAGGAGATGGACAAGATCCGCGCCCTATGGACCGAATCCATCCACCGATCCTCTGAAAAGATGGCGCGCGAGATAGCTCGCAAATGACTTTCGTCGCCGACACCCACCCCCTCGTCTTCTACGCTGTCGGTGCAACGAAAAAACTGGGAAGAAAAGCCGCCAGAGCTTTTGCTCAGGCCGAGAGACGACAGGCGACCATCTATATCCCGACCGCATGTTTTTTCGAACTCACCCTGTTGCTGGAGAGCGGAAAGGTCCGTATGCCCCTGCCCTTCGCCCAGTGGAAAGCGCGAGTAGAGGGGAGTGGGTCCTTCATCGTCGAATCGCTCACCTGGGAAGACATTGTGGAGGCCCGCTCCTTGGCGACCCTAGTGGATCCCTTTGATCGGCTTATCGCTGGAACCGCCAACCGTCTTCGATGCCCGTTGATCACCCGTGACAGCCGGATCGCGGAATCACGCCTGGTGGCTACCGTGTGGTAGGACCTCGCGACCCTACAGAAGCCGGTTTGAAAAGATCGGAGGGTGTGCGAGATTGCGGCGAAGAACCAATACGGCAAGAGGAAGACATCCATGCAGCTTGTACATTCTATCTTCGAGCCTTCCGGTGAAGGTCCGCACCCGACAATTCTAGCGCTCCACGGCTGGGGCGCCAACGCGATGGATCTGCTGGGCCTTGCGCCGCATCTCTGCGACGGCCGTTTTCTCGTGATCTGCCCGCAAGGGCCGCTCGAAGTTCCGCTCGGCGGACGCGGCGTCGGCTACGGCTGGTTTCCGCTGACCATGGGAAATCCCCCCGACCTCCCGGCCATTGTTTCGGCCAGGGATCGGTTGCGCGCGTTTTTAGACGCGGCGCTCGAGCGCTATCCGATCGACCGAAAAAAAATCGTCGCGCTGGGATTCAGCCAGGGCGGGGTGATGGCCTACGGCCTCGCGTTGGCCGAGCCCGAGCGCTTTGCCGCCGTCGCCGTGCTGAGCTCCTGGCTGCCGAAGGAGTTGGTCAGCCTCTTCTCGAACAAAGACACGAACGGCCTGCCCCCGACGCTGGTGCAGCACGGCTCGCTCGACGAGCTGATTGAAATCGCCCGCGCGCGCGAATCGATCGAGATCCTGCGCGGCATCACTCCGCAAGTCACCTATCGCGAATACGACATGGGCCACGAAATCAGCCCGCAGAGCCTCGCCGAGCTTTCGGCCTGGCTGGAAGAGAAAGTTCTGACGCCGCTCGGTGGCGACGCGTCATAAACGGAATTGCCCTATGAAATTCGGAGTGATTTTTCCACAGACCGAGATCGGCGCCGATCCTTCCGGCGTTCGCGACTTCGCGCAGGCCGTGGAGTCGCTGGGCTACGATCACATCATCCCCTACGATCACGTCGTCGGCGCCAATCCCGCGAGCCGTCCCGGCTGGAACGCTCCCTACTCTCATAAGGATATGTTCCATGAGCCGTTCGTCTTGTTCGGCTATCTCGCCGCGGTGACAAAAAAGATCGGGCTGGCGAGCGGCGTCGTCATTCTGCCGCAGAGGCAAACCGTTCTGGTCGCCAAGCAAGCCGCGGCGGTGGACGTGTTGAGCGGCGGGCGACTTCGCCTGGGTATCGGTATCGGCTGGAATCCGGTGGAGTACGAAGCGCTGGGGGAACATTTCAAGGACAGAGGCGCGCGCTCGGAAGAACAGATCGAGGTGCTGCGCGCGCTGTGGACCAAAGAGCTGGTGACGTTCAAGGGCCGGTGGCATACGATCACCGACGCCGGCATCAATCCGCTGCCGGTGCAGCGGCCGATTCCCATTTGGCTCGGCGGCGGCGCGGAGCCGGTGCTGCGAAGAGTCGGCCGTCTCGGCGACGGCTGGTTCCCGCTGGCCGAGCCGGGCGATAAAGTGCGGTCGATGATCGAGAGAATCCGCTCCTATGCGAAAGCCGCCGGACGCGATCCTTCAGCGATCGGCATCGAAGGGCGCGTGTCCGTCGCGGACGGATCTCGAGAAAAGTGGTTGCAGGCGATTTCTCAATGGAAAGAGCTGGGGGCGACGCACGTGTCGGTGAACACGATGAAGGCGGGTTTTTCAACTCCCTCCGCCCACATTGACGCGATCCGGCGTTTCAGGGACGCGACTGCCGATCTGTGAGTCCTCTTCTTCGAGCTTCTTCGCCAGCGTCCGAACATCTTCATAAGGCTTTCCGCTCCTGACCGCTTTACGAATCGCATCGACCGCGAGCGCCAGATCTTTCCCCGTCGCTTGGTACACGGCTTCGAAAAGATCGAGGTCCTTGAGATAGAGAAGATAATTGGCGAGTACGGCGTTGTTCATCTTGGTCTGGGCGAACGATCGGTAGCGATGGTTGGGCCGCTCTTGGATACGCTGCGCCCAGTCTTTCTGGCCGCGCGAAAAAATATCCTCCCTTAAACACAGCTTCTCTTCTTCGGGCAGGTCTTGCCCATAAAGTTGACGCAAAGAATCGGCCACGCCGCCGATGAAGCGGGAAAACTCGACCTGCTCTTCCCACGATTGAATCGCTCTCGCATGCTCGGCGCTTCCCTCTCCGTAGCGGTCGCGAAAAAAGAGGACCGCCGCCCGATGGCCGACGAAATTCGCCAGGCTCTCATTGAAATCTCCCGCCCCTCCAACGTAGAGCGTATTGTGAAAAAGCTCGTGGAAAATCGTTTCGGCGAGCGTCACGCGGTCGTATCGCAGTAGGTGCGCAAGCAACGGATCGTTGAACCAGCCGAGCGTGCTGAAAGCGGGAGAAGTCCGGATATACGTGTCGTATCCGTTCTTCTCCAACTCCTGCGCTTCGGCCAGAGCGTCCTCCTGGGAAAAGAAACCTTTGTAGGGCACCCGGCCGACGACGAGAAACCACCAGGTGTACGGACGGAGGTCGGTTTTCGGCGTTGCCATGAGGATGTAGGAAAGATTCGCCCGATCGACGAAGGAATAGGAAGCGTAGCTGCCTTTGACGTTGAACTTGAGCTGGTCGCGCGCATATTCGCGTACCGCTAGAACGAGCTTGAACTGGTCCCGCGTCTTGGGGTCGAGATCCGGCTTTTGCAGCGCGGCCTCGATCGGCTCCCGCCGCCAGAGGATTTTGCCTTCTTCGTAGGCCGCTTGCATCACGTAGGCCGGCGAGCAGCCGGAAAAAATGAAGGTACAGAGCAGGAAAAAAGAAAACAGAAATCTTCGGTTGGATGACCTGAACCTTCTCACGACGAGTTATCCTTACATCAAATTACCACAAAAAGAGCATTTAGGAAAAACCCCGAGGCCGCCAGCGTAGCGGCAATTCTACGCGCGGATCAGTGGACCTTAGACTCATAGGGTGGTATGAAGTATCATCATACCGGGAGGTGAACCATGGGAAGGTCCAAAGTCGCGATCTCTTTAGATGAGTCCATCCTTAATCGTCTCGACAAATTGGTTCGGAAACAAGTCTTTCCCAATCGCAGTCAGGCCATTGAGGAAGCGGTCGCGGAAAAGCTTGCCCGGCTCGAGAGAAGTCGTCTAGCCGAAGAGTGTGCCAAATTGGATCCGGCATTTGAGAAGGCCCTTGCGGAAGAGGGCCTCTCCGAGGATCTAGCAGAATGGCCCGAATACTAAGAGGCGAAATCCGCTGGGCCGACTTGAATCCCACACGGGGCCGTGAGCAAGCCGGCCTGCGTCCGGTTTTGATTCTGAGTCAGGATGTCTTCAACGAACGGTCCGGAACCGTCATTGCCGTGGCTCTCACGAGCCAGCCTCAACGGGCCGGTTTTCCTCTGACGCTTGAACTTCAGGCCAAAGGGCTTCCGAAAAAATCCTTGGTGAAAATCAGCCAGATTCGAACGCTTGCGATTGAGAGGATCGGGAAGGTGATTGGAAGGGCGTCTCCGGAAGAAGTCGCTCAGGTTATTGAGGGATTGAACGAGATTATCGGAACCTAAAGATTCCCTAGCAGCGTTATGCTAATTTTTCTAGTAGGACTTCTATTTGCCGCCACTACGGCCGCCTTTGCCGCCGAGGACAAACTTATCAAGCTCGACACGCGGCCCGGTGCCTCGGTATCCTTTTACTATATGAAGCGCGACGGCGCGACGGCGACCGTTGTGCTCCTGCCCGGCGGTGGCGGCGGCATCGGTCTCAAAAAGGACCTTCCTACGTCGCCGAATTTTCTCGTGCGCACGCGCGATTTCTTCGCCGCCAACGGTTTTAACGTCGCCGTCGTCAACCGGCCGACCGACCACGAACTCGATTACGAGTTCCGCGTCAGCCCGCAACACATCCACGACTTGCGCCAGGTGGTGGGCTACGTAAAAAAAGATACCGGCCTTCCGGTCTGGCTCATCGGCACGAGCCGCGGCACCACGTCGGCCGCCGCGGCAGGGATCGCCTTCGGCAACGAAGAGCTGGCGGGGCTCGCGCTTACGTCGAGCATTACGAGCTCGAAGAAAATCGGCGCGGTCCCGTCGCAAGAATTGGAAGCGATACGTCTTCCCGTGCTCGTTTTGCATCACGAAAAGGATTCGTGCGAGGTCACCGTTCCAAGAGAAGTGCCCCGGATTATCGACCGACTGAAAAACGCGCCGGTGAAAAAACTTGTCATGGTGAACGGCGGCGCCGGCGCTTCGGGTGATCCGTGCGAGCCGCTGCACTGGCACGGCTTCATCGGCATGGAGAAAGAAGCGGTGGACATCATCGCGGATTGGATCAAAAACCCGAAGTCTTGAGCGGCGGTGACACGTCGGCGACGTTTCTCGTGCTTCAGGGAATTGGCGAGTACGACTTCGTCCCGCTCGTGTAGTGAATGAGAGGGGGCAGCCCCATTGAGGTATTTACCGTCTCACGCCTTCACTCCCGCGTCCCCCGCCGCAACCTTCTCCTCCACCGCGTATTGTAACTGATACAGCCGGTAATAAATTCCGCGCTGCTGCATCAGCTCGGCGTGCGTGCCGACTTCGCGGATCTCGCCGTGGTGAAAGACGATAATGCGGTCGGCGTTGCGGATCGTGGAAAGGCGGTGGGCGATGACGAGGCAGGTCCGGCCTTTCATGACTTTTTCCAGCGCGTCCTGAATCAAAAGCTCAGTTTCGGTGTCCACGCTGGAGGTCGCTTCGTCCAAAACCAAAATCTCCGGCTGGAAAACCAGCACGCGCGCGAGCGACAGGAGCTGGCGCTGGCCGGTGGAAAAATTGCTGCCGCGCTCGCGCACTTGCGCGTCGAGCCCCGCGGGGAGACGATAGATGAAGCGGTCCACGTTGGCGTATTTCGTCGCCAGGTCGATGCGCTCTTTGGGGATGCCGCTCTCGCCGAGGCAGAGGTTGGTCCGGATGTCGCCGGCGAAGAGAAACACGTCCTGCAGCACGACGCCGATGTGTCTTCGGAGCGCCTGCAAGTCCCACTCGCGCACGTCGACGCCGCTGACTTTGATCGAGCCGCGCTGGATGTCGTAAAAGCGGCTGAGCAGCTTGATCGTCGTGGTTTTTCCCGCGCCCGTCGCACCGACGACCGCCACCCGCTCTCCCGGAGCGATGCGGAACGAAACGCCCTTCAGCACCGGATCGCTCTCTTTGTAGCCGAACCAGACGTCTTCGAAGCGGACCTCGCCGCTGAAAGGCTTGGGAACGACCGCGTTGACAGGGCTCGCGATCGTGATCGGCGTGTCGAGCAGGTGAAAAATGCGCTCGGCCGAAGACATGGCCGATTGCATGACGGTGTATTTCTGGCTGAAATCGCGCAGCGGACCGAAAAATCTATTGATGTATTCTTTGAAAGCCACCAGCGTTCCGATGCCGATCGCCCCGTTGAGCGCTTCGCCGCCGCCGTACCAGAGCAAGAGGCCGACGCTGATCGAGCCCGCGGCCTCGACCATGGAATGGAGCCCCGCCTCGTAAATATTCGACAGTTGGTTGGCGTCCCGATGAGCGGAATTCAGCTCGTCGAAGTCCCGAAAACTTTTTTCCTCCCGGACAAAAAGCTGAATCACGGGCATGCCCGAGATCGCCTCGCCCAGGTAGGCGTTGATGCGCGCGATCCGCTCGCGGATCAGACGGTAGGTCTGCCGCGCCTTGTGGCGGAAAAAATTGATCGCCAGGCCCATCGGCGGAATCAACGCCAGCGAGACCAGCGCCAGCTTTACGTCCAGGTAGAACATGATCGCGACGATCCACGTCAACATGACGAAGTCCGAGATCAGCGTCATCGCGCCGGCCGCGAACATCTCCTGGAGGACGTCCACGTCGCTGGTCATGCGCGTCACCAGACGGCCGACCGGATTGCGGTCGAAATAGCTCATGGGAAGTTTCTGCACGTGGGAGAAGATCGCCACGCGCATGTCGGCCAGCGCTCGCTGCGCGACCAGCATCGTGATGTAGTAGTGAAAGTAAGAGACCGCGGTCTCCCCGGCGACCGCGCCGAGGAACAACAACGCTACTCCCTGGAGTCCCCACACGTCGCCGCCGGAGATGTAGCGATCGATCGTCACCTTCATCAGATAGGGCTGGGCGAGGCCGAAGATCTGCAAGAACGGCAGCATGAGCATCGCCAGCCAGAAGAGCCGTTTGTACGGGACGACGAAGCGCCACAGCCGCCGCAGCAGGCGGACGTCGTAGGCCTTGCCGAAAATTTCTTCCTGGTGCGCGACGACCAGCGGCGGCTCGCCGGACTGCGGCTTCCTGCTGCCGTTCGATGAGCTGTTCGAGGTATTTGGTTCGGCCATTTTGTTAATTTTGAATTTTGAATGTTGAGTTTTGAATTGAATTCAAAATTTAAAATTCATCATTCAACATTGTTTTTAGATCTGCTCCAGCTCTTCCGAGAGCTGCTGCTGGCGATAGAGGTCGGCGTAGACGCCGCCCTTCAGAACCAGCTCCCGGTGCGTGCCGCGCTCGATGATCCGGCCCTCGTCGAGCACCAGAATCTCGTCCGCTTCTTTGACCGCCGAGATCCTGTGCGAGATGATCACGCAGCTCTTCTCCTTGAAAACCGACTTGAGTCTCTTAAGAATTTGGTCTTCGGTCTCGGCGTCCACACTGGAGAGACAATCGTCGAGAATGAGAAACGGCGCGTCGAGCAGCAGCGCGCGCGCCAGGGTGGCGCGCTGCTTTTGCCCGCCGGAAAGCATGATCCCGCGCTCGCCAACGATCGTCGCCATTCCTTCGGGAAAGATCGCCACGTCCCGGTCCAATCGCGTAAGACCGACCGCGCTTTCGACCTCCTCGTCGGAGATTTCGTCCCGGCCGAATGCCAAGTTGCGCTTGAGCGAAGAGGAAAAGAGAAAAGGGTCCTGCGGCACGTAAGCCATCGTCCGGCGCAGCTCGGCGAGCGCGATCGCGCGGATGTCCCGGCCGCCGAAGCGGATTTCTCCCGCCGACACGTCGTAGAGGCGGGGAATGAGCTGCGCCAGCGTGCTCTTGCCGGCGCCGGTCCGGCCCACGATCGCGACCGTGCGGCCGCGGGGCACGGCGAAATTAATATCTTTCAACGTCGCATGGCCCAAACTCCCATTGCCCCTTGCATCGTAGGCAAACGAGACGTTCAAAAACTCGACGCCGCCGTTCGCGTCCGCCGGCTGAAGCGGCCGGTCCGGAGTGACGATCTCCGGCTGCACTTTGAAAATCTCTTCCAGCCGCTCCATGGCGGCGCGGCCCCTTTCGATGAGCGAGATCATCCAGCCGAAGGCCGCGGTCGGCCAGGCCAGCACGTGCAGATAAGCGATGAACGCCACGATGTCGGCGATCAGCATATCTCCGCGCATGACGCGAACTCCGCCGTAGCCGAGCACCAACAGGACCGTGAGGCCGCTCATCGCCTGCATGAACGGACCGATCAAACCCCGGAGCCTGGCCAGCTCCATGCTTCTTTCCTGGAACTCGCGGTTGAGCTCGACGAACTGGCCGATCTGGTGCTCCTCCTGCGTATAGGCTTTCACCACGTGCATGCCGCTCAAATTTTCCTGAATGTGGCTGCTCAGCTCCGCCATCTGCTGCTGCACCCTGAGCGAGCTTTTCATGATCCTGCCGCGAAACCGGCGCACTGCGTAGATCAGCAGCGGGCCCGGCACGAGGGCCACGAGCGTCAAGCGCGCGTCAATCGAGAACATGAGCACGATCGCGTAGACGAAATAAACCGGCGCGTTGAAAAAATTGAGAATGCCGGGGCCGAGAAGCGTGCGCACCGCGGAGATGTCGTTGATCACGCGCGACATCAAGTCGCCGGTGCGCTGCGAATGATAAAATTTGATGGGCAGCCGCTGCAGGTGGGCGAACAGGTCGTTGCGCAGATCGTACTCGATGTCGCGGCCGGCGTTGAAGATGAACGCCCGTGAAAAAGTGCGGATGATTCCCTGGACAAAGCCCGCGCCGGCGATCAGCAAGGCGTAATAACGAACGTCCGCCAGCGAGCCGCCGCTCTCGATGATCTTGACGGCCTCGCGGAGCCACAACGGGATCCACATCACCAGGGTCACCGTGACCAAGAGACAAATGGAGCCGACGACGTACCGCCGCCAGTAGCGCAGCACGTAGCCCTTGAGCCGTCCCATTCCACCCATAAAAGAAATTTATACGCTACGGGCAAATCGTTCGCAAGGAAAGCGCCGAAATAGCCCGCTGAAAGCGCGCCCGAGATCCTTCACTTCGTTCAGGATGACAACTCTCTTTGGGTTATTCTGAGCCCTTCACTTTCTGTCATGCTG
>CAZNES010000052.1:0-29421 GCA_964572145.1 uncultured Syntrophobacteraceae bacterium
AAAAAGAGAGGCTGATCAGCCTCAGGCTGACACGAAGGTCTCGAAGGAAGACAACGCGACTCGCGCAAAGGAGCAAAGGCCGCCAAGGGGAAAGCGGCACTAGGTATATGGAGCCGAAACTCGCCAAAAGGATTGTGAGTGGTTTGAAGGAGGCCGGCATCGACTTCGTCACTTACCTGCCGGAATCCAGGCTGAGCCAGATCCTTCCGCTGATGCGGGACGATCCCTCCTTTCAGCTCGCGCCCGTCGCGAGCGAGGCGGAAGCGGTGACGATCGCAGCCGGCGCCGTGCTCGGAGGAAAGCAGGCGGCCTGTTACATCGAGAGCACCGGCGTCTATGTTTCCTGCTACTCGCTCGTGACCGTGGGCAAACAGTTGGGAGTGCCGCTGCTGCTTCTCGTCGGCTTTCTCGGCGGCTTTGCCGACCAGCGCAACAGCTTTCTCTATTCCACGATCGGGGCGCACGCCGTTCCCGTCCTCGATGCGCTCTCGATCCCGTACGAGGTGATCGAAAGCGGCGACGGCCTCGAAACCAAAATCAAGAACGCCGTGCGCAGCGCAAACGCTCTGCGGTCGCCGGCGGCGCTCGTGTTCGCGGGAGACTTCACGCTATGATCCGCTACGAATGCCTGGAGTTGATGGCGCCGCTGATGACCGACCATCTGGTCGTCACCTCTCAGAGCGGCCAACGGATCGAATGGAGCCACCTCTCGAATCACCAGGGAAATCTCCTGCTCGGCATGATGGGCTGCGCGCTCGGCGTCGGTATCGGCCTGGCGCTCGCCTTGCCGCATCGAAGAGTCGTCGTGCTCGAATCCGACGGCAGCGTTCTCCTTTCGCTTTTCAATCTGCCGACGCTCGCCCGTTTGAATCCCGCCAATCTCGCCGTATTCGTCTTCGACAACGGTGCCTACAGCGGGAGCCGGATCAGCGAGCCGACGGCGACCGCCGGACGAACGGACCTCGAGAAGGTCGCCAAAGGCGCGGGCATCCAGCAGGCGACGACGATTCGAAACATTCGGGCGTTCAAGAAGGACGGCCTCGCGGCGCTGCGAAAAAAAGGCCCGCGCTTTATCGTCTGCAAGGTCGAGGAGAGCCTCGTGCACCGGAAAATCCCGCGTCCGACGATCGATCTCGCCGAAAACAAGTATCGATTCGTCCGCTACCTCGAGCGAACCGAAGGAAAAGCGATACCGTTTGTAGGTCGGGGCTAAAAAGTAAGAGCGGGTCATTTTCAGCTTGCGAGCGAGCGAAAGACGTGAACAGAGATTTTTCGCGGAGCCTGCCCTTAGCGGAAAAGAGAGATGCTTCGCTTCGCTCAGCATGACAGAAAGCGATGATCAGAATGACACCGGGGAGAAGTGTCATCCTGAACGTAGTGAAAGATCTCTCTTAAAATGATTGCAGAAAAAAGCCGCAGTGAAAGGAGAGTCTCATGTCGTTTAAGAGGTTAAGGGGTGCATGGCTGAGAAATTTTGGAACCGCCGCAATTTGTTTTTCTCTTGTGTTAGTTCACGCCGCATCTGCTTTCGCGCAGGAATCTTTTTACAAGGACAAGACCGTCCGCTTCGTGGTCGGCTATTCCGCTGGCGGCTCGTTCGATCTTTACAGCCGGATGATCGCGCGGCATTTCGGCAAGCACGTGCCGGGAAATCCCACCGTCATCGTCGAGAATATGACCGGCGCGGGCGGCATCATCGCGGCGAATTATATTTTCAACCAGGCGAAGCCCGACGGTCTAATCATCGGCGCGTGGGCCGCGCCGCTGATCCTCCAGCACATCATGGGAAACGACGCGACGAAGTTCGACGGACGGAAGTTCGGCTACCTCGGCGTTCCCAGTCCTTACGACACGCTTTGCACCTTCAATAAGGAAAGCGGGATCAAGACCGTGGAGGATTGGGCCGCCGCCAAGCGGCCGTTGAAGATCTCTTCGATCGGACCCGGAACGAGCACGTCGGACGTGCCCAAGCTTCTCAAGGAGGCGTTGGGACTGCCGTTGCAAGTCGTCGAAGGCTACAAAGGCGGCGCTGACGCGCGCATCGCCGTCGAGTCGGGAGAGGTCGACGGCTACTGCGGCTCGTGGCAGACGGTTAAAACGGTTTGGCGCGGCGCGTTCGAGTCGGGAAAGATTCGCGCGGTCCTCCTCGCGACGCTCAAGCCCAATCCGGATTTGAAAGACGTCCCGCTGGCGATCAAGTACGCCAAGACCGATCAGGCGCGCTTGCTGCTTAGGATCGCCGACAGCGCCCATGGCGCGCAGTTTCCGTACTCCGTGCCGCCGGGGCTGGCGAAAGACAGACTGCAAATCCTTCAGAAAGCGTTTCTCGACACGCTCAAGGGCCCCGAGCTTTTGGCCGAGGCGAAGAAATCCGATCTGGACATCGACCCGATCGACGGGCCGACGACGGCCAAGACATTCGCCGCCCTTTACGAGATCGATCCGGCGATGGCGGAGACGCTCAAGGCGATCCTCGTGCCGAAGAAATAACGGCCGGAGTCGATTCAGTATGAAAAATTTCCGCGCCGCCGGCCGAATCGTCATCCTGGCGTTGGCCGTTCTAACCGCGAACCTTTGCAGCGCGGGGAGCGCCCGCGCGGAGCGGGTGCGCGTCGCCTACAGCTCGATCAGCGGCGCGATGGGGCCGCTGTGGACGGCCAACGATCTCGGTTTGTTCAATCGCAACGGGCTGGACGTTCAGCTCCTTTATATAGGAGGCGGTTCCGTCGTCACGCAGGCGTTCCTGGATAAGAACCGCGACGTCGCGCTGCGCTTCCTGCGCGCTTACGCCGAAGGAATTCATCGGGTGAAGACCGACCGCGAGACGACGCTGAAGATTTATTCCAAGTACACCAAAGTGCAGGACCCGGAGATTCTGGTCGAGCTCTATCGCATTTACGGCGTCAAGCACCTCGAAAGCATTCCCGCCGTCAAGCTGGAAGCGGTCGATGAAGTGTTGCGCTCGGAACTCAAAAGCGGCGCGGCCGTCAAAGCGGCCGACTTCGTCGACAACAGCCTCGTGGCTGAGCTGGAGCGCGAGGGATTTTTCCGCAAGCTGTACCGTTAGGAGGAAGCATGAGCTATCGCGATCTCAGAGAATGGCTGAAGCAGGTGGACGACTTTGGCGAGCTAAAAACCGTCGAAGGCGCGAATTGGGACCTGGAGATCGGCGCGATCACAGAGATGGCGCGCAAGGAGGCGAAGACCGCGCCGTGCATCGTCTTCGACTCCATCAAAGACTATCCCAAAGGTCATCGTCTCGCCGTCGGGCTTTTGAATTCGATCAAGCGCGTCGCGCTGACCACGGACATGCCGCTCGATCTGCCGCCGATGGAATTCGTGCGCATGTGGCGCCAGCGGATCAAAGAGATGAAACCGATTCCGCCGAACGTCGTCAAAGACGGCGCGTTCATGGAAAACGTCTGGGAAGAAAAAGACGTGGACCTGCTGAGCTTCCCGACGCCGCGCTACAACGTCGGCGACGGCGGGCGCTATATCGGCACCGGGCACTTGACGATCAGCCGCGACCCGGAAGAGGGCTGGGTCAACCTCGGGACTTACCGCATCATGATCCACGACGAGAAAAATTTGGGGCTCTATATATCGCCCGGCCGGCACGGGCGCATTCAAATGGAAAAATATTTCGCTCAGAACCGGCCTTTCCCCGTGGCGGTCGCGATCGGCTACGACCCGCTGATTTTCATGGCGTCAGCGTTCGAAGTGCCGTATGGAGTTTCCGAATACGATTTTGCCGGCGGGCTGAGAAAAGAGCCCGTCGACGTGGTGCGCCTCGAGCGCACAGGCTTGCCGGTGCCGGCGACCGCGGAGCTCATCATCGAAGGCGAGTGTCTGCCGGGGGATCAAAAGGCGGAAGGCCCGCTCGGAGAATGGACCGGCTACTACGCCAGCTCGGTGCGCGACGAGCCTGTGCTCCGCGTGAAGCGGGTTTATTTTCGCAACAACCCGATCATGACGGGCGCGCCACCGAGCAAGCCGCCGACCGAAGCGACGTTTTACAAAAGTTTCTGGCGCTCGGCGATGATCTGGGACGAGCTGGAAAAAGCCGGCGTGCCCGATATCCAAGGCGTCTGGTGCCCGCCCGAAGGGAACACGCGGCTCTTCACCGTGGTTTCCATCAAGCAGCGCTATCCCGGCCACGCACGTCAGGCGGGAATCCTCGCGTCGCAGTGCCACGCCGCGGCGTATCTCGGCCGCTTCACCGTCGTCCTCGACGAGGACATCGACCCGACCGACATGAAAGACGTGATCTGGGCGATGACGACGCGCTGCGATCCGGTCGAGGACATCGAGATTTTGCGTCGCTGCTGGAGCAGCCCGCTCGACCCGATCCTGCCCAAGAATAAAAAAAGCAAGGACGCCAGCTTCAACTCCCGGGCGATCATCGACGCCTGCCGGCCGTACGAGTGGATCAAGGATTTTCCCCAGTCCGTAAAAGTTCCCGACGAGCTGGCCAAGCAGGTGCGCGCGAAATGGGGCAAACAGATTCTCTCGTAGCATGAAAACTCCGCATCGATTGCTGATTGCTTTACTTTTCCTGGTCGTTGTTGCGCCGGCGAAAACCGAAGCGAAAAAGATTTACATCGCGATCTCCAATCCCGACATGTCATTTCTGACCGGAGGCGTGGCGCAGTTCGAGGGCTATTTCAAAGACGAGGGATTGGACGTCGAGCTGGTGCAAATTAACGCCAACGTTTCGGTCGCGGCGCTGGCGGCGGGAAACATCGACTACAACTTGATTCTCCAGTCGATCGTGACGGGCAACTTGCGCGGGCTGCCGCTTAAAGTGGTGGCGATTCTCATCGAGCGGCCGACGCACGTTTACGTCGCGCATCCGAGCATTCAGAAGTTCGCCGATCTCAAAGGCAAGAAGATCGCGATCAGCTCCTTCGGATCGCTCACCGAGATTCTCGCGCGGTTGACTGCGGCGCACTTCAATCTCGATCCCAAAAATGATGTCCAGCTCGTCGCGGCCGGCAGCAGCTCGGCGCGCGTCGCGCAGTTACAGTCGGGGTTGGTTCAGGCCTCCCTGGTCACTCCGCCGGCGAACGGCGCGGCGGAAAAGCTGGGCTTCAAGACGCTTCTCACCATGGGAGATTTGTTTCCCTTTCCCGTGAACGGCGTCGGCATTCGCGAGCAGAAGTTGAAGAGCGAGCGCGACGAAGTCAAGAAAGTCCTGCGCGCGCTCTTCCGCGCCAACCAGTATATCCTCGACAATCCGAAAGGCTCGGTCAAAATTCTCTCGGCCTGGGGACGCTCGCAGCCGGAGGCGGCGGAGGAGGCGTACAACGCGACGGTGAAAAATTACAGCCGGACTCTCGTCGTGTCGCGGGCGACGCTCGAAAAAGTTCTCGAGAGCACGCGCTGGAACGTCGAGTCGAGAAACGTCGGCGTCGAGGACGTGTTCGATTTCACTATCGTGCGCGAAATCCTGAAAGAGATGGGGAAGAATCCGGGATAACTAAGCACCTTCACCCCTTCCCTCTCCCGCTTGCGGGAGAGGGCGAGGGAGAGGGCATCTCGCGCAAAGGCGCAAAGGTCGCCAAGGGTGAAAGCGGCCGAGGCCGATGTTCAGCCGCGAATAACCCGAACTGGTTCTCCTCGCCTTCTAAGCTTATTTTATAAACCCGCTGTCCTTGAGCTCGCGCAGGAAGCGGGTGTCGATCAAGTCTTCGGGCTTCAGCTCGCGCACTTTCGGATTCTTCGTGCCGAGATCGTCCAACACGGTCTTGATGCCAGCGGTTGTCGGCATCGGATTGCTGAGGAGAAAGTTTTTGGTCAAGATATTGTGATACTCTTCGATCTCGCCCTTGTCTTTCAACCCGGTATTTTTCTCGATGACATTATAAGCAGCCGGCAGGTTGGTCTTGAATTGCCGGATCGCCTCCACGTACGCTTTCAAAAACTCGCGGATCAGATCGGGCCGCTTCTCGATCAGTACGCTCGAAACGTAGAGCACGCCCTGGGGATATTCCGTGTCGATCTGCGAGAGATCGGCCAGAACTCTCAAGCCCAATTTTTTCGCCCGCGGAGTCTGGGAAAGCGAAAGAATCGAGCCGAAGACCTTACCGCTCGCGATCGCGGCCAGCCGGTCGGGAGAGTTTCCGACCTGCAGGATCGTGACGTCCTTCACCGGCTCCAGGCCCCAGGACTTGAGCGCCATGCGCGTGATGAAATCCGATCCCGAGCCGAAGCGGCTGACCGCCACGCTCTTGCCCTTGAGGTCCTGCGGCTTGGTGATCGACATCGGCGTGACGAAGCTGTAGACGAATTTATTGATCAGCGAGGAAATAATTTTCAGCGGAAATCCCGCCAGGTGGGCGCTCACGACTTCGTTGGAAGAGCCGCGCCCGAATTGAACGTCGCCGGCGACCATCGCCTGGACGACCGTCGAGCCGCCCGGGATGTAGACGATCTCCACGTCGAGTCCGTACTTTTTAAAAATTCCCAATTGCTTGGCCAGATGATGCACCTCCTCGCCCGAGCCGACGCCGCTGTAGCCGAGGATGACCCGCTCCAGCGAGTGGGACGGCCGGGGAAGTAAAAGCAGCGCCAGAAATAAAAAACCAATCGTGCGCGCGCGCATGGGGACTCCTTTCAGCGCCGGTATTGGACCGGCGGCATGTTGAACGCGATGCCGTCTTTTTTGATTTCGTCTTCGAATATTTTCCGCACCTTGGGATCTTCGTTTTCGAACTCGATCATATGGCCGCCGCCCGCGGTGCTGACGAAAAGCCGGTCGTAGTCCATGACCTGAAACTTTTGCCCGAACGGCTTGAAAGCGAGCATCTTGAGCGGCTCCTTGGCCGTGTTGAAGTGCTGGTGAAACCACATGTGGGGCGGCGAAAACATGCTGAACGGGCCCCAATCGTAGCGTTCCATCTCCGTTCCTTCGAGCCACATGAGCGAGTAACCCTTGCCTTCCAGAACCAGAATATCGGCGCCGAGGCCGTGGCGGTGCGCTTTCTTATACGCGCCGACCGGCGAGCGGGTGATGTGCGCCGAGATGATGTTGGCGCAAAATTCCAGCTCGACGTTGGTCGCTCCCGGGCCTTTTTTCGTCCAGTCGTGAAACTGGAGCTTTTCGATGTCGGCGATGAAACTCGTGTCCCAGACGCGCCGGTCGGGGAGCGCCACGCCCTTGCCGCTGAAGTAATCTTCCTCGCCGTGATAGCGATCGGTAAATTGATAGGGATTGTTAAAGATGAAATCGTAGTTGTGATACAAGTTGAATGCCGACGGCGCGTTGGTGTAGCCGATGTAGCGCACGGTCTCGTTTCCCTGCCCGTTGAAGTGCTGGTGCCAGGCGTTGAGCGGAATCGAAAACATCGAGCGCTCCTGCCACTCGAAGGTCTGCTTCTTACCGTTGTCGAGCCACACGCTGGTCGCACCGCGGCCTTTTAGGACATAGATCATTTCTTCGAACATCTGTTTTTGCGGCTTCAAGCTTTCGCCCGGCGGAATCTCGCAGACGTAGGCCGCCGCATTGGGCGGCTCCTTGGGATGGCCCAAAATAATGTAGCAGCCCAAACCGCCGCGCCGGCGCCAGGGGGCCAGCCCGGTCTTTCGGATATCGTCGACGACGAAATTTCTGATGACGGGAATTCCTTCCCAGTCGAGAAACTGGTCGAAGGAAGTTGCGCCGTAAGTTTTTGGCTCGTATCCACTTTGCGATTGCATTCGTTTCCTCCTGCGATTATTGCAACGTTCCGTTTCTAAACAGATGACCGGCTCTGAAACCCAGAACCTTCTCGGCTTTCTGCGTGTCGTAGCCGCACCAGTTGGGCTCAGGACCGGCGGTGACGCGCTTCACTTTCGGCAGGTAACGGCGGACCAGCTTGTCGGTTGGCTCGTCCATGATCGTCGTCGGCGCGCAGACGTTGAACGCTTTGTGGCCGATGAAATTCGCTTGCAAGGCAAGCCGGCAAGCGGCTGCGGCATCGCGAAAATCGACGTAGCTCCACAACGCTCCGGTCCCGCGAATGGTAGGATTTTTTTTCCGCTCGGCGAGAACGTCGGCGTTCTCCGCGGCGTAGATTCCGGAAAAACGGAGGCTCGCGATCTGCGCGCCGGCTTTGCGGCAGAAAGCGTCGCACATACTTTCGGCGACAATCTTCGACAATCCGTACGGGTCCTGCGGACGCCTCGGATGATTTTCATCAACCGGCAAGTAGTCGGGAGAGACATCCGTCGAAGGATAAAAGAAGCCGTAGACCGCAAGGCTCGAGCCGCAGACGATTTTTTTTACGCCCGTGGCGATTGCGGCGGAAAGAACGTTGTAAGTCATGGCCGTGTTGTCGTTGAAGCGCCGCGCGTCCGCGGAAACGTCTGGGGTCTTCCACGTCCCGCTCGCCGGATCGAAACCGTTCTCCGTGTAAGGAAATCGCCGCCGCGCCAGATGAACGACGGCATCGGCGCCGGTAAAAATTCCTTGTAGCGCCTCCTCGTTGACGAGATCGGCGGCAATGAAGTGGCAGAGATTCGTCTCGGGTTGAACGGCGTCCGTGGCGAGAACGTCGAAGCCCTGCTCCAGTAAATCTTCGATCGCGTATCGGCCGAGCCGGCCGGCGCCTCCCGTGACGACCACTTTCATGCGCGCATCTATTGACGGAGCTTGCCGAAGAAACCGCTCTGCTCGATTTCTTTCAAGAGCGTGTTGTCGATGAAGTCACTCGCCTTCGCCTCGCGGGCTTCTTTCGACTCGATGGTTTTAAGAATCCCGTCCACGCCTTCCGGACGGACGTACGAGACCGGATCGCCCGTGTGGCGCACACCGTAAACTTGATACAGCTCGCCGAGAATTTCCGGATCTATAACCCGGGCGTATTTGGCCAGCACCTTGAGACTGAATTCTTTGTCGTTTCTCAGGCGGTTGAGTCCCTGGCTGAACGCGCGGAGAAATTTCACCACGGTGTCGCGGCTCGAACGGATGGTCGCTCGGCGCGTCGAGAGCGGCGTGTTGGGAAAAACGATGCCGAGCTGGCCGACGTCAACCATTTCATAAAGGCCCAATTTCTTCGCGCGGAAGTTGCTCGGCGAAGACAAAACCGCCGCGTCCAAGGCGCCGGAGCTGAGTCCCGCCTGGCTCTCCGGCATGCCGCCGGTTTGCAGCACCGTCACGTCTCGTCCCCGCTGAAGACCCCATCGCTCCAGAGCAAAATCCAACGCCAGGTCGGTCGATCCGCCGAGCCGCGTCACGCCGATTTTTTTTCCTTTCAAATCCGGCGGATTTTTAAGCTCCGGCCTGGACATGATCGAAAAAACCATCGCGTTGCCGGTATTGGCGATCAAAACGAGATCCGCGCCGCGGAGCGTGGCGTTGACGACCGGCACCGACGGGCCGAACGCGAACCGGACGTCGCCGCCGAGCATAGATTGAATCAGCAAGGACCCACCGCCGATGTAAAGAAGCTGTGTCTCCAATCCTTCGCGGCGGAAATAATCGCCGTCTTGCGCCACCCACAACGGCGCCATCGCGCCGCTGATCGCGCTGTAGGCGACGTGAAGGGGAGCGCCGAAGGCGGCGCCGGTCGAAATAAACAGCGATAAAACGACTGCGAGAACCAGTCCGATCGTCGCGCGCGCCGCGCGCGATTTTAGCGCCGGGCTCTTGGCGCGCACGCCGGTGAATGAATCGATTTTTATTACTTCGCCGGCGCGCTCGCGCGGCAAAACTCCCTTCGGCCGGCGGCCCTCCTGGACGGCTTTGACGCCGTCGAGAATTAATTTTCGTAAGAGAATGACGCCGCGATCGGAGGTCGCCAGTTGCTCTTTGCGCGCGCCGATCGGCGTCTGCGTCGCCTGGCACGCGATGTCCTCGCGCCGGACGCTGCCGCGAAACGGCGCATGCGGGCGCATGTCGTAGGCTTTTTTTTCATCCGCGACGATCAATTCGCGCGAAGGCGCGAGCTTCTCGAAAAAGTCGGGATCGGGGCCGGTATAGTAGTTGACCGTGAAAAGCGTGAAGTGTTCGTCGTCATTCGGCGTCAAAAACATGAAGTGCTCGTTGTGCGAGCCGTCTTTCAGCGCCGCGGATTCTCTCTTGAAATGCGTGAACTCGGTGTCGCCGATCTGGAGAATGCTCGGCAGCGCGAAGCTCTTCTCGTCGACGTACTCCGTCTCCGGCGTCGGCCCGGGCTTGCGCGAGACTACTTTCATACCATAGCCGGTTTCCACGGCATCGAACGGCGGGATGTCTTTGAAGTTGAAGAACCAGCTTCGCCACGTGCCGTCGTTCGAATCGCTGCGATGCAAAATCGAGAAGTGCACGGGGTCGGCGCCGTTCTCGATGAAGTTGAACCAGTTGTAGTCGTAGGAGCGCGTGCGCTCCGGCGATCGCCTTCCCTTTTTGTCCACGAGCGGAAAATAATTCGGCAGCGGCGGCGGATCGTCGCGGTCCGGCCCAAGATAGGCGAAGATCAGCCCTCCCTGTTCTCGCACCGGATACGAGAGATGCTTCACCTTTCCGTGAAATGCGCTTCCCTTCGGTTCGGCCGGCTGCTCCAGACATTGCCCGCGAACGTCGAACAGCCAGCCATGATACGGGCAGCGTATGCCTCTCTCTTCAACGTCGCCGTATTCCAGCGCTGTCCCGCGATGCGGACAGTGCAAGCCGATCAAGCCTGACTGTCCCGCGCCGTCGCGAAACAGCACCAGCTCTTCGTCCAGGACCTTCACTCTCGATGGAATATCGCGGAGCTCGGCCGTCGTGCCGACCGCCAGCCAATAGCGGCGAAACCATTCGCCGGCGGGCGTGCCGGGACCGACGCGAGCCAGGTCGGAAAGGGTGATTTTATTTTTTCTTTTCATGGCTGCGGCAGAGATGAACAATATTTGGCTACGAAGATCATGTCAATTTCAAACTATTTAGCCTTCGGTTTAATTTTTCTTGATTAGAAGATGTTGCGGCTCGAAGCCGGCGGCGGCTGGAGATTACGGCAGATAATTTTCCCAGACGTGGCGGGCCTGGAATCCGAGCAGCTCGCGCGCCTTGGCGGAGTCGACGCCGCTCCAATTTCCCTTAAGCTGCGGCTGCGATTTTTTTACGCCGGGAAAATAGCGGCGCAGAAGCTCGTCGGTCGGCTCGCGAACCGTGCTCGTCGGCGCAGCGGCCAAAAAGATTTGGTGCCCGCGCAAATCCGCCTCGAGCGCGAGGCGGCAGGCGGCCGCGGCGTCGCGCGCGTCGATATAACTCCAGAAGCGACCCAGCTTCGCGCCCGGATCTTGCCACCTCTCGGCGAAGGATTGATAGCTCAGATCGAAATGAACTCCGGGAAAGCGCAGGCTCGCGATGCTCATGTCGTGACACGAAACGAAAGAGTCGGCGATCGTCTCGCCCACGACCTTCGACAGACCGTAAGGGTCCTGCGGCTTGCGGGGATGTTTTTCGTCGAGCGGCAGATAGTCGGGTAAGAACGGCTTCGGCGCGTAGAGAAATCCGAACGCGGCCGTGCTCGAAGCGAGGACAACGCGGCGCACTCCGATCGCCGCCGCCGCGTGCAGCAGGTTGTAGACGGCGGTCACGTTGTTGGTGAAAGTCTCCGAGTCGGGCGCGAGGCCGGGCGCTTGATAAGCTCCCAGGTGAACCACCCCGTCCGCGCCCTTGAGCGCCGCGCGAACGTTTTCATAGCGCGTGAGGTCGATGATCGACGAAGGGCAGAGTTTCGCCGGAGGTTCGACCCGGTCCAGGCTGAGGACATCATAATGATGATCCAGCAACTCGCGGATCACATGCTGGCCCAGCCGGCCGCTGCCGCCGGTGACGACGATTTTTTGAGCCATAATCAACCGCCAAATCGCTGTGCGCGGCTCGCGCAGCGACGGGTCCAGTCGTAATCACCCGAAGGCATCGTCAAAAGGCGCCCCATAGGTATTCTGCTCCTTTCAAGTGCCGAGCCGGCGGTCGGAACCATAGCAAATTTACTGCGGCGGAAGCAAAGAACGGTTCGGTTCAAGCTCGGAAAAACTACGCCAGGAGCTTTCTCATCTCCGCCTTTTCCTCGCGCAAAAACTGGAGGAAGCTTTTCGCGGCCTGCGAAAGGAGCCGTCCTTTCCGTTGCACAATCCAGTGATCGATCGAGAGCCGGAATTTGGGAACTCTCAGGATCGAAATTTGCTTGAGCGCCAGCTCGTTGGCCAACCAGCGCCGCGCGATGCCAGTGACTCCGAGTCCCTCCGCGACGGCGACCTTGATCGCTTCGTGGCTGGCGAGCTCCATGGCGACGTTGATCGAGAGCCCTCTTTTCGAGAAGTAGGAGCGCACGAGCTCTGCTCCAGTGGATTCCGGCTCGCGCAGAACGAACGGCTCCCGCGAGAGCTCTTTGAGGCTCACCGTCCGTTTAGCCGCCAACGGATGCCGCCCCGGCGCGGCAATCACCATGTCGGATGTGGCGTAGCGCTCGCCCGCGAGCCTTCGGCTCTTAGGTTCGCGGCTGAACATGCCGAGCTCGATCACGTCTTCCTGCAGCAACTGCTCGATATGGGCGGACACGCCGAAATTCATGTAGATCTCGAGCTTGGGATAGCGAAGCTTGAACATGCTGAGCGCCTTGGGAAGCAGGTATGTTCCCGGCAGCCCGGCGCCGCCGACGGCCAGACGACCGCGCCCCAAGCCGAGAACCTCCTGCACATCCTGCCGCGCCGTATCCAGGCTCGTGAGCACGCGCTGCGCGTGCTCCTTCAGGCGGTGGCCCGCCTCCGTCAGCTCGACGCGCCTTCCACGCCGCTCGAAAAGGCTCGTGCCGCACCATTGCTCGAGATACCGGATATGAAGCGAAATGGAAGGTTGGCTGATGTGGAGAGCCTCCGCGGCGCGCGAGAAATTCCTCAGCCGCGCGCTCTCTAAAAACACTTTAAATCGGTACGTATCCATACACGTCTTCGATGTCCGATCGTCGCCGCAAACTATCTAGAATGTTCATAAGCAGATTAGAAACTTTTATTGGACAACCCGGACCATTCATAGTAACCCACAAGACGAGCGAAATGAAAACTCTTCTCGCATCGTTCTTCCTCGCCCTTTGCTCGTTGTCACTGGCCGTCGCGCCCCTCCAGGCCCAAAAAGCGCGCGTCACGATCGCGCTTCAAGGCTCTCCCGATATGCTTCCGACTCTGGTCGCGGTTCATTCGGGACATTTTGCCCGCGAGGGCATCGAGGCGACGCCGGTGGTTTTCCGCAGCGGGGTTCAGTTGATGCAATCGGTCGTCAGCGGCGACGCCCAGGTCGGCATCTGCTCCGCCCCCGAGCCGATTCAGGCGATCGGCGCCGGAGCGAAAGTGAGAGTCCCCTGGGGAAATTCCAACCTCATGCCTTTCGCGGTGATGTCGCGCGCTGAAATCCACACCGTTCAGGACCTCAAGGGAAAGAAGATCGCCGTCAGCAGCCTGGGCTCCCTCACCGACTTCCTCACGCGTTACGTTCTCAAAAACAAAGGGCTCGACCCGTCGCAGTTCAGCCTGCTTTCGATCGGAGGCGTGTCCACGCGTTTCGCCGCGCTCCTGTCCGGCTCGGTGGACGCAAGCCTGATCAGCGCGGCCTATTTTTCCCGCGCCAAGGATGCGGGACTGAATATTCTTTTTTATCTGTCCGAAGTGATCCCGGAGTGGCCCCTTTCTCTCATTTGCGTCCGTGAAGAGATGCTCGGCCAGCGGGAAGGCGATTTCCGGAATTTCCTGCGGGCTTACCGCCAGGGGGTCGCCACGGCGAAAAAAAATCCGGAGGCGGGAATTCGCGCGCTCCGTTTAGGCCTCCGATTCGACGAGCGCACCGCCACCGAAGGATACAACGCCTACGTGAAATCCGTACCGGACGACGGCCACATCGCCGAAAAAGGTTTGGAGCTGGTCGTCGAGCAGATGGTGGAGTCCGGCATCCTCAAGAGAAAACTCGCCTTGGGCGAGATCATCGACTATAGGTATCAAAAGGAAGCGCAGCGGCGCTAGAGCGGCGGTCATGAGCGCGGAGCCAGGAAAATCTCAGGCACGCGCTCCGGTCGATCTCCTGATCGCCGGGGCCGATTGGGTCGTCACGATGGATGAGGACCGCCGGCTCCTCCGTAACGGGGCCGTGGCCGTCGAAAAGGACCGGATCGTGGCGGTCGGCGGGACGGCGGAGCTGCAAGCGCGCTATGAACCCGCCCGAACCTTCACGGCGCGTGGAAAAGTCGTGCTCCCCGGCCTCATCAATACTCATCTTCACCACACGCAACAGCTCGCGCGCGGGCTCGCCGACGAATGCGGCATCGAACGTTGGTTGGTCGAGCGCATCTATCCCTATGAATCGGTCATGACCGCGGAGGAAGCCAGGGTCTCCGCGCTGGCCGGCCATCTGGATATGATCAAGAACGGCACCAGCACGTACATCGATCCGGGCGGCTACTATCCGGACGAGACCGCCAAGGTGACGGGAGAGAGCGGGCTCAGGGGAATCATTACTCGCTCCACGCTCGACGTTCACAGCTCCACGTTCGGGCCGATTCCCAAAACCCTGACGGCTGAAGACACCGATCAGGCGCTCAAAGAGGGCGAAGAGACCGTCAAGCGTTGGCACAACGCATTCGGCGGCAGGCTGCGGGCGTGGTTCGGGCTGCGCAGCATGCGAAACTGCTCGGATAATCTCTGCCGCGGCGTCAAGAAGCTCGCAGACCAATACGGCGTCGGCATCGAGGCGCACGTTTTAGGAAGTCACGGCAACCTCTGGGCCAGCATATCGCGGTTCGGCCGGACGGACATCGAGCGGCTCAAGCACCTCGGTGTCCTCGGTCCCAATTGGCTGATGATCCACATGGGCTGGCTGTCGCCCCGCGAGGTCCACTACCTGCGCGAGTACGACGTGAAGGTGGCGCAGTGCCCCGCGGCGAGCATGCACGGCTCCTCGGGGAGAAGCTACCACGGCGCGTTCGTGGAAATGCTGCAGCTCGGCGTCTGCGTGGCGCTCGGCACGGATTCGGCCCCCGAAGGAAACTTCAACGATATGGTCCGCAACATGTACCTGGCATCGTGCACGGCCAAGGACCAGCATCTCGACGCGCTGCTCATGCCCGCCGAGTCGGTCGTCGAGATGGCGACGAGGAACGGAGCCCGGGCCGCGCTCTGGGAGAACGAGATCGGCTCCCTGGAAGCGGGAAAAAAGGCCGACATCGTTTTGTTCGACGCCGAGCGGCCCGAGTGGCAGCCGCTGCACGATCCGGTGTCCACATTGGTTTACAGCGCCACCGGCGCGAGCGCCGATACCTTGATCGTCGACGGAAAAATCGTGATGGAGAACCGCCGCGTCCTGACGATGGACGAAAAGGCGGTCTTGAGCGCAAGCCAGAGCGCCGCGGAAGATATCGCGCGCCGCTCCGGCGTAGATAAGCTGGCGCAGCCGCACTGGCCGGTGCTCTGAGGAAACGCATGTCCCGCCTGATTATTGCGCACGCAGATTGGCTGGTGACGGTGGATGCCGGGCGGCGCATCTTCCGGGACGGCGCGCTTGCCATCGAGAACGACCGGATCGTCTCCGTGGGCAAGAGCGACGAGATTCTTGCCGCGCATCAGGCCGACCGGGTAATTTCGGCGCGGGGCAAGCTCGTTCTTCCGGGCCTCGTCAATTCCCACGCCCATAACACGCAGCAGCTCGCGCGCGGTCTTGCCAACGATTGCTATATTCAAGAATGGCTTTACGCCCGGGTTTATCCCTTCGAGTCTAAGCTCAGTCCGGACGAGGCGCTCTTGAGCTCGCTTCTCTGCCAGTTGGAAATGATCAAAACCGGAACCACCTGTTTCATCGATCCGGGCAATCATTTTCCCGATGAGGTGGCCAAGGCCGCTACACAGAGCGGCATGAGGGGATTGCTCACGCGCGCGACGATGGACATTCACAGCAATTCCCGAGGCGACCTGCCGCGCGAGCGCTTTCGCGAGAGCACCGACGAGGCGCTGGCGCGGCTCGCCGAGGTCATCGCGCGCTGGCATGGGAAGGCCGACGGGCGTATCCGCGTTTCGTCCAGCCTGCGCAATCTTTATGGCTCCTCGGACCGCCTGATCGTTGAAGCGAAGGCGTTGGCCATGCGGCACGACCTCGCCATCCAGGCGCACGCCGCGGGCAACCACAGCGGCCAGGTGGCGAGTCTGGCGCGCCACGGCTGCCGCGACATCGAGCGCCTCGACCGTTTGGGAGTCCTCGACGAGCGGTGGCTTCTCATTCACATGAACTGGATCTCTCCGAAAGAGCTTGATCTCCTGGCTGCAAGCGGCGCCAAGGTTGCGCACTGTCCCGGCGCGGGACTCAAAGGGGGATGGGGCACCTTCTCTCACGGTCGCTTCCCGGAAATGCTCGCGCGCGGAATTTGTGTGTGTCTGGGAACGGACAGCGGCGCGTCGGGAAACTTTATGGACCTGACGCGCGCCATGTACCTGGCAGCCTGCGGATTTAAAGACTCCCGGATGCAGGCCGCCGTCGTATCGCCGGAGGCCGCGGTCGAAATGGCGACCGTCAACGGCGCCAAGGCGGCTCTTTGGGATGACAGCATCGGCTCTCTCGAGACGGGCAAGAAGGCGGACCTTTGCCTCTGGGACCTCGATCGAGCGGAGTGGCGCCCGGTGATCAATCCGATCGGCAACCTGGTTTATTCTGCCGACGGCAGCAGCGCGGACACCGTCATCGTCGACGGAAAGATTTTGCTCGAAGGCGGAGTTGCGAAAACTCTCGATGAAAAAGCCCTGCTCCGCGAAGCCACCCCGACGGCCCGGCGAGTGGCCGAGCGCGCCGGCGTTCTCCATCATGGAAACCCCCGCTGGCCCGTCCAGTAAGGGGCTGTTTCAGCGACAACGCCGCGCCGACAGGATCATACGGAGGAAATTGTTGTGGCGAGACTAGGAGCCGCGACATTCGCGTTTCTCATTTTGCTGGCGGTCCCGGCCGGCTCCCTTGACTCCGCGGAGAAATTCCGCGCCGCCAGCGGCGGCTTCGGCACCGCGATTCACGCGGTTCTCTGGGCGGCCTATGACAAAAACATCTTTCAGAAATACGGGCTGGATGCGGAATACATCGCGATCCAGAGCGGGACCACGGGAATGCAAATGCTCCTCGCCAACGAGGTTCAAGTGCTGTTTTCCGGCGGCCCGCAGCCGATCAACGCGAATCTCCAGGGCGGCGACGTCACGATTATCGCGGGCGGGCTCGATTTCTTCCCTTACAAGCTGATTACCCGCCCGGACATCAAAAGCGCCAAAGATATCAAAAACGCAACCTTCGGGATCACCAGCTTCGGCTCGGTCACGGAGCTCGCCACCCGAATGGCTCTGGAAAAGCTCGGGGTCAATCCCAAACAGGTCACCATCGTTCAGGTGGGCGGGAGTCTGACCCGATATGCCGCGCTACAGGGAGGATCGATTCAAGGAACGGTGATGTTCGAGCCTCTGGCGACGATGGCGGTCAAAAACCTCGGCATGCACTCGCTCATCGATATGGCGGAGAGCGGCCTTACGTTTCCGACGAACTTCTTTGTCGTGAGGAGAAGCTATCTGGAGGCGAACCGGCCCAAGGTTGTAAATTTCATGAAGGCGGCGATCGAGGGGCTCTACACGCTGAAAAAAGACCGCGCCTTCGGGCTCCAGCTCATCAAAAGGTATCTGCGAGTGGACGACGAGATGGCGGGAATCGGCTACGACTACTACGTCGCCAAGCACGGCGACGGCATCTTGAATCTGCCGGACCGGCGTGGACTGAATCTCGTCATTGAGCAGGTCGCGAGGGAGAACCCCAGGGCCAAGGGGCAAACACCGGAAAGCTTGAAGCTCCTGGAGCCGGGTATCCTGGCCGAGATTAAGAAGAGCGGATTCCTGGAAAAAACCAAGCCGTAGCGAAGTTCGATTAAACCCCGTTATAAGCAGATCAAGTAATTGTATTGGACTTCCGTCGGGATTTTCAGTAGCAGTTAGACTTTTCGTTCAGCCACAAAAGGAGGCGAAGAGCATGCTGGTGATCGATTTGGATTCCCATTCCCGTCCGAGACGCGAAGATTATGTGATCGACCCCGAGTACGAGCACTTACGCCCGCGCTCGTACACGGACTCCAAAGGAAACGTCCGGCGGATTTTCAACAACAAGATCATCAGCGTGCTCACGGCCGGAGAGCGTGAGATTTCCAACAAAGACGGAAAATCGAAATGGCACGCCGCAGAGTACGACGGCGCGGTGCGATACGAGCAGGTCAAAGAGGCCGGCATCGATTTCCAGTTCGTCTCCGCCGGCACGGTGGGGATGTTCAACTATATCGACGCGAAGCCGGGCGCCGCTTTCATCCGCGCGTCGAACAACTTTATCTATAACAGGTTCATGAAGCCGTACCCTAAAATGTTCACCGGCGCGCCGCAGCTGCCGCTGCAGGATATCCCCGAAGCGATGAAGGAGCTGGAGCGATGCGTCAAAGATCTCGGCATGCAGACGTTCCTGATGCCGACCAACTGGAACGGCATCGACATTTCGGACCCGCACTGGTGGAACTTTTACGATAAAGTGCAGGAGCTCGGCATCAGAGGCGTCATCGTCCACATCGGCAGCTTTGCCGGTCCGTGGGTTGGGAAGGAGAGGCTCTCGGTCTTGGGGTCCGACGGCACCGCCGGAAGACGCATCGTTTCGCAACCGTTCGAATACTGCACGAACATCGTCAATCTCATATTCGGCGGGCTCCTGGATTCGTTCCCCGAGCTCAACTTCGCTTTTTTGGAAGCCGGAGCGGAATTCGCGATCAATTTAAAGCACCGGATACGGGAAAACGTGGAGCAGATCGGCTATCTGCAGGACATGCTCACCGGCCCGATCGATAAATATTTCGAGCGTTTTTACTTCGTAGTCGACGACTTGCTGCTGGAAGAAAAAGGCAAGAGACTCAACATCGCGATTGAAGAGCTCGGGGCGGATCGTTTGTTTTTCGGATCGGATTATCCCCACGACGACGGTCATCTGGATACCGCGGCCAAAATCAACGTGCTCGACAGCATCTCGCCGCAGACGAAACAGAAAATCCTGGGCGGCAACACGCTCGCGTTTATGGGCGGACGGCTGGCGCTCTAGCGCGGTTCTACTGGAGGCTCTATGGCAGGAGAAGTGTTCGACGATCTCCGGCAGTATATCGAAGCCGCAAAAAAAATGAGCGACTGGAAAGAGATCCGGGGCGCCGACTGGAACCTCGAAATCGGCGCCTTGATCGAGGCCACGGCCGAGCTGATTCCGCAGCCGCCGATGCTCATCTTCGACGAGATCAAAGGGTATCCGGCGGGGTATCGCATCCTGAGTCTTCCTTACGCAAACTACAAGCGCGTCGCTTTGGCATTAGGTCTCCCCTACGAGAAGAGCAAGCTCGAGCTCGTGCGGCTCGCGTCGCGCAAGATTCGCTCGGCCAAGCCGATTCCGCCGCAGGAGGTGAGCCGCGCGCCGGTTGCCGAGAACGTCATGACCGGCGCTCAGGTGAACCTGCTCAAGTTTCCCGTGCTGCGGAGCCATGAAACCGACGGCGGCCGCTACATCGGCACGGGCGATGTCATCATCAACGCCGACCCCGACAGCGGCTTCGTCAACATGGGTACCTATCGTATGCAGGTGCACGAGCCGAACCTGTTGGGATTGTGGATGAGCCCCGGCCAGCAAGGGCGTCAGATCTGCATGAAGTATTGGGAGAGGGGACAGAGCTGCCCCATCGTCGCCACCTTCGGGCAGGACCCGCTCACCTTCATGGCATCGATGACGAAGTTCCCATGGCAAACCTCCGAGCTGGACGTTTTGGGCGGACTGAGAGGGAGGCCGCTCGAGGTTTTCAGAGGTCCGATGACCGGACTTCCGATTCCCGCCCACGCGGAAATCGCCATCGAAGGCTACGTCCCGCCGCCCAAGGAAATGGCGCGCGACGAAGGGCCTTTCGGCGAGTGGACCGGTTATTACTCCGGCGGAACCGTCGGCACGGGGGAGCCCCAGCCCGTCGTCAACGTCAAGGCGATCTATCACCGCAACAATCCGATTCTCGACGATGAGGCGCCCTTGTGGCCCGGCGCGGTCCGCTTCGATCTTAACTTGCGCGCCGGTCTTCTCTGGGATCAGTTGGAAAGCGCGGGCATCCAGGACGTCGTCGGCGTCTACGGGCTCTCGAATTACCTCTACGCGGTTTCCATCCGCCAGCGCTACGCCGGCCACGCGCGCCAGGCGGCGCACGCCGTCATCGCGTGCTCGGCGGCCGCCCGCCACGGCCGCTACGTTGTCGTCGTCGACGAAGACATCGATCCAACCAATCTCAAGGAAGTTCTGTGGGCGATGATGACGCGCGTCGATCCGGCGACCGACATCGAGACCATCGACGGCTGCTGGAGCACGCCGCTGGATCCGCGCATGCCGCCGGAAAAGCGCGCGGCGAAGGATCACAGCAACAGCCGCGCGATCTTCTACGCCGTCCGGCCCTTCAGCTGGCGCGACAAGTTCCCCAAGGTTTCTCGAACGAGCCGGGAGCTGTTCGACCGGGTGGTCAAAAAATACGGCGACGTTCTTCCTTTCCCGTCGCGCTGAATAGAATCCCCGAACGGAGTCTTATGGTTCGAAGCGAAAGGATTGACCGTATGATTGTTCGGTACGGGATGGTTCTTGTTTGCTCGATCGTTTTCCTCGCGTCGGGCGCGCAGCCGGTCGCGGCCGAGCGGATCCGGATCGCCTACAGCGCGATCAGCGGCGTCCAGCTTCCTCTGTGGGTCGCGAAGGACAAAGGCATCTTCAAGCGCCACGGCCTCGACGTCGATTTCCTTTACATCGGCGGCGGCTCGGTGGTGGTGCAGGCGATGCTCGGCGGCGAGGTGCAATTGGCGCGCGCCTCGGCGCCCGGAATCGTGCAAGCCGCGCTCAGAGGCGCGGATCTCGTCATGATCGCCAATACCGTCAACACGTTGGTGTACTCCGTTATGACCCGTCCGGACGTGAAAACGCCCGAAGATCTAAGGGGCAAGACGCTCGGCGTTACCCGGCTCGGCGGCGGCACGGACTACGTGGTGGGGCTGTTGCTCAAGAAATGGGGTTTTCAACGCGGCAAAGACGCGAGGGTATTCCAAACCGGCGGCATGCCGCAGCTATTGACCGCGCTCAAGACCGGCATCGTCGACGCGGGAGTGATCTCGCCGCCGAGCAACCTCGAAGGACTCAAACTCGGTCTCAAGGAAATGGTCGACGTTTCCGACCTGGGCCTTGTTTTTGTGAACTCTCCCTTGAGTACGACGCGCTCGTATATTAAAAGTCATCGTGACGTTGTGCTCAGGACCCTGCGCGCGTATTGTGAGGGGATTCAGCAGGTGCGAAACGATAAAGAGGGCGCGTTAAAAATTTTGGCGCGCAACGCCAGAATCGAAGATCCGGAAATCCTCCAGGAAGTCTACCGCATTTACGGATCGAAACATCTGGAAAGAGTGCCGTACGTCAAGGCCGAAGGGCTCGACGAAATTCTCCAAACCGCGGGGAAGGAAGCCGCCGGAGCCAAGCCGGCGGATTTCATCGACAACACTCTCGTGCGCCAGCTCGAGCAGGAAGGATTCTTCCGCAAGCTCTTTCCGGAACTGAAACAGTAAATGTCCTACTATAAAAATCTGGACCAATATATTGACGCACTGGAGCGCGCGGGACTGCTCTATCGGGTGAAACGGCCGATCGACAAGGACACGGAGATGCACCCGCTCGTCCGCTGGCAGTTCCGCGGCCTCGGTGAAGGAGAGCGCCGGGCTTTTTTGTTCGAAAATATCCACGACGCTAAGGGCAAGAAGTACGATATCCCCGTTCTCATCGGCGGGCTCGCGGCTTCCCAGAAGATCTATGCGCTGGGGCTCATGTGCAGAGAAGACGAGGTCGAAGAGATCTGGTCGAAGGCGCTTGAAAAACCGATCGAGCCCGTGCTGATGAAAGAAGGGGAGGTCCAGGAGGTCGTGTATCGAGGAGACGATCTTGCCCGCGCCGGCGGCCTCTATATGCTGCCGATCCCGATCTCCACTCCCGGTTTTGACAACGCGCCGTACTTTACCGCCGGTTGCTGGATCACCAAAGACCCGGAGACCGGCGTGAGGAACATGGGCGTCTACCGCGGGCAAATCAAAGGCGCGCTCAAGACCGGCATCATGTGGGGCAGCTTGAAGCACAGCGCGATCCATTGGGAAAAATGCAACAAAAAAGGAATCCCCCTGGACGCCGCGATCGTATTGGGCGGCCCGCCCGTCATCACCTACGCGGCGGTCACGCCGGTACCGTTCGGCGTCGATGAGGTCGCGCTCGCCGGCGGTCTCGCGCGCGCGCCGCTCGAAGTCGTCCGCTGCAAGACCGTGGACCTCGAAGTGCCGGCGCACGCCGACATCGTCATCGAGGGGAAAATTCCTTCCGATTATCTCGAGCCCGACGGGCCTTTCGGCGAGGCGCACGGCTACGTGGATCCGGGTGATTTGAACGGCGTCTTCGAAGTCACCTGCATCACGCACAAGAAAAATCCCATCTATGTTTCCATGATCAGCCAGCTTACGCCGAGCGAGTCGAGCAAGATCAAGCAGTCTTCCTACGAAACCCTGGCGCTCAAACACCTGCAAAAAACCGTCGGGCCGTCCGTGGTCCGGGTGGCGATGTTCGAGGATCTCCTGAACCGTCAGGTCGCCGTGGTTCAAGTGGACAAGGCGAAAAAGGAGGACATCTGGCGCGCGCTCGAAGCGCTATTGCCCTCGCGGATCATTCATAAAGTGATCGTCGCCGTCGATCCCGACATCGACCCGCACGACGCGCAATCTCTTTTCTGGGCGATCGCCAACCGCTGCCAGCCGCACCGCGACATGAAAATCGTTCCCAACCGGCCGCTGCCCTGGAACCCGATCCGCTACGTCGCCGACGGCGAGCATTACGACGTGACCGATTCCACCTTGCTCGTGGACGCTACGTTGAAGGCCGAATTTCCGCCGGTGGCTCTGCCGGAGCGCAAGTACATGGAGCGGGCGAAAAAAATCTGGGAAGAGCTCGGTCTGCCGAAGCTCGACCCGCGGCCGCCGTGGTACGGCTACTCTCTCGGCTTATGGTCCGACGAGCTGGCGACGCAGGCGGAGAACGCGACGGCCGGCGAGCACGAGCGCAACGCCGAGTACAGCCGCTCCAAAGGGATCAAAGTTCCGAAGGGCGCCAAATTTGTCGAGCTCAAAGAAAAATTTCTTGCCGATGAGCTGAGAAATTTCCGCGAACGCTCCGGCGGCAAAGGAAAGGGATCGAAGAGCTGATGCGGAGGAATTTGCCATATCCGAAGCGCCGTTTCGGCGGAATCTCGTGGCTCGCGGCGGCGGCGGTTTTCCTGTCGCTAGTTTTTCCGACATCCGGCCGTAGCCAGACGCTCAGCATGAACGTGAGCTACTCTTCGGAAAGTCCCGGCGCCTTGCCGGTGTGGATCGCCAAGGAGACCGGGCTCTACGCCAAGAACGGACTCAACGTCGAGCTCGTTCGCGTCACTGGGAACGTGGCGGTGATGGCCGTCATCTCGGGAGATTTAAACATCGGCTTCATCGGCGGCTCCGCCGTCATCACCAGCAATCTCGGCGGCTCGGACACCGTGATGGTGGCCGCGGGCCAGGTCACGACGGATTACTCGCTGCTCGCGCATTCGTCGATAAAATCCGTCGAACAGCTCCGAGGCAAAGCGGTCGGGGTCGCCAGCCAGGTGGGCTCCGCCATGACCGCGACGCTGCACGCGTTGCAGAAGCACGGGCTTGGCCGCAACGACGTCACGCTGCTCGTCGTCGGCGGCACGCCGGAGCGCCTCGCGGCGCTCAGAACGGGGCGAATCCACGCGACGCTGTTGAGCCCGCCTACGAGTTTTGCCGCCGAGCGGGAGGGCTTCAATATTCTGGCCGATGTCACGGGCCTGCCGCTCCCTTACAACAGCGTCGTCTCGACCCGGAGATTCGTCAGGCAAAATCCCGACGTGGCGCGGCGATTCATCAAGGCCCACCTCGAAGCAGTTCACATGCTGAAGACCGACCGCGAAACCGGCATCAAGACGCTGGCCAAATATCTGCGGCAGACCAAGGACCGCCAGTTGCTGGAAAAAAGCTACGACATTTCGACCGGCGACAACATCCTCCCGCGCAAACAGTATCCGACCCTGCAGGGCATCAAGACCGTGCTCGAGACTCTGGTCAAGACCAACCCGAAGGCGGAAACCGCCAAGCCCGAGGACTTCATCGAGATCGGATTCATCCGCGAATTCGACCAGAGCGGCTTCATCGACGCGCTGTATAAGAAGTAAGGAGTCATCGTGAAGTTTTTCAACTCGTTGTTAGCGGCATGTATTCTGCTCGCTTCCGTATTCCTCGACGTCGCGGCCGGCGCCGACAATGTGAAGATCTCCATTTCCAACGTGGAGGGCTCGTTTCTCTTCGGCGCCGTGGCCGAGCGCAAGGGATTTTTTACTCAGGAAGGCCTGAACGCCGAGCTCATCCGCATCGGCGGCAACATCATGGTCCCCGCCCTGGCCAACGGCGACATCGATTACACGCTGATGTTCGGCTCCGTCGTTCGCGCGACGTTGAGCGGCTTCCCGTTCAAGGTCGTCGCCAGCTTCGTCGATGCCCCGACCGGGGCGCTGGTGGGAAAGGCCGGCCTGACGCCGCAGAACCTCAAGGGTAAAACCATCGCGGTCAGCTCCTTCGGAGCCGGCGCTCACGTAACGGCGGTTCTGACCGTCCAACATCTCAACATCAACCCTAACGAGGTCAAGTTCGTCGCCGCCGGCGGAGACTCGAACCGATTGGCCACGCTGCAGAACGGTCTCGTCGACGCGGCGCTGCTCAATCCCGCGGCGGCGGCCAGAGCGGAGAAACTCGGCTTTCGCGTGATCGCTAAGTCCTACGACCTCTTCACCTTTCCTTATGCCGGCCTGGGCACGACCAGCAAGAAGCTGGCGGAGAAACCCGCCGAGGTCAAGCGGGTGCTCAAAGCCTTGATCAAGGGCAGCCGCTTTATGAGGGAAAGGGAAAATCGGGACGAAACGATCCAGGTCTTGAGCCAATGGGCCAGAATCGACCGGCAGAGCGCGGCCGACTACTACGACGCGACGTGGAAAAGCTCCAGCGCCGACGGGACCATTCCCGAAAAAGGGCTTCGCCTCGTCCTCGAAGACGCCAAGAGCGCGATGAAAATCGACCGGGACATAGCGCCTGCGGAGGTGGCCGCCGATCCTCAGCTCCTCCGGGAGGCGCAGAAGGAACTCAAGCTCAAAGTGAAATAAACGCAACGCAAGCGCGTCGGCGATCGGTCGCATTTTCAGCGTTGCGGAAGAAAGCGTTCTCTCTTGATCGAGTCATTTGCCCTACATCAGCCCGACTCTTTGTCCGGCGCCCTGGCACTTCTCGCCGAGCACCCGGAGGAAACCCGAGTGCTCGCCGGCGGGAGCGAGCTCATTCTGCTTTTCAAGATGGGCCTCGCCGCCGCCAAACACGTCGTCAATATCAAAAAGATTCCCGGCCTGGCGCGCCTCGATTACGATGCGGGCGCAAAAATGCTGCGCGTCGGTCCGCTGGTCACGCACCGCGCCCTGGAAAAATCGGCACTCGTGCGCGAGCATTTTCCGCTGATCGTCGAGATGGAAATGCAGCTCGCGAACGTGCGCATCCGGAACGTCGGCACGCTCGCCGGAAATATCTCGTTCGCCGAGCCGCACGCCGATCCCGGCACGCTGCTTACGGCCTACGGTGCGAAAGTCAAAGTCAGGAGCATCGCGGGCGAGCGCGCGCTTTCGATGGGCGACTTTTTTGTCGATTATTATCAAACGGCGCTTAAAAGCGACGAGCTTGTGACCGAAATTGAGATCCCGAAGCCGGCGGAAAACTGTGACGGGGTCTATCTTCGTTACTGCCCCGGCGAGCGGCCCATGGTCGGCGTCGCAGCTTTTTTAGAATGGAAAAACGGCGCCTGCGCGAACGCGCGCGTGGCGCTCGGCTGCGTCGGGCCGACGCCGATCCGAGCGACCGAGGTGGAGCAATCGCTCGCGGGCAAAGCGCGCGCGGAAATTCTCGCCGAGGCCGAGCGACTCGGCGAGAAAGCCGCGGACATGAGCCAGCCTCTGGAAGATGTTTGGGGCTCGGTCGAATACAAGCGGCAGATCGTCAAGACTCTCGTCGCCCGCGGTCTCGCTAAATTATGCGGAGAACACCGAAACCATGCCTGAGACTTCGATCCCGCTAAAATTCCGTCTCAACGGGCAGGAGTGCAGGGCCGAAGCCGCGCCGAGCGATCTCTTGATCGATTTTCTCCGCGATCGGCTGAACCTTACCGGCACGAAGAGGTCCTGCGACATCGAGATCTGCGGCGCCTGCACGGTCCTGCTCGACGGCAAGGCGGTCAGCTCGTGCTCGGTGTTCGCTTTCGAGGTCGACGGAAAAGAAGTTTTGACCATCGAAGGACTGGCTACGACGGACGGCTTGCATCCACTGCAGCAGGCGTTCATCGACTGCGGCGGTTTTCAGTGCGGCTTTTGCACTCCCGGGATGATCATGCTGGCGAAATCCCTCTTGGACGAGAATCCCGATCCGACGGCGGATCAAATCAGGGATTACATGGACGCCAATATCTGCCGCTGCACCGGCTATCAGATGATCATCGAATCGATTCAACGCGCGGCGGAACTGATAAAGTCGAGGTAAGCTTAACGTGGGCGTAGCAGTCGGACAAAGCGTGCCGCGCATCGACGGCGCCGATAAAGTGACCGGTCGAGCCGTCTATGCGAGCGACGTGAAGCTCGCGGGAATGCTCCACGCCAAGATCCTTCGTAGCCCCGTCGCGCACGCGCGCATCCGCCGCATCGACGCGACGCGGGCCGCTTCTCTGCCCGACGTCGTCGCCGTTCTCACCAAAGACAACCTGAGCGTCACCTCGCCCTTTTACGGTGCCTACATCAAAGACCAGCCGATTGTCGCTCTGGAAAAGGTCCGCTACGTCGGCGATATCGTCGCCGCAGTCGCTGCGACGGACGAAAAGATCGCGGAGAAAGCCCTGCGCGAGATCGACGTCGAGTACGAGGAATTGCCCGCGCTGTTCGAAGTCGAGGACGCGCTCGCGGCGAAAGCCCCGGTCATTCACGACGAGAATCCGGCGCGGAAAGACCCGAAATACGGCTACGGCGCGAGTCTCACCCGGCACGACTCGACCAACATTTTTTATCACTTTCACTACGAACGCGGCGACGTTGACCAGGGCTTCCGCGAGGCCGATCGGGTTTTCGAAGAAACCTATTATCTCTCCGGCGCGCAACATTATCCGATGGAATCGCACGTGTGCGTCGCCGATTTTCAGGGCGACCAGATCACGGTCTGGAGCGGCACCCAGACGCCGTTTCCGCTGCGCCAGGAGATCGCGCGCATGTTCGGCCTGCCGTTCAGCCGCGTGCGCGTGATCGTCCCCTACGTCGGCGGCGGCTACGGCGCGAAAAGCGGCGTCAAATACGAAGCGCTTGCCGTTACGCTTTCGCAGCTCGCAAAAAAACCGGTGCGCGTGAACCTCAGCGCGGAAGAAACTTTTAAGACGCTCTGCGATCCGAGCGCCAGGGTCACGATCAAAACGGGCGTGAAAAAGGACGGGTCTTTCGTCGCGCGCCGGTGCGAGGTCTACTTCAACGGCGGCGCCTACGCGAATTCCGGGCCCACGGTGACGGAGCGCGCAGGCTACCGCGCGCACGGGCCCTACAATATTCCGCACGTCAAAACCGACGCCTATTGCGTTTACACCAATACCGTTCCCGGCGGAGCGTTTCGCGGCTTCGGCGGCCCGCAAGTTTCGTTCGCGTATGAATCGCAACTCGACATGATCGCTCATGGCCTGAACATGGACCCCGTCGAGCTCCGATTGAAAAACCTGCTCGACAAAGGCGATTTATATACCGTCGGGAACATCCCGATCGATTGCGATTTGAAGGGCGAATTGAAGCAGCTGGCGCGGGCGATCGGTTGGGGCGAAAAACCGCTGGCGCCGAAAATACCCGGCGTCAAACGGGGCAAGGGTATCGCCTGCGCGGTCAAGGACGGCGGCGGCGTGAACAAAGAGGCGAACGCGCTGGTGCAGATCCTGATCGACGGCAGCGTGACGCTCTTTACCGGCTCGGTCGAGATCGGACAGGGCGTGCGCACGGCGCTCATGCAGGTCGTGGCCGAAGAACTCTCGACTCCGCCGGCGCGGATTCAAGTAGCCCCGCTCGATTCCCACACCACGCCTTTCGACCGAGGCACGCATGCGAGCAGCGCGATTACCGTGATGGGCCAGGCGGTTCAGGCCGCCGCCCGCGACGCGCGCGAAAAACTTCTTGCCGCGGCTTCCGGGGTTTTGGGCGTTCCGGCTTCCGCGTTGCAGTTGAAGGACGGGCAAATCGTCGCCGGCGAAAATCGCGCGGCCGTCGCCGAAATCATGCGGCGGCATTTCGGCGACCTGGAAGGGGAGATTAGCGGCCGCGGCCGTTTCAAGGTCGAGCGCAGGGACGACGCGCCTCTCGGCTACCCGGCGACCTTTTGGGAAAACGGCCTTGCCGCCGCAGAAGTCGAAGTGGACGAGAAGACCGGCGAGATCAAGATCATCCATTACGTTTCTTTGACTGACGCGGGCAGGATGATCAACCCGCTCCACTGCCGCGGTCAGGAAGAAGGCTCGGTCATGTTCGGTATCGGACACGCCGTCCACGAAGAGCTCGCTTATCGAGACGGCCAGCTCGCCAATCCGAATTTGATGGACTATCGCCTGCCGCGCTTTCGCGATTTGCCGCGCTCATTCCATTCGATCATCGCGGAAGAAGGAAGCGGCTCGGGGCCGTTCGGCGCCAAGGGCATCGGCGAGGGCGGCACTCTGGCGGCGGCCGCCGCAATCTGCAACGCGGTTTATAACGCCACGGGCGTGCGCGTTTACCGCGTCCCGTTGACCGGACACAGAATCTGGCTGGCGTGCGGCGAAAAATCGCCGGCGCACAAAAAAGGAGCATGAGCCATGTCCACGATGACGCTCGATCTCGCCGAAGACATCGTCCGCAGAGTCAAAGAAAAAGCCGGGGAGATGAAGACCGTGATGCACATCGCCGTCGTCGACGAGATGGGCAAGCTCGTGGCGTACGCGCGCATGGGCGAGGCGACCGGCGGGTTCAACGAAAAAGTCGCGATCGCCAAGGCCAAGACGGCGGTGGCGTACAAGCGCGACACCAAAGACACGATGGAACGCTACGCCAACTACCCCGGCAACTATTTTATCGTCGGCATGTCCGGCCTTTATCCCGACGAATTCTGGGCCGGCCCCGGCGGCGTCGCCGTGATGATCGGCGGAAAGCTTGCCGGCGGCCTCGGCGTTTCCGGCTCGACACCAGACAACGACCATAAATGCGCGACCGAGGCGCTCGCCGGCCTGCA
>CAZNES010000053.1:0-3666 GCA_964572145.1 uncultured Syntrophobacteraceae bacterium
GGCCTTCGTGTGCTTCGTGGTGAGATCGTATTTTCTTGTCGATTCCGCAACTTAGAATCGGTGGGCAAGAAAATTTGCGCAAACCGCGAAAATTTTCAAGCATAGTATTACGAAGCGCACGAAATTTTCGTCGCGCCATCACGAGCTGTAGATCTCCGGGTTATAAATATTCGGCGGCCGGCGCCCCTCGATGACCGCGGCGATATTCTCAACCACCAGTGCCGTCATTCGCTCGCGCGTTTCGAGCGCGGCGCTCCCGAGATGCGGAGTCAACACGACGTTCGGCAAGTGGATGAGCCCCGGCTCGACCGCCGGCTCGCGCTCATAAACGTCGAGCGCCGCGCCCGCGATCCGCTTTTCAACCAGAGCTTGCACCAGAGCTTTCTCGTCCACTATCGGGCCGCGAGCCGTGTTCACGAGATAGGCGGACGGGCGCATGAGGTGAAATTCCCGCTCGCCGATCAGATGGACGGTCTCAGGGCTGAGCGCGGCATTGATCGAAACGAAATCCGATTCGCGCAGGAGATCGTCCAGGCTCCGGTATTCAACGCCGAGCGCGGCTTCTCGCGCTTTATCCAGCCTGTGGCGCTTGGTGTAGAGGAGCCGCATGTTGAATCCGCGAGCGCGCCGGGCAACGGCCTCTCCGATAGCGCCGAGACCGACGATCCCCAGTATCTTGCCGTTGACTTCGCTGCCCACGAAGCGCATCGACTGGCCGCCGGAAAAGACGCCGGAGCGGACCGCGCGGTCGCCTTCCACGACTCTCCGCGCCACGGCCAGGAGCAGCGCCCAGTGAAGATCGGCGGTCGCCTCTGTGACGATGGGAGGGAGCGTGGTCACGGGGATGCGCCGCGCGGTCGCGGCGGCGACGTCGATGCCGGCCGGGACGATCGCCATCGAAGCGATGAGTTTGAGATTCGGGCTGGCGTCGATCACCTCCGCGTCCACGGTGTCATGGAGCAGGCAGAAGAGATAGTCGTTGCGTCCGAGCGCGGCGATCAGTTCAGGCTTCGTGACGATGTGAGTGGAATCGGGATTGAGATCTACGTTCCCTACTGCTCGGAGTCGAGCCAGCGCTTTCTCCGGAATCGGCTGCGTGACGAAGATTCTTGGGACCATCGGTTGCTTACCCCGTACCACAGAACGCCCCGCCTGTGAATACGGGGTGAAGACGACGGGGCTGGACATCCTCTCTGACTTAGGGTAATCGGAGGTCTGCCCTATTGGTGAGCAGGTTCTGTTCCTTTTTTGAGCATGCGACGGACGCTGACCTCCTTCGTAGAATCGGTTCTGCCCTTCGTCGTCGTCGCGGCCGCTTGGCAGGCTTTTTCTCTCCTCGGGCCGTTCCCGCAAAAACTTTTCCCCGGCGTCGAGACGATCGTCGCCACCTTCGCTCGCCTCATCGCCAACGGGATTCTTCCGCTCCATGCCTTGAGCACACTGCTCCGGCTGATCCTCGCGTTCTTTCTCGCCGCGCTGGTCGGAGTGGGGCTCGGGATCGTCATGGGCCGCTATCGGCGGGCGG
Source organism: uncultured Syntrophobacteraceae bacterium (assembly GCA_964572145.1). Classification (GTDB taxonomy): domain Bacteria; phylum Desulfobacterota; class Binatia; order UBA9968; family UBA9968; genus JAJPJQ01. Next base: position 1,526 of record CAZNES010000053.1, read on the forward strand.
AGGACTTTTTCCTGCCGCTCATCAGCATCGGCAATCCGATTCCCGGCCTGGCCTACGCGCCGCTCTTCGTCCTCTGGTTCGGCCTCGGAAATCTTCCCGCCATTCTTCTCGTCGCATTCGCCGCAACTTTCCCCATGATCCTGAACACGTGGACCGGCGTGAAAGCGGTGAAAGAGATCTGGATCCGGGCGGCGCAGGCGATGGGCGCCCAGGATCGCCAACTCTTCTGGAAAGTCATCCTCCCCGGCGCTCTGCCTTACGTTCTCACCGGACTCAGAATCGGGCTGGCCCGCGCTTGGCGCGTGCTGGTCGCCGTTGAGATGCTGACCTCTGTCAGGCTCGGGCTCGGCTGGCTTATCTTCGGCGCGCGCGAGTTCTTGAATACGGACGTGATGCTGGCCGGCATCGCCGTCATCGGCATCGTGGGATTCCTGCTGGAAAAGCTGGTCTTCGAGAAGCTTGAGCAACTGACGGTGGTGCGCTGGGGGATGATGGAAAGATGATGATGATAAACTTTTTAACCACGAAGGATCGGCCAAAAAGAGAGGCTGATCAGCCTCAGGCTGACACGAAGCACACGAAGGAAGAAACGCAAAGGAAGAAGGCATCTCGCGCAAATCCGCCAAAGGACGGATCAGCCTCGGGCTGAGGCGCAAAGAGCGCAAATGGAATGTGAAGCCAGAAAAAACTCGAAACTCGAAATCCGAAATTCGAAACAATTCCAAATGATCAAAAAGCACAAAATTCCAAACAAGCTCGTTACAGATTTCGATTTTTGGATTTCGGATTTGAGTGCTGCGGTTTGTTTCGGATTTCGAGCTTCGGATTTCGGATTTTGATTCGGTGGCGTCTTGGCACGCTGAATTACAAAAATTTCGTGACCTTCGTGCTCTTTCCGCCAAAGGACGGATCAGCCAAAGTTTGGTGGCTGACGTGGTGATAAACTTTTTGACCGCGAAGGATAGATCTCGTGCAAACGAACAACCAGACACGAACCGTTCTGCGTGGAGCTGTCGCCCTGGGCCTCGCCTGTCTCATCTGGGAAGGCTTCGCCCGCAGCGGTATCTTCCCTCCTGTGCTGGCGCCGTCCTTGGTTTTGATCGGCTCAGCCCTCGGGCGGATGGTTCTAAGTGGGGCGATGCTTCGGCATACGCTCTACACGCTTTACCGTGTCCTGTTTGGATTCGTCCTGGCAGGCACGGTAGGCGTTTTCATCGGAATATTGATGGGCCGCTTTCGGCGTGTGGAGCGCTTCTTCCTTCCGTTGGTGAGCGTTCTCATGCCGATCCCGTCGCTGGCGTGGGTTCCGGTCTTTATCCTCTGGTTCGGGCTGGGGAACGCGGCGACCATCGCGCTGGTCTTCTACGCGGCGACCTTCCCTGTGATCTTCAATACCTGGACCGGCGTGCGATCCGTCAATCGCCTCTGGATTCGCTCGGCGGAGGCTATGGGGGCCGATGAAAAGGCGCTGTTTCAGAAAGTTGTCTTGCCCGGGTCGCTCCCGTTCGTTATCGCCGGGCTGCGCCAGGCGTTCGCTCGCGCCTGGATCGCCGTGGTAGGAGGTGAAATGATCGCCGCCACAAATTGGGGACTAGGCTGGGTGATCTTCGACTCCAAGGAGTTTCTCAACACCGACGTCATGCTGGCGAGCCTGGCGGTCATCGGCATCATCGGCCTGGCTTTCGAGCGGCTGATCTTCCAGACGATCGAGCAGCGGACGGTGGCCCGCTGGGGAATGGTAAAGGCCGTTAAGGGCTAACCTTGGCGCGACCTTCACCCCTTCCCTCTCCCGCGTGCGGGAGAGGGTGAGGGAGAGGGCATCTCGCGCAAAGCATGTCCTGAGCTACACCGACGGGACGCAAGGCACGCCAAGGAAGGAGAACCAAGAAAACTCGAAACTCGAAATCCGAAATTCGAAACAATTTCAAATGGTCAAAAATCAGAAAGTTCCAAACAAGCACGTTTCGGATTTCGTAATTGGGATTTAAGTCTCCGGGTTTGTTTCGGATTTCGATATTCGGATTTCGGATTTTCTGTTGCCGGCGTTTTCGCGCGATAAATTTTATTGAAGTATAAACAAAATTGCAAACTCGAAACTCGAAATCCGAAATTCGAAACAATTTCAAATGGTCAAAAATCAG
>CAZNES010000053.1:3766-29166 GCA_964572145.1 uncultured Syntrophobacteraceae bacterium
AACAATTTCAAATGGTCAAAAATCAGAAAGTTCCAAACAAGCACGTTTCGGATTTTGCAATTGGGATTTAACTTTTCGGTTTTGTTTCGGATTTCGATATTCGGATTTCGTATTTTAAGTCATGCATCAGATCGAGCTGCGCAGCATCACGCTTGATTATGAATCCGCCGAGAACCCGGTCACGGCGCTGCAAGATGTCAGCTTTAATGTCGAGGCCGCAGAATTCTTGTGCGTGGTGGGCCAGAGCGGCTGCGGCAAAACCACGATGCTCAACGTCGTTGCCGGCTTCCTGAAGCCGACCAACGGAGAAATTCTGATCGGCGGTAAGGCCGTGACCGGCAAGGGGCTTGACCGCGGGATCGTCTTTCAGGACTTCGCCCAGCTCTTTCCCTGGAGAACGGCGCAGCGCAACGTAGAGTTCGGCCTGGAGATGAAGGGGATCGCGAAGGTGGAGAGGGAGGAGATTGCCCTGCGATTCCTCAAGCTGGTGAATCTCGAGAAGTTCGCACGCTCCTACCCGCACGAGCTTTCCGGCGGCATGCAGCAGCGCGTTGCCATCGCCCGCGCCCTTGCATATAATCCGGCGGTCCTCCTCATGGACGAGCCCTTTGCGGCGCTGGATGCCCTCACCCGTGAGGAGATGCAGCGCTTTCTGGTGGATGTCTGGAGAGAAACCAAAAAGACCGTCGTCTATGTCACTCATAACGTCGCCGAGGCCGTGTACCTGGCCGATCGCGTCATTGTCCTTTCACCGCACCCCGGCACGGTGAAAGCTCAGGTCAAGATCGCGCTGCCGCGACCGCGGGACATTTTGAGCATCGAGTTCCTAGAGTACCAGAAAGAAATCGTCGGTCACATCGTTGAACGCGGATGATTTTAGATTTTGGATTGGGGAAAAAACCATGAAGCAAAAACCTCTTACTAGATTTCTTAGCTTTCAGTACGACAATCTAAAATCCAAAATCGAAAATCCAAAATGGGTGAGGCTTTTTGCAATCATCGTCGCGTTCACGGTGTGCGGGGCGAGGGCCGAGGCGCAGCAGCCAACGAAAATCCCCCGGATAGCATACCTAACTGGTGTCTCCCTTTCCGCTGTCGCGGCCCGCATCGAGGCATTCCGCCAAGGTCTGCGCGAGCTTGGCTACGTCGAGGGGAAAAACATTGTCATTGAGTGGCGATCTGCGGAGGGAAAACTCGATCGCCTCCCCGCGCTCGCGGCTGAGCTTGTGCGTCTCAAGGTTGACGTCATCGTCACGGCTGGTCCTGTACTAACCCGCGCCGCCAAGGAGGCAACTTCTACGGTTCCCATTGTCATGACGTTAGATCCCGATCCTGTTGGGAGCGGGTTCGTCGCCAGCCTTGCGCGTCCGGGCGGGAACATTACTGGACTATCAATTCTTTCCCCGGAGCTGAGCGGAAAACAACTGGAGCTTTTGAAGGAGACTGTTACTAAACTCTCCCGCGTGGCCGTCCTCGGGAATTCGACCAGCCCGGGCAACGCGCAAGTGTTAAGAGAGATGGAACTCGCCGCAGGCGCGCTCGGGGTGAAGCTTCAATACCTGGACGTACTAAGTCCCAAGGATATTGAGACCGCATTCCGGGCCGCAAGCAAGGGGCGTGCTGAGGCAGTCCTCGTGCTGCCGAGCCCCGTCCTCCCTTCTCAGCGAACACAGATTGTAGACCTCGCGGTAAAGAGCCGGCTCCCGGCGATATACTGGAGGTCAGATTTTGTCGAAGCCGGGGGGCTTATGTCCTACGGCGCGAACCAGAACGACTTGGACCGGCGCGCGGCTACCTATGTGGACAAGATCCTGAAAGGCAGAACGCCTGCCGATCTCCCCGTCGAGCAGCCGATGAAGTTCGAGCTGATCATCAACCTGAAAGCAGCTAAGCAGATCGGCCTGACGATTCCGCCGAATGTGCTGGTGCGGGCGGATAAAGTGATTCGGTGAAGAAGGCATGAGGCGTGAGGCAATAGGCAACAGTAAGAGTTCGGACCACGGAAAAAGCACATGAACAACACATTGCTGAAGCGATTTTTGAATTCTTGCTCCGACAATCGGAAATCTAAAACCTGTCCTGAGCTGAGCCGAAGGATCCAAAATCGAAAATTGGTGGGGATTGTTGCTCTCTTTGTCACACTCGCGGTGTGTGGGGCTGTGGCCACGGCGCAGCAGCCGAAGAAAGTCCCGCGGATAGGTTTTCTATCACCTTCCTCCCCTGGGCCCGATCCCAGGGTTGAAGCATTCAGGCAAGGACTGCGTGAGCTTGGCTACGTGGAGGGACAAAACGTCACCATAGAGTACCGATGGGCCGACGGGAGATTCGAGCAGCTCCCAGACCTCGCGGGGGAGCTAGTCCGTCTCAAGGTTGACGTCATTGTTGCGGTGGTTACGCAAGCCTCGCTGGCAGCCAAGAAGGTGACCGAGACAATCCCCATCGTCATGGTGGCCGTTGGCAATCCTGTGGACTCCGGCCTTATCGCGAGTCTTGCCCGGCCGGGGGCGAATATTACGGGGACATCTACCATGAGCGACGAGGTTGTTGGCAAGCAGTTAGAGCTGCTCAAGGAAACCGTTCCGAAGATTTCGCGCGTCGCTGCCATGTGGAATCCCGCGAATCCAGTCTTCCAGAAGTTACAATTGCGGGAAGTCGAGGCCACGGCTCGGGCATTGAATGTAAGGCTTCAGAAAGTGGAGGCGCGAAATCCGGACGAGATCGAGCGCGCCTTCGAAGCGATAGCGAAAGAGCGCACGCGGGCGCTCCACGTCTTCCCCGATCCAGTGTTCACCACGCACCGCAAACGGATCGCAGAACTTGCGCTCAAGCATCGCCTGCCAGCGGTAAGCGGCGTCACAGAGTACGCTGACGCTGGTCTGCTCATGTCCTATGGAGCAAGTTTCCCTGAATCGTACCGTCGCGCAGCGACTTACGTGGACAAGATTCTCAAAGGCGCCAAGCCCGCCGACATTCCCGTCGAGCGACCGATAAAGTTTGAGTTTGTGATCAATCTTAACACCGCGAAGCAGATCGGCTTGACCGTGCCGCAGTCCGTGCTGTACCGGGCGGATAAGGTGATCAAATAAGCGAGAGGCACGAGGCAATAGGCAACAGTAAAAAATTTTGGATTGCCGTCTGCGGGGCCGCTTTTGGATTTTGGATTGGAGGAAAAGAGCATGAATAAAAAAATCGTTGTCTGGCTACTGGCAACTGTTCTACTGACAACTGTTTCTTTCGCCGAAGCTCAGCAGCCGAAGAAGATCGCGAAGATCGGGTACCTTATTCCGAGCACCCCAGCGGCTACAGCGCATCTTATCGAGGCGTTCAGGCAAGGATTGCGGGAGCTTGGCTATGTCGAAGGGAAAACTTTCGTCTTGGAGCTTCGCTACGGCGAGGCCAGAGTCGAACGACTCCCGGAGCTCGCCCGGGAGCTGGTGGGCCTCAAGGTGGACGTGATCGTGACGAACACAGATGGGGCGATTGCGGCGGTCAAACGAGAAACTCAGACAATCCCGATTGTGATGGGCAACAGCACCGATCCGGTCGGGACCGGGTTCGTGGCGAGCCTGGCACGCCCCGGCGGAAATGTCACAGGGGTTAGCAGTATCTCTCCGGAGCTCAGTGGGAAGCGGCTGGAGCTGCTGCGGGAAGTCGTCCCCGGGCTCTCCCGCGTGGCGTTTCTCTGGAATCCCGATATCCGGGGCGCCGTGCTTGACTACAATGAAACGGAGAGTGCGGCCCGTTCGCTGGGTCTGCAGGTTCAATCCGTTGAAGTGGTCCGCGCCGAGGACCTCGATCGCGCCTTCTCAGCAATCACGAAAGAACGCGCGCAGACGTTAACTATGCCTGCAGCGAATCCCGTAGGGTTCGCGAACCGGGGCCAGATCGCGAGCTTCGCGCAGAAGAATCGGCTGCCGTCCATGTATGCGCAAAGCGAGTACGTGGACGCCGGCGGGCTCATGTCCTATGGGCCCAGCACTATCGACATGGTGCGCCGCGCCGCTACGTTTGTGGACAAGATCCTGAAAGGAACGAAGCCGGCCGACCTGCCCGTGGAGCGGCCCATGAAATTTGAGCTGGTGATTAATCTCAAGACGGCGAAGCAAATCGGCCTGACGATTCCGCCGAATGTGCTGGTGCGGGCGGATAAGGTGATTAAATGAAAAGACTCTTCCAACCCGGAGCTATACAGCAGCTAAAGTCACTTTCATTCATCCCACTTCTCACGGGTATTTTGGTAGTGAGTATCGCTGCTGCGTGGGGGGCTGAAGGTATCATCCTCAAGGTTGTCGCCAGCCCAGAGAGCAATTACTGTCATCTGAAATTCCCGGCGATTCGTCCGGAGACTTTATATTCGAATCGTCCGGTCCTGAAGGATCCGAGTGCGGGTGACATCATCGATTTCTACGGGCCTTGCGACCATGATCCTCTAGGCAAAGAGGAAGTCCTACGCCAGAGGGCTGATCTGCAGCGCGAGCGGATGCGGCCGAGCGACTAAGATGCGAATCGTTCTATGTCGAGCGAGAATGAAGAGTTCAGTTTCGTTTTGCATGGATAGTTCCCAACGAATTGACGATACGGCTGCTGCTCCAAGAGGGAGAGATATGAAAAAGATTTTCAAGCTTGTTCTGTTCCTAACGGCGCTGGCTGCAGGTTCAGCCGTAGCCGAGGCGCAACAGCCAACGAAAATCCCGCGGATAGGATTCCTAAATGCTACCTCCCCTTCCACTATCGCGGCCCGCCTCGCGGCATTCCGGCAGGGTCTGCGCGAGCTTGGGTACGTAGAGGGGAAAAACATTGTCGTTGAGTATCGGTGGGCCGAGGGGAAAATAGAGCGGCTTCCTGACCTTGCCACCGAACTTGTGCGTCTCAAGGTGGATGTCATCGTCACCGCTAGTTCGACGGTGACCCGTGTCGCGAAGGAAGCAACTTCAACGATTCCCGTTGTCATGGCGAACGATAACGATCCTGTTGGCAATGGCTTCGTCGCCAGCCTTGCGCGCCCTGGCGGGAACATCACTGGATTGGCAACCCTTTACCCGGAGATAAGCGGAAAACGACTGGAGCTTCTGAAGGAGATCATTCCTAAGCTCTCGCGCGTAGCCGTCTTCGGGACTTCGACCCAACCCGGTAATGCACAATTGTTAAGAGAAGTGGAGCTCGCCGCAGGGGCGTTCGGGGTGAAGCTTCAATACCAAGACGTTCTAGATCCCAAGGATATTGAGACCGCATTCCGAGCCGCAAGCAAGGGGCGTGCTAACGCAATCCTCGTGCTGACGAGCCCCGTTCTCTTTTCTCAGCGAACACAGATTGCAGAACTCGCGGTAAAGAGCCGACTCCCAGCGATATATGCAAATATCGAGTATGTGGACGCAGGTGGTCTAATGAGCTACGGCGTAAACATTACCGACTTGTACCGCCGCGCCGCTACGTATGTGGACAAGATTCTGAAAGGCAGGAAACCCGCAGACCTTCCTGTGGAACAGCCGATGAAGTTCGAGCTGATCATCAACCTGAAGGCGGCCAACCAGATCGGTCTTACGATTCCGCCCAACGTGTTGGTAAGGGCGGATAAGGTGATCAAATGAAAACAGGCGAGAGGCATTAGGCGGTAGGCAACAGTAAGAAAAAAACAATGTCGATTCTCCTTGAACGATCTGCAACTTATCTAAGCGGGAGTTCGAGGGCATGAGCAAGGGCGCGGTTGAGTTGTGCGAGTTTGAATGCCGACAAGGTGGAAATAAAGTGAGTCAGTTTACTTTTGAACATCAGTGTGAGGAAATCGCAGCGGATCGCTCAGGCGCGCGGGAGGCCGTCTTCCGGCCCCATCACGACTTCGGTCGTGAGTCCGAGAATCTCCCCGTAAACGGGGGCACAGATCACGGTCTACACATCGTCGTGTTCGGCAACAAAGGTCCGGGATACTACGACGTAATAGCCGGGCTTCGCTCCACGCTCGGGAACCCGCTCGCGTGTTCGGTAGATCTCGCCTCTCCTCACGAGCGGGCTTGCTCCGAGATGAGCACCCGGGCCTGCCGCGCGAGGCGCTTGCGGTGTTTTCGAAAGATCACCCCGTCTTTAGCTTCAGTGGCTCGCCTTCGCTCCCGCTCCACATATTGGCGCAGAGCCGCGCGGACCAGCGCTGTGCGGCTTCGGCGTCGTCGCGATGATCTTTCGGCCAGCTCATCCAGGAGCTTTGAAGTCGCTTCGTCGATAGCAATCTTTTTCATGCGATGGATTATATCAGCAATTTTAGTTTTTGCTCAAGGTTGTGTTCTTTCCGTCAAACCAGGCGGACAAAGTGATCAAATGAAAGACGGCGAGAGGCGACAGGCTCCGCCAAAACGATAGGCGGATCAGCCCCCGCCACAATGCACGGCGGGTCCGCCTCAGGAGGATCAGGCTGAAACAGTAAGCAGGAGAAAACTTCATGAATAAAAAGATCGTCGGCGTTGTACTGGCAATTTTCTTTCTGACAACTGTTTCTCTCGCGGAAGCGCAGCAGCCGAAGAAGATCGCGAAGATCGGGTACCTTTTTCCGGGCACTCCAGCGACTACAGCGCATCTTCTAGAGGCGTTCAGGCAGGGGTTGCGGGAGCTTGGCTATGTCGAAGGGAAAACTTTCGTCTTGGAGCTTCGCTACGGCGAGGCCAGAGTCGAACGACTCCCGGAGCTCGCCCGGGAGCTGGTGGGCCTCAAGGTGGACGTGATCGTGACGAACACAGATGGGGCGATTGCGGCGGTCAAACGAGAAACTCAGACAATCCCGATTGTAATGGGCAACAGCACCGATCCGGTCGGGACCGGGTTCGTGGCGAGCCTCGCGCGCCCCGGCGGAAATATCACCGGCCTCAGCGCTATCTCCCCGGAGCTCAGCGGGAAGCGGCTGGAGTTGCTGCGGGAAGTCGTCCCCGGACTCTCCCGCGTGGCGTTTCTCTGGAATCCCGATATCCGGGGCGCCGTGCTTGACTACAACGAAACGGAGAGTGCGGCCCGTTCGCTGGGTCTGCAGGTTCAATCCGTTGAAGTGCTCCGCGCCGAGGACCTCGATCGCGCCTTCTCAGCAATCACGAAAGAGCGCGCGCAGGCGTTAACTATGCCTGCAGCGAATCCCGTAGGGTTCGCGAACCGGGACCAGATCGCGAGCTTCGCTCAGAGGAATCGGCTGCCGTCCATGTTTGCGCAAAGCGAGTACGTGGACGCTGGCGGGCTCATGTCCTATGGGCCCAGCACTCCCGACATGGTGCGCCGCGCGGCCACGTATGTGGATAAGATTCTGAAAGGAACGAAGCCGGCTGACCTGCCCGTGGAGCGGCCCATGAAATTCGAGCTGGTGATTAATCTCAAGACGGCGAAGCAAATCGGCCTGACGATTCCGCCGAATGTGCTGGTGAGAGCGGATAAGGTGATCAAATGAAGAGAAGGCTCAGCCAAAAAGAAAGGCTGATCCGCCTCTGGCGGAAACAGGCGGTAGGCGATAGGCAAGAGTAAGAAAGAAAACCATGAAGAAAAAAATCCTGCTGCTTGCATTCGTGATCTTAATTCTGACCTCGCTCCAACCCGCCGAGGCGCAGCAGGCGACGAAACTCCCGCGGATTGGCTTCCTCGGCAGCGGCTCCCCTTCGACGCATAAGGTTATGCTCGACGCCTTCCGCCAAGGCTTACGTGAACTCGGATATATTGAGGGGCAGACCATCGCCATCGAGTACCGATATGCGGAGGGGAAGGAGGAGCGATTTGCTGACCTCGCAGCTGAGCTGGTCCGCCTTAGGCTTGATGTCATCGTGACAGTAGGTACGCTGGCGACACTTGCCGTCAAGCAAGCGAGCAGCACCATCCCCATTGTCGTGGGCGGCGCCGGCGATCTTGTCGGTGCAGGCCTGGTTGCCAGTCTCGCCCGACCAGGTGGAAACGTCACGGGATCGACTAACATTGACCCGGATTTAAGTGCCAAGCGGTTAGAACTTCTCAAGGAGAGCTTTCCCAAGCTCTCTCGCGTGGCTGTCCTTTACCGTGGGGGTTCGGGGGGAGATGACGACGAATTGAAAGAGACACAGGCTGCGGCCCGGACTTTGAAAATCCAGGTTCAACCGTTGGCGGTAAAAGATCCTAGCCAGTTTTCGGATCGATACGCCGCAATGAAGAAGGAGCGCGCCGCTGCCCTTATCATCTTTCATGGCAGCTTTACCTCATTCCACAAAAAACAGCTCGTGGAGCTTGCGGTGAAGAACCGGCTGCCAACAATGTGCGGCGAGCCTACTTGGTCCGACGCCGGTTGCCTCATCTCCTATGGGCATGACCGCAGCCACCAGTACCGGCGGGCCGCATTTTTTGTCGACAAGATCCTCAAGGGCACAAAGCCTGCCGATCTGCCGGTGGAGCAGCCCATGAAGTTCGAGTTCGTGATCAACTTAAAGACCGCGAAGCAGATCGGTGTCACGATTCCGCCGAACGTGCTGGCGCGGGCGGACAAAGTGATCAGGTGAAGCGAGACGTGAAACGTGAGGCGTGAGGGGTTAGGCGAGAAGCAATAGGCTCCGCCAAAACGATAGGCGGATCAGCCCCCGCCACAATGCACGGCGGGTCCGCCTCAGGAGGATCAGGCTGAAACAGGAAATGATTTTAGACTTCGTCGGGGGAGATTTGTTGAAGGGTCATTCTGTAACCGCGGTTGCTGAAGCAATCCTGAACCGCTTAAAGAGGATAGTACCTTTACAAAGATTAAACTCGACCTACGGTTTGTAGACATCAAAACTACCAATAGGATCGAAGTCATTGTCACGGCTGGCAAGAGCAGGCAGATTGTGGAGCGCGATGAGAGCGGCGTCTATGGCGTCAGCAGGAAGCAATCGGTAACGGGTCATCAAGTCATAGGAGTTCTCAAGGACAGCGTTGTCGAGCGGAAGGACTCGCAAAAGGGCGAGCAGCGCAAGGGGCTTATGAAAGTCCACTTCCTCCAGCACCGAACGGTGACGCTTGAGGTAGCGCAGGACCCGCTTAGGAGCGATCTTTTTGTTTTTGATGATCCAACTGCGAAGATAAATGAACAAAGTTTCCGAAGCAACGATCGGCGAAGTAAAAGCGGCAACCGAGCGGGCTTCTACTCGCTTGAGAAAGTCGCGGCAGGAACTGCCGTAAAGCTCATCCTCAAACAGGTGGTAGATGAGAATATTGGTGTCAACGAAAATGCGTAAGCCATCAGAGACGTCTCGTAGCGGCCTACTCGCCATATTTCGTTTGCTCGATCAGCTGCTCAATCTGGGCATGTTTCCTGATGGCGAGCGCCGCAAACGTGTCATCTACAACACTATGGGTTTTCTTGCGGCGACGCGCGGCAAAACGTTGGAGGCCCAATCTTACAACTTCCTTCATCTCCTCTTGCTTCTTAGGGAGCTGGCGCAGCAGAGTATCCGGCACACGTATTTTAAGTTCTTTCATAGAGAAAACCTCCTACGAGGGGATTCTAAGGGTAAGGGAGGCGTGGGTCAAGTGACTGGAAAGCCAACGGACGGGTTACCCCTTGCCATAAAGGCGCTGGAAGCGGCGCCGACGTACTCTAGGCAGGTTTTTCAGAGCCTGAGCGACCGACACCCCGCGGCCCGACAGTGCGTCCTGGATACGCTCACATAGGCGAAAAAGCGTAACGTCCGAGGGTACAACCATCAGCGTCTCGCCAAGCTGGACGAGCAGGACCTCGCTTCCCTTGGAGAGCTTATCCAGTTTACGGTACTTGGGAGGAACAGCAATCCGCCCCTTTTCTCCTACTCGGATCGCTGCAATCGGTCGGAGTGCTCCTTCTGGCATGAAATGACTTCCTCCTTTGTGAATAGTCAAAGAGGAAAGTAGCCCGCGCGCAGGTATCTTGCAAGTGGATTGATCTCGGGCTCACGATTCAGCCGAACGTGCTGGCGCGGGCGGATAAGGTGATTAAGTAATCGTGAGGCGTGACCCTTCGACTCCGCTCAGGGTCATCCTGAGCCCCTCGAAGGATGAAAAGTGAGGGGTGAGGCGAAAGCAGAAAGTCGGAAATCGAAAATCTTCAGCCAGATCCTCCTGAGGCGGACCCGCCGTGCATTATGGCGGGGGCTGATCCGCCTCAGGCGGAAAAATCCAAAATGGAATGGAGGGTAAGCAAATGGAAAAGAGAACGTTAACACGGCGTGAGTTCTTGATTCTTTTCGGCAGCGGTCTCGCGGCTGCGAGTGTGCTGGGGCCTGAAGCCGTTCTGGCTCAGGCCACAACCATCCGCCAGGGGTATCAAACCAACATCTGGGGGATGCCGACCTACTATCTTCTACGCTCCGGCCATCTGGAGAAGCGCGGGATAAAATTCGAAGAGTTCGCCGTCCCTTCCGGAAATCTGACGATGCAGCAGATGGTGGCGCGCCAGGTGGACCTTGGAACCTACGCCGGCCAGTCCTTCGTGACCGGCCACGACAAGGGCGGGCTCGTGGCCATCGCGCAGATCGAGAAGGTGGGAAAGACCTCGCGCGTGATGGCGCGGAAGGAATTGAAAATCACGAAGGTTGCCGACCTCAAAGGATTGAAGATCGGCAACCAGGTAGGCTCGTCGATAGGCAACACGTTCGTCGACATCATCGCCCCGCGCGCCGGACTGAAGAAGGAAGACTACCAGGAGATCAAGATGGACGTGAACGAGATGGTGGCCGCCGCGGCGGCAAAGGCCATCGACGCCTTCGTCACCGTGGACCCCTACTGCACCATCGCCGAGACCGAAGGGATCGCCACCACGGTCGTGAGCCTATACGAATACGACCCGATGCCGGTGTACATGGCCGCCACTCCCGAATTCATCGACAAAAATCCGAAGGCGGTGGTCGAATATCTAAAAGCCTGGCTCGACGTCGGCAAGGACTTCAAGCAGAATCCGGGAAAGACGGCCGACGTCATCTACACCTTCTTCACATCGAAAGGCTACACGATGAGCCGGGAAACTTTCGGCAAGGCGCTTGCGAATGTCGAGATGGACATCGGCTTCCCGGCTGACGTGCGATCCTATCTGCAACAGATCGCGGAAGGGCTTTTAAAGGAGAAAAAGATCGGCGCGATTCCCGATTGGAACAAAGCGCTCCGGCCTGAGTTCATGGCGAAGGCCCGCGCCTGATCTCAGGCGGGAAGCCCCTCGATACCCAGGTTAATTGCCAAGCGTTGCAGATCCTTGAAGAGCGTGTCGTTCATCGGGACACCGGCGGCGCTGCGCTCGCGCCACGTGGCGTGACTCTGCTCGCCGGGCACTTGGATTCGCTCGACCCCCGGCATCTTTTTCGAATTTCTCATCTCGCGGATGATTTGATCGACGCTCCGCTTGAACGACTCAACGGGCGAGAAGCGCGCGATATCGAGCGCCACGATCACCTGGCCGGTATTCGTCGGCGTCCTATCGTCTTTGTTGAAGTCGATCACGTTGCGGCCGAACGCGGCGCCGTTCAGCGTGCCGGCAAGCAAGCCGAAGATGAGCGCGAGACCGTAACCTTTGTAACCTCCAATCGGGAGCAGGAAACCTTCCTCGGCGCGTTTTGAGTCCGTCAAGGACCTGCCAAGAGCGTCGATCATCCAGCCTTCAGGGAGCGGCTCGCCGCGCTGCGCTTTGATTTTCACTTTGCCGTAGGCCGCAACCGTCGTGGCCATGTCCAGCACGATGGGCAACTCTTGGAGCGCCGGAATGGCGCAGGCGATCGGGTTGGTGCTGAGCAAAAGCTCGACGCCGCCCCAGGGCGGTAAATGGTTAGCGTTGCCGACCGCGATGTAGATGCCGATCATTTCCCGTTCGAGAGGCATCATGGCGTAGAGCGCCGCGGGCCCGGAGTGATTGCCCTGCCGCACTCCCACCCAGCCGACGCCGGCGCGTTCAGCCTTGTCGATAGCAGTTTGGGCGGCGAACCGCATCACCAAGTGTCCCATACCGTTGTCGCCGTCGACCAGGGCCATCGCCTCGGTCTCCTGGACCACGCGGATGTTCGGCCTCACATTCAGTCCGCCGGCTTTGATGCGGCGAACGTATTGAGGCAAGCGGAAAATTCCGTGGCCGTCGGCGCCGCGCAGGTCGGCGAGGACCATCAGCCGCGCGACCTGTTGGGCATCCGACATCGGTAAACCGACGGCGGTGAGCGCGCGCGCAACGAACGCCTCGAGATCGCTTGCGTGGAATCGCCGCTCCGCTGGCGGACTTTCGGCCATACGCCTTTTTACTTAGCGCCCTTTGCGCCTTTGCGGTTCTAGGTTAGGGGTAAAGGGTCAGGGGTTAGGGGACCCCTTACCCCTTACGTTTCACCCCTCACCGCTTTTCATGCATCGCGCCAAGATGCCAAGAGCGCGAAGAATGCCTAACGCTGATGCTATTTCCCCTTCGGAGGCAGCGGGCTGACGAGATCACGCTCAGAAAGATGGGCGACTGTTTCGCCGGTTTCGGTAAAGGTTCGCGTCACGTCCGTTGTCCCGTAGATCCACAGGATGAGGAGCGGCGTCGCTCCGGCGTTGACGAATCGGTGCGGCTTATTCGCGGGGACAAGCGTCGTGTCAAAGGGATGCAAGCGATGGCGCCGGCCATCAACTTCAGCTTCGGCCTCGCCTTCTAGAATCGTCACCTGCTCATCACAGTTATGAGAGTGGAGCGGCACCTTTGCGCCGGCCGGAAAGCGCGTCAAGCCCGTAGTCATATGCTTTGAGCCGATCTCTTTCGTGACCAAGGGGATTGTTTGGATGCCGTTGCCGCGGTCGATCACCGGCAGCGAATCGATTCTCAGGATGTGCGCTTGTGCCATAGTGAATATCTCCTCTCGCAGGAGCTCGGGCTTTGTGGAGGAGTCTAACAGCGAGGCTGAGGACCCGTCAAGTTTGCGTGCTGCTCACGCCTTTTCACTCTGCGGCGCCGAGCCGGAGCAGATCCGGCAGGCGTAGTCGTCGAGTGCGCGGCTGGTCACCCCGACCGCACCGTGCTGTCTGCGGTTGTACTCTTCTGGCTCGAGTTCAGTCAAAAATGAGTCGTTGAGCCGGTTGACCATGTTGAACATAGCGGTGATCAGCGAAATCTCTACGATCTCGGCGTCGGTGAAAAGGCGGCGCAGCTCTTCCCAGACGGCCTGATCCCGCTTGGCCGTGTTGAGCGTCATCGCTTCGGCCCACGCCAAGACCGCCTTTTCCCGCTCGTTAAACAGCGGACTGCTGCGGTAGTCGTCCCCCTGAAGGGCCGCAAATTCCGCATCGGTAAGTCCCAGTGCTTGACCAAGCACTCGATTGTGTTCCGTTCAGTACCGACAGCCATTGAGGGTCGAAGTCTTGAGAGTGGCGAGGTTGCGCAGACGCGCGTCTGACACCGCGCCGGCGTTGGGCTGACGGACCGCGACGACCAGCCCTAGAAACCACTTCGCGAGATGTGGGCTGTGGGCGAGAATCCGGACGAGGTTTGCCGTGCGGCCGAGAAGCTGGTTGGAGGCGTCGAAGATCTCCTTGACCAGGCCCATGGCTTCGTCGTCGGAAATCCCACGCAGTCGCTGACTCATGTGGCTCTCTCATCCCCTCAGCGTTCCGCGAACTCGAAGGCGTCGTGGGACTCTGTAGCCAAGTGGGCGCCCACGATTCCCGCCGACTGAACCTCGCCGGTGACAAAGTGCAGCCGATTACCGATAGTCGCGCCGGCCAGACCATGGCGCGGGACCGACATGCGCGGTAGGATTGCCCAACTGTTTGTCGCCGGATGATACGCCTCCACCACCCAAAAAGCCGCCATCAGCCTCTCGTCCTGGAACTCTCCGCCTGCGATGTAGATACGATCCTTGTAAGTCGCGTAGGCTACGGCGCTTCGAGGCGTGGGCATCCGCGCCTTAATAGGGCCCCATGCATCGGTGACTGGATCGTACTCCTCGACGATATCGCTGTTAGCGCCGACGCCGATGAACGCCGCCCCAACCCGGCCGCCGATCACATAGATCTTGCCGCCGACCACGCCGATGCCGGAGTGGTTGCGCGGAGTCGGCATCGGGGTTCGCGCCCGCCAAGTGTTAGTTGCGGGATCGTACTCTTCTACCGTCCCCACTGCGAGGTGAGGCCTGGCCGGATGGATGCTAGGTTCTTTCGCGCCGGGCGAGGTCGTGCCGCCGCCGATCACATAGATCTTGCCGCCGACCGCCGCGGCCACGGCCGATCCGCGCTTCGTAGACATCGGCGCAAGCGCCTTCCAACTGTCATTGGCCGGATCGTACTCCCATGCGTTGTCGATCGGCACCCAAGCGGGCGGACCCGACTGAGGCGGGACGAAGCCGCCGAACACATAGATCTTGCCGTTATACTCAACGACCGCGAGGTGGTGCGAGGCGAGAGGCATCAACTTTTTCTTTGTCCACTTGTCTATCGCCGGATCGTACTCGAAGACGAGCCCTCTCGGCTTCCAGGCCGGCGCAAGCCCTCCGATGACGTACATCTTGCCGCCGGCAGCCGCGCCGTAGACCTCCTCCGCCGGTTCTGGAAACGGAGCGAGCTTCACCCATTTCCCATTCGCCTGGGCGCGAGCGTTCGCCGCCACTAGACCTATCATCATCAAGATCACGAGACTTGCGGTAGATAGTTTCATCTCATTCCTCCTGCGTGATGTCTGGAGCAATTTATTTCGAAGCGACATTGGATTTGTCTCCCTACGCTCCCCGCGGCGCTGATCCTTCAACGTCCGAGAGCTTGCGGCCGAGCGCCCAGCGGAAAATCGGCGAGAGCAGCATCAGAAACGCCAGCGCCATGAGTGTAGCAGCGATCGGACGCTCAAAGAAGACCATGAGGTCTCCGTGGGAATAGATCAAGGAGCGTCTGAGGGAGGCCTCGAGTTGAGGGCCGAGGATCATGGCCAACACCAGGGGCGCCGCTTCAAAATCAAACTTGCGCATCAGGTAGCCGAAAAATCCGAAGGCGATTGTAATCCCTACGTCGAACGCGCTGTTATTGACGCTGTAAGCGCCGATGACAACGAACACCAGAATGAGCGGCGCCAGCAGCGGATAGGGGACCTTGAGGAGCTTTACCCAAAGGCCGATTAACGGAAGGTTCAGGACAAGCAGCATGATATTGCCGAGGTACATCGAAGCGACCAGCCCCCAAAAGACTTCCGGCATTTCCGCGACCAGCAAAGGTCCGGGCCTTACTCCATGGATCAGCAGCGCGGCGAAGATCATCGCAATCGAGGCGTTGCCCGGAATCCCGAGCGTGAGCAGCGGGATGAAAGAGCTGGTTGCCGCGCTGTTGTTCGCCGCTTCCGGCGCCGCCACTCCTTCGATGGCGCCCTTGCCGAAGCGCTCCGGGTGTTTGCTGAGCTTCTTCTCGAGCGCATAGGAGATGAACGACGAGATGATCGCTCCGCCTCCGGGCAGCACGCCGATAAAAAATCCCAGCAGCGATCCGCGCGCGATCGGCGCGGCCGCCGTGCGCCATTCCTCGCGGCTCGGGAGGAGCCCGCGAATCTTGGTCTGAAAGACTTCGGCCTTGATGGTCTGCTCGACGTTTACGAGGACCTCTGCGATGCCGAAGAGTCCCATGGCCACGAGGATGAACTCGAATCCGCCGCTGAATTGGAAGCTCCCGTAGGTGAATCTCTGGCTTCCCATGATCGGATCCAATCCGACCGTTCCGAGCAAGAGCCCGAGGCAGGCCATCATAAGCCCTTTGGTCATCGACGCTCCGGCCAGGTAGCCGACCATCGTGAGGCCGAGAAGGAGAAGCGCGAAGTTCTCCGGAGCTCCGAACTTGAGCGCGAACGCGGCAAGCGGCGGCGCGAGCAGCATCAAGCCGACGATGCTGAGCGTCCCGGCGATGAAAGAGCCGAATGCCGAGATCGCGAGCGCCGCGCCGGCCCGCCCCTGCCGCGCCATCTGGTAGCCGTCCAGGCAGGTGACGACCGATGCCGCCTCCCCAGGGATATTGAGCAAGAT
This sequence comes from uncultured Syntrophobacteraceae bacterium, assembly GCA_964572145.1. Classification (GTDB taxonomy): domain Bacteria; phylum Desulfobacterota; class Binatia; order UBA9968; family UBA9968; genus JAJPJQ01. The sequence goes on from CAZNES010000053.1 coordinate 19,696, forward strand.
CGACGTCGTCGAGCCGCCGTACATCGCGCCGTAGAAAATCCCCGCGAGCAGGATGACGGCGGAAGTGGCGGGGATTCCGTACGTAATGGGCAGTAGCAGAGCGATGGTGGCCGGCGGGCCGAGGCCGGGCAGGACGCCGATGGCGGTCCCGATAAATGATCCGAGAAAGCAGTAGAGAATATTGATCGGGGTCAGCGCGACGGCAAATCCAGTGGCAAGATTGTTGAAGACGTCCATTTACGCTTTCGTAGTTGCTTGCGGAGTGCTCTCCCCCTTGGCGCCCTTTGCGCCTCAGCCCGAGGCTGATCCGTCCTCTGGCGGATTTGCGCGAGATGCCCTCTCCCTTTACGCCTCTTCCTTCGCGTGCTTCGTGTCAGCCTGAGGCTGATCAGCCTCTCTTTTTGGCCGATCCTTCGTGGTCAAAAAGTTTATCACCACGAAGAGCACGAAGTTAAAACGGCCCCCGAGGCAGCGGCACGCTCAGCCACATGGCGAAAACGACATACGTGCCGGCCGCCGTGATCGCCGCCATGGCGAGAGCGACCGCCCACCGTTGGGGATCGGTCGCGCGCAACATGAACAGGACGAGGAGAAACGTGCAGAGCATATAACCGAGCGGCTCGAGCAGAAAGGTATAACCGGCCAGAACGGCCAGGAGCGCAGCCACCTTGGCGATCCGGCCGGGGCCTTCTCGCAGAGCGCTGGAGCGCGACCTCAGCGCTTGAGCCAGGAGGATCACCGCGAGCAGAACGATGACGGCGCTGGTCCACCAAGGAAAAAATCCCTGCCCGGGGTTGTGAACCGTCCCGAAGGGGAGCTTCGAAGCCTCGTAGAGCGCCGCGGCGCCGACCGTCAGCGCCGCCGCCGCCACCGCCGCATCGCGTCTGGCCATCGCCGCTACTTCTGCGCTCCGGCCACGATCTTGGCGAACCCTTCCCACTCCTGCCGCCATGTAGTCTCGAATTCCTTGCCGCCTTGGAACTGAATCTCGTCGCCGAGCTGCTTGATGAGCGCCTGGAACGAGCCGTCCTCGGTCATCTGTTTGAATGCCGTTTCCAACTTCTGAGCGATGGGTTGAGGAATCCCTTTGGGGGCCATGACCGTGCGCCACTGAGTGAACACGACCTCGACGCCCTCTTCGCGCAGCGTGGGAACGTTGGGCAGATCGCGGTGCCGGCGCGTGTCGGTGACCGCGAGGGCGCGCATCTTTCCGGCGCCGATCTGCGGCAGGAGCTGCGCTGTGTACAGAAAGCTCCCGTCCGCGTGGCCGCCGAGCACGGCGAGCAGCGCCGGGCCGCCGCCGTCATACGGGATGTTGTTGTACTCAACCGCCGCTGCCCGGCCGACCATTCGCATGGGAAAATCACCGGCGCCCCAAACTCCCGTATTGGCGAAGTTGAACTTTCCGGGGTTCTTCTTCATGTGGTCGACAACTTCGCGGAACGTTTTCCACGGCGCTTCGGCGCGAACGGCGAAGATGGCCGGGCTGTAATTGATCCGCGCGATCGGCGTGAACTGATCCGGACCGATCGGCGCCTTCTGAACCAGGGCGAAGATCGTATTCGGACCCGAGCCGCCGAGCATCAGCGTGTAGCCGTCCGGCTTGGCCTTGATGACATACTGCGAGCCCGGGGCTCCGCCGCCGCCCGGCTTCAGCACCGCGAGCATGGGCTGGCCGAGGTATTGATGGGCCACGCTCGTAAGCGCACGGGCCGTGAGATCGTGCGACCCGCCGGCGCCGTAGGGAATGGCGAGCTCGATCGGCTTGGTCGGAAATTCCTGTCCGGTCGCGACCGCTCCTGAGATGAAAGTTGCCAACAATGCAAGTAGCACTCTCTGTTTAAATCCGCGCATGACGGCCTCCTGTCCTTCGCAACGGTTGGGAGCCTACTATACGTCGCCGAGGAAGTGCAATACGGTTCTCGCCGCCTGACCAGGCTCAGATACTTGATCGCTAGGATAATCTGGCGTAGTGTGCCGCCGTGATCGTTGGATCACATCGCTTCAAAAAGAGATCAAAATGGCGGATCGGAAGATCAACGTCGGAATTATCGGTACGGGCTGGATCGGGGAGATCCGCGCGCGAGTTTGCGCCGGCCATCCGTTGGTAGACAGCGTGCACGTGGCTGAGATCGATCCCGCGAAACTCCATCACGTCGCGGAAGCGACCCGTGCCAAGACGGCGACCACGGATTACCGCGAGCTTCTCGGCCGGGACGATATCGATGCGATGTTCGTCTGTAGCACGCCGGAGACGACCCACTACCCGATCACCAGAGACTGCCTCCTCGCGCGCAAGCACACGCTGCTGGAAAAGCCGATGGGGCTTGAGTTGAAAGAGGCGGACGAGATGACGGCGCTCGCCAAGCAAGGCGGGCTCAAGTTCACCATCGGCTACACGCAGCGCTTCAACCCGAAGTACGCCTACGTGAAGCAGTCCGTGGCAAACGGGACACTCGGCCGTCCGGTCACCGCGCTGGTGAGCCGCAACGTCTCCCGTTCCATCGGCAACAAGATCGGCGGGCGCATTCGGCTCTCGCCGGCCGTGATGGAGGCGACGCACGATATCGACTTCATTCTCTGGTGTCTCGAAGGCGTCAGGCCGGTGCGGGTGTACTCGGAAGTCGTCTATCGGATCATGGAACAGACGCATGGCGTCCCTGACTGCCAGTGGATCATGATAACGATGGAGGACGGCACCGCTTTCACCATCGGCGCGGGCTGGGCTTTGCCGCCCGGTTATCCCCACTTTTCAACGACGACGATTGAGTTCGTCGGAACCGAAGGCGCGCTTCTGATCGACGATAGCCACCGCGATGTCGTGCTGAACACGATGCAAGGCGGCATGGTCCTGCCGCTCTCGACGATGCCGGGCGAGCAGGTCGGCCACGTATATCAGGGGCCGATGGAAGCCGAGACCATCCATTTCATCGAGGCGGTAGCGTTAAATCGGCCCGTGCTCGTAACGCCGGAGCAAGCGCGGCAGGTGATGGAAGTCACGCTGGCCGCCGACCTCTCAGCCGAGCGTCATCAGCCGGTCACCCTGCCATTGTAGGTTTGAGAAAGGCCGCGCGAGGTCATGGGGTCAGTCATGGGGTCAGACTTCTATATCTTGACTATCTTCTACTTCCCTGTTAGAAGTCCTGCCTATGGCCCGTCGTCCACGAGTGTTCGCCCCCGGCCTGCTCTACCACGTCATCGTCCGAGGCAACCAAAGACGGAAAACCTTCCTGAGCCCTCAGGACTACGAAACCTACTTGGAGCGCCTAACACGCTACCGCAGGAAATACGACACTACGCTTTACGCTTACTGCTTGATGCCCAACCATGTGCATCTGTTGCTGGAGAGTTCCGATCAGCCTTTGGCCAAATTTATGCAAGGGCTTCAGCAATCCTACAGCCAGTATTTTAACCTCTGCCATCGTAAGGTCGGACACGTCTTTCAAGGCCGATACAAGGCCATCATCTGTGATAGGGATGAGTACTTACTGGAACTGATCCGTTACATCCATCTTAATCCTGTCAGAGCGGGGATAGTAAAGAGGCCCGAGCAGTACCGCTACAGCGGGCATGGGGTGTATTTGAGAGGCAAGCCGAGCGAAGTGCTCGATCCGACAAGGATGCTTAAGGTTTTCGGAGGTAGAAGAGGCTACCAGAGCTTTATCCTGGATGGTCTGGGTGGAGGGCATAGGGAGGAGTATTACGAGGCTGAGGATCAGAGGTTCTTGGGAGCTGAGGGTTTTGGAGAGAAGATTCAAGAGAAGCTGGGCAAAGGGCCAAAGCCGAGCAAGAGGCGATCACTGGGTGCTGTTGTCAAAGAGCTGGCCGAAGAGTTACGGATCGAGGTTGACATGCTTAGGAGTTCCGATCGTAGTTGGGCTCAGTCGAAAGCGCGTACGATGATAGCGTACGTGTTAACAAGGCGACTGGGCTATGGGCTGGGAGAGGTGGCCGGTTACTTGCGCCGGGACACAGCGACAGTGGGGACTTTGCTGGCGCGGCTGTCTAAAAAGATGCAGTCCGACGAACGCCTATTACACGAAGCGGAGCGTTTGGCCAAGATTGTTGAGATGTAGAAGTCTGACCCCAACGACGGTGACCCCAACAGCCCGATTTTCGATTCAATGCAGGATCGGCAATCCTACCCGAGCCGCAGCAGACGCGCGGCGTTGCCGTGGAGGATTTTTTCTTGGTCGTTGCGGCTCAGCTTGAGAGCCGTGACCGCTTCAACCGGCCGCTCGTAGCCCATGTCGAAGCAGTAATCGCTTCCGAGCATCACGCGGTCGGCGCCGACGAGCTCGATGAGATAGTTAAGCGAATCCGGAGCGTGGCTGATCGTGTCGTAGGTGAAGCGCCTGAGATAGCTTGATGGCGGCTGCTTCAGCGCGCGGCACTCTTGCCGCACTTTCCATCCGTGATTGAGACGGCCAATGAGATAGGGAAGCGCGCCTCCGGCATGCGGCAGGCAGATGTCGAGCTTGGGCAACCGATCGAGCAGTCCGCTAAAGATTATATTGGCGGCGGCGACCGCAGTGTCGAACGGATTCCCGAGAAGATTGTGCAGGTGAAAGTTGGCGAGCCGCTGAGCGCCGATGACATTGAGCGGATGGAGAAAGATGGGGACGCCTAAAGCGTGAATGCGCTCGAAGACCGGCAGAAATGAAACGTCGGTCAGCTCTTTTCCCCGAACGTTCGTGCCCAGGTAGATGCCGCGACAGCCGAGCTCGGTGACGGCGCGCTCCACTTCGCTGACCGCGGCCGCGGGATTTTGCATGGGCAGCGTGGCCAGAACGACGAAGCGGTCGGGATGGGCTCGAGCAGCCTCGGCCATTGCGTCGTTGACGAGCCGGGCCAGACCGAGCGCAGACGCCTCATCCGCCCAATAGACCATCGGCGGCATGAGCGAGAGAGCATGAATGGCTACGCCCTGTGAGTCCATCGCCTTCAGCCGGAGAGCTAGATCGTGGTAGTGTGCGGTGATTGGCCCGATCGGGACCGGGCCCACTTGAATCATCGGCCCATCCGGACCGGAGCGAAGCCGCACTCCGCGGGGTTCCCCTTCCGCTTCGATGAGCCGAAGATATTCTTTGGGCACAAAGTGGGCGTGAATGTCGATCGTGGGGGTGGCGCGCGGCGAGCGCCGTGCTGGAACGGCGGCGCGCTTTCGCGGCTTTGGTATGGTGCGTCGTCGCTTCATTGAATCCTCGTAACAACAATTTGGCAGGGAGGATATCTGCCGATGAACTCCGTGTCAATCTAAGGCTGACAGCTCGGCGCGAACGTCATGCGCGCGCAAAGTTGACATGGAAATAGCTTGTCGGATAATGTGCCGCACGTAATGGCGATTCTAGAAGAAGGAGGAGACTATGAATAGGCGAGTCGTGATTGTGCTGATGAACCTCGTACTCGGCGCGGTGATGTGGGCAGGGCTTGGCCAGGCGGATGGAGCAACCGCCCCGCTCACCAAGTTGAGCTTCGGCATGCCTACCACGCCTCCCAATCTGGTTCACATCGGCCCGTGGGTGGCACAGGAGCAGAGCTTTTTTGTCGAAGAAGGGTTGGACGTGGAGATCAACACATTCGAGGGCGGCATCTATGTATTCCGCAACGTCGTAAGCGGTAGTCTCGACGCCGGTGCAGGCGCAGGCTCCGCAGCCGTCGTCTCGGCCGCGAAGAAGGCGGGGTTCAAAGCGATCTTCGCTCCGGCGCCAAAATTCAGCTCGACTCTGACGGTGCGCTCGGACATCAAGACGCTCCAGGACCTCAAGGGGAAAAAATTCGGGGTGCAGGAGATCGGCGGGTTCGCCGACGTCCTGAGCCGGATGGTGCTGGCAAAGGCGGGCCTCAAGCCCGATGAGGTGATCTTCGTGCCGATCGCCTCGGCGGACGTGCCTCCTCTGCTCGCGGGCCAGATCGACTCCGCCGTGCTTCACGTGGACCAGTTGATGCTGGCCCGCCAGAAGGAACCCTCGTTTCACTCTCTGGTAAACTTCTGGGAGCTGGAGCCGAATCAGCTCTTCCTCGTCGTGGTCGCCGCTGAGAAGAAGCTCGCCGCAGAGCCGGCGAAGTACCAGGCGCTGGTTCGGGCGTTGGTCAAGGCGAACCGCTTCATGTACGCCAACAAATCTCGGACCGTGGAGATCGCAGTGAAGCACGCGAAGATCCCGCGAGATGTGGTCGAAGCGGCGTACGACGAGATGGTCAAGGGAAAGGTCTGGGCCCAAAACGACGGGCTGCCGCGCGCGAAGGTGGAATACACCATCGACCGGATGGTGAAAGTCGGCAACATCAAGCCGGAGGAGCGGCCGAAGCACGAAGACTTTGTGGCGGTCTCGGTCGTCGAGGAAGCCATGAAGCGCTTCCCCCGGCTACCAGACTACGATTGATCTCCGGCGGCCGATTTTGCGCTCTTGTAGGCGGGGCGTCCGAAGAAAGGAAAAGAGTCGGAAGCATTTTTCATCTAGCGCGCGACGCCCCGCGGCGGAGAGCCCGTCGCAGGACCGCCCTATACCGCGTCGCGAACCGATTCCACGCTGCGGGGATTTTCCAGCGCGGAGAGGTCTCCCGGCTCCTGGTTCAAATAGGCGGCGCGGATGATACGGCGCATGATCTTCGCGTTGCGCGTCTTCGGCAGGTCGTCGAGAAATTTCACAACGTCCGGCCTGAGCGGTTTGCCGAGTTGTTCGGCTACCCTATGAGACAATTCTTCACGCAGCTTTTCGCTCGCCTCGTTTCCCGGTTTTAAGACGCAGAAGCAAACCAGCGCTTGGCCCTTGATCGGATCGGGGACGCCGATGGCTGCCGCTTCGCTCACCGCCGGATGGCCGACGAGGACCGATTCGACTTCGGCGGGGCCCAACCGCTTACCCGCGATTTTGATCGTGTCGTCCGAGCGACCGAGGATGTACCAGAGGCCGTCCTCATCGACTGCAGCCCAATCCCCATGGACCCAGACATCGGGGAATCGGCTCCAGTACGTTTCGAAATAGCGCTCCGGATCCTTCCAGAAGCCTCGCGTCATGCCGATCCATGGTTTTCGCACGACGAGCTCCCCGACCTCCCCGCGCACAGACCTCCCTTCCTCATCCACGACATCGGCGGCGATACCCGGAACCGCTCCGGAGAAAGCGCACGGCTTGAGCGGCGTAAGAACGTTTCCGGTGACCAGGCCGCCTGAAGTCTCGGTGCCTCCGGAGTAATTGATAATCGGCAGCCGGCCCCGGCCGGCGGTGTGGAAGAACCACAGCCAGGGGTCGGGGTTCCAAGGCTCGCCCGTGGAGCCGAGGATCCGCAGGCTCGCGAGATCATGTTTCTCGGCCGGCCCGGTTCCGTGGCGCATGAGGCTACGAATCAGCGTTGGAGAGACGCCGAGAATGCTCACTCGATGCCGCGCGACGAGCGACCACAAACGATCCGGTCCCGGAAAATCCAGCGCTCCCTCGTAGAGAACCATCGTGGCGCCGATAAGGGTCGCGCCGAAAACTTCCCAGGGACCCATCATCCATCCCATGTCCGTCACCCAGTAAAGGACATCCTCGCGTTGAAGGTCGAAGCCAAGGAGCAAATCCTGGGCGGCTTTGATGGGGAAACCGCAGTGGGTGTGGAGAGCCCCTTTGGGCCTGCCAGTCGTCCCTGAAGTGTAAAGGATCATCAGGGGGTCCTCCGCGTCGGTCCGTACCGTTTCCGCTTGGTCGCTGTGGCGAGCGGTCTCCTCATGCCACCACCGGTCGCGGCCGGGAGACCAAGGGACCGGAGTTCCAAGCCGCCTAAGAACGAGCACGCGCTCCACGGACGGGGAAGAAGCGACGGCCTCATCGGCAGCCGGTTTCAGGAGCACGCTCTGCCCGCGACGATAGAAGCCATCGACGGTGAGCAGGAATTTTGCCTCGCTGTCGCGCAGCCGGCCGGCCAGCGCCGCGGCGCCGTAACCGGAGAAGAGCGGCAGCGCGATTCCGCCGAGTTTGGCCACGGCAAAAAGAGCCGCGACGCTCTCCGGCATCATCGGCATGAAGAGCGCGACCACATCTCCCTTCTTCATCCCGAGCGCGCGCAGCGTGTTGGCTAAACGGCACACGTGCCGATTGAGCTCTTCGTACGTGAGAACCCGAGTGTCGCCATTTTCGCCTTCCCATCGCACCGCTTCCCGCAGAGCAACCGGCGTGGCGCTCCATTTATCCAGACAGTTGTGAACGATGTTCATCTTCCCGCCGCAGCACCAACGCGCCCACGCGATACCGCGGGAAGTGTCTAGAATCCGCTCGTAGGGCTGGTAAAATTCGATCCCAAGCTCTTCGAGCACCGCGCTCCAGAACCATTCGATCTCTGCCGTGGAACGGCGCTGCAATTGTTCAAGACCGCCGATGCCGTGGTTATCCATGAATCTTCGCAGACGGCTGCGGGCGATAATTTCAGCGCTCGGCCGCCAGACGACATCGCCGCCAAATTGAAATTGAGACATCGCTTCGGTCTCAGTGCTCGAAAGAAATCAGCGGGGCTGACATGAGAAACCTTTAAGATACCGTCGAACAAAGCGCATCGCGGATGCTACCATTGACAGGATCGGGCAGGCAAGTTAATCGTGCGCGATGAAGCCGCATTCATAGTTGGATGAGAAGCGGTCGTTTAACAATAAATAAAGGGGGAAAAGATTTGATCTTCGTAAGACTGTACAGCGGTGACGACGGGCAATCCCACTTCGAAGAGCTGGACGCGGGTGGAGGCTCGTCTTTATTCTCTACGGTGCATTCCGCGGAGGCAATCCTTTTCAGAGACAACTGTCCCGCCCGGATCCTTGGATGGCACACGGCGCCGCGACGTCAATATGTCATAACTCTATCCGGCTCTGTGGATATCCGAATTGGAGACGGCAACGTGAAAACTTTTGGCCCGGGCGACGTTCTTCTAGCCGAAGACCTCACTGGCCAGGGGCACACGGCCACGCCGAAAGGCACCTGGACAAGAGCATACGTTCCCATCGATGATTTCCCGGAAGAGCGCTCCATTTGATAGAGGCAGCGCAGCTTCTGGCCTAGTCTCTTCCCTTTTGCCTCCTTTCATTTAATCACCTTATCCGCCTTCATTAGCGTCCACTGCGGAATCGTCAGGCCGATCTGCTTCGCCGTCTTCAGATTGATGACCAGTTCGAACTTCATCGGCTGCTCCACGGGCAAGTCGGCCGGCTTTCTGCCTTTGAGGATTTTGTCCACGTAATATGCTACACGCCGGTAAATCTCCACCAGGTCCGCCCCGTAGTACATGAGCCCGCCGGCATCTACAGCTTCTCTGGTGTTGTACATCGACGGTAACCGGCTCTTTAACGCAAAGCCCACAATCCGTTTTTGGTTAATATTCATTAACGCGCCCGAGGTCGCGTAGAGTCCATCCGGGCGCTCCTTGTTTAGCGCAGCGAATACCCGCTCGAAACCGTCCGCATCTCGTACCTCCCAAGGCTGAATAGTCAACCCCAGCGCA
>CAZNES010000054.1:0-28574 GCA_964572145.1 uncultured Syntrophobacteraceae bacterium
GGGGTTCCAGAAGTATCTGTATCAACAAGAAGCCGCAGCATGACAGCTATCAAAGTTGTCACCGGTGGAACGACTGACCTGCTCCCCTAAAACTGGACCATTTTGAGAGAGCGTCCTCCTGGTACAAGCTAACGTGGATCGACACTGCTCATTTCCTTTCATCGGTTGCGGCCAAAGCCGCCCATCTTTTCCCGCGCGCCAACATTGCGGCATTCAAAAACACCAGCCCGAGGCCGATAAGTCCCGCACGCGGGCTCCTTTATTCACGACGCTCATCTTCGTGTTAGCTCCTCCATCATCGCGGCGGTGATCGGCCGTCTGGACGACTCGTAATTCTCCCACGGATCTTTTCGCAGGCGCGACAAGCGCTCGGCGAGATTGCGGACACTGAATTGGGCCGAACGGGCTAGTCAAACTGACGTAGTAAGGCACAGCTTTGGCCGCCAGGGCCGATGCCGTAGAAGATTCCTGCCATTTTTTTTGTCTGCCATTATTTTTGTCTTGACATAGTCTATTAGATAATTTATTTGACCGATTATCTTCTTTCGTAAGAGTATTCTTAATCAGCTTGGCTATAAAGGTACTTGGTCACGACCGCTATGAAACACAGCCGTAAAAAATGACCAACTCCATGACAGCGAGGCGGTCGCGTTACGAGCTGAGCCGCGCTAAACAGGCGGCGCTGCGGTTGTATGGGAGCTATCCTAACGTGGTTGGCATTAGCGCGGGGACGAAATTTAAAAACCTCGCGGCCACGGATAATCACGCTGCCATACACTTTTATGTTCGGCAAAAAACGCGTCCGAAGCGCGGGAAGCTGCTGCCGAGAACCGTCTACGGGCGCTTCAAAAACGGCAAGGTCAATCGCAAGCTACGCTTTGCGACCGACGTCATTGAAGTGGGACGCGTCAAAACCGTATGCGGGGCGGGCTCACGTATTTCGGCGCGCATCGGCTTAAACCGCCAGAGCGGAACCATTACGTTTATTTTCCAAAACAAGGCGGGCCCGGACAAAAAGTATTACGCGGTTTCTTGCGCCCACGTCATAGGCGATATCAACGGTCCGAATGGCACGCCAGTGACCAGCGACAGCGAATGTTCCCAAGACGCGACCTTTGCGACGACGATCTTTTATTCGACGCAAAAAGATGAGGTGGTCGAATACGACATCGCTGTAGCCGAAATAAATCCCGCGTGCTTGCCGCTTCCGGATCTAGAGATTGCGGGGACGAACACCGCGATTCGCTCATTTATGCCGAAGAGCCGGATCAACCCGCCTCTGCCCGTAAGCTGCGCGTTGCCGGTCTCAAACGCGCAACGCGGTGTCATAAGCTCTGAGTCCGGAACCGTTAGCGTGGAGTATAAAAAAGGAACGTATGAGGTCCAGAACGCATGGATGGTCAAGGCCAATAAGCGCGTGAAAGAGGGTGACTCTGGTGGAATCGTTTACGCCGGCGACGTTGCCATCGGGGTTGTGTTTGCGTCGTCCGACACGGACGATGGATGGGCCTGGTTTCACCCTATCGTAGACGCTTTCACGTATCTTCAGAAGAATGTGAGTTCCAGACTGGCGTGTTTCGATTCTTGAGAAGCGGACAATAAAGGAGGGGGTCTGATGGGAACAATTCGAACAGCGGCGATCATCCTGGCAACAATGCTGGCGACGGCAGGCTGCGCAGGTCTCTCTAACGGGATTAAGATTTATCCGCAAAAAGTCTATCTGCTGGTGGATCAGGAGAAAAAGGCAAGCAAGCTCATCACGTTGCCCGACATCAAAAACGGGTACGAGGTCAAGCCGTGGTCGTTCCTTTCTAAACACGACTTTAAAATTCAGATTCAAGAAGGACAGCTCAAGGAGTTGTCGTCGGACCAGGATTCAACCGCCGCGTTAGCCCTTCTCCAAAAAATCGTCGAGGTCGCGGGCGAGGTAGCGAAAGACGCAGCAAAAGCCGCAGCTTCGGGTAAGGCCGTGGCGGATGTAGACTTTGGATCATCTCTCGGTTTCCAGACCGGCATTTACGAGATTGACGAACGGGGCGCCTTCAGGAGGCTAAATCCATAAGGGTATTGTGACGACGCTCATCTTCGTGTTCGCTCCTTCATCATCGCAGCCGTGATCGGCCGTCTGGACGACTCGTAATTCTCCCACGGATCTTTCCGTAGGCGCGACAAGCGCCCGGCGAGATTGCGGACGTTGAATCGGTCCGGGCGGATTCCCGCGGCGACCTCCTCCCAGCTTACCGGCGTCGAGACCGGCGCGCCGGATTTTGCCCGCGTAAAATAGGCGGCCACCGCCGTCGCGCCACGGCCGTTGCGCAGATAGTCGATGAAAATTTTTCCTTTGCGCTTGGCCTTAGACATCGTGGCAAGGTAGCGCTCGGGCTCCGCGCGCGCCATGCTCTCCGCCAGGCTCTTGCAGAACGGCTTGATCTCGTCCCAGCGGTATTTGCGGACGATCGGAACGACGATGTGGAGTCCCTTTCCTCCGGATGCGCCTTCTTGGCCGATCCTGGGAAACGTGCTAGTTTTCTGAAAAATGCAGCCGGGGAGAAGGAAGGTGCCCGGTGGCGCCGCTGGTCTTCAAAACCAGTCTGGGGATCGTAAGGTCCCCGGAGGGTTCGACTCCCTCCCTTCTCCGCCAATTATAAGGAAAGTGTTGGAAAGACGGGAAAAGAAAATCCTACTTCATCAATGCTGGATGCCTTTACTGTCACTTACCGAAGCATCCGCGGTGCTTGACACGGTTGTTTTGGGCTTGTCTTGCGACGGCTGAGAAGGGTTGCCGACATAAAGCTTGAAGCCACCCCAGCCGAACTCCCCGACAGCCTCTCCGGTTCCGGCGTCGTACAGGTCGATCAACATGAATTTATCGGGGTGGCCGGCCAGGTAATGGGAAAAGGTATCGACGAATTCCTCTTTATCTTTTAGATCCGCCTTATTGAAACCTTCTCCGACGTAGAGTTTGTGCGGGCGGCGTGTGCCGTCGAGGCGAGTCCAGAACTTGTAGTTAACCCCCTGGCGAACATCCAACCATGCCTTGAACTGCGCCGTTTTTAGCTGCCAGGCTTTAATATCCTGGGCGTTAACGAACCAGGGCGACAGCAGGAACAAGAAGAATAATACGATGGCTGTTCTTCTTGCTCCCGTCTGTCGCCCCATAAACGCTCCTTAGCGAACCTTAACTTCGACGCGCCGGTTCTTCGCCCTGCCTTCGGCCGTTTTGTTATCGGCAATGGGCTTCGTTTCGCCGAACCCCTTCATGCTGATCCGGCTTGCATCGACGCCCTTCTTGGTCAAGTAGTCTTTCACCGAAGCAGTGCGTCTTTCAGACAGCCCCTGGTTGTACTTATCCGTGCCGACCGAGTCGGTGTGTCCTTCCAGGTCCGCTTTCTTGTCCGGATTTTCTTTGAGGAACGCCACCAGCCGGTCAAGGATCTTGGCCCCGTCCGGCTTGATAGCGGTCTTATCGAAGTCAAAAAGCACGTTATCCAAAATAATAGTCCGCTCCACTTTAGGCGGCGGAGGTGGAGGCGGCGGTGGAGGTGGCGGAGGTGGCGGAGGTGGAGGCGGCGGTGGAGGTGGCGGAGGTGGCGGTGGTGGCGGAGGTGGCGGTGGCGGAGGTGGCGGCGGAGGTGGCTTCGGTTCCTCGGCAAGCCAATAAGCAAGCGCGCCACAGAGCAGCGCGCCAGAGACGAAGCCGATGCCGGCGCCCCCGCCTTCATTTATGGAGCCGTTCTTATGCCTATTTGCGGCGATGGCGCCAGCGCCTGCTCCGACAGCGCCGCAGATACCCGCGCCGACAAGAGCGGCTTTCTGCTTATAGGTCATCCCGGCGCAGCCACTCAGGAAAAAAACCAACGTAATGTATGCAGCTAACTTCGTCTTTTTCATCGCGACCCCTCCGTACCGAAAATTATTTTCAACAATTACAAATAAGTAACCGCTTGTCAAGGGGAAAATGGACAGGGAAAATGGACGGGAGCCGGGGTCAAAATTGCCCTGCCCAAGCTAATCTGTTAAATCATAAGACACGAAACCTACGGAGGGCGACCATGAATCTATTATTGCCGCGACTTGTCTCAGTCCTACCGCTCATTTTACTCCTATGCCCGCTTCCGGCATGCGACAAAAAGAACGAGCGGCAACCTGAGGCCGTATCCGCCGCTCCCGAGCCGACCCAACCGTATACCACTACGGACGACGTGAAGGTACGGAGCGGCCCGGGAACCCGCTACAAGATCATCGCTGAAATAAAGAGCGGCATGAAAGTCAACGTCGCAGGGCGTGAGAACGGCTGGCTAAGAGTCGTCTCAAAGAAGGGAAATCCCCCCGGCTACATCGATGAAAGATTTGCCAAACCGGCAACCGGATCGTCGGCACAGGCCACAGCGCCGGCTCAAGGAACCTACATCACCATCGCGGATGCGTACGTGAGAGAAAGCCCGGGTCTCCATTACAAAGCCGTCGCCAAGATTGAAAAAAGCAAGGAGGTCAACGTGGTCGGCGAGGAAGGAGACTGGTTGAAGGTCCAGTCCCTGCATGGAAGACCCCCAGGCTATATCGAGAAAAGATATGCCGAACGTCGTCCGGACTAACCCAAAGAAAGCGGAAGCTCACTGCTGCGGGATAAGCTCCGCAAAACCGGCGATTGAAACCGCGACTTCGAAATGACCGTCGGGCCGCGAAGGTAAAGGAGACGCGGGCCGATAAGTAAAAGGTTTGCTCCCGCCGGGAGGGATGTCCCCTTCTACCGTGTAGTAGACGGCATCGCCGGGACTATCGGCGCCAGGATGCATCTCGTTATTCCAAAGCCAGGTAGAGCGGATGAGCAATTGCACATCCCGAAGCGTCCGGGAAGAATTGTTCACCAGCTCTCCGGAAACCACGCCGTCTTTAACACTCAATTTGCGAATCGAGACGGCCTGGGAGGCTTGATCCTGGGAGATCAATGTCGCCGAGAGCGCCGCACCTGGCCGAGTTCCCATCACGGCGAGAAGCGCCACGAGCAGCGCGAGAACCATCCATGCGTGATCGATACGCCTCAACTTTTGCTCAAAACGTGCGTTCATCATACGTCCCCCCTTTCGTTACCATCTGAACACTTTAACACCTATGGAACCGTACCCGTCAAGATACCTGCTGCAGCAATCTGGAACGACATTGTCCTTGTCTACCGAACGGGTTAAACAGGGTCCATGCAAAAAAATTTAGCGCCCTACCGGGTTATCTACGGCGATACCGATCAGATGGGAGTGGTATACTACGCGAATTATCTACGATGGTTTGAAATGGGAAGGACGGAGCTGCTGCGGCAAATCGGCGCGACCTACTCGTCCGTGGAGGAAGCGGGGTATTTCTTCCCGGTAACGGAAGTTTCATGCCGTTATCTTAAACCGGCGCGGTTCGACGACGAGATCACGGTCGAGACGACGCTCACGGCGCTCGGACGCGCCACGCTCGATTTCAGCTATAAAATCACGCGAAAAAACGACGGGGAAATCTTGGCCGAGGGATGGACGCGGCACGCCTGTGTGGATCGGGAAGGAAAGGTCACCAAGATCTCGCCTGCTTTGGAGGCCACTCTGAAGACCGCCCTCTCTTCTGCCCCTAAAGAAAAATCTCTCTGATCCGGTCCCCCGCCAGAAGCTCCGCCAAGGTCCTCGCGTAGATTACCCGGCTCATCCTTACTCTTTTCCCCTGATCAGGCGAAGACGCATTTGCCTGGCGCAGTGGCGGATATAGGCCACCTCGACCAAATCGTTAGAAATGACCCGGTAGACGATGCGATAATTATTTTTTGCGGCTAAGATCGCCCGATACCCCTGAAAGGCGTCGAACATCGCCGCGCCCATCTCGGGAAAATCGCGCAGGAGATCGAGTTTGGCGACAATTTGATCTTGGATGGCGGGCGGAAAGGCCTCCAGTTCTTTTTGCGCTCGAGGAAGGAGTTTAACCTTTCTTGCCACGTTTGGCCCTTCTGGCTTTAAACTCCTCCAACTCAATACCCCTTCCGGCCTTGGAGTCTCGCTCAGCCTCCGCCAGCCTTTCCCTCCAGTCCGGCTGGCTCATCTCGTCAAGCGTAGCCACCATGCCCTCATAGTCTTCATAGTTCACCAAAAGGGCCGCGGGCCTGCCCCTTTGCGTAATCACCACGGGGTCCCGCGTATGCTTGACGCTCTCGACGATCTTTTTCGCCTGCGTCTGCAGGTCTGAGATAGGAACGATCTTTTCCATCCGACACCTCCAATGATCGAGCTTATGACCAAATATATATCTGCATTTATATGCAAGTCAATATGCGGAGACTAATTAAATTCTCATCGGCTTTGGACCGCCGCGCTCCCAAGCGCAAAAACAACGGCCGGCTCCTGGCCGAAAGACGGACCCGGCACACCTGCGTGGACGGAAAAGGAAAGGTCTCCAGGATTGCGCCGGCGTTGGAGGCTACCCTGAAGTCCGCGCTGGCCGAGACTCCTACCGAAAAGTCTCACTGATCCGGCCCGCCTGCCACAAAGTCAGCCAGTCCCTCCATAAGATTCAGCGCCTCTCTTTCATCCCCCTCCACCGTTAGGGTGGAACATGGCTCTGAGTCATAAAACGTGACGCCTGGAAATCTCACTTGACAATCGGAACTCAATGATCTAAAAAGATGGACTATAGGGCCGTCGTTCCGACGGTAATGAGATCTTTGAAAATATGTCGCCCGGTCCCAGAGGGCTACCTCATGAGGTCAGTGCAGACCTGGAGCAGGAAACTGCTCGCTAAAGGTGGTTGAAGAGTTTTTCAATCACCGCGGGACAAGACCAATAAGTCCCGCACACCTTCTCGGCACATGGTTGTTGGCTGTGTGTTGTGATGGCTGAGAAGGGGCGCTAATGCGCCACCCAGGTTGCGAATCGCCGATCCAATGCTTTCCTTCTCGGGGTATGCGCTAAGGGCGCGGTGCTTACAGCACCGAGAAAGGAGCGGCATATGAAAAAATACAAAGATCTTAAAGCTTGTATCGCCTGCCTCAGGCAATGGCAAGCAGATGAAGCATTGGATCAAGGTCAGAAAGAGGCCCTCGAGGGTGTGATAAGACAGCTGAGAAAGCTTTCGCAGCACGCTAACGCTGATCGCAAAGATGTATTACGCGTGGTCAGGCAAGTTAGCGAAATTCTGTGGAAAGCGTTTACGAGAAAGTAAGCTCTTATCACAAGGAGGATTCGGACCAAGGCGATTCACAACTTTTTAAATTATGCAGAAGATATAGACATGAGATACGGAAAAGCAATTAGGATTTGCAGGGCAGCAAAAGGGCTGTCACAAAAGCAGTTGGCGGCAAGGGCAGGCATTGGTTCGAGCCATGTCTCCCTGATTGAGGCAGAGAAGCGCTCTCCGAGCTTAGCAACTGTCGAAAAACTTTGTAAAGCCCTGAGTGTGCCCACGCATCTCGTAATGCTTCTTGCCGCTGAGCCTGGAGATGTTCAAGCCAGGCACATGGAGAACTTGAAGGACTTGAGTGGGATGATTGTACAGCTTCTAGTTGGTTCGGAATCACATAAGAAAAAAGATGAGCGACGACATCACTCCTCTTAATATCTACTCTCTCCGTGACTTGGCATTTCGAATTGGTTTCAATCGCCACTTATTGCTGGAGATTGCTGAAACAGGGGGGCGTTTTTATCGGCCATTCCTCAAAAAGGGCCCAAAACCCAGAATGATCGACAACCCTGTTCTGATACTGAAAGAAATACAGGAAAGAATTCAAGAACGCCTGCTTTCAGATATTCCCCTCCCTGATCACATGCACGGCGGCGTGCCGGGCCGATCACCGATTACAAACGCCAAAACACATCTAGGAGCGCCGGTTCTTGTGACGCTCGATATACGCAAATTTTTTCCGTCAGTCACTAACAAACACATTTTTCATGTGTGGAGAGATGTCTTAGGATGCAGTCCCACGATTGCGAGATTCCTGACTCAGTTGACTACATTTGAGCGGCATCTACCGCAAGGTGCTGCGACTAGCACTACTTTGGCGAATATCGTCTTGGCAGAAAGTGACCGAAAAATTAAATCCCTCTGCAAGGAACAGGATATCGTCTACACCCGATTTGTAGACGATCTATTTTTTTCCGGAGAATCCAGCAGGTCAATTATTAACAGCGTTGTGAAAATTCTAAAAAAGGTCAGGTTTCGAGTACCCCACGCAAAGATGCGGGTAATGGGTCCGCGTACGCGGCACCAGATAACCGGCATAGTGGTAAACGGGGAAATAGCAGTTCCGCGAGAGAAAAGAGCCAAGATTCGAGCGGCAATTCACAGCCTGGAATCTCTCAAAGAGCCTGGTAGACAAACCTTGTCGATAATTGGAAGGATCGGATTCGTCAGGCAAGTCAATCCTCGATCAGCGGAGTCTTTACAAAGTTTGCTTGAAAGGACTAAAGAAAAATCTCCCTGATCCGGTCCCCTTCCAGAAACTCCGCCGAAGCGCCTGTGTGCGCGACACGTCCCATTTTGAGAAGGTACGCGCGCTGGCTGATCTTGAGAACTTCCCTCACCTTCTGCTCCACGACGACCATAGTCGTTCCGAACAGCCGGTTGATCTCGCTCAGTTTTTGAAACGCCTCCTTGACCAAAGACGGAGACAAACCCAGAGAAGGCTCGTCCAGAAGAAGAAGCTTGGGCGAGAGCACGAGGATATTGGCAAGAGCGAGCATCTGCTTTTCACCACCGCTTAGAGAGCCCGCCAATTGCCTCCCCCTTCCCCTGAGCGCGGGAAAAAAAGAATAGACCTCCTCAATTTTTTTTTCCACCTTAGCTTTGCCATCCAACGTGTAGGCTGCCGTTTCGAGATTTTCTTGCACCGTCAGCTCGGTAAAAACCCGGTTGCCCTGAGGAACGTATGCTATCCCTTTGCGAACTTTCTCCGCTGGAGACCCGTTTTTAACAGCCTCGCCGTTGTAGGAGACCTCCCCTTTCCAAATCGGGATCAATCCAAACAGTGCCTTTAACAGAGTAGACTTTCCAGCGCCGTTATGTCCAATGATCGCCACGATCTCTTTTTCCTGAGCTACCAGATCTATCCCATAGAGAATCTGCTTCGGGCCATACCCAGCTTCCAGCCCGCTGACTTTTAGCGCGTCGCCGGTCATGTCAGGTACGCTTCGATAATCTCATTTCGACCCAAGACATCCTTCGTCGAACCCGAGGCGATGATTTTTCCATGATCCATGACGATCACATGTTCGGCGACATGCCTGACTGCCTCGATGTCGTGTTCGATAAAAACAACGGTCTTGCCTAGTTCTTTAAGGTCAATCATATGGCGTAAGATTTGTGAGGCCATCTCGGGATGGACACCTGCTACGGGTTCGTCCAACAATAAAATGTCTGATTGTGTTGCCAAGCAGCAGAATAGCGTCAATAACTTCTGCTGCCCGTAGGAAAGATTGCCTGCGAATTCCTCGTACAAGGGAAGAAGGTCGGCAAAACTCAATAGACGAAGCGTAGCCTCCACTACGGGCGCCTCGGCTTCGCCTTTACGGTCGAAGAGAGCGTGCCAGAATGTCTCACCCTTCTGCTTTGGAGAGGCAAGGCGTAGGTTATCGCGGACCGATATCTGCCTTATGAGCCTGAGGTCCTGAAAGGTTCGAGAAATGCCTCGCCGAGCTATCTCATGTGGCGCAGTTCCATTTATCGGATCGTTACGGAACCGAACCGTGCCACGATCGGGTGAAAGGAACCCAGTGATCAGATTGAACAGGGTTGTCTTCCCCGCCCCGTTAGGTCCGATGATAGCTGTGATCGTCTTCTCTTCAATAGCAAACGACGCATCGTCAACAGCAACGGTGCCGTTAAAATCTTTTCGTAAATCCGTTCCGGTCAGGATGACTTCGCCCATTAGCGCCTTTGAAGATTGTACTCGCCAATCAGCCCTTGAGGCCGGTAAAGCATCATGAGAACCAAAAGACTCCCGTAAAATATCTGCCGCAGGTTGGCTGCGACGCTGCTGGGGAGTCCGACAAAGCGAAGAGCTTCCGGCAGAACGACCAGGACCACCGCACCTATGATCGGCCCACGCAAGCTCCCCGCGCCACCGATGATCACCATCGAGATCACGAGAATCGATTCGAGAATGGTGAAGCTCGTGGGATCGATAAACGTAATATAGTGCGCGTACAGATTCCCCGCGACAGAAGCCAGCGCGCCGCCGATGACGAAAACCTGAATCTTATACGACTCGACGTTCTTGCCTAGCGATTCGGCAAAAACTTCATCCTCGCGGATAGCCTTCAACACTCGCCCGTACGGAGAACTCACGAGCTTACGAACAAGTAAATAGGCAAGCGCAGAAAAGACTGAGGACAGAATCAGAAACTTCCAGTGGTTGTCGAAAACGAAACCGAACAGACTCGCCAATGGAATGCCCGGAATGCCTAACGGCCCACGGGTAAATTCCACCCAGTTGTTTAACACGCTGTAAACAATCATCTGAAAGCCAAACGTGGCGATCACGAAGTAATCGTCATGGATACGGAGAGAAGGAAAAGCGATGATGACGCCAAGAACCCCAGCGCCAACAATGCCGAAGAGCATGTTAAAGAGAAAATTGGTCTGGAAGTGAATGGACAAGAGAGCCGTGGCGTAAGCGCCGATGCCGTAGAAAGCCGCATGCGCGATGGAGAGTAAACCAGTATAGCCGGCGATGAGGTCCAAAGAGATGGCGAGGATGATGTAGATGTTGATCAGAATCAGGATGTGAAGGAAGTAGTCCATCTACACGGCGGCCTTCTTGACCACCTTGCCCATAAATCCTTGCGGACGAAAAAGCAAAAAGAAAATCAGAATCAGAAAAACAATCGTATCCTGCCACTGCGTGGGAATCTTCCAGACTCCCAGGTGCTGCGCCATGCCTACCAGCAATCCTCCCAACGCAGCTCCTGGAATGCTGCCGACACCTCCGACAATAACGGCGACCACTCCCATGAGCAGAGCGTAAAATCCCATCATCGGCGTCATGTCGGTATCAAGCGAGATAAGAATCGCCGCTATCGCCGCCAGAGCCGATCCGAGGACGAATGTAAAAAGAATCACCCGATCCGTGTCGATCCCAACAACCTTCGCCAGCTCAGGATCATTGGCCACCGCCCGCATCGCCTTGCCCATTTTGGTTTTCTGCATAAAAGCCCAGCAGAGCAGTAACAGCAAGCCGCTGACGATTATGATAGCGATCTGGATCGGAGTGATTCTGGCTTCGAAGAGAGGCAACCCTTCTCTCACCACACCGCTACGGATGGTCTTAGTGTCATCCCCGAAGATAAGGGAGATAAGATTCTGAATGACAGTGAACAATCCGAGCGAGGCAAGCAGGTGGATCAGACTTGAAGCATTCTTCCTTCTAAGCGGCCGATAAACCCCTACTTCGATCAGCGCGCCGAGCATTGCCGTCCCGATAACGGCCAGGGGTATCGCTATATACAGACTCAGCCCTAAGAGCCAGCCAGCATAGGCGAGATATGCCCCTGCGGCGTAAACCGCGCCGTGAGCAAAATGAAAAAAACGGGTGGTGGAATAGATGAGGCCAAATCCAAGCGCAACTAGGGCATAGACGCTGCCTGCAATTAGGCTGTTTATAAAAAGCTGTGGGAACATATCCTACTATAATTGCCGGGTTGCTTTGTAGGCTACCACTGCGAGGAGAAAGAATCAAAATTATTTATAGGTTCTGCAGGTATTCTTTAGAGGTTGGTGGATACGAGGATAAATCTACGATCAGAAACAAGAACTATCCTGCTCAGCACCCGAAGGGTAGGCGTGATAGGTAAGGCTTCTTCCCCAGCTCTCTCGTTTCCTAAGGCTCTCCCCAAATGCCCCATCATACTTTCAATTGCATAAAGTATTCATCCTTAGCTGCAATCTTTCCATCCAGGGCTGGTTGATTTTGGTCCTCTCTCTCTGAATAGTTTCCGATAATACGGAAGAGTCCGCCGAATAAGGTTTCGATCTCTTCTCCGCTGTAAAAATATTTGGGAATTCCCTTATACGTACTCCCATTGAGCCGACTAGCTTCCGTGTCCCTTTTACTGAAACATCGTAACAAGTGGAAACTGGGCGCGATGCGTTTTAATGTGCTTATGTACTGGGGGTGCAAGCTAGCTGGCATATTATGGAAACATAGCCAATCCACGACCACATCGAATTTCCTCCGTTGCAGATCACGCGATGGCGAAAGAAAATCTTCCACCAGAAATTGAATCTTTAATCGTTCCCGATTGGCCAATTCTCTTGAAGCGCTTACAGCACGACGAGATATATCGATTCCCACCTGGGATGAATACCCATTTTTTGCGGCCTCGACTGTCTTCCCGCCTCTCCCGCAGCCGACAACAAGAATCCTTGCTTGCTTATTAATACACCATCGGAGCAGAGCAAGCGCCATTTCGTTCTTGGGCAGTTCTTCCCAAGGCGCAACTGAACTTAGTTGATTGTAGAAGTCATCCCATAACTCTATATACCGGGCGCTATCAGCGGTAATCACAAGGCTCTGCTTACTTCGTGGGTTTAGTGGCAATTGCGACAATTCTGACTTGCGGGCGATTTGGAGTATCTTGGAAATAAGTCTTATCGACATGAAATCCGACCTTTCCAAGCAAACCTTCAATTTCTGTCCGCTTAAACCAATGCGCGTAGAAAAAAAGAGTGTTCTCCTGATCCCTATTCTTCTCAAATTTCAAAACAAAATCGTTGTTTTTGAAATCTGACTCTTCAGGTAATAGCGTTAGAAATTCCGAATACTTCGGTTCACAAGTGAAACTGTTTGCATTGTACACTGTAAGGACAAGTTTTCCTCCGGGCTTAAGTGCATCGAGGAAATTCCGTAGGCATCGAATCCGATCGTTATGTGCTTCGCTAATTTCACTAGTTACTACATTTCCCAGAGTATTATTTAGGCAAGCTACTATATCAAATCGCTCTGTATATTTTCTTCGTTCTTTACATTCTTTTGTCACAAAATCCACTGCCGAGAAATCTTCTACAGCAACTTTAACAAAATCGCTGCTTCCGGCTACTCTGGATACTTTGTTCCATGCCTCGGCAACGACTTTCTCGCTAAGATCCACGGCTATAATTTCATTCCAGTAGACTTTGCCCGCTGTTGCCAACTTGCTTAATATCCGGCCTGGACCACATCCAGCGTAAAGAAGATTAAGCGGATTATTTTCGAGGCGAGCAATCATTTCCTGTGCTACTTGCAATACAACTTCTTCCTCACCACGATTTTTATCTTCTGATTCATATTCCTTGGCCGCAAGCCCAAAAGATCTTTTTATATCCTCTTTCAGCCAGCGATTTTTAATATCGCTTTCTTTAGCCGTCTCCAGTGCCCTCCCGGGCCGCCAAATTTCCGCCAGGACAACCCAAAATAAAACATGAACACTGATGACTAAAATTGCCACGTTCTCAACTGGTCCTGTGACCGCCTTCGATTTTAGCCAATGATGACAGGGAGGCCAGAACGTGCCGAAGAAATCACAATCGGCAGTAACAAGAAAAAAAGGCGATAAGATAATCACCAACAGCCAAGCGTAGCAAGTTCCAAACCCTAACCACCACCACCATTTCTCGATTGCCCTCGCTGCCTGTTTTACACTGCGGGGTCCACAAAAATAATCTCGTATTATCTCACAAAAGCGATAATTAATGATGATCTTTGAAATAACAACTAGAGCGGCAGCCAACAGCTGGTAGTGTATTGGCCACTTAGTCATCCCGGTGGTGATAAATAGGACAGCAAAGATCCCGTTGAAAACTAACTCCGTATTCAGATCATCTACAAACGCAAACCAAATTTCGAAATCCTTTCTGGCTTTGTACCAAAGTCGGCTTTTACCGTAGGGCTGTCCGAGAAAAAATCCTGAAAGCTGATATGTGAATGGCGATAAAAAGGCGATAGCAGCGATTATGAGGGCAGAAAGTTCGACAGGATTCATGGATCCCTAATGGAATTGAAATTACGGCTGATTCCCTAGTTGCTTTTCTGCGGTAACGAATTTTCCTTGGCGCATTTCTTTAATTTCGAAGGGCTTTATAACGTCTCCATTTTTATCAAAGCTTGTTTTGCCAGTGACACCGGAATAGTCGTGAACCTTATAAAGAGCTTCTTTAATTCCGTCCGCCGTCGTACCACCTTTTTCCATAGCAATTGCCGCTATCCTCACTGCGTCGTAGGAATATGCCTCGGGAAAACCAGGTTTTTGGCCCCACTTTGCCTGAAACCTCTCGGCAAAGCTTTTTCCTTTACGGACATCCGCTTCGAGGTCGACAACGGGAGCAGTAAATAACAATCCCTCTGCTGCCTGGCCTGCTATATCGAAAATCTTGGGGTCGGCCACGCCGACATTCCCAAAAAATCTGGACTTGATACCAAGCTCATGTGCTTGCTTCAGGAGCCGACCAACATCTGCATAGTAGCCTGGAACATAAACTAGCAGCGGCTTTAGCTTCTGTGCCTTGACGAGCTGAGTACGAAAGTCCGAGCTGCCCTGTTTATAAGCTTCTTCTAAAGCGACCGAACCGCCCAGTTCACGGTAGCGCTTTGAAAAGACATCTCTTAGACCCACCCCGTAATCATTGTTTACATAGAGAATGGTGACAGACTTAATCCCAAGCTGCCCGAAAATGTACTCTGCACTAATCTTACCTTCGTAGTTATCGGAGGGGTAATTCCGGAAGATATAGTCACCCGCGTTGGTTATGTTAGGATTCGAGGAGCCCGGAGAAAGGAGAACCACGTGGTTCCTCTCGGCAACTGGTGCCATAGCAAGGGTTAGGGTACTAAAGATAGCTCCAAGAACAATTGGAGGTTTGTTGGCATCAATCAGCTTTTGGAGTGCGCTAACGGCTTGACCTGGTTGAGATGCGGAATCCTCGTATAATATCTTTAGTTTTCTCCCATTAATTCCGCCCTCTTCGTTGATTTCGCTCACAGCCAGCTCCATTCCTTTCTGAGCACCCTTTCCAATCTCGGCACCATCCCCAGTCAGCTCCAATACCGCACCGATCTCTATTTCGTTTTGCCGTACACAAGATACGAAATAGACCAAGAAACCTAACAAAACTAAAACCGATCTTAATCGCATTTGGCCACCTTAGTGTTGATGATTTAAAACAGTAACTCTAGCCCCAACGGCTATGCCCAATTCCCGTGGTTTAACAAATCAAGTTTATTTATTCCATACGGCTGGAATCCGTCAAGCGAAAAAACGAAATTATGGGCTTTTTACGCCTACTCAGGCGGCAGGCTGGATTTTTGTGTTCGCTTGTTGAATCGCCTCTTCTACCTCCTCTCGAACCGCGGTATCCGCCTCGGTGTCTAAACGCCGTTCGAGCGCGCTCAAAGACTCGCGTGTGCCGATCTGTCCCAGAGCCCAGGCGGCGTGTTGGCGTACCAAAGGTTCTTCGTCATCAAGGGCGCGCATGAGAGCCGGAACGGCTTCGCGGCTTTTTAGATTTCCGAGAGCGACGGCGACGTTGCGCAAAAAGCCGCGGCGCTTGGCTCTAAGGATGGGGCTGCCTTTGAAGCGGCGGCGAAATTCTTCTTCGGTGAGAGAAAGCAGCGGGATCAACTCTGGGGCATAGAGACCCTCGCGCGGTTGAAATGCTTCTTCGCCCGTCGGCTTCGCCTTCACGTTGTACGGGCAAATCTCCTGGCAAATGTCACAGCCGAAGACGTGGTTGCCCATGAGCGGGCGCAGGTGGCGCGGGATCGATCCTTTTAGCTCGATCGTCAAGTAAGAGATGCAGCGGCGGGCGTCAAGTATATAAGGCCCGACAAAAGCGCCCGTCGGACAGGCCTTGAGACAGAGATCGCACTGACCACAGCGGTCTCGGATAGGCCGGTCATATGACAACTCGAGGCTGAGAAACAGCTCGCCCAAAAAAAACCATGAGCCTCTCTCGGGTGAAATCAGATGCGTGTTCTTGCCGATCCAGCCGATGCCGGCGACGCCCGCTATCGCTCTTTCCAGCACCGGCCCGGAATCGACGAACGCGCGTCCTTCGACCGGACCGGCATGGATTTCCCTGATTTTCTCCAAGAGAGAATCCAGCCTCTGCTTGACCAGATCGTGATAATCGTCGCCCCAGGCGTAGCGCGAGATCCAGCCGCGAGAATCATCCGGCGCCTCGGGCCGCGGCAGCGGCGCGAAGTAATTCATTCCCACCGAGACGACCGAGTGCGCCCACGGAACAAGCTTTTTAGGATCACGGCGCAGATCCTCGGTTCGCTTCATGTACCCCAGCTCGCCGCCGAGCCCTTTTCGCAGCCACTGGGCGAACGATTCCTCGTGCGGAGGAATTTTTACCGGCGAAACTCCCACCAGCGCAAATCCGAGCCGCTGCGCCTCTTCTTTGATTTGCGCGGATAGCACTGCTGGGCTAGTAACTTTTTGCAATTTCATAACGGAAATGGCGGTCCGCCGGTTCGCGAGCGAAAATCAGCTTGGCGGCGTTGGAACTCTCTGCGAAGCTGCACCACTCTCACTTCCTCTCCCTCAAAGGGAGAGGGAGAATTCGTATGAGAGCCGTCGGGACCGTTCAGTGGTACGAGACGTTGCCGTCACCGCCTTCTTGTTCGCCGTCGAGCAACGGCTTGCGCCCGGCAAAGCCATCTTCGATTTTGTGCCAGTGGCCGACGCTTTTCTCGCCGAAACGCCAGCAGAGAAAAACAATCTCGCCTCCGAGCATACAGGGAAAATCGACCAGTCCCTCTTCGATTCCATTGCAGATGCAGCCGTACGCGTTGATCTCAACGACCAGGCATTTCACTTCCTGGATCAAGCGCGCGATCGCCTCGTTTCGCTGCAGAGATTTCATCAGCTCCGGGCTGGACGGCGACAACCGGTCGGTGCGCACAACCGTTTCGCTTTTCTCTCTCAGAGTATCCAGGTTATCCAGTATCCGCTGCACGATCGGCCGCAAGGCCGGCAATAAGCCGTTCGCCTCATCGAGTGTGAACAGACGCGGAACCTGCTGCTGCGACGAACTCATTGTCGATCGGTCTTCCGGGCTTTTTAGAGGCCCATGCCCTTTCGGATCTCGCGAAGCAAGGCGATATTGTCCGTGTGCCCGGTCATGCGCGCCGTCACCGCGCCGCGCATCGGCCGCCCCAAAAGATAAAAATCTCCGATGACGTCGAGGATCTTGTGGCGGGCAAATTCGTTGGGAAAACGGAGCTCGGTGTTGATGACCTTCTCGTTGTCGATCAAAATACAGTTGCTCAGACGGCCGCCGTTCACGAGCCCGACTTTCTCCAGTTGTTCTATATCTTTCAAAAATCCGAACGTCCGCGCCGGGGCGATCTCTGCTTTGAACGAATCCGGGCCGCGCGAGACGTAGGTATGCTCCTGAAGGCCCACCGGCTCGGGATAATTAAGAATGTATTTGACGCTGAACGTTTCAGCCGGCGCCACGCTGATGGACTCGCCGTTCTTATCGCCAACGCGGTAGGTGCGGTCGATGGCGATCTCGGACCATTCCTCTTCCTGCTCTTCGATGCCCGCCTCTTCGATCAAACGGCAAAACTCCAGCGCCGAGCCGTCCATGATCGGGATCTCGCCTTGAATCTTGACCAGCAAATTGCCGATGCCGTAGCTGTGCAGCGCTGCCAGGAAGTGCTCCACCGTGCCGACCACGATGCCTTTGCCGCGCAGCGAAGTCGCGTAACCCGTCGAGCTGACATAGTCCAGATGGGCGGGCACCGTCGCGTCGGCCGAGATGCCGCTGAAAAGAACGCCGCTGTTCGGAGGAAGCGGATGAAGCACAACTCCCGTCTTGATACCCGAATGAAGTCCCTGGCCGGAGAAAACGACACTTTTTTTAAGCGTCTTCTGTTTGAACGTCCGCGCATGGCCGTTTCTCTCCGTCGCGCGAGCATGGCGCCTGGCCTTGGGTTCTTTCGGTTTTTTGATTTTCGCCTCGGGACCGCCGGGCTCGCCGAGCGCGCGCCTGACCGTCAGCAACAGCCCTTCCAAAGAAAGCGGCTTTTCGATGAAGTCGAAGGCGCCGAGCTTGGTGGCCGTCACGGCGGTGTGAATATTGCCGTGTCCCGAGATCATGATCACGTTCAGCTCGGGCTCTTCCTTTTTGATTTCTTTGAGAAGGCCGATGCCGTCCACGTCCGGCATCCAGATATCGAGCAGCACGAGGCTTGGATGCTTGCTGCGGATCAGATCCAGCGCCTGGTTCCCGTTCGACGCCTCGATGACGCGGTAGCCCTCGTCGCTCAAGATCTCGCGGATCGATTCCCGCACGCGGTCTTCGTCGTCTACGACGAGGATCGTCCTGTCTGCGCTCTTTATTTTCACCCGTTCCCCCATTCGCTCTCGTGTTATCAAGACACCGCTCTTTTTTGCGTCACCCGCATGGCCCCGTGATCCCGCACCGGCAGCTCGATGATAAACCGGGTCCCTTTGGGTTCGTTCGGACGCACTCGAATGTTGCCGCGATGGTCCGCCACGATCGCGCTGACGATCGCCAGGCCGAGACCTGTTCCGTCTTTCTTGGTGGAGAAATAGGGGTTGAAAATCCGCGCCCTCACCTCCGGCGCAAGGCCGCAGCCGTCGTCGGCCACCTCGAGCAGCACGACCCCCGACGCCGGAGAGTACGAAGTCGAAATCTTGATCTCGCCCTTCTCTTCGACCGCCGCCACCGCATTATCGAGGAGATTGATGAGCACGCGCTTGATCTGGTCCCGGTCGAACTCCAGCGTCGGAATGTCGGCTTGGTTGAATTGGAAACTGATCCCCTTGTGGCCTTCTTTGAACAGAAAGAGCGCTTCTCGCACGATCTCGTTGAGATCGTTCGCCGCCAGCTCGGCGGCGGGGAGACGCGCGAACTGCGAGAACTCGTTCACCAGGTTTTTGAGATCCTCTACCTGCTTGATGATCGTCGATGTGCATTTGTCGAGAATTCCGCCGTCGCCTTCGAGAAGCTTGGCGTAGCGTTTTCTCAGCCGCTCGGCGGAGAGCTGGATCGGAGTCAGGGGATTTTTGATCTCGTGGGCGATCCGGCGCGCGACCTCGCGCCAGGCCTCCATCTTCTGGACCTTCTGGATCTGGGTGATGTCTTCGAGGAAAACCATGATGCCCAAATTGTTCTCATCGTCGCCCCTCAACATGGCCGCCGTCACCACGGCGGTGAGTATCTGGTCGGGCAGCGGGATCTTGACCTCGCGCTCGATGGTCCCGCCGCTCTTCATCTGTTCCATGATCTCGCGCATGGCGCGGAGGTGCTCCGACTGGAAAACTCCCGCGTAGTTTTTTCCCAGAGCCTGGTCGGCCTTTACGCCCAGCATCTGCTCGGCGGCCTTATTCATCGTGGTAATGTTGCCGGCCTGGTCCACCGAGATCACTCCCGCGGCGATATTGCCCAGCAGCGTCTCGGTGTAGCGTCCGCGGCGCGCGAGCTCCAGGTTGATCTGTTTCAAGTCGCGGGTCATCTGATTGAAAGAATCGACGAGCGTGCCGATCTCGTCGTCGCCGGCCGCTTCGATCTGATAGTCCCAATTTCCGAGCGCTACCTCGTGCGTCCCTGCTGCCAGTTGCTGGATCGGTACGGTAATCCCCTTGGCCAGATAAAGTCCGAACCACGTCGCGGAGAAAATGATCACGAGGGTGATCAGGAGCAAAGTCAGGATATAGCTGTTTTTGACCGGCCGCTTGAGCGCCGTGAGATGTTTGTACTGCTCGTAGGAGCGCGAGATCTGCAGCGCCCGATTGGTGATGCTCTTCGGCACGTAGTAATCGACCACCACCACGCCCAAAATTTTCCGGTCCCCGCTGTAGACCGGCACGCCGCCGCGGATGATGTCGCCTTCGCCGAAGGCCTGAGTCCGCGTCACTTCGAGCCCGCGCAGCGCGCGGTTGAGAAAATCGGATTCCGGCTTGATCGTCACGCCGGTCGGCACCTGATCGTTGAACGCCACGACGAGAAGCTGGCGGTCCGGCGCGAAGACCTCCACGGTGCCGAGGCTGTACTCGCGCTGCTTGGCCTGAATGAATTCTTTCAAATCGGCCGTGCGCTGAGACTCGAACAGCCCCTCCTGGGTCATTCTCTGGCTCAACTGCCGCGCGTAAAAAAGCGCGTTGTTGGCGGAATTCTGATAATAGGCCTGGCCGATCTCCAGCGAGCCCTGCAACGCGTTCTCTATTTGAACGTCGAACCACCGATCAAAGGAGCGAGTTACGAAGCCGCCGGCGACGACGAACAACAGCAGCGTTGGGACCAGCGAGAGCGCCACGAACGCCACCACGAGCCGGACGCGAAGCCGCGAGCCGAGAATACGTTTTTTGCGGTCGAAGATGAGCTTGACGAGATTCCGCACTACGAGGAAGATCAAGAGAATCAGGAGAATGATGTTGATGTTGAGAAGGAGAAAAAAAGCGATGTTGTTGCTGAGCGCATTGTCGGGTGAGACTTCCGGGAGCTGGACCTCGAAAAAGGCGAAGAGCACCACCGTCAGGGTGAGGACGAGGATGACCAACCCTTCCCGTTTTCGCCTCTTGGCCTCTTCGCGCCTGAGGCTGTCTTCTAATTCTCTAACGTTATCCAAAAATTTATTTTTCCGAATAAATTTTCTATACGCAGCCGATCAAAAAGGTCCCAGATACTAGGCGCGCGCCGATCTGGCGAGCGCAGGCATACTCTTTTCAGTACGTCGAGCGAGACAGATCAAGCGCAACGACATAGATGGGCCTTTTTCATCGGCTGCAGAGATTTTACCGTCGGAACAGATAAAGGACAAGGGTAATGAGTAAGCTCAGCAGAATGCAGGTGGTCAGGGGAAAATAAAAAGTAAAATTTCCCCTGAGGATGTAGATGTCGCCTGGAAGCCGGCCCAACCACGGGATCTTCGGCGCGAAGGAAAGGACTATCCCCACGGCCACGAGCACAAGCCCGAAAACGATCAGGGTCTTGCCAAGAGGTCCCATCTACCCCCTCTCCTCCGGCGCATTGCAAAATGCAAAATGAAAATTGCAAATTGCAAAAGTTAAGAGCCCGTCCTTATTTGGTTTTGCGCTTTGCATTTTGAAATTTGCACTTTGCATTGTATGTTTTTCCCCGAAACCCTTAAACATTTTTTAAAAAAGCGTCGGCTGTTTCTTGGCGCCGCTCGGCGGCGCCGTCCCGGGCTTGCGGCCGAAATGCTCGTAGGCAAGCGCGGTCGCTACGCGGCCGCGCGAAGTGCGGTTGAGAAAACCTGCTTGAATCAGAAACGGCTCATAAACATCTTCGATCGTGTCTTTCTCTTCGCCGATGGCCGCGGCGAGCGTCTCCACGCCGACCGGACCGCCGGCGAACTTGTCGATCAGAGTGAGGAGCAGCATCGTATCCATCTTGTCGAAGCCCATCGGGTCCACTTCGAGCATCTTGAGCGCCTCTTCGGTTACTTTCTTGGTGATGGCCCCGCCGGCTTTGACCTGAGCGTAGTCCCGGACCCGGCGGAGGAGCCGGTTGGCGATCCGCGGCGTGCCACGTGAGCGGCGCGCGATCTCGGCCAATCCTCCGTCTTCTTCCTCGACGGCGAGCAGCGAAGCGGATCGTTTGAGAATCTGCGCCAGCGCCTCGGGCGAGTAAAAGTCCAGGCGAAAAATCGCGCCGAAGCGGTTGCGGAGAGGAGAGGTGAGAAGGCCGGAGCGGGTCGTCGCGCCGACGAGAGTGAAGTGTTTGAGGTCGAGCTTGATCGACCTCGCGGAAGGTCCCTGGCCGATCATCAGGTCGATTTGATAATCTTCCATCGCCGGGTAGAGGACTTCTTCGACGACGTGGTTCAGCCGGTGAATCTCGTCGATAAAGAGGATGTCGCCTTCTTCGAGGTTCGTCAGCAGCGCGGCCAGATCTCCCGGCCTCTCCACCACCGGCCCGGAAGTGGCCTTGATGTTTACGCCCATCTCGCGCGCGAGGATGTAGGCGAGCGAAGTTTTTCCCAGGCCGGGAGGGCCGTGAAAGAGAATATGGTCCAGTGTGTCCTTCCGCCCGCGGGCGGCGGCGATCGCCACTTTGAGATTTTCCTTGACCTGCTCCTGCCCGACGTATTCGTCGAAGCCGCGCGGGCGGAGATTGACCTCGTACTTGAGATCTTCGTCGGTTCTCGCAGGAGTTATCGGGTGCGCTTCCATACTCACTGCACATTGCACATTGCAAAATGCAAAGTGCAAACTGCAAATTTTAAATCTTCATTTTGCATTTTGCAATTTTAATTTTTCACTGGCTCAATCGCCGCAGCGCTTCCTTGAGTACGTCGGCAAGCGTTCCGCCTTCTTTCTGGGCGATTTCACGCACGCTATTCTCCGCTTCCGGCCGCCGGTAGCCCAGGTTGACCAGCGCCGAAACCGCATCGCGCATCAACTGAGAGCCGTCGCCGAGCGCGACTTCTTTCGCGGGCAAAGATATGACTTTGTCGCGCAGCTCGACGATCATGCGCTCGGCCAGCTTTTTTCCCACGCCGGGAATCGAGACCAGCCGCGCGTGATCGCCGTTCTTGAGCGCTCTGGCAAGATCGTCGGCCGGAATGCCCGAAAGAACCGTCACGGCCAGCTTGGGCCCGATGCCGGCGACACTGTTGAGTAAGAGAAACACCTGCTTTTCCTCCGGCTCGAGAAAACCGAAAAGCTGAAGCGCGTCCTCTCTCAGATGCGTATGAATGTGCAGGCTGACTTTTTCGCCGAGATCGGGCAAGCGGTAGAATACACTGAGGGGAATGAAGATCTGATATCCGACACCCCCGACATCGACCGTGATCTCGCCGGGGGCTTTGTGCGCGAGGAATCCGCTGAGCCTGCCGATCATTTCGTTAATGGTTATTGGTTGATTCGTTACTCGCCGTCATGCGATTGAACAAGTAACCAGTTAACGAATAACTTTCCGTCACCGGCGCGCGGCTTGAAAATTCCCCGGCGCCGATTCCTTGATCCGGGCATGGAACGCGCGTTGATGGAGATAACAGATCGCGGCGGCCAGAGCGTCGGCGGCGTCAGGGGGGATCGGCTCGGGAACGCGAAGAATAGACGCGACCATCTTCTGCACCTGCTCCTTGCTGGCCTGCCCGTAGCCGACGACGGCGAGCTTGATCTCGGCCGTCGCGTATTCGTGAAGCGCGACGCCGCGCTCGGCGGCGGCCAGCACGGCGACGCCGCGCGCCTGCCCGAGCTTGAGCGCGCTCGAGGCGTTACGCGCGAAAAATACTTTCTCCAGGCTCACTCCCTGCGGCTCGTAGCGCGCGAGAATTTCTTGCAGACCGCGATAGATCCGCTTGAGCCGCGCTCCCTGTCCCAGGCCCGCCGACGATCCGATGGTCCCGTGGTCCAGATGAACCAGCGAGCCGCCGGCCATCTCGACGACTCCCCAGCCGGTCGCGACGGTGCCGGGATCGATTCCCAGAATCCGCTCGCATCGCTGGGACAAATCGGCGTCGAGGCTTCGGCGTGGACCGCTTGGCATCAACTGGCTTTCTCTAAAAATTCCGTGGGAATGTTGAAGTTGGCCGAAACGTTTTGCACGTCGTCATGGTCTTCGAGCTCTTCGGTCAGCTTCAAAATCTGCTCCACGTGGCTCGCGCCAACCGTGACGGTGTTCTTGGGAATCATCGTGATCTGCGCGCTTTCAGTCGCGATCTTCGCCTGCTCCAGTGCATGTTGTATTTTGTGGAAATCTTCAGGCGGGGTGATAATTTCGAACAAGCCGTCCTCTTCGCGCACGTCCTCCGCTCCCGCTTCGAGCGCCAGACTGAACAGGCGCTCCTCGTCGATCTGGGATTTGTCCACGGTGATGAGGCCCTTCTTGTCGAACATCCAGGCGACGCAGCCGTTCTCTCCGAGGTTGCCGCCGTGGTTTGCGAACAGCCGCCGGATCTCCTGAACCGTGCGGTTCTTGTTGTCCGTCAGCACCTGGACCATGATCGCCGCGCCGCCCGGCCCGTATCCCTCGTACTGAACTTCTTCGTAAGCGACGCCTTCGAGCTCGCCGGTGCCTTTTTTGATCGCGCGATCGATGTTATCGGCCGGCATGCTGCTGCCTTTGGCAGTCAGCACGGCCGTGCGCAGTCGAGGATTCGCGTTGATATCGCCGCCGCCCATTCTCGCGGCGATGGTGATTTCCTTGATGAGCTTGGTGAAGAGCTTGCCCCGCTTGGCGTCCTTGGCGGCCTTTTTATGTTTGATGGAGCTCCACTTGGAATGACCGGACATAAGATACCTCTCGTGAGATGGCCTAAGCTAGCACAATCCTCTCCGGCGGTAAACGGTCGCGCGGCGGCAAAATACTTCCGTCCACCGGCCCGCTCAGGTATATTGAATGCCGATGAGAAAAAGAAGCGTTTTGTCCGGCAGCCTGGGTTGCATGGCTCTTTTGTCCCTTGCTGCCTGCTCGCTGCCCGTCGCGAAAACTTCTACCGCGCCCGCGGGCCGCGTCACTCAGACCGGCGTCGCCTCGTGGTACGGGCCGGGATTTCACGGCCGAACCGCCGCGAGCGGAACCGTCTACGACCAGCACGAGCTTACCGCCGCGCATCAAACGTTGCCGCTTGGCGCGCGCGTCATGGTCACGAACTTGAACAACGGCAAATCGACGGAGGTCACGATCAATGACCGCGGCCCGTTCGCCAAAGGGCGAATCATCGACCTCTCCTACGCCGCAGCCCAAAGTCTCGGCATGATCGGCGCGGGCACCGCGCCCGTGCGCATCGAAGTCCTCGACGGGCCCTTTAAGATCGACAAAATCCGCGACCAATTAGACTACACTCTGCAGATCGGCTCGTTTACCGACCTGGAGAACGCCAGGAAACTCAAAGACCAGTTGGGCAAGATTTTCGCCAAAACGTCCGAGATAACGATCGTTCCCTTCCGGACCAGCGACAGCACGTTCTACCGCGTGCAGGCGGGAATTTTTTCCAGCCGCAGCGACGCCGAGGAGAAGGCCAAGCAATTCACCGGTCAAGGCTTGCCCGTCGTGATCATGGAAAAATGGTGAAGAGCGCGGGACCGAAGACGTCACGCGTCCGCAAGAAGATAGCGCCCACCTTCGCGGCGCACCCGGCGCTCTTTGATGAGCTTGAGCAAATGCGCTTCGACGGAAAGCTGGGCCATCGAATGCAGAGCGCGAGGAGTGTCGGTGTAGATGCGCGCCGTGATCGCAGAAATCGTCTGCTCCCCTTCGCCGAG
Source organism: uncultured Syntrophobacteraceae bacterium (assembly GCA_964572145.1). GTDB lineage: Bacteria > Desulfobacterota > Binatia > UBA9968 > UBA9968 > JAJPJQ01. Next base: position 25,203 of record CAZNES010000054.1, read on the forward strand.
GCAATTTAATACTTCTTTCTCGCGCATCAGCCGATGGTCGATATATTCCCTGATCTTGCCGTAGGGATCGTCCACCTGAGGCCCATGCCCCGGAAGCAGCCGGCGGATTTTTAGATTCAACAATTTCTCCAGCGAATGGATGTAGTCCGCCATGTCTCCGTCCGGCGGCGGGATCACCGTCGTGCCGCGCCCGAGAATGTGATCGCCCGTGAGCAGGTCTTTTAACTCCGGCTCGTAGAAGCAACAGTGGCCGGACTCGTGGCCCGGCGTGTGAACGACCTTGAGCTTGCCGCCGTCGTACGGAATCTCGTCGCCCTCGCCGTAAGTAAAATCCTCCTCGCCGACGTAGCCGGCGCGCAGACGCGAGATTCCCAGTTTGGCGCCCGAGCGTTTTTTCAACGCGAGCGCGCCGCCGCAGTGGTCGCTGTGAATGTGCGTGAGCAGTATCTTCTCAATCTTCCCGCCCAGCGCTTCGACCTGCTCGATGATTCCGTCGATGTTGTCGCGCGAAGAAAGCGCGACGTCCACGACTGTGATCTCGTCGCGCCCGAGCAGATACTGGTTCGTTCCCTCCAGGGTCATGTATCCCGGATTGGCAGCGGTGAAGTGGCGGATGGGGGTTGAGTTATGCATGCCTACCGAAACTGTATCACAATTTTCCGCGCTGAGTTAAACCCGATCGGCGGATTGACAGCGGCGCCTCGGAAACGTTACATTTGAATCAGACCAGAATTCTGGTCGAATGAAGGAGACCCGAATGGCCAAGACGCTTCCCATATCCGAAGTCAAAACACGACTCCCCGAGCTGGTTTCCGGGGTGGCAGAGCGCGAAGAAGAGATTGTAGTCACCCGCAATGGGAAACCCGTCGCGGTATTGGTGAATTACGACGAATACGAGTGCTTGAGGGAAACCCTGGACGTCTTGAGCGACCGTCCACTCATGACTCAGATCCGGCGCAGCAGGAGCTTTTATTCCAGAGGCGCGACAGGCGCATCTTTTGACGAAGTTTTTGGCGAGCCGCTTCACGCGCCAAAAAAGCGCAGGCGCTGATGGCCGTTTTCAGGCCGGACATCCCGCCCCATGTAGCGGACGTTATCCGTCATCTTCCTCCAGACATCAAGCGCAGCGTCAAGCAGGCGCTTCGGTCTCTCAGTCGAGATCCGCTTTCCGGCGAGCCGCTGCTGCGCGAGCTCGAAGGAATGCGAAAGTACCGAGTGAGACGCTTCCGCATCGTTTATGCCGTTGAGCACCGGCGCCGGATGATTCGCATTTTCGCCGTCGGCCATCGCCGTGAAAGCTACGAAGACCTCGCGGACCAAATCCGCCGTGCCAAACGCGAACGTTAACCGTCCCCGTCAATATCCCTTCTCGACCAACTGATAATAAAACAGCTTGTAGAACTGCTTCAGCCGCTCCGGCCGCTTATAATTGGCAAACTCCTGCGGAATTTTGAATTCCTTTTCGATCTGCTCCAGCGTTTTGCCGGCGGCGACCATCTTGGCAACTTCATCGCGCATGACGACGAAATAGCGCTTCTGCTCTTCGAGGTCTTTGACGCCTCTCCCGATATGGACCGGACCGTGGCCGGGGATGTAGGTATCGACGGGCAGGTTGCGCGCCATGATTTTGTCGAGGATTTCGATCCATCCTTTGACATTGGAATACCAGACCTCCCCGGACTCTCCCTGCCCCGGATGGATTTCCGTGTCGAGCAGGTCTGCCATGAGCATCACGCGGCGTTGCGGGATGAAGACGGTGAGATCGCCGGTGCTGTGCCCTCTGCCTTCCGCCGTAATGTGAAACGTAAGCCCGCCGAAGTAGAGCGTCATGCTTCCGTCGAAGCCCATGTCCGGCCGGACCAGCTCTTTTCCTTTATACGCGGCGTATTGCGGTTCGTTGGACTTCTTCCGCTCTTCAAATTCCGCCGCCTCCTGCATGAACATGTCCTGCACCTGATTTTTCGTCGCGATGTAGACCGGCTTGTCCTCGCGGAAATGCCAGGCGCCTGAGGCGTGATCACCGGCGCTGTGCGAGGAGATGAGATATTTGACCTTTTTGTCCGTCAGCTTGCGGATGCCGGCGAGCGTCTGGTCGGCGTTGCCGATGTGAAAGTCGAGCACCAACACGCCGTCGTCCGTGATGACGACGGTGGAATTCCCGGAGCCGCGCGAGTTCTCGAACAGGTAAATTCCCTCGGCGACCTTGACCGGCGTCATCTTTTCCTGAGGAAACACCTGCGCCGGAAAAACAGACCCGATCAACAAGAGACCGAGGTAAACGGTGATGAATCGTTTCATCATCCTCTCCTTTCCAATATCTTTGCCAGCTCGAGCGCGCGCCGCGCGCGCTCGACGATCGGCCGGTCGATCAACTGTCCGCCGAATGCAACCGAGCCATCGCCGCGCGCATTGGCCTCCTCGAACGCCTGAACCACTTGCTTGGCGTACTCGATCTCTTCCGGCGTTGGGCTGAAGACGGCGTTGATCGGATCGATCTGCGACGGGTGGATGAGCGACATGCCGGAGAAACCGAGGCGACGCGACTGCTGCGCGAAGCCGCCGAGGCCATCCGAATCTTTTAAATCGACCCAGACGCCGTCGATCGCCTGCACGTGAGCGGAAGCCGCCGCGACGGCCATCGCCGAGCGGGCGTAGAGCATATCCTGCGCCTCGCCTTCTCGTTTCGTCGGCAAACCCATTTCGCGGCCGTAGTCTTCGGCGCCGAACATCAAGCCGACGACGCGCGAAGACGAGGCGGCAATCGCCGGCGCATTCAGCAGTCCCCGGGGGCTTTCGATGGCGACGAGCAGCCTGACGCTGCCGCGCGCGATCTTGCGCTCGGGCTCGAGCATTTTGAGAACCGACTCGACTTTCAGCACTTCCTCTGCGGTCTCGACTTTAGGTAACACCAGCCCGTCCAATCCCGGGCGCAACACCGCTTCGAGATCCGCGTCCATCCGCTCGTGGCCGATGGCGTTCACGCGCACGAAGCGGACGGGAGATTTCGGCGCGCTCTCGCGCCCGAGCGCTGCGCCGATGAGTTTTCGCGCGGTGTCTTTCTCGCTCAGCGCGACGCCGTCTTCGATGTCGAGCATGATAGCGTCGGCATTGATCGCCAGCGCCTTGTCGATCATCTTTTGCCGGTGGCCCGGCACAAACATCCATGAGCGCTTTAATTCCATTCGACGACCTCCAGTAGCGTCCTTCTTACTTCAACGAGAAGAAATTTTCCATCGCGCTGGAAACCGGCGGGGACTTGGGATAAAAAGGCTGTTGCTATTTACCGCGGGACGACCCGCCACTGCGAGCTTTTTCTTTTGTCATCCTGGGATTAATGTCCAAAAGGTATTGCACTTTTATCTCGGACACAGA
>CAZNES010000055.1:0-28562 GCA_964572145.1 uncultured Syntrophobacteraceae bacterium
CCGTTCGCCCTGAGCTTGTCGAAGGGTGAACGGTGGGTTTTTCAGCAGTCTGCTAAGCGTACAGCTTGTCGATAAACCCGCTGTCGTCGATCTGTCTCAGGTAGTGCATGTCCCACAACGACATAGGATTGACCTGCGCAGATTCCGGCGCCTGCCGCTTTGCCAGCTCGAATACGTTCCGAATGGCGGGAAGAGTAGGATAGGGCTTTTTCTCCAGAATGGCCGCCAGCTCCTTGTAAAGGTGTTCTACGACTTCGCGGTCCCAGCCTTGCGAGGCGTATTTCTTTTCCAAAATCGCCGTGGTTTTGGCCTTCTGAGTTTTGAAGAAGTGGGTTCCCTCGATGATTCCTTTGAGCACGCGATCGACGATGTCTGGGTGTTTCTGGACGAACTTATAGCTCGTCGAAATCGTGGTGAACCAGATCATCGGTTGAAAAGGGATCTCGATGACTTTGAGTCCCGCCCTCTTGGCGAAAATATCATCCGGCGGGGTGATGAGCGCGCCGTCGAATTCTCCTACCTTGACCCCCTCCCATGCGGACTTTCCTTCGCTGCGCCACTTTTTCATCACGATGTCGCCGCGGTCCACGTCGAGGCCGTTCTCTTTGAGAAACAGCCAGTTGTTGAGCCCGGGATGTTGTCCTTTGTGGGCGACGATTTTCCCTTTGAGGTCGGCGATTTTGTTGATGCCGGAGTCGGGCTGCACGACCAGGCGGTGATAATTCAGATTGAGCGTCTGTCCGACGTAAACCCACGGGTCTCCCTTAAGCCGCGCCGCGTAAGGCGAGAGATGATTGCCGCTGACGAATTCGACTTCTCCATTGGCGACTTGTTTGTGGGAATCATCGGCGCTGATGAAGTAATCGTATTCGACCTCCAACCCGTGCTTCGCCCACGATCCCGATTCCTGCACCACGTGAAGATAAGCGAGATGGCCGTCGGAACGATAAGGAAATTTGATCTTGTCCATGTTGCCTCCGGAAATTTTTTGTATCGCTATCCATCCCACCGCGGGTTTTCGTTGTCAAGCGGGTTGACGCCTTGCCGGCAACGCACTATAGACGGGGAAGTGACTTCGAGAGAAAAACATATTTTTCGCTCGCTTCTTGCCGTCATTGCGTTTTGCGCGGTTCTCCTGCCGGGGCGCGCGTCTGCGGCGAAGCTCTACGTGGTTTACGCCTCTATCGGAGGCACTCAAGCGGTCGGCTGGGTGGCCAGAGAAGCCGGGCTTTTTGCCAAGCACGGCCTCGACGTCGAGCTTTTGTTCACCGGCGGCAGCAGGGCGGAACCTCTCTCCTTGGCGGCGATACGCCGATCGTTACGGTCGGCGGTCCTTCGGCCATCGCGGCGCGGTTGGGTGGCAGCGATGTGATCTTAATCGCGCATATCTTCGATACCATCCTCTATTCTCTCATGGTGACGCCAGAGGTTCGCAGCCTGGCGGACCTCAAAGGGAAGAAGATCGGCGCCAGCCGTTTCGGTTCCGCGACGGACTTTTCATTGAGGTACGTCCTGCGTCATTACGGCATCGATCCGGTGAAGGACGTGGTGATTTTCCAGATCGGCGGCCAGGCCGAAACGCTTGCGGCGTTGAGGGCCGGCTCCATTCAGGGCGGCGTAATTGCGTCACCGGCGACTGCGGAGGCGAAGCGGCTCGGCATGAAAGAACTGGTCAACATGGCGACCCTGGGAGTGCCATACCCGCAGACGGCGATCGCCACTACGGACCGCTTTTTGCGCGACAATAGAGACACGGTCGTGCGTTTTACGCGCGGCTATGTAGACGGCATTCGGCGTTTTCTCGCCGATCGCGAGTTCTCTCTGCGCGTCATCGCCAAATATACAAAAATCCAGAGCCGGCCAACGCTCGAGGCGACCTACGACGATTACGCTCCTTACGTTAAGAAAGAACCGGCGCCTTCGGCCGGCTCGGTGCAGACCGTGCTGGACCAATTGTCGGCTACCGATCCGCGCGCCCGCGGAGCGCGGCCGCAAGCGTTCGTAGACGGCAGCGTGATCGAGCAATTGGCGCGGGAAGGGTTTTTCCAATAGCTTGTGGGGAAAGCGCCGATGGCCGGCGTGGCTTTGACTTCAAGAGTAAATACGGATAAGTAAATTGATAGAGCGTTTGAAGAAGTGAAACTGAGAATAGTCAAAGTCAATTGCCGGAAAAGAATCGCCGGAAAAGAGATGCACCCAAAGGGGTGCATCTCTTTTTTTAGGCCGGCGGAGGTTTGGCCTTGCGCGAGCAAATAGAGATACTGGCGTCGCTGCAGAACGTGGACCGCGAGATCAAAGAGAAAAACGGAGCCAAACAGTTGCTCCTGGAGGATATCCGCAAGAGAGAAGAAGAGCTCAAGCTGAAAAGGGACGAAGTCAAACAGCTGAGAGCTGAGTGGAAGGAAAAAGACAAGCTTAGGCAGGAGAAAGAGCATCTGCTGCAGGATGAGGGCAGGAAGGCGGCGGATAAGCGGATGCGGATGAACCGGATCAAAAATATCCGGGAACTCCAAGCGCTCCAGCACGAGGTCGATCAGATCAAGCAGGCCAACTCGCAATTGGAAGAGGAGGTGATCGGCATTCTGGAGGATTTGGAGGCGCGCGCGTCTATTCTCGGGCAAAAAGATGCAGAACTGAGCGGGCTCGAGCGGGCGTGGGGTGAGCAGAAGGCGGGTTTAGAGGCGCAGGCGGCGCAAATTGAGAAAGAGGTCGCGCAGACCTCCGCGGGCCGTCAGTCCATCGCCGGGCAGCTCACCGGAGATTTGATTCAACGTTACGAGATGATCTTTTCACGCCGCGGCGGCATGGCGGTGGTGGCGGTTTCAGACTGCATTTGTCAGGGCTGTTTCATGAACATTCCGCCCCAGCTCTCGAATGAGATCAGGAAAAGCGAAAGACTGCACCTCTGTCCGAGTTGTCACCGGATTCTCTACTACAAGCCGGCCGTTTCAAGCGATAAGCAGCTATAATCTCATGGCAGGCAATCCCGGAGGGGAGTGGCTGCTCATGGTGGACGGCGCATCCCGCGGCAATCCGGGGGAGGCGGGCTGCGGCGCAGTGATTTTCGACGAAACCGGCAAAACCCTACGTGAGCTTTACCGGTATTTGGGTCGCGCGACGAACAACGTTGCCGAGTACGAAGGACTGCTGATGGGTCTGGAGGAAGTGCTGTGGCTTGGCGGCAAGCGGCTGCGCGTCGAGAGCGATTCCGAGCTGCTGGTGCGCCAGATGAACGGCTTGTATCGGGTCAAGAACGAGAAGCTAATCCGGCTCCATCAAAAGGCGCAGGAGCTGTTGCGACGGCTCGGCGCATATCGTATCATTCACGTCAGGCGCGAACAGAATCGCATCGCCGATCGGTTGGCCAACCAGGCGATCGACGAAGCGCATCGAAAAGTTCCAAAAAATTTCTGAGATCGTCGGGCTAAAGCAGATCAAGCGATCGCTTTCCGCCTAAGGCGGAGAGAGGAAAGTCCGGACTCCACAGGACAGGGTGGCCGCTAACGGCGGCCCCGAGTGATCGGGGGAAAGTACCACAGAAAATATACCGCCATCCGCCTCAGGCGGAGGGTAAGGGTGAAAAGGTGAGGTAAGAGCTCACCGGTCCGCCAGTGATGGCGGACGCATGGCAAACCCCACCTGGAGCAAGACCAAATAGGAGGGTTGGGTAGTCCGCCCATAGCCCTCGGGTAAGGTCGCTCGACCTTGTGAGCAATCACAAGGCTAGATGAATGATCGCTGTGGTCTCTACTAGAGGCCATTACAGAATCCGGCTTACCGATCTGCTTTAGCCTTTTTTCCCGTCACGCTTCCCCTCGAGATCCGTCTAGCATTCGCCATCTACATCTTGCGATTTTCGTAAATAATCGCCGCGGTAAACACAACATCTAGTCGGTGTCGTCCGGTTTACCGTAATGGCGCGTTTTGGCGCAGAATTTTTTTATTGACAGATAGGCCACGGGAGGCTATAAATCGCCCCTAAGTGGGATAAAGTGGGATAAAATCCCATAATCCTACAGGGGCGTAAATTACATGTTTCGTGGCAGCTTCGAGCATACGATCGATTCGAAGGGACGTTTGAGCATCCCGGCAAAATTTCGCGAGGTGCTGATAGGAAAGGGAGACGATCGCATCATCATCACCAACTTCGCCATGAGTTCGACGCGCTGCTTGGATATTTATCCGTTCGACGAATGGGTTCGCTTCGAGGAAGAAATCAGAAAAAAACCGAAGTTCGAACGGCGCATGATGTCTTTTCAAAATTACTACTTGGCCGGAGCAACTGAATGCGTCGTGGACAAGCAGGGGCGCATCCTGATCCCGCCCTTGCTCCGTCAGTATGCGAATCTGAAGCGCGACGTGGTCTTGGTTTCCGCTCTCGATAAATTTCGCGTTTGGGACAAAGAGGCTTGGAAGAAAGTTTTTGCGGAGGCCGAGGAAAAGTTGATGCAGGACCCCGATTCTCTCGACGACTTGGGGCTTTAACTCTAACGGCCCGCGCGGTTTAAATTCGCGGCGAGCTAAAGGAGAACCGAATGCTGCAACGAAAAATCATCCAGGATGTCTCGGTGATCGATATCAACGGCGACATCGATTTTCGCGAGATGATCAGAATCAAGGACGCGATCGCCGCGCTGATCGACAGGGAGCAGACGAAAGTGGTCTTGCACCTGCGCGGCGTCGATCACATCAACTACCTCAGCATCGGAGTCTTGCTGGAGCGCCTGAAAGTCCTGCGCAACCTGAACGGCGATTTGAAGCTCGCCGGGATGACTCCTTACGTCCGCGATATCTTCAAGGTGGTCGGCATGGATCAATTCTTCGAAGACTACACGACGCTGGAAGACGCCATCGACAGCTTCGACGACGATTGGGAAGGGGATGGAACGTTTCATTAACGGTCTACGCGCATGCGCCGGCGATGCTGCAGGAAGCGATGGAGTTCCTGCAGCCCGCGGCGCAGAGAAAGTATCTTGACGGCACTCTGGGAGGTGGCGGGCACAGCGAAAAAATTCTCGAGCTCAGCAGTCCCGATGGAATGATCGCGGGTTTGGATTGGGACGATGAGGCGCTCGCGGCGGCGCGCCGGCGCCTGGAGCGGTTCGGCGAGCGGCTCGTGGTACGGCGCGCGAACTTCCGGGAAGCGGGAGAAGTTCTACGGCAACTCGGCTGGGAGCGCGTGCACGGCGTTTTGTTGGACCTCGGACTCTCGTCCCATCACCTCGAGTCCGCCGAGCGGGGATTCAGCTTTCAAGCGGAGGCCAGGCTCGACATGAGAATGGACCGGCGACAGACAGCCGACGCGGGCGAGATTGTCAATACGTTTCCGGTTCCGGAGTTGGTGCGAATATTGCGCGATTATGGAGAAGAGCCGCGCGCGCGGCAAATCGCCTTTGCGATCGACGCCGGGCGCAGGTGCGGCAGGATCACAACCACGAAGGAGCTGGCGGATCTCGTAGCGCGCGTCGGCGGGAAAAAGCGCGGTCACACTCATCCCGCTACGAGAACGTTTCAGGCGTTAAGGATCGCGGTGAATCGGGAGCTGGAAAACTTGCAAGCTTTTTTGAGCGACGGCTACGAACTCCTTTACCCCGGGGGGCGTATGGCGATCATCTCCTTTCATTCGCTGGAGGACCGGCTGGTCAAGCAGGCGTTTAGAAAGTGGAGCCGGAGCTGCATTTGTCCTCCCAAAGCTCCCGCTTGCCGCTGCGGCTGGAGCCGGAAGGTCAAGCTATTGACCTCCACTCCCCGTATTCCGTCCGAGGCGGAAATTCAGCAAAATCCGCGCGCGCGGTCGGCCAAGCTCCGCGCGGTTGAGCGGCTGTAGGAAAATCAATATGGCGATCGCCCTCGGTAAAAGAATATGGGGACTTACTCTCCTCAAAAAGCGCGGCGCCGAGCATGCCCGAGCGCCGGTACGCAGACGATTTCTTTTGTCCCTCCTGCTTGGGCTTGGTTTGGTTGCGATGGCGCTGCTGCACGTCTGGTTGAGATTGCAAGTCGTCCATCTCGGCTACGTTCTCTCCACCCGAAGCAAGCTGCAGAGCCACCTCGAACAGGAAAATCGCGAGCTTAAGGTGGAGCTCGCGACCCTGACTTCTCCGGGGCGGTTGGAAGCGATGGCGCGCGCCCGGTTGGGGATGGTCGAGCCGGCGCGCGCTCAGGTGGTGGTGTTGCCATGAGACGCTCGTTTGCGGGAACCAAATCCCGACTCGCCGTCGCCGGCGTTTTTTTTCTCCTGATATTTTTAACCATCGCGCTGCGCGCGGTGCAGCTCCAGATCTTCGAAGGAGAAAAGCTCAAACAACTGGGCGAGAGACAGCATCTTAAGGAATGGATCGTCCTTCCCAGGCGCGGCACGATTCTCGATCGCTCCGGCGAGCCGCTCGCGCTGAGCTTGGACGGCCAGTCAGTCTATGCCCGCCCGCATCGCATCAAAGACCGGCAAGCCGTCGGCCGTAGCCTCGCTCAAGCCCTGTCTTTGGATGCGGCGGAGGTTATGCAGAAGCTCGCCGTGGATAAGCCGTTCGTCTGGATCAAGCGGCAAGTCGCGCCCAAGCAAGCCGAACTGATCCAGGCGCTCAATCTAGAAGGCGTGGGGATCTACGACGAGCCCAATCGATATTATCCGCAGGGGCAGCTTGCCGGTCAGGCGATCGGATTTGTCGGCCGCGATTCTCAAGGGCTCGAAGGCGTCGAGATGCGCTACGATAATTCCCTGCGCGGCGAGAGCGGCTCTTCGCTCGTCGAGCGCGATGCCCTGGGACGCCGCGTCCTTGTGCAGGGAGTGGAAGAGCTCCAGATTCCGCCGGGCTCCGACCTGCAGCTCACGCTGGATACTTCGATCCAGCACCTGGCCGAGCGCGAGCTGGAGGCTTCCGTAACCAAATACAAGGCGAAGGCGGGAATCGCCGTCGTCGTCGAGCCGTTCACCGGCGAAGTTTTGGCGCTCGCGAATTATCCTTTATTCAATCCCAACAACTTCAGCCGGCAATCTTCCGACCAGCGCCGCAACCGGTCGGTGACCGACAGCTTCGAGCCGGGGTCCACTTTCAAAACCATTCTGGCCGCCGCCGCGCTCGAAGAAGGCGTCGTCGGCAAAGAAGATCTTTTTTACTGCGAGTACGGAAAATATCCGTTCGCCGGAAAAATCATTCACGACACGCACGAGTACGGGTGGCTTCCCTTCGCCAAGATCATCCAATATTCCAGCAATATCGGCGTGACCAAAGTGGCGGAGAAGCTGGGCAAGGACCGCTACTACAAAACCATCGAGAAGTTCGGCTTCGGTCAGCTTACCGGCGTCGATCTACCCGGAGAGGCGGCGGGCGCCGTGCGGCCGGCGGCCAAGTGGGCGTCGATCGATATCGCGACGCACGCTTTCGGCCAGGGAATTTCAGTCACCCCGATTCAACTCGTCATGGCCTATGGAGCGGTCGCCAACGGCGGTTTTTTGATGCGGCCGTTCATCGTGCGCCGCGCCGTGAGCCCCGACGGCCGCGTGCTTTGGGAGAATCAACCGCATGTCGTGCGCCGTGTCATTTCGGAAAATACCGCGCGCGTGCTCACTTCCATACTTAAAGGAGTCGTGGACGAAGGCGGCACCGGAGTCATGGCGAGCGTCGAGGGCTTCGAAGTCGCGGGCAAGACCGGCACCGCGCAAAAACCCGATCCGGCACGCGGCGGATATTCCAGAAAACGGATCGGCTCGTTCATCGGTTTTGTTCCCGCCGACGAGCCGCGCCTGGTGATGCTGGTGATCGTCGACGAGCCGGAGGGCTCCGTTTACGGCGGCACAGTTGCGGCGCCGGCATTTCGCAACATCGCCGCAGTGAGCCTGCAGCGCCTGGCGGTCATGCCGGACAAAGCGCAGGCTCAGTCGCTCCCGGCGCTGCAGCCCGCGAGCGCCACGCGGGTGGAGCGCAAAGTTGACCGCGCCATGGCGCGAGACGACGGCGGTCCGGAGGTCCCGGACTTCATCGGCCTCAGCCTGCGCGAAGCGATTGAGAAAGCCAGGACGCTCAAAATCAAAGTAGAGATGCGCGGCAACGGGTACGTGGTCAAGCAGTTGCCGGCCGGCGGCGGCGGCTGGGGAAAAGACGAGATACTGACCCTCAACCTGCAGGGTTGACGAAAATGCGGCTCAGCGAACTCGTGCAGGCGGGCGAGGTGGAAGAAACGGAAGGAGATCTGGATCGCGCGGTTGCAGGGCTCGCCTACGATTCGCGTCAGGTCGAGAAAGACTTTGTTTTTTTTGCCATGCCGGGAGCGCGTGCCGACGGGCACGAGTTTATCGGCGATGCTTTGGCGCGGGGCGCCGCCGCCGTGGTCGTCGAGCGTAGGATCGCCTCTCAGGCCGAGGGCGCGTGTATCCGCGTGCGCAGCGTCCGTCGCGCGATGGGGAGTTGGGCCGCTCGATTTTATGATTATCCGAGCCGGCGCCTCGCGCTCGTCGGCGTCACGGGGACCAACGGCAAGACGACGGTGACCTACTTGCTCGAATCGATTTTCCGCGCCGCCGGAATGGCCGCGGGCGTCATCGGGACCGTCAACTACCGTTATCAAGATCGCGCGCTCCCCGCGCCTCACACGACGCCCGAGTCGGTGGATCTTCAGCGCCTGCTGGCGGAAATGGCTCAGGCCGGCGTCGACAGCGTCGCCATGGAAGTTTCCTCTCACGCGCTCGAGCTGGAGCGCGTGCGGGCCATCGATTTCGATGCGGCGATTTTCACCAACTTGACGCGCGACCATCTCGATTTTCACGCGGATATGGAGCATTATTTTTTGAGCAAGAGTAAATTTTTCACCGATTACCTCCCCTCCAGCGCCAAGAAAAAGAAATCGGCGGTTATTCACGGCGGCGACCCGAAGGGCCGCGAGCTTCTGCAAAAGATCGAGAGCCTCGGCGTTTGCTCCGTAAGTTACGGCAGCGGACCGGAGTGGGACGTCCATCCGGTCGATGTCGAGGGCGACCTTGACGGTCTCGGCGGCAAAATTCAAATGGGAGATCGCGCGGTAGAATTTTCTTCGCCACTCGTCGGCTCCGTCAATCTGGAAAATATTCTGGCCGCGGCGGCGGCCGGTTTCGCATTGGGTATCGAGCCGGAAGCGATTGCGGCCGGCATCGCGCGGCTCGCGACCGTTCCCGGAAGATTGGAGAAGGTCGAGAACCGCCGCGGTTTTTCCGTCCTGGTGGATTACGCCCATACGCCCGACGCGCTCGAACGGGCGCTCGGCCTGCTCAAGCCCTTGACGCGCGGCAAGCTCATCGCGGTCTTTGGTTGCGGCGGCGACCGCGACCGCGGCAAGCGCCCGCTCATGGGCGAGGCCGCGGCGCGTCTCGGCGACCTGGTCGTTCTCACCTCCGACAATCCGCGCACGGAAGATCCGCTTAAAATACTCGAAGAGGTCGAAGCGGGCGTCAAAATAACCGATCTCAAGAAACTCGAGCTGGAAAATTCAAAATTCAAAATTCAACATTCAAAATTCGACCGGTATTACGTCGTCGAGCCCGACCGCCGCGCGGCGATTCGTCTCTCCTTAGAGCTCGCGCGCCCCGGCGATCTGGTCTTGATCGCGGGCAAAGGCCACGAGGATTATCAAATCCTGGGAGCCAAGAAGATTCATTTCGACGATCGCGAAGTTGCAAGGGAAGAACTACAAAGGCTGAGTTCTTAGCTCATTGAGATGTGGAGCATGGAAGAAATCCTGCAGGCTACAGGCGGGAAAATAATCAGACAAGGGGCGCGTAACGTCTTTGGCGAAGTCGTGACGGATTCGAAGAGCGCAAAAAAAGGTTCCGTGTTTGTCGCTCTCAAGGGGGCGAGGTTCGACGGCCACCGCTTTCTGGGAGACGCGGCGCGCCGCGGCGCCGCGTGTGTGCTCGTCCACAAACGGCCTGCGCTCTTCAAGCTGGGCGATGCGGCGGCGGTTCAAGTTCGCGACACGCTTGGAGCGCTGGGCGACCTCGCCCATTACCGTCGCGAAATCGTGGCGCCGAAAGTTCTCGCCATCACCGGTTCCAACGGCAAGACGACGACCAGGGAGATGGTCGTGGCGATTCTCGAGCGCGCTTCGCTCGACGGCGAACCGCTCAAGGGAAAAGTTTTAAAGACCGAAGGAAATTTGAACAACCTCGTCGGCCTGCCGATGACGCTCTTGCGTCTCCAGGGCCGGGAGAAAGTCGCGATCGTGGAATTAGGCACAAGCACGCCCGGAGAGATCGCGCGTCTCTGCCGCATCGCCGATCCCGACATCGCTCTCATCACGTCGATCGCTCCGGCTCACCTGAGCGGTCTCAAAACCATCGCCGGTGTGGCGCGCGAAAAAGGGCAACTGTTCCGCGGAATACGATCAGGCGGCATCGCCGTCGTGAACGCCGACGATCCATGGACGCGCCGCTTAGGGGCGAAGTTCAGGGGAAAAAAAATCGTCTATGGCAAAAACGGCGACGTGCGGGCGGAGGGCGAGAAATTGCTCGGCGCCGAAGGAACCGAGTTTACCCTGCGGACGGGCGACGAGCGGCGGAACGTCCGGCTTCAGTTTTGCGGCGAGCATCACCTCTCCAACGCGCTCGGCGCGGCGGCGATGGCGCATGGGCTCGGAGTCGATATCGAGACGATCCGCGCGGGTTTGGAATCGGTCCGGCCATTTTCTATGCGCATGGAGATCGAGCGATGGAGCGGCGTGGGCGTGATCAACGACGCCTACAACGCCAACCCGGCCTCGATGGAAGCGGCGCTTAAGACGCTGGGTCAAATGGAAATCAAAGGAAATAAAATCGCCGTTCTCGGCGATATGCTCGAGCTCGGCCGTGAAACGCGCAAGCGCCATCTCGCGCTCGGCCGCCAGGCCGCCAAGTACGGGGTGGACCGCCTCTATCTATTGGGGCGGCAAGCTCGGGCAGTCAAAGCGGGCACGCTCGGGGCCGGCATGGAGGAGAATCGGGTGGTGATCGGGAAAAATCACGGCCACATCGCGGCGCTCATTCGCAAGCACGCGAGACGAGGCGACTGGATTCTCTTCAAAGGCTCGCGCGGCATGAAAATGGAAAAGGTTCTCGCGGCGCTGAGAGACCGAGGAGTGTGACCTTGCTTTATTATTTTCTCTATCCGCTGCATACCACCTACTCCGCCTTCAACGTCTTTCGCTACATCACTTTTCGCGCCGCGATGGCCGCGCTCACGGCGCTGTTGATCTCGTTTCTCTTTGGCCCTTCTTTGATCCGCTCTCTGACCGCGATGCAGTTGCGCCAGCCGATTCGTGAAGACGGCCCGGCGGCGCACGCGGCGAAGGCGGGCACGCCGACCATGGGCGGGGTGCTCATCATCCTAGCGCTTTTCTTCGCCACCGTGATGCTGGCCGACATCGGCAACGTTTACATCACCGTCGCCGTGCTCGTGACCGCGGGCTTCGCCGTGATCGGCTTTATCGACGATTCTCTCAAGCTCCAGCAAAAGAGCAGCCGCGGCCTGTCGGCGCGGAGGAAGTTCTTGCTCCAGTTGCTCGTGGCGCTCATCGGCGCGATCATGCTCTATCGCCAGCCTTCTTTCAGCGGCGTGCTCGCGGTGCCGTTCTTCAAGAATATCCATCCCGATCTCGGAATCTGGTACATCCCGTTCGCCGTGCTGGTCGTCGTCGGCGCTTCCAACGCGGTCAACCTGACCGACGGGCTGGACGGGCTCGCCATCGGACCGGTGATGATCTCCGCGGGCACCTATGCCTTGATTGCCTACGTGACCGGCCACAAGGCGTTGTCCGAGTACCTCCAGATCCCGTACGTGCCCGGCGTCGGCGAGCTCAGCGTCTTCTGCGCCGCCGTCGTTGCTTCGAGTCTGGGCTTTCTCTGGTTCAACGCGTATCCGGCGCAGATGTTCATGGGCGACGTCGGCTCGCTGGCGCTCGGCTCGGCGCTGGGCATCGTCGCGGTCATGACCAAGAACGAAATCCTGCTGATCATCGTCGGCGGCGTGTTCGTGATCGAGGCGCTCTCGGTGATCTTTCAGGTGGTTTCTTACAAACTCAGGCGCAAGCGTGTTTTTTTGATGGCGCCGATTCATCATCATTATGAGCTCAAAGGCTGGCCCGAACCGCAGATCATCGTGCGCTTCTGGATCATCTCGATCATCTGCTCGCTGGTCGCGCTGAGCACGCTGAAATTACGATGAAGAAGATTCCGGATGGAACTCAAGGGAAAAAAGGTGATGGTCCTCGGTCTGGCGCGGACGGGAAGTGCGGTGGCGCGGTTTTTACTCCGGCAAGGAGCCGACGTGCTGGTGAGTGATTGCAGAAAAGAATCCGAGCTTCAGCGCGAGAGGGCGGCGCTCGCCGGCCTGCCGGTTCGTTACTTTCTCGGCGGCGAAGATCCCGCGTGGCTCGAAGGAGTCGATCTCGTGATCCCGAGCCCGGGCGTGCCGCAGGAAAATCCGCTGCTTCGAGAAGCAAGCCGGTGCGGCGTCGAGGTCCTGAGCGAGATCGAGCTGGCCAGCCGTTTTATACGCGCGCCTTTGATCGCGATCACGGGGACGAACGGCAAGAGCACGACGACCGCGCTCGCCGGAGAGATGCTCAAGGGCGGCGGCTTTAATACTTTCGTTGGCGGGAATATCGGCGCGCCTCTGATCGGCTTTGCCGGCGGCGACTGGGACTGGGGCGTGGTGGAAGTCAGCAGCTTTCAGCTCGAATGGGTGGAAATATTCCGGCCGAGGATCGCGGCGCTCTTGAATCTGACCGAAGATCACCTCGACCGCTACCCGGACTTCCAAGCTTATTGCGCGGCCAAGGAGCGGATCTTCGCAGCACAGGACGGCAACGACCTCGCCGTTCTCAACCGCGACGATCCTCTGGTCTGGAAAATCAAAGAGCGCATCCGCTCCCGCGTCGTTTCTTTCGGCTGGACGCCGGTGGATGACGGTGTCTATGCCACGAGAGAAGAGATCGTCTGGCGGAGCGCCGGCCAAAACGGTAAGGACGAGCGTTTCTCTCTCGCGCGGGCGAAGATCCAGGGAGTCCACAATGTCGAGAACCTGATGGCCGCGATCGCGGCGGCGAAGACGGCGGGCGTTTCCGCGCAGGTAATCCAAAAAGTCATCGACGGATTCGCCGGACTCGAGCACCGGCTCGAATTTGTCCGCGAGAAAAACGGCGTGCGCTACTTCAACGACTCCAAGGGCACCAACGTCGGCGCGGTGGTGAAGTCGCTGGCCGGCTTCTCGGCGCCGGTGCTATTGCTCGCCGGCGGCGTCGATAAAGGCGGCGATTACGCTCCGTTGAAAGACGAGATCAAGCGCACGGTAAAAAAGTTGATTCTCTTCGGCGCGGCCAAAGAGAAGATCCGCGCGTCCCTTGGACATTTGACGGATACGGTCGTCGTGGAAAATCTCGAGGCCGCTGTCCGCGACGCCTATAAAAGCAGCCGGCCCGGCGACGTCGTGCTGCTCTCGCCGGCCTGCTCGAGCTTCGACATGTTTCACGACTACACGGAAAGGGGAAAGCGATTCAAGGCGCTGGTTCAAGAATTGTAAGAGACGGCGTCGCCGTCGACGGCTGGATCTTTTTCACCGTGGCCGTGCTTTTGGCGATCGGCATCACGATGGTGCTCAGCACCAGCTATCTCTACGCCCAGGAGCGCTTCGGCGACGGGACGTATTTCTTTCGCAAGCAGTTCATCGCTGCAGGCATCGGGCTCGGGGCGCTCTTTATCACCGCATTGATTCCGCCCGCGGCCTACCGGCGGTTCGTCTATCCGCTCCTCGCAATCGTTTTGCTGTTGTTGATAATGCTTCTGACGCCGGGAATCGGCGTCGTGCGCGGCGGCGCGCGGCGCTGGCTCGGCCTCGGCGGCTTTGTCTTTCAGCCCGCGGAGCTGGCGAAGCTATCGCTCGTGCTGTATCTGGCGCACTCGCTGGCAAAAAAATCCGACAAGATCACGACTTTCTCCATCGGCGTGCTGCCGCATTTAGTCGTCGGCGGAATTTTCATCGGGCTGATCGTGATGGAGCCCGACCTCGGCACGGCGGTGACGCTCGGCCTGCTGCTCTTTCTCATGCTCTTTGTCGCGGGCGCCAGGCCGTCGCACCTCGCGCTGATCGGACTCGCCGCCCTGCCGGTCGTCGCCTTCGCGGTCACGGGCAAAGAGTACCGCATGCGCCGGCTGCTCTCGTTTTTGGATCCATGGGCCGACGCCTCGAACAGCGGCTTTCAGATCATTCAATCCTACATCGCGTTCGGCTCCGGCCAGCTCTGGGGCCGCGGTCTCGGCGAGAGCCGCCAGAAACTTTTTTATCTGCCGGAGGCGCATACCGATTTCATTTTTTCCGTCATCGGCGAGGAGATGGGACTTTTGGGCGCGCTCGCCGTGCTCGCGCTCTTCGCCGTCATCATCATGCGCGGGCTGCGTCTTGCGGGAAGGATCGAGGATCCGTTCAGCCAGCACCTGGCCTTCGGGCTCACGACTTTGCTCGCGCTTCAAGCCCTGATTCACATGGGAGTCGTCATGGGACTGATGCCGACCAAGGGCCTGGTGCTGCCGTTCATCAGTTACGGCGGGTCGGCGATGGTGATCAACCTGATCGAGGCGGGAATGCTGTTGAGTCTATCGCGCGGGAGGCGGTGAGAATGAGAGTGATCATGGCCGGCGGGGGAACCGGAGGTCACCTCTTCCCCGGTTTGGCTGTGGCCGAGGAATTTCGCCGGCGGGACGCCATGATGGAAATTTTATTTGTCGGCACGAAAATCGGAATCGAAGCGCGGGCGGTTCCCGCCGCGGGCTTTCCGCTCGAGACTCTGCCGGTCAGAGGACTCAAGGGCAGAGGACTGCGCGGCCTGATTCAGGCGGCCTACGGAATCCCGGCCGGGTTTTTTCGCTCGCGCGGAATCATCCGGCAATTCCATCCCGACTGCGCGATCGGCCTGGGAGGCTATGCGTCCGGCCCTTTTTTGCTTGCGGCAAAGACGCAGGGAATTCGCTCCGCCGTCATGGAGCAGAACCTGCGCCCCGGACTCACCAATAAAATCTTAGGAAAAATGGTGGATTGCGTTTTTACTGCCTTCGATACCACCGCTGGCTATTTTCCCGGAGTCCGCGTCGTCGAGACGGGAAATCCGGTGCGCTGGCAGAAGCTCCCGCAAGTGAAAAAGGACGCCAAATTCACGGTGCTCATTTTCGGCGGCAGCCAGGGCGCGCGGCACATCAATCAGTGCGTCGTCGAGATGCTGAAGAGCCTTCAGGATTTGGATGCGGAGATTCGCATCGTTCACCAGACCGGTGAGGCGGACCTGAAATGGGTCAAGGCCGCGTACGCCGCTTTGCCGTTCGAGGCCGAGGTGATTCCGTTTATCGATAAAATGGACGAAGCCTACGCGCGCGCCGATCTCGTCATCTGCCGGGCGGGCGCGGCGACGATTGCCGAGCTTACGGTCTTCGGAAAGCCTGCGATTCTGATTCCGTATCCGTACGCGGCCTATGATCACCAACGCCTGCATGCCGAGGCGCTGCGCGACCGCGGCGCGGCCGAAATGATCCTCGACCGGCAGCTCGAAGGAGGAAAGCTGGCCGCGCGGGTTCGCGGTCTGTATCAGGACCGCACGCGCCTCGCGGCGATGGCGCGCGCGGCCGAGCGCCTCGGCCGGCCGGACGCGGCCAAAAAAATCGTCGATGAATGCTATGCCTTGGTTCGTGAGGGGTAAGGCGTGAGGCGACGCCTAACGGAATTATGCTTGAGAAAAAACACCGGATCCACTTCGTCGGGATCGGCGGCATCGGCATGAGCGGCATCGCCGAAGTCTTGCTCAACCTGGGCTATTCGGTCACCGGCTCGGACCTGCGCAAGAGCGAAGCAACGGAGCGACTGCGCGCCCTAGGCGCGGACATTTTTCTCGGCCACCGCGACGGCAATCTCAAGGGCGATCCGTCGGTCGTAGTGATCTCCACCGCGGTCAAATTTTCCAATCCGGAAGTGCTCGAAGCGCGCCGGCGCAGCATTCCGGTGATTCCGCGCGCCGAGATGCTGGCCGAGCTGATGCGGATGAAATACGGCATCGCCGTCGCGGGGAGCCACGGCAAGACGACGACGACCTCGATGATCGCGGCCGTGCTCAGCGCCGCCGGCCTCGATCCCACGATGGTCATCGGCGGCCGAGTCCGCTCGTTCGGCAGCAACGCCAAGTTGGGGCAGGGGGATTTCCTGGTCGCGGAGGCGGACGAGAGCGACGGGACTTTTTTGCTCCTCTCGCCGACGATCGCCGTCGTCACCAACATCGACCGCGAGCACATGGATTTCTATCAGACGATGGACCGGCTCACCGAGAGCTTTCTCGATTTCATCAACAAGATTCCGTTCTACGGGCTCGCCGTCCTCTGTCTCGACCATCCTGTGGTGCGCGCGTTCTTGCCCAAGGCGCGGAAGCGATTCGTCACCTATGGGTTTTCTCCGGAAGCCGAGTACACGGCGCAAGACCTCCACAGCCGGCCGATGGAGGCGGAGTTCTCGGTTGCGCGCCGCGGGAAAACTCTCGGACGGCTGCGGCTCCGTTTGCCGGGACGGCACAGCGCGCTCAACGCGCTGGCGGCGGTCGCCGCCGCCGAAGAGCTGGAGATTCCGTTCGCCAAAATCGCCGAGGGGCTGGAATCGTTCGAGGGTATTCACCGCCGCTTCGAAGTCAAAGGCGAAGCCAAAGGCATTCTCGTGATC
This sequence comes from uncultured Syntrophobacteraceae bacterium, assembly GCA_964572145.1. Lineage (GTDB taxonomy): Bacteria > Desulfobacterota > Binatia > UBA9968 > UBA9968 > JAJPJQ01. Next base: position 16,692 of record CAZNES010000055.1, read on the forward strand.
GACGACTACGGCCATCATCCGGTGGAAGTCCAGGCGACGATCCAGGCGATTCGCGATAGCTGGGAGCGGCCGCTCACGGTAATTTTTCAGCCGCATCGCTACAGCCGCACGCGGGATTTGTTCGAAGACTTTCTCACTTCGTTCGACAAGGCGGACCGCCTCGTCCTCACGCAGATCTATTCCGCGGGGGAAGAGGCGATCGCCGGGACCACCGGCAAGTCGCTCTACCAGGCGATCAAGCGACGCGGCCACCTCGAGGCCGAATACGTCGCGGATAAAGACGAGATCGTCGAGCGCCTGCTTCCCAAGCTTCAATCGGGCGACATCGTGCTCACGCTAGGCGCGGGCGACATCTACAAGGTGGGAGAGAAATTGGTGGAAGCGTTACAAAAGTAATTTTGAGTTTTTAATTTTTAATTTTGAATTGAAAAACTGAATGCTGGCCGCGATGGAACAAGAAATCGGCACATCACTACTGCAGGCCTTGAGAGCGATCGCCGGTTTGACCGTGAAGCTCGACGAGCCACTGGCTCGTTACACGACGATGAAAATCGGCGGGCCCGCCGACTATTTTCTCGACGTGGAGACCCATCAGGCGCTGATTGAAACGCTCAGGTTGCTCGATGCGCACCGGATTCCTTTTTGTCTCGTGGGCAAAGGCAGCAACGTTCTGGTGAGCGATCTGGGCATTCGCGGCGCGGTGCTGCGGCTCGGCGGCGAATTCAAGCGCATCTCGTGGCGCGAAGAAGGAAAGGGCGCGCTCGTGGACGTCGGCGCGGCCTACGCCGTCACGCAGCTTGTGCGCGAGGCCGCGCGGCGGGGATACGCCGGATTGGAATTTGCCGAAGGAATACCGGGAAGCGTCGGCGGCGCGCTGGTGATGAACGCGGGCGCCTACGGCTCGGAGATGGAAAAAATCGTCGCGGCCGTTGAAGGAGTGACCGTCAACGGCGAGGCGATCCGGTTTCGCCGCGATGAGATGGTTTTCACGTATCGCGAGTCTCATCTTCCCTCCGGGACCGTCGTGACCGCAGCGTGCTTGCGGCTCGAAAAGAAAGACGCGGAAGATCTGGGCGCGAAAGTTCGCGAGCTGGTGACGAAGAGAAAACAGAGCCAGCCCACCGGCTACCCCAATTCCGGGTCGATGTTCCGCAACCCGCCGGGAGATTTCGCCGGCCGGCTGATCGAAGCCGCGGGCCTGAAAGGAAGGCGCATCGGCCGCGCGGAGATTTCCGCGCGCCACGCGAATTTCATGGTCAATCTCGGCGGCGCGCGCGCCGAAGACGTAAAGCAGCTCATGGATCTCGCGCGGTCGGAAGTGAAACGAAAATTCGGCGTCGAGCTTTTTCCCGAGGTTAAATTCCTGGGCGAGTGGCCGGCAGGGCGCGAAAAAGAATGAAGTTTTTTCCCTCGCACAAGAGCAACAAAAAAGCCGAGGCCAAAGGCGGGCGCCTGCGCCTTTTGATCGAGATGGCGCTGGGCGCGGCGCTCGCTTCGATGCTGCTCTACGTGGATTGGGAGCGAGCGGTACAAATCGCGTCACAGATGCGCGACGGCGTTGTCGATAACGAGATTTTCTCCGTGCGCGAGATCAAAGTGAACGGCGGAGAAAAAGTCGGCGGCAGCGAGATCGTCGCGCTGGCGGGCTTGAGCCACGGGATGAGCATCTGGAGAGTCGATCCGACGGAGATCGAAAGCAAAGTCGGGCGCCATCCGTGGGTCGGCCGCGTGCTGGTGCGCCGGGAATTTCCCCGCCGCGTGGTGATCGAGGTCGAAGAGCGGCAAGCCAAAGCCATCGCGGCCCTGGGTAAACTCTACTACGTCGACCGCGACGGGTTCATTTTCAAGGCGGTGGAAGAGGGCGAGCGGACCGATTTACCGCTGCTGACCGGGCTCAAGCAGGACGATCTCCGGTCTCCGACTTCGTTCGCCACGCGGCAGCGGATTCAGGAAGCGCTCGGCTTGAACGATCTCATGGTTAAGGACGCTTTCGCGCTTTCTGAAATACATTTTCTGCCGCAGGAAGGATTGATCGTCTATCCCGTGGGCCGCCGGGTCGCGCTCGCCATGGGCGAGGGGAATTGGGCAGACAAGGTCAAAAGGCTCGAGCGCGTGCTCGCGCTGTGGAAAGGCAACGAAGATCGCCTCGCCGTTTTGGATTTGAGCTTCAGGAATCAAGTTATCGCGAAGCTTAGAAAAGGATGAAGGGAACCCTCACCCTTCCCTCTCCCTGGAAGGGCGAGGGTTAAAGGAGAGGGTCGAAGAGTTGAAGAGTTAGCGGAGATGCAGATTTGAGATCTGTCCGCCACAGTACTTTGGCGGAGAAATTCTGAGCGGAGCGAAGACAACATGAGCAGGAAAAATGGCCTCGTCGTCGGTTTGGACATCGGGACCTCCAAAGTGTGCGCCATCGTCGGCGAGATGACGGAGCGGGGCGTCGAGGTGATCGGCGTCGGCTCCCACCTGTCTCAGGGGCTGCGCAAGGGCGTGGTGATCAATATCGAGAGCACGGTCGAGTCGATCAAAAAAGCCGTCAAAGAAGCAGAGCTGATGGCCGGATGCGAGATCAATTCCGTTTTTACCGGAATCGCGGGCGGGCACATCAAAGGCTTCAACAGCCACGGCATCGTCGCGGTCAAAAACAAAGAGGTGAGCGAGCGCGACGTCGAGCGCGTGATCGACGCGGCCAAGGCGGTGGCGATCCCGATGGACCGCGAGGTGCTGCACATTTTGCCGCAAGACTACATCATCGACGAGCAGGACGGCATCAAAGAGCCGCTGGGAATGTCGGGCGTCAGGCTGGAGGCGAAAGTCCACATCGTGACCGGCGCCGTCACCTCGGCGCAGAACATCATCAAGTGCTGCAACCGCACCGGACTCAACGTCGCCGACATCGTGCTCGAGCCGCTCGCCTCCGCCGAAGCGGTCCTGTCCTCCGAGGAGAAAGAGCTGGGCGTGGCGCTCGTGGACATGGGCGGCGGCACGACCGACATCGCCCTGTTTCACGACGGCGTGGTCAAGCACACGGCGGTGCTCGCCATCGGCGGCAATCATCTGACGAGCGACATCGCGGCCGGACTGCGCACGCCGATCGGCGAGGCGGAGAAAATCAAGCAGAGATACGGTTACGCGCGCACCAACATGGTCACGCGCGACGAGCGAGTGGAGGTGCCGAGCGTCGGCGGACGAAACTCCCGGACGATCTCAAGACAAATCCTCTGCGAGATCATCGAGCCGCGCCTCGACGAAATCTTTCAGCTCATCCGCCGGGAAATCGCCAAGTCCGGTTACGACGGCTCGCTCGCGTCGGGCGTCGTGATGACCGGAGGATCGACGTTGCTCCCCGGCATGGTCGAGATGGCGGAAGACGTGATGGGCATGCCCGCGCGTCTCGGACTTCCGATCCACGTGGGCGGGCTCGTCGACGTCATCTCCAGTCCGATTTACGCGACCGGCGTCGGGCTGGTTCTCTATGGCATGAAGCGGCAGGAAAAAAACTTTTTCCGCGTCCGCGAGGACAATATTTTCGGCAAAGTCAGGGGCCGCATGGTGGATTGGCTCGGCGAATTTTTTTAAACAGGCGTGAAAATTGACGCTATTCACAGGCCGATCAAAAAGGTCCCAGCTACAAGGCGCGCGAGAGCCGTCGAGCGCAACGCAGTAGATGGGCCTTTTTCAACGGCGTGCATCAACCAAAGGAGGGAGCTTTATGTTTGAGTTAGTAGAGCACGTTCAGTTGGGCGCGCGGATTAAAGTGATCGGCGTGGGCGGTGGCGGCGGCAACGCCGTCAACACGATGATCGCGGGCAAGCTCACCGGAGTGGATTTTATCGTCGCCAACACCGACGCACAGGCGATCGAGGCCAACCGCGCCACGGTGAAGATTCAGCTCGGGGAGCAGATCACCAAGGGGCTCGGCGCCGGCGCCAATCCCGAGATCGGGCGGCGCGCGGCGATGGAGGACGAGGCCAAGCTGCGCGAGTATCTGGCCGGCGCGGATATGATCTTTATCACCGCCGGCATGGGCGGCGGCACCGGCACCGGCGGAGCGCCGGTCATCGCCAAGATCGCGCACGAGATCGGCGCGCTCACCGTCGGCGTGGTCACCAAGCCTTTCCTGTTCGAAGGCAAAAAAAGAATGCGCCAGGCCGACGAGGGAATTCACGAGCTGAAACAAAGCGTCGATACGCTGATCGTGATTCCCAATCAACGCCTGCTCAGCATCGCCGCGCGGACCACGACGATGCTCGAAGCCTTTAATAGAGCCGACGACATCCTGCTCCAGGCCGTGCGCGGTATCTCGGATCTCATCATGACGCCGGGACTGATCAATCTCGATTTCGCCGACGTGCGCACCGTGATGGCCGAGATGGGACTGGCGCTCATGGGCGCGGCCACCGCGTCGGGAGAAAATCGCGCAATCGAGGCGGCGCAGAAGGCGATCTCCAGCCCGCTGTTGGAAGACATCTCGATTCACGGCGCGCGCGGGCTGCTCATCAACATCACCGGCGGCCCCGATCTCGGGCTGCACGAAGTGAACGAGGCGGCGACGATGATTCAGGAAGAGGCGCACGAGGACGCCAACATCATCTTCGGCGCGGTGATCGACGAGCGGATGAAAGACGAGATCCGCGTGACGGTGATCGCCACCGGCTTCGGCGAAAAAGAAGAACGCCGGCAGCCGATCAATAGCCTTGCCGCGGCCGCTGCGGCCGCCGTGGCAAACAACCGAGGCAAGAAGGTCGTCCATCTGGGAACGATCGTGGACGATCTCGAAGCGCCCACCTGGCAGCGCAGGAAAGCGAGCGGCGAAGAGGCCGAGCCCGTGCCGCTGGAAAAGGCCGCCGTCCAGTTCAGCAAGCAGGACGACGACGACAAATTCGACATCCCGACGTTTTTGAGAAGGCAGATGGATTAATTCAACTTAGAGATATCGGGTATTTTTCCGCGCGTTTTAAGGGGAAGCCGGGATTGCCGATGCGTGCCCAAGTAGGCACATTTATGGTCAACCTGAGCCTGATCTAACCCTGATCCGTCGATAAGGGGCGCTTGCTGCGTTGTCGCTTCAGGCTCGCATCCTCACGTACTGCCGATGTACGCTCCGGTGCGAACCCTCGCTCCGCCTTGCACCCGCCGCCTTCTCGACGGCCAGGGTTTCCAAGGTGTTACGAGCTTATCAACGGATTATAGTTTAACGGTACGGCTAGACGCCAGGCTACAATTGCTATAAGAGGCTCATGGTAGACTTGACACTGTTTTTTACTTGGGAACGTAACCATGTCATTGCTCGACGACATCCTTCAGCGAACGCGCGCCGATCTGGAGAAGCGCCGTTCGCGTTTGCCGCTGTCTGAACTTCAGCGCAGAGCCAAAGACGCGGCGCCGACGAGATCGCTGGAGCAGGCGCTTTCTAATGGCTTCAGTATCGTTGGGGAAATCAAACAACGGTCTCCCAGCGCTGAAGAGATGAACCCGCGCAACGTCGCCGATGCGCTTAACGTATATAATGCTTCTCCGATTATAACTGCGATCTCCGTTCTCACCGATGAGCCATTCTTCGGTGGCTCCCTGGACCGACTTTCGCAGGTGCGCAGAGCAACCAGCAAGCCGGTTCTCCGCAAGGATTTTATCGTTGACGAGTACCAAGTATGGGAAACAAGAGTATTCGGCGCCGATGCGATGCTTCTCATGTGTTCGGTTCATGAGCCGGAGCCGGATCGATTGCAAGATTTGTTCGAACTCGCCCAATCGTTAGGGCTGGAGACGTTGGTTGAGATCGGGATGAGCGAGGCTGTTGCGCAACACCAAGCAGCGATAGTGCCGAGAGACGCGAAGATCTGGGGCATCAACTCGCGCCGGTTTGAGAGTGGACTGAGAATGCGAGCCACCCAGTTGCTCGGTGAGGATAAGACGACATTTCCCCAGCGGCACCGACAGCTCCGTCATCTGATCCCACCGGGGAGGATCGCGGTGGCGGAAAGCGGCCTTCATGAGCCGGGGGACATCGATGCGCTGGTGCATCTCGGATACAATGCTGCTTTGATCGGGACCGCATTTCTAAAGAGTGAACGCCGGATTGCCGATATCCTCTCGGATTTTGCCAAGCACATTGCCGATCTAAATAAGACCGCCGCGGATATCGCTCATCCAGATCTCGCTTTGCACCGAACGGCTTCCCGATAAGAACCGGACAAAGAACCTCGCACGACTCCTCTCATACGCTGGGTTTTCAGTAACAGGCCAACCAGTTCATCTAAAGTCGAACGCGCCCTATGATCTAGCTGCTCAAAGACCTGACAGCGCTCCTGTAGTAAGAGAGATCGAAATATTTTTCCGCAGGCGGCAGAGGACGTTTTAAATAACCCATCTCCGCGCGCAGTGCGAGAACGGCTGCGAGGCCGGGAAGATTTAATTCCGCCTTGGGATAGATGCCATAGGCCGGATCGAGAAGCGCATCGAGCGTTTCCTCAGCCGGCTTGCCTTCGATGGCGTTGTGCTGGCTTAGAAGCTCAAGACATTGAGCGCGATTCTTTGATTCGAAGCACCACTGCGTCGCCTCGACGTACGCGCGGATGTACCTGATGAGGACATCCCGATTCTTTTCCGCCCAGGATCGCTTAGCCGCGCCGCCGGTTGCTTGATAGCAGGGCATAATTTGCTCGCCGCGCGCTAGCAGATGGCAGCCCTGCTCGAGGGTATTGCCGACAAACGGCGGCGTAAGCAGCGTGGCGGCGAATTTTTCCTCCAACAAGGCATGGTAGCGCTTCTCCACGCCGCCGACTTCGACGAACTTGTAATCGTCAGAACCAAAACCCTTCGAGCGAAGAAATTTTTCCAGAATAAAAACGAAACCACTCGCGCGCGCATCGACGGCCAACTCCTTACCACGCAGCGACTCGACCGTCTTCATGCCCGGCGCGCCGACGACGCTCAACAGGCCGCTATGGAGACCCATAAAGAGAAAGAGACCGGAAGGCCCGCCGCCAAAGTCTTCCACGTCGGCAACCACATCGTCGGCGCCGGTGTGGCCGATCTCAAACTCCTCGTTTCGCAGGGCGTCGCTAAGATAAAGTGAGCCCGGTGTGTAAGCGAAATCGATCTCTAGGCCGTGTCTCTCGAAGATTCCTTTCTCTCTGCCGACGTGAACCGGAAGATTGTAGCCGGCTTTGAACTGAATCAGTCGAAGTCGCGTTGGATTGGCCATTGGAATCCCCTTTTCGGTCCCAGAGACTGATCCTTAACAGAACTCCCCCGCTTCGGGAAGCTAGGAGTGTGTCCGAGTAATCCAAAAATCGCCGGTTTAGGGGGTAGGAAAACCATTCCCGAACCGCCGTTCGTTGATCCTGGGGCATTCTACGAGGTCGAGTTTTGACGAAAGACATTACTCGGATAGGCTCCTAGCCTGGACTATTCATGCGTCGAGGAAAGAACATCACACAGTGTAGACCGAGGAGCAGTCTTAAGGATTGCAAATCTCAAATTGCAAAAGGAAGTGGGGACAGGTCTTGCAATCACACATTGTCGTAATGCAAGACGCGACTCCCATCCCGGGAATCAAAAGATATGTTTGATTATTCATTCCTTCGAGAGATCGAGAAAAGCGGATTCATCGAGCAGCTGTATCGATGAAAGAATACCGATCGGTCGCGGCTGCTTGTTTCCGAGTATCGCCTTGTTCTGTTCCGTTAAAAAACGATCCCAAACTCGTTCAACCATGGAACATCTCCTAAATTCTCTGCGTTGACGGACTACCCGCGGCCCAGAAAGATTTGCTTGCCTTCGGTTTTTTCCAGATACCTCACAAACCGGTACTTGTGCTCCCAGAGATCTTCCGTGGGCCGTTGGATTTGACGGTGGCCGGTGGTTTTTTCCACCTTGCAGACCACGAAGCTAAGGACGTTTTCCTTCAGCGCTTTTGTGGCCTCTTGCTTGTAGGACTCCAGGTCGCGCACGGTGACCGCTCGTTCGACGCCGCAGCTTCGCGCAACCGCCGCCAGATCGGTTTTGCCGGCGGTTGCGCTGGGCTCGCTGATCCGCGTTCCGCTGTAAACCTCATTGTCGAAGACAAAAACAACCAGGTTGGGAAGGTTCAAGTTGCCCAACGTCGGCAAATTGTAAAGGGACAGTAAAAGGCTCCCGTCCGATTCGAGCACGATGACCTTTCGATGAGGCAAAACCAGCGCCAGCCCGATGCCTATCCCCAGCGCGGCGCCCATGGATGCTACGAGAAGATTGCCCGGGTGGCGCGACAGATGTCCCCATTCGACTCGCTGCCCGCTGAGGGATCCCACGACCAATTGGTCCGTTATCGACGGAACCAGAAACTCGAAACAATCGTAGCGGTTCATATAGTAAATTCTCCCGTGAAGAGTAAAGCTATCGGCTGCTTGATGGCGTGCATCATTTTCACGCAGCCTTTGATCTTGGTCTCCAGGGAATCGCCGTTTTCAAAAACCTCATATTGTATGTCGAGCGATTTGAGAATGGGGATTAGGTGAATGCCGGGCATCGCGTAAAGAAAGCTGTTGCGCGTGTCGAGGACGCTTCCGTAGTAGGCGACGATCAGCAGCATCGGAACCCCGAGCCGCCTGCCTAGAACGAGCAGATTGTACGACCCGATGTAAACGCCGCTGCCTTCCATGTATACCGCCGCCGGTCTTCCACCCAGGGAGGCGCCCGCGGAAATTGAAATGGCTTCCGCTTCGTTGGCCACGGGGACGACCATGAATGACGGGTCTTCGCGGAAGAGCGGCACGATCTCGCTCAACCTGGTTTCGGGGAGATACGAGACAAAACTGATGCCCGCCTCTTTCAATCCACCGACGATTCTCGCTGCAAGTTGCGCTTCCATGCTCCACCAAACTTTCTGTCTATAAGTATCACGCCGTCCCTGTCAAGGCGCGGATTCGACGCTGGAGAAATTCAGCCAACACATGCCGTTTAGCCGGGACGACCGCGGCGTTTTTCTTGGAGAGCGCTGTAGATCCTTTCCGCCGTAACCGGCGTCTCCCTGATCTGTATGCCGGTCGCGTCGTAGATCGCGTTCATCACGGCTGCCGCCGTGGGGCTTGTACTATGCTCGCCGATCGGTTTGCTTTCGAAAGGCGCCGGTCCCCGGGCTTCTTTTACGAAGATCGTTTGATGCACGGGGACGTCCTTGATGTTTGGCATCTTATAGTCCCCCAAACTGACAGGGGCAATTTTTCCGTCCTCATCCGCCAGATTCTCCATCAGCGTAAAGCCGAGACCTTGAACCATCCCGCCTTCGATTTGTCCTTGATGGAGCACGGGATTGATGATGGTCGCCACGTCGTGCGCGGAGACGATCTTCAATACTCGAACCTGTCCCGTGTCCGGGTCCACTTCGACCTCGGCCCCCTGCGCGTAGAAGGAAACTCCTCCGGTTCCGGGTTCCGCCTTGAAATTACCGGCGGCTTTCAGACTTACACTCCGCAACCTGCCCAGACGCGCGAGATCGGACAGGGTCAGTTTCTTTCGCTGTGGAGCCGACATGATGCCGCGGGAAATTCTGACAGCGCCCGGCAGGCATTGGAGATGCGAAGCGGTCAAGTCGATCAGTTTCTTACGCAAAGCCAGCGCGGCGGTATACACGGCCTGACCGGATAGATACGTCACGCGGCTCCCGCCGACCGCGACGTCGTTGGGAAAGCTCTCGGTGTTACCCACGACTACCCTGACATCGTCCGCCGGAAGATCCAGCGCTTCACCGGCGATCTGGCGAAATATCGTATGCGATCCGGTTCCCGTATCGGGCACGGTCGTCAGGACGTAAGCTTTTCCCGCGTCATCCAGGCCCACCTCCGCAATAGCCTCGCCGTGATGCGCCTCTTTGACGGCAATCGCGATTCCTTTGCCGGTAATAGTTTTTTTTCGTTTTGCGCTTCGCGAGCCTAGCTTTGTCCGGAGCTTCGCCAACAGTCGGCTTCCCATATCGGTCTCCAACCGCACGCTGTTGTCGAGCAGGTCTCCCGACTTCAAGATGTTGATCATCCGAAACTTGTAAGGGTCGATGTTCATCTCGCGCGCGACGTAGTCCATGTGGGACTCGACCGCGAAGATCACCTGAGCTTCGCCCGGTCCCCTTACGTGGCCGCACGGGACGCAGTTGGTGTAGACCGAGTAAGCGTCGATCTTGACGTGAGGGATTCGGTAGGCGCCGGCGCCCATGCGCGCGCCCGGCAGATTGACGATCACGTTCGGCTTGAATCCGCCGTAGGCGCCGCTATTGAAAACCGCCTTTACCTCTCTCGCCCATATTCTTCCGTCGCTCTTGACTCCGGTCTTGACGGTAACGGTCGAGGGGTGACGAGGATTGGCGGCCATGAGCTCTTCGGCATAGGTCATGATCATCTTGGCGGGGCGGCCGGTCGCTTTGGCGAGAAAGTAACACAGCGGGGTATCCATGAGCGCGCCTTTCCCGCCGAAGTCTCCTCCCACTGGGCTCAGCTCGATGATAAGTTTTTTCTCGTCCGCTCCGGTCGCATGGGCGAGGTACTTGCGAGTGGGAAAAGGAACCTTGTTCGAAGCCGTGACGACGATCCGGCCCTGTTCATCGATGCGAACCACGCACGCATGGGGTTCGAGATAACCCTGATGGGTCCGCTGCGTGGCGAAAGTCTGCTCGAAGACGAAATCCGATTCTGCAAAGCCCGTTTCAGAGTCGCCGGCGCGCCATTGCACGTGCGAATGGACGTTGGGGATTTTGGCGGTCGGTTGCGGCAGGTTGACATATGAGGCCATCTCTTCGTGGAGCACCGGAGCACCTTCCTGCATAGCGTCGAGAGGGGAAAAAACGGCGGGCCATTCTTCGTATTCAACAGCGACCAGCTCGGCGGCTTCCTCGGCAATCTCACGACTTTCCGCCCCGACAACGGCGACTTTTTCGCCGATAAAGCGCACGCGGTCCCGCGCGAGAACGGGAGTGTCCTGTAATTGCCTGCCCGTCAATACATCCGGCACGTCATCCGCGGTCAGAACCGCGAGAACTCCGGGATACACCTTTGCCTTCGAGACATCGACGCGGAGAATCCTGGCATGAGGAAGCTCGCTGCGCACCGCTTTTCCCCAAACCATTCGGGGGAACATTCGATCCGCGGCGTAAGCGGCCTTTCCCGTTACCTTTTCAGGTCCTTCCGCCCTCGGCTCGGCTCTTCCAACCGTTAAAAGACGATCCACGATGGCCTGTTGCTCCCGCTGGCGGATGCCGATTTTTGCCGACCCGATATTTTATTTTGCCCGGCGCGGCCGTTCACGTTTGAGATGTTCCTTGGTTTCCTCGAGCGTCATGACGTCCGCATACTTGTGATGTAGATCGAAGAGGTTGACCTTGTGCGACAGCGGGCTGCGGTCAAAGACGCATTCTTCGACGATGGAAACGTGATATCCCGACGAGTAAGCGTCGACGCAGGATGCGCGCACGCAGCCGCTCGTCGTCTCCCCGCAGACGATAAGACTGTCGATGCCTCTTTGCGTCAAATGGGCGACCAACGGCGTGCCGAAAAAGCCGCTGGCGCGCTCTTTGTAGATGATGATATCGCCCGCTTGCGGCTTGAACTCCTCGCGAACTTTATAAGCATCGTCGGCGAGCGTCGTCTTTTCGCGGTTGGTGGCGGACACCGCCTCCGGATCCACTTCCTTGCGTGTTTCCGTAGTGGTGTAGAAGATTGGAATCATCAACGAGCGGGCGAGCGCAAAAAGCTCCTGCGTCGGCTTGATGGCGTTATAAGCGTAGATGCCGCAAGAACTCTTATGGGTTTTTACCAGCTCGTGGGGTTGTTTCGGGCCGCCTTCATAGACCAAATTATACAGATCGATGGCCAACAGGGCGGGCCGTTGCCCGATATAAGTCTC
>CAZNES010000056.1:0-28341 GCA_964572145.1 uncultured Syntrophobacteraceae bacterium
CACCCATATCAGCGATTGCCCGACCGCGATCGTGGAATAGGCCGATTGCAGCTTGACGGTTTGCGCGGGAGCTTCCGCGGCTAAAATCGCAGCTGCCAGCAGATACAGAGCGACGACCCTACGCATTGACTCACTCGAAAGTCGACTTTTTATACTCGCTTCTCATCTCCGACTGTAACCGGCCGAGGCGATAAGTTTTCCAGTCGATAAACTTGGCGCAACCGGCCAGCGCGGGATGAACTTTCTCAATCCTGCGCCACATCTCCTGGACGATGAATCGATAATCGGGATGTCCCTGCGGCATCGTGCGCAGCTCGCCGATGTGCACGGCCTCGCGGAGATTCATCGTCATGGTCCAGCGGATCTTGTACGCGAACGGCACAACGTACTGGGCTTCCAGTGGAAAGTCAGGGCGGATTTTGTCGTAAAGCGCAGACGCCCTCTCCATGCAGCGAGCGAAGTCGGCTTGAAACCCGGCCTCCACGATTTCTCCGGGCGTATCGTAACCGCGGACGGTCGTGAAGTCCTGCCTCTCCTGTGTGAGGATACGGTGGCGGTGCAGGTCCCGATAAAGACCCAAGTTCCCGGTGACGTCGAAGGTGTAATAAATCTGCTCCAGCGCGCGCCCCGGCTTGTCCCGCCTGTGCCGCCGACGCTTGATATATTCATCGAGAATTTCTCGCCGCTGATTCACCGACATTCGATTCACCGAAGTTCTCAACTGCTGCAGCGGTTGTTGGGAATGAGGATAGAGGATTGCGGCGATAATTTTTTCTTCCGCCGTTCCGTCATAGTCTACTAACGTTACCGCCTCGCCGGACTTGGCGGGCAACGCGCTAATGAGCGTGGACGTCATTGAGCGTAAAGCCGCGTGCGTCTCGGCCAGATATTCGCTGCGTTTCGCCCGCTTGACGAACGAGGGAATGAGTTGGTTAAGTTCCCGATGCATCGCCCCGGCCAGATCTCTCGCCTCGGTCAGCTCGTGGGAGTAGAGCTTGGTAAGAATATATTCGAAAGCCTGCCCGACGCCGAAGAAGCCCACGTTGGTGAGCGTCGCGGCGGGCAAATAGCCGCGCAGAATGTCGCAGGCCTGGGTCCTGATCGTCGCGCGATAGGCGCTCTCGGCCCATTTCCGAAGCTTCTCGTCTTTTTGTGCTTCCCCATACGATAACGGCTCGCCGCTCTGAGGGTGGCGCAGCTCGACGTCTTCGATGGGAAGGGATTGTTTTACAAACTCGATCACCGGCTCGATCTGCCGGGAATACGTGTCAAACAAGAGATCCATCACTGCCAAATATTTCGCTCGATGTGGGGATGCCATGATTTTGGGCTCGCGGTAGAAAAGAAAATTTCCGGCTTCATCTTTCTGGTCGAAGCGGACGTAGCGCGTCGATTTTTCGAGCGGGGCGATGCCGATGCGCGCGTCTTCCAGAATGTTTGCCGCGACGTTGGATATTTTTTCGCACGCGATATGCGCGCCGCCCAATTGCGCCACGGAATCGTCGCCATAACCGATCAAGACGCGCTCATAAAAAGCCCGCGCCTTTTTGAGCGCGTCGCTCTGATCGCTTCCGGGGACTTGTCCGCCCAGCAGGTCCTTTAAGGCAAGCTCCGGATCTCCCAGAAACTCGTCCAGAAAAGTCCGGCGCAGGCTCTTTGTCGAGCGACTGTAGCGCGAGAAAAGCGCCCCGGCGACCTCCTGCGGGAGCTTGAGTCCGAAGACCGGCTGATCGAGATTGGTGAAGAACGAGACGAGAGCCTTCTGCTCGGTCCGGGTGAATTCGTCGCTCATGATTGGCAATTTTATTCGCTTCTGCGTCAATGACAAGAGGAAAATACGCAACCGCTAAGGAACCGCTTGGCAGACACTGTTGAGCAACGCGACGACGGGAAAGTTGTATTTGGGGGAGAGGCCGACTAGCGGCGTCAGCAAATACGGACGATGGATGGCGGCGCGGACCAGCCGATTGATTCTCTGACGCCGGGCAAAAGTCCTCCGGCAAGCCAAATGATAGGAGGAGAGCTGCCGCGCCGAGATGACTCCGCGCTTCAAAACCAGATCCGCTGCTGCGGCGGCCAGTTCTCCGCTCTTTAGCGCAAAATAAACTCCCTCACCGGTCACCGGCTCCGTCACCCGAGCCGCATCCCCTACAAGGAGAAATCCGTCTCCGTAGCAGCGCCGCGGCGAAAAATAAACCGGATACATCGAACGAACCTCGCCCACCATCTCGGCAGTCTCCAGCGCATCTTTGAGACGAACATTCTGGAACAGATATTTTCTCAAGAGGGCATCGACTGACGAACTCTGTCGCACAACTTTTTTCTCTACGGTAAAACAAAGATTCGCCATTCCTTCACCCAGGCCGACAAGTCCGGCATAGCCGCTGGGAAAGAGATGGATCTCGACGGCTCCTTTAATGCCTCTGCAACGGCGAAGATGCGTCTGAAAAGCCACGAACCTTCCGGAGCTTTCATCCGGTGCGGTCAAGCCCAATCGATGGGCGACCCAGGAATTGCGGCCATCGGCGCCGATCAAGAGCTTCGCATGGAGTTTATTCACAGACGAAGAATCTCCGCATGTCAAAACCCATCCCGTCTCATCTCGGCTAAGCTCACTCGGTTTACAGCCTTGCCGGACCGTCACACCGTCCCTTTCCGCCAGGCGAAGGAGCAAATCGTCAAAAAGACTGCGCTTGAGGCCCAGGCCGAAAAAAGAACGCCCGTTCCGGGAAGGAAAAGGCACAGTCGCTGAAGCTGACTGCGTAGAGATAAGAAAGGATTCGACCTTCTCGTGCTGCAGCGAAAGCAGCGCGTCTCGAATACCCAAGCGATCGAAGATTTTCCAGTTCGCCGGGTTCAAAAAATCGCCGCAGAGCTTATCCCGCGGAAAGAGAGCTTTGTCGAGAAGCGCGACGGAGTAGCCCCGGTGCGCCAAGAAAATCGCCGAGGAGCAGCCGGCCGGCCCGGCACCCACGATTGCCACATCAAAGCGCTTCATAGGACACAAGCGGGAAGAAGGCAAAAATCCGAAAAGGAAAAAGCGCCGCAACTCGCGCATGGCCAATGGCAGCACGGTCGAACAAATCTTTCCACTCGCTTAGAGTAAATGCTCTCTTAACGGAGAGCGGCGCATCGGTCCGGGTCATCTGGTTGCGCGAGAAGAGCCGCGTCAGAGCGCTGATTCCGTAATAGGCCAGCGGATGGCGAACGAGATCGCTGACCAGAATGCCGCGGCGGGCGATTGTTGAACAATCTTTGAGGAGCGCCACGATTTCGTCCTCGGTAAAATGATGCAACAGTTGGGAGGCGTGGACGAAGTCAAAGGACGAAGGAATGAAAGGGAGGCGAAAGACATCGGCGCGCACAAGGGATACTTCAGGACACCTTTCGGTCTGCCCGCGCGCAACAGCGAGGGTCACCTGATTCAGATCCAAGCCGACGATCTTGGCGTCGATTCCCTCATTCCGCGCCCAGCGGGCGAGGGCCGCCGGGAGATCGCCGGCTCCGGTACCCAGATCTAAAAGAGAAAAAGCTCTAATCCTCCCCGCTCTCGTAACGCGGCGCAAATAACGCAGCACGCCGCGGTAAGCGCCCAGTGAGCGGTTGATGGTTCTCAGATTGGCCAGATCTTCTTCCAGGAGCTCGCGGGGATTTCCCGGCAAGTCCATCATCTCTTTTTCGAGACTCCGCCTCATTTTCCATTGCCTCGCCCCAACACGAGCGCCGAATTCTTCGATCCAAAGGCGATGCAGTTGCACAGAGCGATCTCTGCGCTTCTCGCCAAGCCTTTATTGGGAAGGTAGTTCAAGTCGCATTCCGGATCGGGCTCCTCATAGTTGATCGTCGGCGGCAAAAAGCCGTGCTGCAAAGCTAAAATTGAAGCGGTGACTCCGGCCGCGCCCGAAGCGCCTTGAGGATGGCCGATCATCGACTTGATCGAACTCATCGGAATGTCGTACGCCCTGCGCCCGAAGCAAAGTTTGATCGCCCGAGTTTCTGTTTTGTCGTTCAAGACCGTCGAGGTTCCGTGCGGCGCGAGATAGCCGACCTCGTCTTTGGCTATGCCTGCGTCCTCAAGCGCAAGGCTCATGGCGCGCGCCGGCTCTTCGCCGCTGGGGTCCAGACGCACGGTGTGGTAAGCGTCGCAAGTCGAACCGTAGCCCAGAAGCTCGGCAAAAATGGTCGCACCGCGCTGCAGGGCGTGCTCCATCTCTTCGAGAACCAGAATCCACGCGCCTTCGCCGAGAACGAATCCATCGCGCCGGCGGTCGAACGGCCGCGACGCGCGCCGAGGCTCCTCATTGTGCGACGCCGAGACGACGCGCATGATCGAAAACCCATGCATGATGGCCGGAGTAATCGTCGCATCGACTCCGCCCGTTATCAGATGGTCGGCCAGACCGAATCGAATAAGATTCAACGCATAGCCGATCGCGTCGGTCGAGCTGGTGCAGCCGGTCGAGATAACGTGACTGGGTCCTTTGAGATCGAAATAGAGAGAAATTTCGCTCGAAAGCGTCCCGATGGTCGAGCTCGAGATATTATAGGCGCTCGTCTTGCGCAGTTGGTCGGAGAAATAAAGCCGGTATTGTTCCTCGACGAAATCCGGCGTGCCGCCGCCGCTGCCCAAGATAACGCCCCACGAGCGCTTTTCTTCCAGACTCATGACATCCGCATCGACTCGCGCGCTGTGAAGCGCCTCCTTCGTCGCTGCGATTGCCAGCGGCACCGCCCGGCCCATGCGCCGGAGCTCTTTCGCGGACAAATAATCTTCAGCGCGAAACCCGGAGACCTCGGCCGCTATCCGGCAGGGTAGCGGCGTCGAATCGAAAAGACTGATCGCGCCGATTCCACTCATGCCGTCCCGCGTCGCGTGCCAAAAAGCTTCTGCGCCGATGCCGTTGGGACTGACGGCGCCAAGACCGCTCACGACGACTCGGCGTCGAGGCGATTTTCCGTTTCGATTCATCTTGACACGCGGCACGGGAAATAGTTTGATCTGACCCATCATAGCACCGTTGGACACATTGTGAAGGACAACTTTTCGGCGGAGAGGTCAGGATGAAGCTCGTCGTCGCGGGCGGCACCGGTTTCATCGGCGCACGCCTCTGCAACCAACTCGACCGCCAAGGACACTCGCTCACTATTCTGACTCGTTCAGTATCGGCGGCGGACTCGCCCAACAAAACGACAATCCTTTGGCAGCCCGGATCCCCCGGAACGTGGGAGCGTAATCTTGAAGAAGCCATAGACGGCGCCGATGGCGTGATCAATCTCGCGGGCGAGCCGATAGTAGGAAAAAGATGGAGCGCGGCGCAAAAAAGAAGACTTCAATCGAGCCGCATCGATACGACTCGCGCTCTCGTGACGGCGATCGGCAAAGCGAAAAAAAAGCCGGCTTTCTTGCTTAACGCCTCGGCCGTCGGCTATTACGGCCCGCGTGGCGACGAAGTTATCATAGAAGAGAGCGGGCCGGGCGGCGATTTTCTTGCGGGACTCTGCTCGGATTGGGAAGAAGAGGCGAAGAGAGCTGAAAGTTACGGCGTCAGGGTTATTCGACTGCGCACCGGAATCGTCCTCGGAAAAGGCGGCGCCTTGGCCAAGATGGTTCCTCCGTTTAAGCTCTTCATCGGCGGCCCATTGGGATCTGGAAAGCAGTGGATGCCGTGGATCCACGTGGAAGACGAGATCGGCATGATTCAGTTCCTTATGGAAAACAGCAACGCACACGGAGCAGTCAACGCATGCGCGCCGAATCCGGTCACCATGAAGGAGTTTTGCCCGACGCTGGGGAGCGTCCTTAACCGACCGTGCTGGGCGCCGGTTCCTGCTTTTGCGCTGCGTCTGTTGCTGGGCGAAATGGCGGAGATGCTCGTTACGGGACAGCGAGCTGTACCGGCCGCCGCCGAGAGACTGGGATACCGCTTCCGTCACCCGGAGCTTCGCGAGGCGCTCGAAAATATTCTGCTATAAAGTTTCACCGGGCAAATAAAGCGGCATCTCATACGGAGCCCGAAGAAGATGGATTTCAAGGATCAAGTGGCGTTGGTTACGGGCGCTTCCAGCGGCATCGGCCAGCGCGTTGCCATTGATCTGGCGGCGCGGGGCGCGATTGTTGTCGGCTGCAGCCGCTCGTTGGAAAAACTGCAGGACACAGCGAATGAACTGAAGCGTTATAGTTCCTCTTCTACCGTCATGGTGTGCGATGTGAGCGCGCCGGAGCAGGTAAAGAAGATGGTTGAGCGGGTCCTATCGCAATTCGGCCGGATCGACATTCTAATCAACAACGCCGGCTTTGGCGCATATCAAAGCTTCGCCGAATCTTCCATCGATTCTATCGAGTCGATGCTGCGAACGAATTATTTGGGGACGGTTTACTGCACGAAAGAAGTTCTCCCTTCGATGATTGCCGGGCGGTCCGGCCACATCGCGAACATCTCCTCGGTCGCGGGTAAGATCGCAACACCCAACATGGCCTCTTACTGTGCCACAAAGTTCGCTTTAATGGGCCTTTCCGAGAGCCTGTACCACGAGCTTAAGCCGCTGGGCATTCACGTCTCGGTGATCTGTCCGGGGCCGGTGCGCACCAAGTTTCGCTTGCTGTTCGACGATCTCGCTCCCAACGCTGCCGCTTTTGTTGTGCTGGATGCCGTCGCCGTATCTCAAGCGATCGTAAAAGCGATTGAAACCAAAAGATTCGAAGTCGTCATGCCGCGGGTCCTCGCTTTCGTCTGTTTCCTAAAGGGCCTGATGCCGGGATTCATTCGTTTCCTCACCGCTAGAACTCTTCGCCCGCGGGCCGGGCGCCGCTGAGCCGTCCCGCCATCCCCCATTTTACCCTTGACAACGGGACCCGCTTTTATTACACATGGCACCAATAAAAATGCCTCTTCTTGGCCAATTATCCCCGATTGGCAACTACGAGAGTGGGGGCAAATCTGACGACGGCTGGGGCGAAGGAAAGGAGGGATGTTATGAAAAGCCGTGCATTTCTCTGGATTGTGGCGGTCCTGATCGGATCCGCTTTGGTCTTCTCGCCGATGATCTCTTCTCCGGTGATGGCTCAGGAGAAGAAGGAGGAAAAGAAGGAAGAGAAGAAGAAAGAAGAGAAGAAAGAAGAGAAGAAGGGAGACGAGAAGGCAAAGAAGGGAGACGAGAAGGCAAAGAAGGGAGACGAGAAGAAAGAAGAAAAGAAAATGTAACCTCTTCTCTGACGCCTCTCAATCAACATCAGTCAGTAGAAGCCGGGCGGGATTCACTCCTGCCCGGCTTTTTTTGCGCCGTCAATTTTCGGCGCGAGGATTCAAACCCACTGGACCTCCTACGCCTACAATTATTCAATCGGCGCCTCGTTTGAGCTTTCAAGGATTATACCTCCCGAGACCCGATTTTAACGTTGATGAAGGCAGCGCTCTTACGACCGCTGTTCGTTTTTAGCCGGGATTATTGCTAGTATAAAAGTCCATTATGAGCTCACCGCAACGCCGTCTTCTTGTAAGAGGAACAATCTTAGCCCTTCTCGTGATTCTGATCTTCGTATTGAGCAAGTACGGCCCACAACCTTTCAAGGTCTTGAACCCACTATGGGAAGAACTGGAAGACCTCCAGGCATCGCAGGCCCGCAACGAGCGAGTCATGGACTTTCTTGCTTCGTTCGGGCTCTATTCTTCCGCCGTATTCGTGCTGCTGCAGGCGCTCCAGGTAGTGGTCTCTCCCATCCCCGGTGAGCTGACGGGCGTGGTTGGCGGATATGTTTATGGCGAGGCCTATGGTTTCGTCCTCTCAACCCTTGGACTAACGCTGGGTTCTTGGGTAGCGTTCGAGCTCTCCAGCATCCTGGGCCGACCCTTTGCGGAACGGCTGTTTAAGAAAGATATACTGAATAAATTCGATTTTCTCACCACCAACACAGGCGCCACAATCGCCTTTCTGCTCTTCCTGATCCCCGGTTTCCCCAAAGACGTTTTGTGTTACATCCTGGGTTTAAGCCGAATGCGGCTGAGCACTTTCCTGATTGTATCCGCCGTCGGCCGCCTCCCAGGGACCTATCTCCTCACGATCCAAGGTGCCAGTGTCCGGAACGAGGACTACTGGACGACGGTTATTTTAGCCGTCATTTCCGCGGCGCTGTTGTTTACCGCTTACATTTATCGCGCCCGTTTGTTTCAGTGGATCAAGAAGAGACACGGACAAGTAGAAGGATAATGATCCGATCGACAAAGACGTCTTTTCTGATTCTTACGCTCCTGGGGCCTCCCGGCGCCATCGCGCTTTCCGACCAGGAGCCGCTTGAACTAGCGCAGGTCACGCCCCTCAGCTTCAATGCCTGGCGATCCTATAAAAATCCCGGTCAACTCGTGCAAGTCGGCATGAACAAGGGCCAAGTGCTTGCGATCGCCGGCAAGTCCGACTATGAGGAATCCTATTATCAAGGACCGCACGGGCAGTGGTCGAGGATATCCGATTGGTATTACGTAACAAACGGACTGAACAAGGAGACCACCCTGCTGAAATTCTCGGGCGACACCTTGGTCAGCATTTCCATTACACCCATCCAGTAATGTCATAACCGTTCTGCCGCGTTTTTATATATCGCCAAACTCGGTCCGGCAATTCGTGATTTGCCGCTGCTCCGAGCTTGGTGTATATTAGGTCTTATGTGTACGCGCAGCCGACTGGCCATTTTTCTGGCAACAGCTATTCTTTGCCATCCCGCAATCCTTCTGGCTCAGTATACTCTGGTTCTTAAAAACGGCCGGCGAATCACCGTCCAGGCCTACCGGGAAGAAGGCGAGATGATCAAGGTTTATGGCATCGGAGGAGAGATCGGATTACCGCGCGATCAAATTCAATCCATCCTCAAAGCCGGGGAAGAAGGCCGTGGTCTGGATCTCCGTGGCGCTGAGGGTCCTCAGGGCGAGGTTAGCCAGGAAGAACAGAAACTGAGCGGCCGTGCTCAAGTGCAGGAGCCGAGTCCTAGCTTGAATCCAACGCCGCCAGCAGACGAACAAGTGTCTATCCCGCTAGGCCTCGAGGGAGGGACTCCAAGTCCAGAAGAGGAACGAGCCAAAGAAGAGAGAGATTATCAACAAAAAGTCAGGGAGGTCACCGAGCAACTAAAGGACGCCCGGGATCGCTACTCACAGGCGATTCGCGGAACGACAGGGCCAGAGCCTACGCTCGTTACGGACCCGGAACAGATCAAAGCCATGAATGACGATATGATTGCTCGGTTAAAGGATGCCCAACGTGATCCGGTTGACCCTGGAGTACTTCGATTGTTAACTCCATCTGGTGATCCCAGTATTCCTCCGGCGGTTACAGAACTTCGTGCTCCACCACCGAGCTATCCCAGATTCGCCGACACCCCAAGCTATACAGACAAACAGAAGACGTTGAGCGACTTGAGGAATCAAACGATCCAGCTTGAGAAAGAAAGAGAACGACTCATCAACGAACTGAGACAAAAAAACTTCGAGACAGGCTCGCTTTTTCTGGAGTGACTGGCTTTTATTCTAAAGCTGCCCCACGGCCGCCCGTAGCCCCAGCAGATAACTGTTCACGCCAAAACCGGTAATCTGACCTACCACGGCCTCCGCAATCAAAGAGCGCTTGCGGAAGTCCTCCCGTTTGTAGATGTTCGATAGGTGCACTTCGATCGCTGGGATGCCGGCAGCCGTGAGCGCGTCCCTCAGGGCCACGCTCGAATGCGTGTAGGCGGCCGCGTTGATCACCAGAGCGGCAAATTGCGTGGGCGCCTGCTGAATCCAACCGACCAACTCACCCTCGCTGTTCGATTGACGAATTTCCACTTCGACTCCGAGTTCCGCTGCGAGGCGCTCGATTTTACGGTTTATCTGCTCAAGCGTCAGGCGGCCGTAGATCTCCGGCTGCCGTTTGCCTAGCAGATTCAGATTCGGCCCGTGAAGCACGAGAATTTTTCTCTTTTTTGCCATTACGACCCTCTTGGATGCTGTCTGAGCCAGAGATCACAAGCCTCGATCTCGCGCGCCACTCTCTCCCTCGTCGCCCCGCGCGAACTCTCCTGTTCGACAATAGTCTTGAGTCGCTCGACTTCGTCTCGCAGCTCGGTCTTCTCGGGCTCGGCCTTGCTGAGCCGGCGATAAATCTCCAGCGCCTCCAGAAAATAACCTTGCTGCGTCAGCAGCCTGCCCATACTTTCGGTCACAAAGGCTGGAGTGCTGGATGACTTGACGCTATCGCCAAGCCGCTCGATAGCACGGATGATGGATTGCACCCGGTCATCCCCTATAACCCGTCCCAGATCACGAAGGCCTTTAACCGCCTGAGTCATGCCGCCCATGTCGTAAAATAGCCTGCTGCGCACCAGCAGCGCCCGGGTATGATTCGGTTTTTCTTTCAAAACACGCTCTACTAATGTAAGGGTCTCGTGAAGGCGCCCGTCGCGGCGCATGGCTTCGATCTCCTTCATGGCATCCGGCCGATGAGAACCTGGTCCCACTTCAAACGTCCCCGTTAGCCAACCCGGCGGCAATCTCCGCCGGCGCGAGCGAATAAAAGCGCGCTTTTCCGATCCCCTCGCACAGAACGAACTTTATTTTGCCTCCCTCCGATTTCTTGTCCACCTCCATGCATTGGATCAATTCTTCGGGTTCGACGCGCGCCGCAATTTCCGTCGGAAGCCCTGCTCTGGCGATGAGGCGGCGAATGCGCTCGAAACTATCCCGATCGCATAATCCCTGGCGCACGGAGATGGCGGCGGCTTGGATCATGCCGATCGCCACCGCCTCGCCATGAAGATACAGTTCATAGCCGGTCGCCGATTCGAGGGCGTGCCCGACGGTGTGGCCGAAGTTCAGCACCGCGCGGTACTCGCTCTCGCGCTCGTCTTTCTCCACGACTTTCGCTTTGATCGCGCACGAGGCGGCGACGACTTCAGTCAGGGCCGCCGTCTGCAAGGCCAATAAATTTTCCATCTCGGCCTCGAGAAAAGAAAAGAGACGAGGGTCGGCGATGATCCCGTACTTGATCACTTCAGCCAGTCCCGCCGCCAATTCCCTTCGCGGCAATGAGCCAAGCGCCGCCACGTCGATCAGAACAAGCCGCGGCTGATGAAAGGCCCCGATCAAATTTTTTCCTTCCTTATGATTGACGCCGGTCTTGCCGCCGACGCTCGAGTCCACCTGCGCCAGCAGAGTCGTGGGCACCTGAACGCAGGAAATGCCGCGCAAAAAAGTGGCGGCGGCAAAACCGGTGATATCGCCGACGACCCCGCCTCCCAAGGCCAGCAGGAACGATCCGCGCTCGAATCTTTCTCGGATGAGCCGGTCGTAAATGGCGGAAACAGCTTCGAGGTTCTTGTGTTCCTCGCCTTCCGGCAAAGACACGACGGTAACGCTAAAGCCCGCCCGCCGGAGCGATTCCTCGACGGGTTTGAGGTAAAGCTCGCCGACCTTCGCATCCGTCACGACGCCGACTTTTTTCCCCAATCCGGCCCGTCGCAAGATCTCGCCGGTCTGGCTGAGGAGATCCTCTCCGACGTAGATCGGATAGGAACGTTCTCCGAGATTGACCGTCAACGTGCGCATCTTACGTCCGTCCGATCCGAACCATGCCTTCGGTAATCCGGATTTGTTCCAGGATCTTGTCCACGACTCCATTGATGGAGAGATCGCCGGTATCGAGAACCAGGCGTGCCTGGGCATAAATCTTTTCCCGCCGGTTCAAGAGAGCCTCTATTTTACTTACTCTGTCTTCGCCTTGCAGCAGCGGCCGTGCCCGACCGCTCCCCGACCGGCGCACCAGCGTCTCGGGCGGCGCCGTCAAGCAGATAAGCAGACTCTTCTCTTGAAGCAGCCGGAGATTTTCCTCATCCACGACCGTTCCTCCGCCTGTGGCGATGATCTGACCATCCCGGCAAAGCACCTCGCTTAATTTCCGTTTCTCCAACTCACGAAAAAAGGGTTCGCCTTTTTTCTCGAAGATTTCTTTCACCTTCATCCCTTCGGCCTCTTCGATCGCCCGGTCCAGATCGACAAAATCCCATTTTAGCCTGCGCGCGAGCTTTCGCCCCACGACCGTTTTGCCAACCGCCATGAATCCGGTGAGAGCGATATTTTTCGGGCCGCGGGAGAGCAAGGGTCAGAACTGCTTGATCTGCTCGAGATAGCCTTCGTAGTTGCGCGTGATCTCGCGGAGCGAGTCACCGCCGAACTTTTCCAGGAAGGCCGCTGCAAGCTCAAAGGCGACCACCGCCTCGCCGACGACGACTGCTGCGGGCGCGGAACAGACATCCGAGCGTTCCACGGAGGCGTCCGCGGGCTGTTTCGATTTTAAATCGACGGATTTGAGCGGGCTCATGAGCGTCGAGATCGGCTTCATCGCGGCGCGCACGACGAGCGGAGCTCCGTTGGTCATTCCGCCTTCGGTTCCGCCGGAGTTATTGCTGCCGCGGTAAAAGCCGGTCGGAACGATTCGAGGCGTGCCCTCGCCGACCATTTTATTCGGGTCAAAAAAGATCTCGTCGTGAACCTGAGAGCCACGCCGCCGCGCCATTTCGAAACCGAGACCTATCTCCACTCCTTTGATGGCCTGAATGCTCATCAGCGCCCGCGCCAGGCGGCCGTCGAGCTTGCGGTCCCATTGAGTATGGCTGCCGAGCCCCGGCGGAAGACCGAGGACGACCACTTCGAAAATGCCCCCCAGCGTGTCGCCCTTGTTTTTGCAGTCGTCGATCAAGGCGATCATTTTCTCCTCGGCATCCTTGTCGGCGATCCTTACCGGCGACTCCTCGGCGCGGCCAAAAATTTCCTCATAGGTCATGCCGTCGCTCTTTGCTTCGATGTTGCCGAGCGAGCGCAGGTAGCCCATGACTTTGATTCCGAAGGGGGAGAGAAGCTGCTTGCAAAAAGATCCGACCGCCGTGCGTGAGACGGTGTCGCGGGCGCTGGCGCGCTCGAGGATGTTGCGGATGTCGGAATGATCGTATTTGAGGACCCCGCTGAGGTCGGCATGTCCGGGACGGGGCTTGGTGACGGCGATCTTTTCGTCGCGGTCCTGCGGAGAAGCCGACATCTTCTTGGTCCAGTTCTTCCAGTCGCGGTTCTCGATTCCCAGCGCCACCGGAGAACCTAGAGTCTCCCCCCAGCGGATGCCCGAGCGAATCTCGACCTCGTCTTTCTCGATCAACATCCTTCCGCCGCGGCCGTAGCCCTGCTGGCGGCGCCAGAGGTCATGATTGATCTTTGCGACATCGACCGGGAACCCCGCCGGCACCCCATCGATCATCGCCGTGAGACAGGGGCCATGCGATTCCCCTGCGGTGAAATAGCGCAGCATGGAGGTATATTACTCTATTCTTTTTTTTCAGGCTAGTGGTGGGGGAATAGTACGAAAAATAAGGGCGGAAGGATGAATTAACGCATCCTTCCGCCCTTTGGCTTTATTTTCTCAAATTATCCGCCCTGGGTCTTGTTCAACCGGTCGCGCCAGAGCTCTTCCGCGCTCGGGAGGTTTGTGGAACCCGCAGAGACAATGCGCGGCGTGATAAAGACCATAAGCTCCTCGAAGTCCTTTTGCCAACTCATGTTCTTGAATAGCCAGCCAAGAACAGGAATGTCTTTGAACCACGGGATGCCGGATTCAGAAGTGGATTTGGTGTCTTTTAATATTCCTCCGATGACGATCGTTTCACCGTCCCGAACCAGGACGTTGGAAATCGCTTCGCGGCTAAGCTCATCAAACGGGATCACGTTGCCCCCACCGGTGGCACTGGAGGATACAGACACCGTCGCGGAAGGTGCAATGGAACTCGATTTAACCATGATGCTCATGAGCACGAAGCCATCGCTAGACACTTGCGGCGTAACGGTGAGGACGACTCCGACCGGTATCTTCTCGGTGGCTACTGCAGAGCTCGCCGCCGAGGCGCCGGTTCCGCTTGCGATATTGGAAGACGAGCTCGGGAGCGTAATCCTGAGAATCCTCTCGCTCCGGATAGTGGACGCTACGTTATTCAGGGTGACGACCGATGGACGAGAGATGATCCGTATATCTCCAGATTTCTCCGCAGCGCTTAATTCAAGAGTCAAATCTCTCAAGCCGCCGAATTTGTTTTGAAATATCTTTATGAAGGGATCAGGGCCTGCAAACGGGGTACCAGCCGGGAACGAGCTGCTGATCTCGGCCGAGCGTCCGAACTTGAGGATGCTTCCCAGCGCTCGGGAGAATGACGGCGTCGCCTCGACCAGATTCGATTCGATCAGAACCTGGGCCGCGCGGGTATCGAGCCGGCTGGCAATCTCGTTAGCGTCGTCGATCCCTTTCCTGATATCACGCACGACGATGGTGTTGCTCCTTTCATCGGCAACAATCTGTCCCCGAGAGCTCAAAACTGGCTTGATCTTATCCAACAGCTCTTTCACCTTGGCGTAATTGACGTTCAGATAGGCGGTCTGAAGCGGCTCGAGATTGTCTTCCGCCTTTTTCGCAGCCGACAAGGCATCCCTCTCCGCCTTCAATTGGTTTGTAGTGGAGATCCGGACGACGTTGCCGACTTGCTCCTTGCCCAGGCCATTCGTGTCCACAAGCAAATCCATGGCCTGGTCCCAGGGCACATCCGTCAGGCGCACTGTAACTTTTTTCTTGACCTCATCGGTCACGACGATATTGAGTCCGCTGACCTCGGCCAGAAGGCGGAAGACGTTTTTAATATCGGCATCTTTAAAATCCAAGGAGATTTTCTGCCCCGTATAAGCTCTCGCCTCTTTGACTGCCACGCCCTGAGCAGCGGGCGTAGCGCCCGGGGCTGCCGGACTTACCTGCGCCGTGCCGCGATCGGTCCGTCGTCCATTTTGGACTATTTGGAGATCCTTCTTTGCCGTGAGCTGCGTATTGACGGGTCCGATGATTAGCTTCAAGCCTCCGTTTTCCGGCTCAATTGCATAGGCAGGAACAGTGGCGGCGGCGATCTCCATCACCAAGCGCAGGTGTCCCTCGCCGGAGCTGAGCCTCAACACGCTGAGCCAGTGAGTTTCGACGCGAAAATTCTCCACCTGAGCCAGTTGCTTGGACTGGCCAAAGACATCCAGGACGATACGCGACGGCTGAGTCAGGGAGAAATGGCGGTATTGACTGACAGAGTCGGAAAATTTCACCCTGATGGTGGTTTGTCCCATATCTTCCTGCACGGAAAGGTCTTGAAGCTTGAAGGCTTGTTCTTGCAGGGCGGTTTCCTTGACAACCGGCTGCGAAATTTGGGCCTGAGCTTCCGCCCTTCTCTGAGCCGAGTCCTGAGATCGAGCCCGGGCGGTGTCGTCCTCCACCATCGCCGCAGGCACGCAAGCAGAGAGCGCCGCAAAGATGGCCGCCTCGAAAAAGACGATACCCGGCACACCGTTGGTTTGGAAAATTCTTCGCACCGTTGAAAGACAAACTTTCATCAGCATAATCCTCGACCCTTTCTTCCGGTGTTACTCGGAGACCAGCCTCATGTTTACCTGCCGATTTTTTCTCGCGCCGTAAAAATCGATGTAGGTCTCCTCGATGACGACTTCAGTCGGTTTGATTTCCTTGATCTTCCCGTCATTAGGACCGATGGATGTGCCGACTCCTACGACGTATCCCAGGCCCGCCGCGTCCTCCACCATGGCCCGAGGCGCCTTGACCTCCCAGACGATTCCGACCAGCTTGAGCTGACCCAAATCGTACCGCTCCAGAGGCGAGAGGTTTTCCCGCAGACGGCGCTTGGCCTGAACTTTCAGAGGCAATGGCTGAAAAGGATCGCGCTTTCCCGCCGAGGAATAGCGCGGCGCTGCGGCCGGCTCGGCCTTTTTTTCCGGAAGGTCAAGCAGACCGGACGGGACCGGAGTCTTCTGTTCGCTCCCGGGGCCCTCGCCGCTCTTGGCCGTCAGCGCTCCCTTCAGCGCTTCCAGATTTTTTCCGATCACGCCCGGCGCCTGCTTCAGTTTTTCAAGCGCCTCGCGCGTTTTTTGGGATGGCGCAGCTTTTTCTTCCTGGGCCAATCCGACCCCGGAGAAGGCGACGAGACTCGCCAAAACTAAAGATGAGAACCATCGGTTCATGTCACTTCTTCGCCGCCTTTTCTTTCGCCGCCTTTTCCGCCGCGATCTTTGCCCGCTCCGCCTCGTCTAGAAATCGGAAGGTCGTCACGAGCGTCGAGGTATCGACGACCACCTGTTCCTGATTGATCTTCGGACTTTTCATTTCAATGTTGTTGATATTGACCAGGCGGCTCAACTTTCCCACCTCGTCGAAGAAACCGACCACGTTGTGGAATTCTCCCCGGACGACGACATCGACCGGGATCTCGGCGTAGAAATCTTGGGGGCTTTCCGCCCGTGGCCGGAAGAGCAAAATATCCAACCCGGACTCCCGCGCCTTATTGGAGATGCTCGCCAAAAGCTCCGGGATCTCCTTTTTGTCGGGGAGTTGAGCGATAGCTTCATTGAGCATGCCGCTCAGAAGCACTTTTTGCTCTTTGAGCTTAGGCAGATTCTCCACCAACGCCTTTTTCCTGTCGAACTCTTTTTGGGCCGCCTCGACGCTTTGCCCTAAGTCCGAGATCTGCTGGGAAAGCCGCGTGAAAATAACCATGTAATCGCCCGCCAGCAAGAGAACGATCACGCCGGCCAAAAGACCGAGCTTCTGCTGCCTGGGCAAATTCAGAATGCGGTCCAAAAATTCGTTCACGGTTTTTTAACCTCACCTGAAGGCGGCGTGGCGCCGGTGTCGTTTGATTTCGACTCAGACACCGAAGGTTGATAGATCAGACGCGACCTGAGCGAGAATTTTTTCAGCAAAAGCTTGTCCTGCTCGGTCTGGCTGGTTTCCACCAACTCCACATCTTTAAAATATGCTGTGCTGGAAAGCGCTTTGAGAAAATCGGCAACCGTCTGATTGTCCACGGCCATGCCGTTCAGCGACAAATTGCCCGCGTTCTCTTTAAACTCCGTCAGCCACAGCCTGACCGGAGTCGCTCCGGAGAGGCCCTCCATCACCCGGACGGGGCCGACTTTCTTTTTGCTCAGATCGTCGATGACCTTGAGTTTCTGTTTGAGCTCGCCGTTGTCTTTTTGCAGCTCCGTGACCTCTTTCGCCCGGCTCTCCAGCGTGGCAATCTCCTGACGCATACCTGACAACCTGCTGCTAAGTAAGGTAGAACGGGAGAATTGATAAAGAAACACAATCAGGATCAACGCCAGCGTAACCCCGAGTGAGGCCGCAGCGACCGTAAGATCCTGGCGTCTTCCGATCTCGGCCCTGATCTCTCGGGCCGAAAGCAGATTGATGCGAATCATTTATCTCCCGGTCTCCTAATCGAAAGTCCGGCGCCGACGGCAAGAGCCGGCGCGGAATCGGCCAGGTAGTCTCGATCGATATTTTTGGAGACGTTGAAACCCCGGAAAGGTTCGGAGAGTTCAACCTCGACTCCCAACCGTTCCGCCAAAATCCGCGAAAGCCCCGGCACCTTGGCGCTTCCTCCGCTCAGATAGATCTTGTGAATTCCCTCTTCGTCCGCGACGGCGCGGTAAAGACTTAAAGTCCGGCTTATCTCCGCGGCCAGGTAATCCGCCGTAGGCTTTAGCAACGTGGTTACGTCAGCGCTCTTTTTCCCTTCGGACTGGCCGGTCACTTTGAGGGTTTCCGCCTGGTCATAAGAGAGCTGAAGCGCGTGGACAAGCGCTTCGGTAAAGGCCTCTCCGCCAACCGGCAGGTCGCCGGTAAACGCCGACACCCCATGTTTCAGCACATTGATGCTTGTATAACGCGCGCCCACATGGATCAGACCGACTACGCCGTTCGATTCCGGCTCATAGTTGATCTCATACATATTCTCCATGGCGAAATAGTCCACGTCGATGATCGTCGGCGTGAGCCCTGCGTCCTTGATGACCTGGGAGTAGCTATTGATAATGTCCTTCTTCACCGCCACGAGAAGAACGTCCATCTTGTTGCCGACCTCCAGATAATCCAACGCCTGGTAATCGAGATTGACGTTTTCAAGAGTATCCGGAATGACCTGGCTGGCCTGAAATTCCACGTTGGCTTCGAGTTCTTCCTCCCCCTGGACCGGAAGCTGGATCTTTTTGATAATGGCGACTCTCCCGGGCACCGCAGAAATAACCTGCGTCGCCTTGACCCCGTGGTTCTGCACCAAACTCTGAATAGTTCTAACCACAACCTCCTTATCCGCGACCATATTGTTCTGTATCGCCGTCGCCGGAAGCGGAAGAATACCAGCATTGATCAGGCGGTAACCGTTTTTCTCAACCGCCGCTTCCACCATCTTGACGGAACTGGAGCCGATATCGAGAGCAACGTATCCTTCGTCCGTGCGGAAAGGATTGAGCGCCGCCAAATCGAAATTTTTTAGAAAGGATGCCATTGGGTCTTATTGCCTGAAAACCCGATTTTTTTTAGTGATCTTCAGTCCCAGCGCCAGCAGAATTTTACGTTTGGTCGCCAATCGACAACTCAGGCCCTTCTCGATCCGATCGATGGTTAGAGGCGATATGCCGGCCAGGCGCGCTAGTTCCGACTTGCTCAGCATTTTGGCCTCCCGAATTTTTCTAACGTTGTTTTTCGCTTCCATCCTCCACCCGTTTCTTCAGTCGTTCTCCGGCGGAATCCCCATTGTGAACCAGTTCACAGGAGGTTGTCAAACGAATTAAGCATAATTAAACATAATTACATAAAGTCGGCGCTTTGAGACCAGCTTGTTCGAGATCCGTCATTTCGTCATAAGCAAGAATTATGCACAGCAGATCGTGGTGGATTTCAGAGTTTTTCTGCTTTCCCTGGGATAATTTTTCCTATTTGAGGCGGCCGCAAATACCCGGCCGACGAAATTTGGACAGTTATTGTTACTCCGCTGGACGTAATTGGCACGGTTCTGAGTGTAGCGCCGGTTAGATTGCTTTTCCATTTTTGAGCAGGTAAGAGACCTGCCATGCCACGGCAAGAGGGCAGGTTTGTTCAGGTCATTGTCCCTTCCCCGATCAAGGAAGCGCTTACTTACGAAGCGCCGCCCGAGCTCCGAGACAGGCTGGAAATCGGCCTGAGAGTCATCGTTCCGATGGGAACGAGAAGAGTTACGGGTGTGGTGCTGAACTTTTCTTCCGATACTCGCCTGAAACAGGTCAAGGCGATTGCAGAGATCGTGGACGACCAGCCGGTCATGGACGACGCCCTGCTCCGGCTCAGCCAATGGGTGGCCCAATATTATCTAGGCTCGATCGGAGAAGTTCTGGCGACCGTCTTACCGCCGGGTATGAGAAAGGAAAGCCGTAGGACCATTACCGTCACACCGGGGCAATTCCCGGTGGCTGGAGTTCTGCAAAAGAAAATTTTGACGGCGTTGCGCGAGCGAAAGGGAACCGTGACGGTCAAAGGTTTGGCGCGAAGATTTCCCGGCGGCGGCTTTTACCGCGCCGTCGAGGCCCTGGAAAAAGCAGGGACGATAAAAATCCGTGAAACCCCGATTCGGCCGGCAAAAGACAAAAGTCCGAATTCAGCGCCCCGAGAGACAGCCAAATTTCCGTCTGTCCAGGACTTCTTTCTCACACCGGAGCAGCAAAAAGCGCTCGACGCCGTCGGCGAAAGGCTTCGCCAAGGCGGCTTCCAATCGTTTTTGCTTTACGGAGTGACCGGAAGCGGCAAGACGGAGATTTACCTTCGGGCGATGGAGCTTGTAAGAAGAGCTAAGAAGCGCAGTCTCATTCTGGTTCCCGAGATTTCTCTAACTCCTCAAATGCTGGATCGTCTTCATGAGAGCTTTCCAGGTCGCGTCGGCGTGCTCCACAGTGCGCTCACGCCATCCGAGCGCTGGGCTCAATGGAGGCGCATCCTCCGCGGCGACGTCGATGTTGTGGTCGGCGCCCGCTCCGCGGTGTTCGCGCCGCTGCCGGACTTGGGCCTCATCGTGGTCGATGAAGAGCATGATCCCTCCTACAAACAGGAAGAGGGCTTGCGCTACAACGCGAGAGACGTGGCTGTGGTTCGGGCCAAGTTACTCGGGTGCCCCGTTATTCTGGGCTCGGCGACTCCAGCGATCGAGAGTTTCGAAAACTGCCGCGCCGGCCGCTACGAACTTTTAGAGTTAACGCAGCGCGTCGAGCAAAGATCAATGCCCGAGGTTGAAACGGTAGACTTAAGACTGAAGGCCGCAGAGGTGGCAAAACTTCCCGATCATGAAACTCCGCACACGCACGTTCTTTCTCCGCTCTTAAAGCAAGCTTTAAAAGAAAATCTCGCCCGCGGACGGCAGAGCCTGATTTTTTTAAACCGGCGCGGTTTTGCCAATTTTCTCCAGTGCCGCATTTGCGGTTTTGTGCTGCGCTGCTCTCATTGCAGCGTTGCCATGACGTTTCACCGAACCCAGGTGAGCGTACTTTGTCATCATTGCGGAGCGCGCAAGCCGGCCCCCGACGTTTGCCCAGGTTGCGGGCAGGCCGCCCTCGTGCCGATCGGCTCCGGCACGGAGCAGTTGGAGCAGGAGCTCCAGCAGCTACTCCCCGAGGCCAGGATCGCTCGCATGGACCGGGACACGACCGGGAAGAGAGGCTCTCAAGAGCAGTTGATCCGTCAATGGGAAAAAGGAAAGATCGACGTGCTCGTGGGAACGCAGATGATCACCAAAGGGCATGACGTCTCCGGCGTCACTCTCGTGGGCGCAGTTCTTGCCGACCATTCTCTAAATCTTCCGGACTTCAGAGCTACGGAGCGGACCTTTCAACTTCTCAGCCAAGTATCCGGCAGAGCCGGCAGAGGACAGGACGCCGGCCGCGTGATCATTCAGACCTACAACCCGGACCATTACGTGTTTCAGCACGTTCGAACCCATGATTACAAACGTTTCTTTGCCGCCGAATTGGAATTTCGCCGCGCCTTGAATTATCCGCCCTTCAGCCGCCTGGTTCATCTTCGTTTCGAAGGACCTCGGGCGCCGGAGATCGAAAGTCGCGCCAAAACACTCGGCCATTGGCTCCGCGCCGAGTGTCGGCGCCGGCCCGCGACCTACGCGGACATTGAAGTTCTCGGCCCGGCGCCCGCCCCGATTGCAAAGCTGCGCGGCCGCTATCGCTGGCAAATCCTGCTCAAGGGAAAGAAAAACCAGTCGTTGTTAAAATTGGCCGGTCAAGCGAAAACGGCACTGCCCGGTTCCAGACACGTGCGTCTTCACATTGATGTAGATCCGCACAATATGCTATGAAATTATGAGTCATGGCGATTTTAGAAATTCTCAAATACCCCGATCCTACGCTCAAAAAAATTGCGACGCCGGTGGAGAGCGTTACCGCTGAGACCGTGCGTCTCATCGGCGACATGGTAGAGACCATGTATCGCGCGCCGGGGGTTGGACTGGCGGCGCCGCAGGTCGGCGTATCGCGGCGGATTATCGTCCTGGATACGGATCATGAAAATCCCGGCAAGAATCTTCTCAAGCTGATCAATCCGGAGATCCGCCAAGCGGAAGGCGAAGTGCTATGGGAAGAGGGCTGCCTCAGCGTCGTTGACTTTACGGTCGAGATCAAAAGGGCCGCGAATGTAAAACTCGTAGCGCTGAACGAGGAGGAAAAAGAGATTTCGATCGACGCCGAAGGGCTCCTCGCGGTTGCCCTGCAGCACGAAATCGATCACCTCAACGGCAAGCTGATCCTCGATCGCGTAAGCCGCTTGAAGCGCGATCTCTATTCGCGCCGGCTGAAAAAAATGTCGCGCAGCGGAAAATCTCTGCCGGCAAATCCGCGGATGATGATATAGGCTTCCCAACGTTTTCGATCTTCAACCCGACTTTCTCTCCAGTCTGATGCGCATTGTCTTCATGGGAACACCCGAGGTCGCGGCCTTTTCACTTGAGCGACTCTTCGAGGCGCCGGAGCTGGTGGTCGGCGTGGTCACACAGCCCGATCGCCCTGCCGGCAGGGGACAAAAAATGATCCCTTCGCCGGTCCAAAGCGTGGCTGAAAGCCATCATGTCCCGGTCCTAGCGCCTGAGAAGATCCGCGACCCTGCTTTCTTTAATACTCTTAGCGGTTGGACGCCCGATCTCATCGTCGTTGTCGCTTTTGGACACATTCTCCCGCGCCAGATTCTGGAGCTTGCGCCGCACGGCTGCCTAAACGTGCACTACTCGCTCTTGCCCAAATACCGCGGCGCCGCCCCGGTCCCATGGGCGATCATAGGCGGCGAAGAAAAAAGCGGCGTGACGACTATGCGCCTCGTCGAAAAAATGGACGCCGGGCCGATTTTCCTTCAGCGAGAAATCTCTGTTGCACCGAACGACACCACGGCTTCTCTACAGGCGAAGCTCGCGCCGGTGGGCGCGGAGCTGCTGGTGGAAACGATCGCCGGACTCAAAGCCGAAAACCTAACGCCCCAAGCCCAGGACGAATCAAAAGTCACTTATGCGCCGGTGCTCAAAAAGGAAGACGGTCTCATCGACTGGAATCTGCCGGCGGTTTCGATCGAGCGGCGCGTGCGGGGTTTCAACCCGTGGCCTTCCGCTTACACATATCTCGCGGGCAATTTGCTCAAGATTCACCGCGCCCGGGTGATCGAGATGGCAGAAAAAGCGGCGCCGGGCGAAGTGCTGAAAGCGGACAAAGAGGGTTTATGGATCGCCACCGGCGCGGGCGCGCTCAGCCTCGAAGAAATTCAGTTGGAGAACAGAAAAAAAATGACAGCGAGAGAATTTCTCAATGGGACCCGAGTTGAAAAAGGCGCGCGTCTCTGAACCGGCCGGCATAAAAAGTTGCCGGGCGCTGGCGGTTGAAACTCTCCTGAACGTTGAGACGCGAAGAGCCTACGCGGATATTCTGCTCGACAACGCGCTGAAAACAAACGCTCTCTCATCGCAGGATCGGGGCCTACTCACGCAGCTCGTCTATGGCGCGCTGCGCTGGCGCGGCAAGCTCGACTGGCTCCTCGGGAGAATTGTCCATCGGCCGCTCTCCGATATGGACGGCTATCTCAGAAATCTTCTGCGCCTGACGGTTTACCAGCTACTATTTCTGGATAAAGTACCCGATTACGCGGCGGTGAACGAAAGCGTAGAGCTTGCCAAGCTCTATGGCGGCGCGAGCGCCGGAGGGTTGGTCAACGCGATTGCGCGCCGGCTTTTGCGGGAGAAAGAGCGCTTGATCGCTCCGGATTCCAAAGCCGATCTAATTTCGCGGCTCTCCGTTTCATGGTCGCATCCGGAGTGGCTGGTGAGTCGGTGGCTCGCCTTTTTCGGCACAGCGGAGACTGAAGCGCTTTTACGGGCGAACAACCAGGAGTCACCCGTCGTCTTACGCGCCAATCGTCTCAAGACAGACCGGCAATCCCTGATAGAAAAGCTTCGCGCAGCGGGACTCGACGCGACGCCCGCGCAACGATCGCCGCAAGCCGTCCAGTTGCGCAGCGCATCTTCCATCGAAGAACTGCCGGGTTTTCAGGAAGGTCTCTTTCTAATTCAAGGCGAGGCCTCGCAGTTGGTCGGCATTCTACTCGATCCAAAGCCGGGCGAGAGAATCTTGGATGCTTGCGCCGCGCCGGGC
Source organism: uncultured Syntrophobacteraceae bacterium (assembly GCA_964572145.1). Classification (GTDB taxonomy): domain Bacteria; phylum Desulfobacterota; class Binatia; order UBA9968; family UBA9968; genus JAJPJQ01. The sequence goes on from CAZNES010000056.1 coordinate 23,544, forward strand.
GGTAAGGCAACACATCTGGCGGAACTGATGGATGACCGCGGAGAGATCATCGCGGCCGATATTTCCGCGCGAGGAATCAAGAAGCTCGAGCAAAATATCCGTCGCTTGGGAATCAAGTCGATGCGACCTTTGCAAGCCGATGTAAGTCTAGAGTTGACGGGAGCGCCGGCTTTGCCCTACGATCGCATTCTAGCGGATCTTCCGTGCAGCGGACTCGGCACGCTGCGCTCTCATCCGGAGGCGAAGTGGCATCGAGAGGAAAAGGACATCGAACGCCTGAGCGGCTTGCAGAAAAAAATCCTCGACCGGCTTTCCTCCTATTTGAAACCCGGCGGAACTCTGGTCTACTCGACCTGTACTCTCACGCACGAGGAAAACGAGGAAGTCGTGGAGGATTTTCTCAAGCGCCACGAGGAGTTTGTTTTAGAAGCCGCCGCAGATTTTCTTCCTGAGAGTACAAAACATATGGTGCGTGGGAATTATTTCCTCGCGTTGCCCCACAAAGACGGCACGGATGGATTTTTCGCCGCGCGAATGAGAAGGAAAGCATAGTTTATGAAAATTGCCCCTTCGATATTATCGGCCGATTTCAGCCGGCTCCGCGACGAGATCCAGGCGGTCGAGAAAGCGGGCGCCGATTGGCTACACGTGGACATCATGGACGGACACTACGTGTCCAACATTACGATCGGTCCCGTCGTCGTGGAGTCGGTGCGCAAAGTAACGCGCATGCCGCTGGATGTACATTTGATGATCACGGACCCCGATAAATATGCACCCGAGTTCATCAAGGCCGGCGCCGACTGGATTTCAGTCCATCCCGAAACGTGTAACGATCCAGTTAAAAGTTTGGAAAGAATACGCGAGCTGGGCGCCAAGACTTCGATCGCCGTCAACCCGGATGTGCCTTTGGAAAAAGTGGAGTCTTACTTAGCTCATATCGACATGATTTTAATGATGACTGTATTCCCGGGGTTCGCGGGCCAGGCCTTCATCGAAGATGTTTTACCGAAGATCGAAAAAGTCAGAAAGATGATCAAGGAGAGAAAGCTGCCGATCCTTATCGAAGCCGATGGCGGGATCAAGGCCGACAATATCGACCGAGTGGTTCAAGCCGGCGCTGAGGTGATTGTTTCCGGCTCGGGGATCTTCAAGACACCGGATTACGCTGCGACAATCCGTAGAATGCGGGACGTTACAAACCCGCGTTGAGCGCTGTAGTTTTTCGTTTCGGTGTGCTAGTTCTTATCTCGTCGGGGCGTGGCTCAGCTTGGTAGAGCGCACGGTTCGGGACCGTGAAGTCGCTGGTTCAAATCCAGTCGCCCCGACCATTTTTTCCCTCTAAGAGTTTCTAGAACTAGACCCGATCGTTTCTCCGAAAAACCGAAATCTTTTCTCTCCAGCGCAGCAGTCCTGATGTAAAATAGGGCTAAGTCTGGAGCACTGACGGGTGAGACGACCCGCGCTACGGCGCCAGCGGCCGTAGGCGACGAACGTCGAGAGCAGCCCCACCACCAGCGGGATCAACGCTATCGTGATATCGCCGGTCATCAGCGTCAGCACCGTCGCACCGAGCATAATGACCACCAGCCCGGCGGCGGCCAGCGGTGTCAGGCCCGGCCGAATGCCGAGGAGCCCGGGGAGGATCAGGCCGATCGCGCCGAACACCTCGCACACGGCGATGAACCGCAGGAACCAGCCCGGCATTGGCATCTGCTTCGTCAGCTCCTCGATCGGCAGGACCAGTTTGATTCCACTGGCCCATAGAAAGATGAGCGTGAGCAGCGCCTGAACGATCCACAGTGCAATATTCATGTTCGGTCTCCTCCGTGTGAGTTTGGCTCAGTCCTTCGCCAGGACTTCGGCGAGCTTGTCGAAGAATTCGTTCCAGCCGGCGCCGGCCAATTACCTCATCTGGCCCGCCGGGATGCCGGCATGCCGCAGGGTAAACTTTGTTTTGCTTTTGTCAACTACGAGTTGAGTGCAAGCATTTTACAACTGCGCCTTCAACCAGTTTGGCCTGCCAACGCAACAAGCCGCCGCTCTCCATAATATTATCAACGGTCCGCGGCCGGCTCCGGGCGATCGCTTCGAGCGCGGCTCTCGGCGCCAAAGTCGCAGCTGCGATCTCCAGCTCCTTGGCGATGCATGCGCATTCGCCGCGCAATGCGTTGGTCTGCTCGATGACCGCGGCGGGTAGAGCATCGGCACGTTCGAGCGTTCTACGTTCGGGCCATTGCGCCGGGTCCATTCCGGCCGCACGCGCGATCGCTTCCTCGAGCGTCCGCAGCAGCGTGTCGCGGATGTTGCGCGGCAATTTTGGCCCTTGTTGCAAGGGCACGGCTGGATGGGAGCCCAACCATTCGACAAGGTCCAGTATTTGTTGATTGCCGAAGATTTTAAACGACGGCATGTTCGCGCGCCTGGCGTGCTGATCGCGCCAGTGCCAGAGCTCGCGCACATAGGCCAGTTGTCTGCGCGTCAGCCGCCCGGATCCTTTAATGCGCCACGCTTGTTCGGGATCGCGTAAACGGTCGCGTCCGGTCGACTCCACCATCGCCTGGCAGCTTTCCTTGTGCCAGTCGATCCGCCCCCGTTCGCCCAGGTCGCGAACCAGATGTTCGGCGAGCTGCTCGAGAAAACGGGTGTCGTTGATCGCGTAGCTGAGCTGCTTCTCGCTCAGCGGGCGACGCGACCAGTCGGATTTCTGCTCTGATTTCTGCCCTTCTTTTTCCATCATGATATCGAAGCAGCCCTCGATGAGGGCAGCGAGGCCAATCTGCTCGATCCCGAGCAGTTGCGCTGCAATCATGGTGTCGAAAACTTCACCGCGCGGCCTAAAGCCCAGAGAGGCTCGTAACATGCGCAGGTCGTAATCGCCGCCGTGCAGAATGAGCGGTTTCTCGGCCAGAGCTTTCGAGAATCCGCTCAGGTCCAAGCCGGAAAGAGGGTCGACGAGGTAGTGCTCACCTTCGAGCGATAGTTGAATCAAACACACCTTCTCAAAATAATTGTGCAGACTGTCCGCCTCGGTGTCCAGCGCAACCCTTTCAGCCGTGCCGATGTGCCGGACCAGCGACTCCATCGCGGCGGGTTCTCGGACGTAAACGTATTCCGCGGACTCCGGTGCATTCAACGATTCGATCTCCTTCATCGCGACATCGCCTGCTGCGATGCTACTTCACGCTCGCGGACTCGGCGACCGACTTCATTTGCGCCAGGCCCTTCTCGAATTGGCCGCCGATCATTTTGTCCATGCTATTGAACAGGCAGAACGCCTTGGCAATGAAATTGTTCGTGCCGAACATGCTCCACGTGACCACGGTTTAATTGCCCTCGGGCTTGAAAGTGAACTCCGTAGTGTTGGTAGCCTCGAAGGGTTTCGTGAAATCAAGTTTGATCTTGATCAGATCGCTGGGACGGCTCTCAGGGATCGTCATGCTCCCTTCGCCGACCTCGTTGTTGCCGGACCATTTGAAAATGGCACCTCTTCCTGCCGCCGGGCCCTCAAAGGAATTCTTGGCTGCCGGATCGAGTTTCGCCCACGGGCTCCATGCTTCCCATTTATGGAAATCGTTCACCTGCGCAAATACCGCCGGCGGTGGAGCGGATATCGTGGCCGTCCGCGCGACGCGGAAGTCGGACGGTTGCAGCGCCACGATGACGGCAAACACGACGATGATGACAGCGAGAGTGATGAGAATTTTTTTGAGCATAATCTACCTCATAATTCCGGAATCCGTCATTCCCGCACGCTTTAAGCGGGAATCCAGACGGTTCAGGAACTGGACCCCCGATAGAAACATTCGGGGGTGACGCCTTAAGACAAATCGCCTCGCGGTTACTAATCCGCAGCTCGTCATTCCCGCATGTTTTAAGCGGGAATCCAGGCTGTACCGAACCTTCACCCGCCGGCGATGGCGCCGACGATCATAAAAGGCTCAGCGCCCGTCGCGACCGCGTCGGGCAGCGGCGCCTCCGGCGCTTCGTGCGACAGATCCTCTCCGCAGGCGAAGAACCGAACGAACGCGCGGCGCTTTTGGGTGACATGGTCGCGGATCGTCCCGCGCAGCATCGGATAGCGCGTCTCGAGCGCGTCGAGCACCGTGCGCTGCGTGACCGGACCCTCGACGTCGAGCTTCACCTCGCCGTCGACGTGCGCGAGCTTCCTGAGATGCGCCGGGAGTGTGACTCGTATCATGGCAAGGTCTGGACCTCGACCGACACCACGGCCGGAAGATCGCGCACGATGGCGGTCCAATTATCACCGCCGTCTGGTGATGCATAGACTTGCCCGCCGGTCGTGCCGAAGTACACGCCGCATTTGTCGAGCGCGTCGACCGCCATCGCGTCGCGCAACACGTTGACGTAGCAGTCGCTTTGCGGCAAACCTTTCGTGAGCGCTTCCCACTCGTTGCCGCCGGTGCGGCTGCGATAGACGCGCAGCTTGCCGTCGGAGGGAAAATGCTCCGCGTCGCTCTTGATCGGCACGACGTAGACGGTGTCCGGCTCGTGCGCGTGCACATCGATCACGAAGCCGAAGTCGGTCGGCAGGTTGCCGCTGATCTCGCGCCACGACTCGCCGCCGTCGTCGCTGCGCATGACGTCCCAGTGCTTCTGCATGAACAGCACGCCCGGACGCGACGGGTGCATCGCAATGCAGTGCACGCAGTGGCCGACCTCGGCAGTCGGGTCGGGGATTTGTTCGGACCTGAGTCCACGGTTGATCGGTCGCCACGTCTTGCCGGCGTCGTCGGTGCGGAACGCGCCGGCAGCCGAGATGGCGATGAAGATCCGT
>CAZNES010000057.1:0-28204 GCA_964572145.1 uncultured Syntrophobacteraceae bacterium
CATCATAGAACCAAGGCGTCTATAAGTCAAGGTATTTATGAATCACTACACTAGTGCTGTGGCTTTTTTTCTTCGTGCTTTTTCTGTTTGCCTTCGGGCTGCTTCTCTCGCACGCGCTCCTGCCCGCTCTGCGCCCCGTGGTCTTTCGGCTGCCCCTGGCTATCCGGTCCCTGGCGAGCTCGCCGTGCCCCATCCTGCGCATCGGACCCTTTCTTTGACCGTTCTAAATTTCCCTCCGGCGCTCTATCGCCCGGCGTCTGGGCCGAGCGCTTGCCCGTCGCGCTCGGCGATTGGTCTTTTTGTTTCAGGTTGGAACGGTTCGTCTGCGCGGACTTCGTGGCAACGCTGCCGCCGCGATCGCCGCCTTTTTGCAGATTCACAGTGTTGCGCTGGCTCGCCCGGATATCGCCCGCGCTGCCGCGGGCCTGGTTCCGGCGCTCGACGTTGGTGAAAGTCACGTTGCGGTTGACGGTGTTGAAACGGTTCAAGTTGGTCACGTTCACGTTCCGTTGGACGATATTGCGATTGACGTGGACGGTGGCAAAATTAGTGTTGACGTAGACGTTGGTGATGTGGACGTACCCGCGGCTGCGGACGATCCAGGCACGGTCGCCGCTCCAACCGTGGTAGAAAACGCGGTGCCCATACCAGTCGAAGTCGTGGATCAGCCACACGCCGATCGGAAACGCCAGGCCGAAGGTGATGATCGCCGCCGGGTGGAAGAAAATGATGCCGGGATCGTACACCGGTACATATATAAAGTCGGGCCGATAGGGGACGATCTCGATGTAATCTCGATCGACGATGACCTGATGGTACTGCCCCGTGGCCAAATTGCCGGCTTTACGCGCCTGCCATCTGAGGAACTGGACCGCCGCCATCACGTCTTCGGGCTGCTCAACGTAGGCCTGGCCCAGCGCCACCGTCCAGTCGATCTTGTCGGCCATCATATAGATGACGGACGGATAGTGGGCGACGGCTTTGACGCTCACGTCCCAGGGCTGATCATCGATGGGCAAATTGCGGTAACGGCGCAGTAGCCTGGACGCCTCCTCGACGTCTTGGTCAAAGGTCGCGGCGACCAGTATCTGCGCCAGCAGCGGGTCGGGATAGAGCGCCACCGGCGCCACCAGGTTCTCGAGCTGTTGGCGGGAAAAGCGATCGTAGGGTTCCTGGGCGGCCGCGGGCTGCGCGGCGAACGGGCCTATGCTAGCCGCCGGCGCCGAGAGAAAGCTCACGGCGACAAAAACGGCTAATAGTTTATTCATGGATTTGTGGGCATTGTTCATAGTCAGTTCTCCTCCTAGTGATTCTCGGTGTTGCGGGCGATCCCTTCTTACTTCATTTGCCTCATGCCTTCCGAAAGTTAGACGCGCGAAGGACCAAAACGGTTTATAATTACGCTAGAGCGCTATAATTGCAACCGTTTTAAACGGCGAGACGATGCGAAGCTAACCGAAGTATTGGACTCTGACGGCTAGAATAATTAGTCTGAACATTGTAGTGCTCTATGCAAGCTCGGTTTATCGGAACCGACGGACGTGACGTTAAGGTAAATCCATGTGCGGACGGTTTTCCCGTAATGAAGAGAGGCAAAGGATTTTGGCCCGTTTCAAGGCGTCCGAATCTTTTGCCGGCGAGACCATTGATCCAAAGCTTTTTGAGCCGAGGTATAATCTCGCGCCCGGACATACCGGGCCGGTGATCGTCGGCGAAGAATTCCGTCACGCGCGGCCGCAGCGCTGGGGCCTGGTGCCGTCGTGGGCCAAAGACGGGGCCGTCGGGCAGAAGATGATCAACGCGCGCGCCGAGACGCTGGCGGAGAAGCCGAGCTTCAAGCGCCTCTTGTTTTCGCGCCGCTGCATCGTGCCCGCCACGGGATTTTACGAATGGGCCGCGGACGGAAAACGAAAGATCCCCATGCATTTTCGTCTAAAAAGCGGCGCGCTGTTTGGCTTCGCCGCGTTGTGGGACCGGTGGACGCCGCCGGGCGGCGCGAGCGGCGAGATGGAAACGTTCACGATCGTTACGACGACGCCCAACGTTCTCCTTGCCAAGATCCATCATCGCATGCCCGTCATCCTGCGCCGGGAAGACGAAGACCGCTGGCTCGATTCCGAGCTGAAGGACCCGGCGGCGTTGCTCTCGATGCTGCTGCCTTACCCGGAGGAGGAGATGGAAGGATACGAGGTGAGCCGCGCCGTGAACTCGCCGGCTTTCGACGGACCGGAGTGTCTTGTCCCCGCGAAATAGGCATGAGGCGTTAGGCGATAGCCAACGGCGGGGAAGATAAAAACCGTGTTCGTGGACTGCGCTGGTGAAGGAAGAGGATGCCAATGACAAAAAACTTCGCCGCGATCAGCGTGCTCTTATTCTTTCTCCTCGGTTGCTCGGCGTCTGGACCTAGGTTTCCGGACACACCGTACGCGAAGCAATCAGTTCCTACCGACAAAGCCAGAATTATTTTTCTCCGTCCGGACGACTCGCACGCGGGAGGCCGATGGGCGCGCCTGGATATCGACGGAGCAGCCGTGGGGAAGTTGGCGCGTGAGAGATTTCTGGTCGTCGATAGCGTTCCAGGCAAACGTGAAATCGCCACCGATGAGGGAGAGAGGAAAGCTCGATTCGTAGTCACGATGAACGTCGAAGCCGGACAAACATACTACCTTCAGGTGTCCCGGCGGGCAGCGCCGAAAAAATATGAAGCGACGGGTATCTTTGCCCTGGTCGGTGATCTCATCGCTCCGTTACTGAAGGATGACCAGCCCCCGTTCGAACTGGAACCGGTCTTTGCAGGGCGCGCAATGAAGATGCTGGAAGTCCTTGAGCTTGCCGAATAGCCCGACACACCTCTCCATCTAGAGACGATGAAGAAGGTTGGGAGGTCGAGGAGAAAAAACCGTCAGAAAAGCTTTGGTTGTGGGCCTGGGAGGATGCCTGCGATATCGGGATCTTCGCCGTCGGTCCGCGACTCGTCGGTATTGGCCTTTTCTTCCTTGCGCTGTAGCCGCCGGAGCGCCTTTTCCTTCTGTTTTTGCTGCCGCGCCAGTTCCTTCTGACGCTTCTTAAATGTTTCACTCGCCATGCGCGGTACTCTAACACATAGATGCGGCCAGGGGAAAGGCGGGCAGAGGAAAAGAGGCGATCGCGAGCGTTGGGAAGCGGAGCGGACCCCCGTGAAAAACATCGGGCGATGAAAAAGTTTTTGACTTTCGGCGCGCCGGCGAAAATAGATTGGATTCTACCGTCGTGCCGGTGTATTCTTAAAACGTTGCAGCCCGGCTGGACTCCGGGATATGCCCATGAATAAATTCGGCTGGAAACGCGCCCTCAAGATAGCCGACGGCGTCATCGGAGACGGGAAGCGTCTGCGCGGCGTGATCGAACAGGCGGCGATGAAGATGGTTGCGCACGCGGACTCTCTGAAAGCGATCCTCGACGACCTGCAGGTGATCTTCCGCCTCGTGCGCGCGTGGCTCAAGGGTGAGTACAGGGACGTATCGAAAAAGAGTCTCGTCGTTCTCGTCGGCGCGCTCGTCTACTATTTGATGCCGTTCGACGCCATCCCCGATTTTATTCCGGTCATCGGTCTGACGGACGACGTCACCGTCATCGCCATGGCCTTGACGGCCGCCAAAACCGAAGTCGAAAAGTTCAGGGAATGGGAAGGGAAGTGAGACACTGCCAGGCGATAGTCATGAGGCATGAGGAGAGAGGAAAAAATAACGCTCGAAAACAAAGCGGCCATGGAGTCAATAGGACGTGAAATCCGGTTTTAAGCCGCTTCACGGCATCCTCATATTTACCATCGTCGTCCTCCTCGTGGTGTATTTCTTTTTCCAACGCGCGCCCGAAGAACCGCCGCTCAAAGCAGCCGCGCCCGAAAAGAAAGCCGAGCCGGCTGCGAAAGACTCGAAGCTGAAGCCGGAGAAATCGGGTGACGACGGCGAAATGGATTCCGATTCGGATTCGGAGGACGAAAAGCCCAATGACGGCGACGATGACAACCCGGAGCCGGAGTACAATCCGCGAGAGGACAGGCGATAAACGGCACTTCCTACCTCCTGCTAACTAACGCCTGGTTTTTTTTCTTGACCCCAACACCGCCGCGGTTTAATGGTAAAAAACTTTCTTCAAGGAGCGGCGCAACATGGCTATACGGATGGTCAGAGGGATTCGGGGCGAGCCCGAGAAACCCAAACAGCAAAAATCACGCGAGGAGTACCTCGTCGCTTGCCTCGGCGAAGAGGCGAACGACTCCAAGTTCACAGACTGGGAGCGGAGCTTCATCACGAGTCTGGTGCGGCAAGTGGGGCAGGGGAGGAAATTGACCGACAAGCAGAAGGAGATTCTGGAAAGACTCTGGGAAAAGTAACAGGCGAAAAGCGAAAAGGGGAAAAAGATGGACATCGCCGAGGTGCAGAAATTTGTGGCGGAGAATCACCGCGGCGTGCTCGTCGCCCGCAAGCGCGACGGCTGGCCGCAGTTGACGCTGGTCACGCCCGCCGTCGATGCCGAGGGCCGCGTGATCGTCCACTCGCGGGCGGCGTCCTATAAGGTCAAGAACATCCGGCGCGAGCCGCGGGTCTCGATGCTGGTCATGGGAGAGCATTTCAGCGGCTCGCCATACGTCCAGCTTCACGGCACGGCGGAGGTCGTCGCGCAGCCCGAGGCCATGGATCTCTTGGTTTATTGGCACCGGCTGGTCAGAGGAGAGCATCCGAACTGGCCGGAGTACCGCGAGAAAATGAAAGAGGAGCAGCAGGTCGTCATCCGCATCAAGATCGAAAAGGTAAACGCCAGTCGTTAGCCGAGCCGCAAGCGCGTAAAGCCCGACGGGCGTCGCAAAAGAATTTTCATGCCGGGGTAGACAGAGGGGGTGCGATGGTGTACGGTGTAATTCCTAGTTCAGTATAAGGCCTTCTGAAAGAGGACAGCAAAAGCAAGGTCTAAACAGTCTCTCCTTGTGAAACGATACCTAAGGAAAATCCGGCCAGAGCGTGGTTCTCATTAAAGTTCCCCATGTTCTACTCCCGTTCGGTAGCCAGTTCCAGGTGATAGACCATAACATCTCTCATAGGAGGAGAACATGGGTAATAAATTGTACGTAGGCGGTCTGCCTTATTCCATAACGGAAGGGCGGCTGCAGGAAATCTTCGAGGCGCACGGGACGGTGGAATCCGCCCGCGTGATCTCGGATAAATTCACGGGCCAATCGCGGGGCTTCGGCTTCGTCGAAATGAGCTCGGGTGGGGAAGCCCAGAAGGCGATCGAGGCCTTGAATGGCACTCAGCTCGACGGGCGCACGCTGGTCGTCAACGAGGCCAAGCCGCAGGAGCGGCGCGAAGGCGGCGGCGGCGGCGACCGGGGCGGAAACAGAGGTGGTGGCGGCGGGGGCGGCGGACGCAACCGCTGGTAGTTTCTCTACCGAAATAAACTAAATCAAAGGGGCAACCGGCCGGGTTGCCCCTTTTTTTTGCCCGCTGCTTCGCATCTTTTTGTCTTTCACCGGCGATTCATTATAATCCCGAGAGGACGCTCAAAGCATGACGGTTCCGCCGGAGATAAGCTGGAGCCTGGAAATCGGCTCCGGCGTGCTGTGGACGCTGGTTTACATCCTGAGTGAAAGCCGCGTGTTTGCCGCGGGACTAGCCAACCGGTAGACTAAAATCGTGAACGGTAAAAATAAAAACAGCCGCGGCGGAAAAACCGGCCGCGACGCCGCGCCGGCGGAAAAAAGCGGCAAGCGAAAAATACTGCTGCTCGACGGCCACTCGCTGGCGTACCGCGCTTTCTTCGCCCTGCCCGACACGCTCGTCACCTCATCCGGGCAGGTGACCAACGCGGTTTATGGCTTCACCGCGATGCTCATCAAGCTCTTTGCCGACGAGCGGCCCGACGCCGTCGTCGTTTGTTTCGACAAGGGGGCGCCGCAGTTCCGGCTCGACCGCTACGCGGAATACAAAGCGGGACGCGCCGAGACGCCCGACAAATTCCGCCAGCAGCTCCCGTTGATCCGCGAGGTCCTGGAAGCGCTTCGGATTCCGATGTTCCAGCTCGAAGGTTACGAAGCCGACGATCTCCTGGCGACGCTGGCCAAACATTGCGGCACGGAAGGTCGCGAGATCGTGATCGTCACCGGCGACCGCGACCTCTTGCAACTGGTCCGCGACGGCGTTTCCGTCATCATGACGCGGCGCGGCATCTCCGACGTCATCCGTTACGACAGGCCGACGGTCGTCGAGCGCTATGGCGTTGCGCCGGATCAATGGATCGATTTTGTCGCGCTCAAGGGCGAAACCTCGGACAACCTGCCGGGTATTCCGGGCGTCGGCGACAAGACCGCCGCGCAGCTCGTTAATAAATACGGCGACATCGAGCAGGTGATCGCCCACGCGGAGGAGCTCACGCCGAAACTGCGCGAAGCGCTCAAGACGCACGCGGATCAGGTGCGGATCAACAAAGAGCTCGGGCGCTTGCTCGACGACGTGCCGCTGGAACTCGACCCGGCAAAAATTTATCTGGAGCCCTGGGATGAAGAGAAGGTCCGCAAGCTCTTCACCGCGCTCGAATTCCCTACTCTGCACGAGCGCTTGAAGGCGCTCAAGATCCACGCTGCGGCTGCCGTCACCGCGCCGGCGCTCGCTCTCAAATCCGTCTCCGATCTTGCTTCGGAAGCGGATCTTCGCCAGGGCGCAGCCGTAGCGCTCGCCTGGAGCGAAAATTGGCTCGCGCTCAGCGACGCGCCTGGTGAAGCGCGCGTTGTGCCGCTGGCGGACGCATTCCGGCGGCTCTCCGGCTTTTTAAAAGATCCCGATTGGAGGAAGATCGCGCACGACGCCAAATCGCTCTACCGCTCCGCCTTGACCTCCGCAGTTGAAGTTCAAGGACTCTATTGCGACACGAAGATCGCGGCCTACCTCCTTGAGCCCGGCGCCGCCTCTGGATACGCGGTCAAGGAAACCGTCGGCCGCTATCTCGGCGTTTCGCTCGACGACGACCCGTCCGAACCGAAAGCGGGCGGGCAGGCCAGTCTCGATTTTGGCGCGAACGAAAAACCGCTCGTTGCTCGCGAAGCGGTGGCGGTTCACGCTGTGGCTCCGGCGCTCGAAGAAAATCTTCGCAACCAGGGCGCCTGGGAGCTGGCGACGACGCTGGAGTTTCCGCTGGTCGAGGTGCTCGCGCGCATGGAGCATACGGGCATTCTCATCGACCGCGATTATCTCCAAAAACTCGACGCCGACTTCGGCGAAAAAATGACAGCGCTCGAACGGACGGTGCAGCAACTCGCCGGAGAGGACTTCAACGTAAACTCCCAGCCGCAGCTCCAGCGCATTCTGTTCGAGAAGCTCGCGCTGCCGAAAACCAAGAGAATCAAGACCGGCTATTCCACCGACGCCGCCGAGCTGGAAAAGCTCGCCGGCGCGCACCCGGTCGTCGCCGCGCTGCTCGAATACCGCGAAGTTTCCAAGCTGAAGAACGGGTTTACCGAAATGCTGCTGGAGCTGATCGATCCCGCGAGCCATCGCATCCACACGACTTACGACCAGACCAAGGCGGCCACGGGACGCCTGGCCTCCAACGCCCCCAACCTGCAAAATATTCCGATCCGCGGCGAGATGGGCCGCCGCATCCGGCGCGCCTTCATCGCGCCGCCGGGCCACGTGCTGCTCTCGGCCGACTACTCACAGATCGAGCTTCGGGTGCTCGCGCATCTCTGCGAAGACGACACTTTTTGCCGGGCGTTTGCCGAGGGGCACGACTTTCACGCGACGATCGCGGCCAAAATCTACGGCGTCGCGCCGGCCGACGTGACGCAGCAGATGCGCAGCCAGGTGAAACAGTTCTCTTACGGCATCGCCTACGGCATGTCCGCTTACGGCGTCTCGCAGCGGCTCGGTGTCGAGATGGACGAGGCGGCCAACTTCATCGAAACCTATTACGCGCAGTTTCCGAAGGTCCGGGAGTTTCTCGCGGCGCAGGTCGAGAAGGCCAGGATCGACGGCTTCACGACGACCATGTTCGGCCGCCGGCGCTACCTGCCGGAGCTACAGTCTTCAAATTTTCGCCTACGCGGGCTGGGCGAGCGCATGGCGCTCAACACGCCGATTCAGGGCAGCGCCGCCGATATCATCAAGAAAGCGATGATCGCCGTGGATGCCGCGCTGCGCAAGGCGCCGGTCGCTAAGATGCTGCTCACCGTTCACGACGAGCTGGTCTTCGAGGTGCCCGCGAAGAAATTGGACGAAGCGCGCGCGCTGATCGAAAAAGAAATGACCCAGGCGGCGGGTCTGCGCTGCGGGCTGGCGGTGGACATTCACATCGGAGAGAACTGGGCCGATGCCCATGCCTAAGCTGCATGATTCTGCTTCGCTTCGACAACGTTTCTCTAGCCTATGGCCATTTGCCGTTGTTGGCGCACGTCGATTTTCAAATCGACGCGGGCGAGCGGGTGTGTCTCGTCGGGCGGAACGGCACGGGCAAATCGACCTTGCTGCGCGTCATCACCGGCGCGGCGCTGCCGGATGAGGGCGACGTGTGGCGCCACGACACGCTGCGCGTGGGGCATCTCGAACAAGAAGTCCCGCCGGATACCGACCAGACCGTGTTCCAGGTCGTCGCCGCCGGATCGGGCGAATTGGGCGCGCTTCTGGCGGAGTATCACGAAGCGACGCGCCACACCGGGGCGGGCGAGGGATCGACGCTCCAGCGCCTGGCCGGGCTGCATGCGCGCATCGAGGCCCTGGACGGTTGGAGCATCAACCAGAAGGTCGAGACCGTTTTGACGCGGTTGAATTTGCCCGCGGACAAAAGTTTGGCCGATTGCTCCGGCGGGATTCGCCGGCAAGTCATGCTGGCGCGCGCTCTGGTGAGCGAGCCGGATCTGTTGCTGCTCGACGAGCCGACCAACCATCTCGACATCAGCGCGATCACGTGGCTGGAAAAATTTCTGCTGACGTATCGCGGCGCGCTGATCTTCATCACGCACGATCGCACGTTGGTGAAGCATCTGGCGACGCGCATCATCGACCTCGACCGCGGCAAGTTGGTTTCGTTTCCCGGCGACTACGACAGCTATCTCAATAAAAAGGACGAATTGCTGGAGATCGAGGCGCGCGCGTCCGCCAAGTTCGACAAGAAGCTGGCGGAAGAAGAGGCGTGGATTCGCCGCGGTATCAAAGCCCGGCGCACGCGCAACGAAGGACGGGTGCGCGCCTTGCAGGCGATGCGGGGCGAGCGCGCCCGGCGTCTCGAAGCGCAGGGAAATGCGCGCTTCGGCATCGACGCCGGCGATCTGTCCGGCAAGTTGGTCGTGGACCTCCGGCGGGTGAGTTTCGGCTACGGCGACAACGTCGTCGTCCGCGATTTATCCACCGCCATTCTCCGCGGCGATCGCGTCGGCATCATCGGCCCCAACGGCTCCGGCAAGAGCACGCTCTTGAAATTGATCCTGGGCGAGATCGCGCCGGACGTCGGCCAGGTAGTGCGCGGCACGCGGCTCCAGGTCGCGTACTTCGACCAGCACCGCAGGCGGCTCGATCCCGACAAGACGGTGCGCGAGAACATGAGCGAGGGCTCCGACTACGTCAGCGTCAAAGGCCGCTCGCGCCACGTCATCGGTTATCTCAAAGATTTTCTGTTCCCGCCCGAGCGTATCGACTCGCCGGTAAAGGCGCTCTCCGGCGGCGAGCGCAACCGGTTGCTGCTGGCGAAAATCTTCACGCGATCGGTGAATATGATGGTCCTCGACGAGCCGACGAACGATCTCGATGTCGATACGCTGGAGCTGCTCGAAGATCTCCTGGCCGATTACCAAGGGACGCTGTTGCTCGTGAGCCACGACCGGACTTTTCTCGACAACGTCGTGACGAGCACGCTGGTTTTCGAGGGCGACGGCAAGATCGGCGAATACGCCGGCGGATACGAGGACTGGGCGCGTTACCGCCGGTTCATCGCCGAAAGGAGCGAAGCGGCGAAGCGCCCGACTCCGGCCGCCGCTCCGGCGAAAGAAAAGCGCGAGCATACGGCCCGCAAGCTCTCGTATAAAGAACAGCGCGAGCTGGAAGCGTTGCCGGGAAGGATCGAATCGCTGGAGGCGGAGCAGGCAGGGCTGCATGCGGCCCTGAACGACGCCGAGTTTCACCGCCAGGCGCGCAAGAAAATCACGGCCGCCACGGAGCGGCTGGAGGCGATTACGAAAGAATTGGCGAAGTGTTACGAACGTTGGCAGATTCTGGAAAAGTTATAGCTTCGGGATTCTGAGCGTTTTGCTGATCATGGCCGAGCCGCTGGCGAAGTAGAGCAACGAGAACGGGTGCCATTGGTGCGACGCGATTTTCCATACGCCGAAGGGAAGATCGTCGCCGATGCGATTCCAGTGAAAGCAAAACGCGAGCACGATGACGAGCGCGACGCTCGACGGAATCGGCGTGCCTTCGAAGTATTTGACTTTGCCGGCGGCGTCGGAAAGCTCGGCGGCGGTGACGTTATAGCGCGCCAGACGGCTGATGCCGCAGACTACAAAAAAAAGCAGGATGGGCACGTCCCACCCGCCGCGCATGCCGAGCCCGTACGCGAGCGCTGCGGGCGCGACGCCGAAGCTCACGATGTCCGCCAGCGAGTCGAGCTCGCCGCCGAAGAGTGAATGCTGGTGCGTTCGCCTGGCAACCTTGCCGTCGGCCACGTCCAACAGGAGCGCGAGCGGAAGAAGCCAGATGGCCAGATAGACGCGCCAGCGGTCGGGCGTCAGTAGGTAACTCATGACGGCGAAAATCGCCGCGGTTCCCGCCGCGCCGTTTCCGAGCGTGAGCAAGTCCGCGAGACGATAACTCCGGAGCATCGAGAAGTGGACCCGGTTCTTTTTTGGAGCCGTCATGGATCGCTTCTACACAGCAGTTATTTTTTGCTCTCTTGCGAGCTTGTCATTCCGCTACAACCTTAGCATTATGGATAGGGTCCGTCGATGTGCGGCCCGACAGGAGGGAAGGGATGGCCCGCCTAAAACCGGGACTAATCCGAGCGATCGGAGGCTTTCACGCCGGGTTGTGGAAGCTCACTGGGGGGAGAGTGGGCACGGCGTTTGGGAGAGCGCCCTGCATGCTGCTTACGACCAAAGGCCGTAAGACGGGACGCCCTCGGACAACGCCGGTGCTGTACCTCGAAGACACCGGTGGCTTCGTTGCCGTCGCCTCGTTCGGCGGCAACGACGCGCATCCGGCGTGGTACCTCAATCTGCAAAGCTGCCCGGAAGCCGAAGTCGTCGTCAAAGGGGAGCGCCGGAAAGTCGTCGCGCGCACGCTCTCGCGGGAAGAGAAAGCGATTGTCTGGCCGCGGGTGGTCAAGATGTATCCGAATTTCAACGCCTATCAACAGCGCACGAAGCGGGAAATCCCGCTGGTAAAACTAACGACGGCCGCCTGAGAAAGGTTTGTGATGCTTCGCGCAGAGATATCCCGGCTATCGGCCGGCGCGTTCGCAGTTTTGATCCTGGATAACGAAGTGACGACCGGCGATTTCGTCACGACTCCGCCGCTTCCCTGGAGCCGCTTGACCGAGCGCGGCGGGAATTACGCGGTCGCCGAAGGCTATCCGTCTCTCTTGACGGCCGAACAAGCGAAGGGCGAGATGCGAAACTGGGACGAGGTTGCATTGCCCGCCGTCGCGCGCGGGTTATCGGCGCTCGACGAATCCATCGGCTACGTGCTGATCGGAAACAATGCCGGGCAAGGGTTTCCGCTGGCGCAGAGCCTGGCGCCGAACCTGATCGGCCATCGCGCCGCGATCATTTATGGCGCGCGACTTCCGGAGAAAAGAGAGTACGAAAAACTTGGCTATCGAACTTTCTTTCGCAGAAGAGAGGCCGTCTCACGCCTGCTCGATCTGGCGGAGGAGGCGGGCAAGCCGCTGGCGCTTTTTTTCATCAACACCATTCAGCACAACGAGCTGAACTATCACGACCCTTGAAATCAACGGCGTTCGGAGCGACTCTTACCTTCAGGCCGATCTATTATGAATTTCTGGCAAAAGATCGAGAAGCCGATCATCGGCATGTCGCCGATGGACGGCGTCACCGACGCGTGTTTTCGATTCATCGTGGCCAGGCACGGCGGCCCGGACGTTATCTTCACGGAATTTGTTAACGCCGAAACCGTCTTCCACGCGCCGCACGCGCTGATCCGGGACCTGACCTATTCCGAGATCGAGCGCCCGGTGGTTGCGCAGATCTACGGCCACACGCCGGAAATGTTCTACAAAGTCGCGCACATCGTTTGCGAGCTTGGGTTCGACGGCCTGGACATCAATATGGGTTGCCCGGCGAAAAAGGTCGCCGCCAAGGGCAGCGGCGCGGCGCTGATTCTCACGCCCGAGCTGGCCAAGTCCATCATGCGGAGCGCCGCTCAAGGCGTCCGGGACTGGTTCGCGGGGCAAACTCTCGGCGACCTCGCTCTCGATCCGGAGCTGATCCGCGGAGTCGCCCTTGCGAATCGACTGAGGAACGGGCTGGAGGGTCCTCCCGCGCGGCGCCTGATTCCGTTATCGGTCAAGACCCGGCTCGGGTACGACGAAGTCGTGGTGCAAGAATGGATCGAAACTTTGCTCGAGGAGAAACCCGCGGTCATCTCGCTCCACGGCCGAACGCTGAAACAAAAATATACCGGGCGCGCCGATTGGGAAGCGATCGCTTGCGCCGTCGCAGTCGCGCGGGGTTCGGGCACGTTGATTCTCGGCAACGGCGACTTGCAAAACATGCGCGACGCTGAACGGCGCGTGCGCGAAACCGGCGTGGACGGAGTTCTCTTCGGACGCGGCGCGCAGGGAGATCCGTGGATGTTCCAAACCAAGGGGCAGGTTAAAGAGGCCGTGCGCTCGAATCTTCCCGCACGCATTCATGAGTTGCCGATCGGCCTGGAGGAGCGGTTCAGCGTCATGCTGGAGCACGCCGGCTATTTCGAGAGACACTGGGGACTGCCCGCGTTCCCGGGTATGCGAAAACACCTGGCGTGGTATTGCCGGGGTTTCCGCGGCGCGGCGGAGCTGCGCTTCAAACTGGTCCGGGTGAACAACGTCAGCGATGTGGTTGAGTGTCTCGATAATTATAAGAGAGCGGCCGCTTTATCTGCCGAATCTTCGGATTTTCTCTTCCACGAACACGATCACGAATCGCGATCACGTTTTTTATCTCCCGCATGAGAGTCATTCTCGCCTCCACCTCCCCCCGCCGCCGGGAGATCCTCGCGTTGCTCGGCCTTCCTTTCGAAGTGGTGGCTCCTTCATTTGAAGAGCGCGCGCTGCCGAAACGCCCCGTCGAGGATGAAGTTTTGGACTTCGCTCTCGGTAAAGCCGAATCGGTCGCGAAGGACAATCCCGAGAGCATCGTCATCGGCAGCGACACGATGATTCTGTTGAACGGAAAAAAGATCGGCAAACCCGACGGAATAAGCGACGCGAAAGAAATTCTCCGTTTTCTTTCCGGCAAGACCCACCGTATTTTCACGAGTGTCGCTATTCTCGACGGCTTGGGCGGGCCGGGCCTCAGAGCGGTGGAGCAGGTCTCCGTGACGATGCGTCACTCTTCGGAAGCTGAGATCGAGCGCTATCTCGCCGCCGGCGAATCTTTGGACAAGGCCGGCGCCTACTCGATCCAGGGGCGCGGGCGCGGTTTAATCGAATCGCTCGACGGCGATTACCTCGCCGCCGTGGGCCTGCCCTTGAAGTCCATCACCGGTTATTTGAAAAGCCGCGGCATCGCCGTGTCGGTGGACCTCGAGAAGCTCTATGTTGAGAAGTCATTCTTGAATTGGCGCAGTTTTTAACGCCATCAATCCCTTTTCCCCGCGCCGGTGAGGATTGCGCAAAATGTGATAAGCTATTTTTATGAGCAAGCTTCGCTCGCTAATAATTGTCGCCGTCGGTCTGGGTTCGTTGTTGAGCGCCAGCCCGGCGCCGGCGGCGGTCGATCCGTTCGCCGACATCCAGCAGAGACAGAATCAATTCCGGCAGCAGCAGCAACTCGACGAAATCAGGCGCAACGAGCAAATCCAACAGCTCCGCAACCAGCAGGACGTCAACCAACTCCAGCGGCAGATCGATCAGACGCGCAATCAGCCTGCCGATCCGACGCAGACGCAGCCGGACGTAAACAAGCTGCAACAGCAGTTAAACCAATTGCAGAACGAGCAGCAGCTCAAGGGAGTCGAGCGCGAGCAGCGCCTGATCGAGATCCAGCGGCAGTTGGACCAGCTCCAGCGCGAGCGGCAGACGAAAGAGCTTCAACGCCAACAGCAGATAGAAGAGCTGCAACGCGCACAAAAGAGAATCGAAATGGAGCAGAATTTAAAAAAGTAGAAACTCTCTACTTGCTCTTCAAGTTGGGCCAATTCGCCAGTGTGACCAACAGTCCCAACCCAGCCAATCCTGCACCGATGACATACATCCAAAAGTAGCCCGCCAGCTCCACCGCGCTGCCTGTCCATAGAGAGCCGGCGCCGTTGGCCAGAGGATAGGCGATCGAGAACGACGCCATCGCCCGGCCGCGCCGCTGAGGGTTGGCTCGCTGGATCGCCAGCGCCAGAGTCGTCGCCGAGCCGATGGCGCTGCCGAGAGCAAAAAGAACTCCGGCGACGATCACGAGCGCGAGGCCGGATGCGACGGCCAAAAGCAACAGCGCGCATAATTCAAGGATGAAGCCCGCCGCAACCGACGGGCCGCAGGCGATCTTGTCGCCGGCGCGGCCAAGGATTGGCCGCGCCAGCAGACTCGTCGAGCCGCTCGCGACGAAATACCACGCGACGTTCTCGATCCCGATCGTCCGCGCGTAAAGCACGAGGAACGCGCTCATGGCGGGGTAGGTCAGGTTCAGACAGAAGAGAAGGGCCGACGGCAGCAAGACCTCCCGGTCCATCAGAGCGAAGGGATTCCACGTCGGCCGGCTTGCGCCGCTTGAAGCCGGTTCGCGGGCGCGAGCAGGCGCGTGCCGCCCGAGAATCAAGCTGGTGACGCCGCCGGCGACGGCGAGCGCGGCGGAGAGCGCCATCACGACGCGAAAGCCGCCGAGCGGCGCATCGATCAGCCAGAGCGCTACGGCGGGAAAAAGAATGCTCGCGCTCGCCTGCACGCCGCTGTAATAACCCGAGGATTCGGCGCGCCGCATCGCGGGGGCGATTAGCGCCAGCAGCGTGTATCCACCGGTGTTGAGCGCGGCCCAGCCGATGCCGCGCACCGCGTTCGCGATCATCGCGACTTCCACGATTGGAATGAAGAACAGCAGGAGACTTGCGCCCAGGAGAAGACAGCCCGACGCCAATACGCCGGCCTCCGTCCAGACGTCGGCGGTGTAGCCGATCAGCGGCCGAAGGAGAACGCTGGTCGTGGCAAAAGAGGCGAGCACCAGTCCGACTAGGAACGGCGAGCCGCCGAGGTGCGTGACGTAGAGCGGGATGGCCGGCGTCAGCAGCGCGCTATGCGCGTAGCCGAATAACTGCGCGAGACACAAAAGAGCGAACGTCTGGTTCCAGATGGAATCCGGCTTGGCCGTGGTCATCGAGTTGCCTGATCTTTAAGACCGGGTGGAAAACTCATGCATGGTTTCTCCACCTATACGGGAAAGCAAAAAAATTCACCAGCTTGCGTCTCCGGGGTCACAAGAAGTAAAAACGGCCACTGGTAAAACGGCGGACTCTTCTGCTACAAGAGCGACTGTATGATTCGGGCGGGATACAGAGAAGCGCTGGAGAGCCAGCACAAGATTCTCGTCGTTTTGTGGGGGGTCTTTATCGGCGGCATCTCTCTGTATCTTTGGATCGCGAAAGTTTTTCTTGCCGAAAGACAACTGGCGATGGCGGGCTCGTTTTCGCAGACGGCGCGATTCGTCTTATGGCTGCTTGCGCTTTTCGACGTGGCGACGCTGATGTGGTGGAAGAGGCGGTTTCTTATCCGGGAGGCGATCCTCTTCGGCGCGAAGCAATACAAGATCCTTCAAGCGTTGCAGGGGCATAAGACGCCGCTCGAAGAGCGCGCCGCAAAGGCCGTCTCTTCCTACGTCACGAGCAAAATCGTCGCCTTCGCCATGGCGGAGGCCGTGGCCATCTACGGATTCGCCATGGTTCTCACCAGCCGCTATTTTCTGGGCCAATATATTTTGTCCGCCGCCGCCGCCGTGCTGCTGCTCCTGGAATTTCCTTCCAAGGCTTTTCTCATGAAGCTGTTGCAAGAGCTCGAAGCCGAAGGCGGATCGCCTGCCGCCGAAAAAACGACTGTTTCATGAGGCGGAAGTTGATATCTTCGGCTGTCTCAGAATGATGAAGAATATCATACGACCCGAGTGATCACCCACAACCCACAAAAAACGGCGCGCGGCGACGAAACGGGGGTTCTGTCGCCGCTGCGCCATCGCGACTTTCGCATCTTCTGGACCGGGCTGTTGCTCTCCGCGATGGGGACGCAGTTCACTCAAGTGGCGATGGCGTGGCAGATTTACGAGCTCACCAATTCGCCGCTGCAGATCGGCCTGCTCGGCCTGGCCCGCGCGATTCCGCAGATCGGTCTGCTGCTGGTCGGCGGACTCCTGGCGGACGCGATGAACCGCCGCAAGCTCATGATGTGCATGCAAACGAGCCTGTTCTTCGTTTCCGCCGCGCTCGCGCTCATCACGCACACGGGCAAGGCGACGCCCATGATTCTTTACATCGCGACCATGCTGCTCGCCCTTTTCTCCTCGCTTGATGGGCCGGCGCGCCAATCGATGATACCGAACCTGGTGCCGCGCGAGGATTTGCCGAAGGCTCTGGCGCTCAATAGCGCGCAGCGTTACGTCTCGGTCATCGCCGGGCCGTCGATGGCCGGCGTGGTCTTGGCTTTGTACGGACCCGAGGCGTGCTACGCCGTCGACGCGTTTTCCTGGCTCTTGATGGTGCTGTCGCTCTCGTTGATTCGGACGAGGGTGCAAGACGGGGGAGGTTGGCGGGCGGTTTCGCTCCATTCGCTTCGAGAAGGACTGAGATTTGTTTCCCGCCACGCAGTTATATTTCCGCTGATGCTGATGGATTTCGGCGCGACTTTTTTTGGCACGTCCAAGGCGCTTTTACCTATTTTCGCGCGCGATATTCTCGTGGTCGGCCCGCGCGGCCTCGGGCTTCTCTACTCGGCGGGCGCCGCCGGCTCTCTGCTATCGGCCGTCGGGTTGAGCATGTTTGGCAGGGTGCGCCGCGCCGGTCTCTGGATCTTCACGGGAGTCGGAGCCTTTGCCGTCTGCAATGTCCTGTTTGCCGGCTCGCGGATGTTCTGGCTTTCGCTTGTATTACTCGCGGGCGCCGGGGCGGGCGACACGATCAGCGCCATTCTTCGGAGCACGACCAATCAGTTAAGCACGCCCGACGAGCTGCGCGGCCGGATGGCGTCGATCAACAGCATTTTTACCAACAGCGGCCCGCATCTCGGCCAGTTCGAGTCCGGCCTGGTTGCTGCGTGGCTCGGGGCGGAATTTTCCGCGATGAGCGGAGGGCTGGCGACGTTGGCGCTTCTCGCCGGAGTCGCGATGGCATTTCCGGCGCTGCGCCGCTACCAGATCGAAAAAGATATTTCACCGAAAGCGTCGCCTGCGGCCGTGCCCGGTAGCTCGCCGGGCTGAGCGAATCAGGACTCCTCTTATTACCGGCGAGTGTCACTTCCCCAAGAATTGCTGGAGGCCGCGGAGGATCTCTTCTTTTGTGTCTTTCTTTTTCTTCTTGGGTTTGGAATCCGAAGAGGTTGGTTCGTCGGCGGAAGACGCCTCCGAGTCTCCCTTGGGAGATTTCTTGCGCGAGAAATTCCCGAAGCCGCCCTCTAAAAATCCTTTCTGCATCGCGCGCGCGATGTAGTTCATGTCGGGCTTGGGCTTGGCGCCGGGAATTTTTCCGGAGATAGTGAACGGCATCTCGATCCGGCCTTGATCGTCGGCAAAATTTTTCGCCTCCTTGGCGCGGCTGATGATGTCTTTGGAAAGCTGCTCTGAATAGAAAAGCACCGCCTTAAAATCGACGGTTCGGTTGAACGCGTACCAACCTTTGCCCTGGGACTCGAACTCCGCCGCTGAGACCACGAGATCGTCGGTGCGGGCCTTGCCGTCGGCGATTGTCGCCGATCCTTTCATCTGCTTGAACTCCGTATCTTTGGCGCTGAAGATCGCCGGATATTTCTTTCTGATGTCGGCCGGGACTATTTTGATCCCGCTGGGAACGTTCGACATCACGCTTTCCGCCAGGTTCACGTCGATGAGGGCTCCATTGACGACTTCCGCCTTTCCCTGGCCTTTGAGCGTCTTCTGAATGACGTCCCAGTCGCTGCCCGAGCCGGTCACGTCGAGGTCCATATCGATGAGCCCGCGGATATTCTGCGGCGCGGTCGGAACGAACGCGCGAAAGATCTGCGTCAGGTCCATCGCCGTTACATTAGCGGTGGTGTCGAAACGCGGCGTGGACTCGCGCATGTCGTAGCGGCCTTTTGCTTTGAGCGAGCCGCCGAACGCGCCGAGGCTTAATTTTTCGATAGTCGCTACGCGATCGACGAGCGAAGCGTTGGTTTGAAGGTCCCTGTAGTCGCCGTCTGCGATCGTCCCGCTTGCGGAACTGAAATTGCCGCGGGAGGTGAGCGCGCCGTCTTTCACGAGAACCGTTCCTGTACCTTTCAAGTCTTTGAGGACTTCCGGTTTTTTTCTTCCCGAGGCCGGCGCTTTGATATCGGCGAGGTTGAGCTCCGGCGAGGAGACGCGGTAGCTCAAGTTCAGCGGCGCGAAGCTGCCGACTTTGGCGGAGAGGCGGACATGCGACTTTCCTATTTTGAACGTCGTCTCCGGCAGCTCGGCGTTCTTCCCGGTGAAATTAATCTTGGCGTTCATGTCCGTGATCGGTTGCGCCAGTGCGGGAATGCGCGCGCCGACGCCGTTCAAACTCAGCGTGCCGTTGATTTCGGGCAGGATGTCTTTGCCCAAGTGCCCGGAGAAACGGCTCTGAGCGCCGACGCTGCCGGAGAGGGAGATGCCTTTGGGAATCCGTCGGTTCAGTCCGGGAAGCGTCTTCTCCAGATCCGCGAGTGCAATCGAATCGAGATCGAGAGTTCCTTCCAGCGGCAAGTTGTTGAGATCGGCTTGGGGCCCCAAAGGACCGACGCGGCCTTTTAGTTTGAGATTTTGTTTGGCGGCGCCGAAGACGGCCGCTTCGAGATCGATGTCGATCGGGCGGTCGAAGTTTACATCCTTGACCTTGAAATCGACGCGGGTGGCGCGAAAATCGATGCCGTCTTTGCCGGCATCCACATAACGGATCTCTCCGCCGTCGATATCGACCAACGACACGAGCAGGGGAGGCGGCGCCGCGCGCTCCTCTGAGCGCTCTTTTTTATCTTTCTCTTTTTTCGCTTCCTTTTCCTGGTTCTCTTTCCCGCCGCCGATGGTGGAGAAGTTGAATCGTCCCTGTGGGTCCCGGATCACGTTGATCACGGGACGATGCAGGATCACCTTGCTGACTTGGAGCTCTTTCCTGAGAAGCGGCATGAGCTTCATGTTGACCTGGAGATCGGCCGCGCGAATGAATGAATCGTTTGCGAAGGCAGGGTCGTCGGCCATGGAAAATTCCTTCAAGCGCACGCCGATGCCTCCCCATAGCGTCACTCCGATCTCGCCGACCGCGACGGTTCTCCCCAGAGACTCCTGGGCGCGCGCGAGGAGATAGTCCTTGTTGCGGTTGATCAGGCCGTTGAGATTGACAAGGGCGAAGGCCGTGACCGCAATGAGGACGAGCAACACTATGCCTGTGATGATCAGTGTTTTCCGCATAGGATCTTCCTGCCGGTAATTATCGCGCGTATTTTTTGTAGTTTCCAGGGTTGAAGCAAATCTTTTTCCGATATTCATTCTTGCCGGAGGCCGGCGATTTACGTAGAATCCATTCAGCGAAAATTCCGGCAGGAGGGGAAACATGTGGTATCTCATTCAACGTAGGGCGATACGCCCGCGAGCGGAGTGGACGGTGAGTCTCGACCAGCACCTCGTATGGATGAAGCAGCAGCATGACGCCGGGCGGATACTTTTTTCCGGTCCCACGGCCGACCGCAAGCTTGGAATATACGTCATCCGCGCCGGCTCCAAAGAAGAGGCCGAAGCCGTCGCCGCAAGCGATCCGTACACAAAAGCAGGCTTTTGCGCCTTCGACCTCCTCGAATGGGAGGTCCATCAGATTCTCGGCGCCGGACCGTTTACCGAAGCCGAATTGCGCGGGAACAAATAAAACAGCCGTGCTCGCCCTTCGATGTTACTCAGGGCTGTGAGCTCGTCGAACGGTGGCTCGTGTTCGTGATCGTAAAAAGCATGGGGTGAAGAATGGAAATAACCGAGGCGCAGAGATTCTTATCGCAGCATCATCGCGGCGTGTTGGCGACGCGCAGGCTGAACGGCGGGGTTCAGATGTCGCCGGTGTCTCCGGGTGTGGACGACGAAGGCCGGGTGATCATCACCAGCCGCGAGACCGCGTACAAAATAAAAAACCTCCGCCGCGATCCTCGCGCTTCGCTCTGTGTTTTTACCGATGCCTTCCACGGCTCCGGATGGATTCAAGTGAATGGAAGGGCGGAGATTCTGTCGTTGCCCGAAGCGATGGAGCCGCTGATCGACTGGTATCGCCGCGTCAAAGGAGAGCATCCCGATTGGGCCGAGTACCGCCGCACGATGGAAAAGCAGCGGCGCGTGCTGCTCCGGATCGTGATCGAGGGCGCCGGGCCGGATAAAAAAGGATGAAGGATAAAGGATAAAGATGAGATCGGAGACTGAAACCGGCAATTCAAAATTCAACATTCATCATTCAAAATTATTTTAATGCCTCGGCGGCCAGGGAAAAGTCGAAAACTCTATCCGCGGATATGGATTCCTTGATCCTCAAGGCCTCCAGCCCGGTCTCCATGATTTCTCTCTCCGCCTCCGCGCTCAAGCGGCCGGCCAACGAGACCGTTTGAACGTCGTCCTCATACATTCGGCGTGCGAGCTGAGCGTCTTTGATCCCGAGTTTTTTCTGAATATAGGGAAGCATGATCTCGGGATTGTCCTGGTAGAATTTCAACGCCCGATTCCAGCCGCGTAGAAAGCGGACGATTTTCGCCCGCTTCTGTTTGATGTTTGCGTCGGTCGTGACCACGCCGGTCTGGAGATAGCGAAGGTGGTCTTTCCCGCGGGCGAGCACGCGGTAGCCCTGATCTTGAGCCAGATAAGTCGACGGCGGCGTCATCATGGCGCCGGCGACTTTCCCGCTGAGCAACGACTGCAGCCGGACCGTCGTGTCCATGCTGAGCAACGTCACGTCTTTCTGGGGATCGAGGCCCTTCGCCTGAAGCACGCGCCGCGTAATCACGGCGGCCGTTCCCTCCAGAGAGCCCACGGCGATCGGCTTACCCTTGAGATCGGTCCCGGTCATGATCGAAGGGGCGACGATCAGCTCGTGCGCCGGCCGGTCGTGCGTCACGGAAATAACTTTGACCGGCAGCCCGCGCAGCGCGGCGGCAAAACCGCTGCCCGCGTGGCAGGTGACGTCGATCTCCCCGGACATGAGGCTGCTGATTCCGATGATGCCGCGGACCACCAGCACCTGCAGGTCCAATCCCTCCTGCGCGAAGAACCCTTTTTCCTGGCCATAATAGAGATGGGTATAGCTCAGAGTCGGTCCGGGGATGCTGATGAAAAAGCGCTCCGCGGCCATCGGTGTCGGCGTCGACAGCAAAAGAACTGCCAGAAGAATCACGGCGTGCGCGATCAATCGCAACTTCGGCGCCTCAAGAAATAAATTTCGGCTGCGCCTCGTACCGCGAGGCGATTGGACCATAGCACGGAGGAGGAGTGATGCAAAGGGAACTGGGGTGTCGGTCAATTTATTGCTTTACAATCTTCAAAGGCCGCAGTAAATTTCAAATCGGCACGCCTCATCTCGTACGGAAAAACGCGCAACTTGCGCTCAGGATGGACGGAAGCAGAGGTGATCTATGGCAAAGGTTAAGGACATTCTTGCGCTCAAGGGTCAAAGCGTGTGGTCCGTCGCGCCCGATTCGTCGGTCTATGACGCCATGAAACGCATGGCCGAAAAGGGGATTGGCGCGCTGATGGTGATAGAGGGAGAGAAGCTCGTCGGCATCATTTCGGAGCGAGATTACGCGCGCAAGGTCATCCTCCAGGGACGCGCTTCGAGAACCACGCAGGTAAAGGAGATCATGACGAGCCACGTTCTATTCGCCCAGCCGGAGCAGAACATCGAAGAGTGCATGGCGGTCATGACCGACAAGCGCGTTCGGCATCTGCCCGTCTTCGACGAAGGCCGCCTGCTCGGCGTCATCTCGATCGGCGATCTGGTGAAATCCATCATCACGGAACAGAAGTTCATGATCGAGCAGTTGGAAAAATACATCAGCGGCTAACCTGCTTCCTGCCGGTCTAAGAACTCTCGCCGCCGTTTGATTCCGCCCGATTGTCACGAAGATTTATTTTGCAGTAAGGCAAAAATTTGTCGAATTAGGGCTTGACAGTTATTGCAGGAGGTGACATAAGAATCTTAGGTTAAAATCATTAAACTCCTAAGAGGTTAAGGCTTGCTGGACCAAATAGATTTAAAAATTCTTTCTATTCTGCAAAACAACGGCAGATGCCATCTGGCTGAGATAGCCAAGGAGGTGGATCTCTCGTCGCCCGCAGTGATGGAACGAGTGAGGAAGCTGGAGACGAGCGGCATCATAAAGGGATATCAGGCGGTGCTCGATCCGAAAAAAGTCGGCAAAGACATTACGGCTTTTGTCGGCGTGTCGGTGGCGCACCAGAAATACATCGACGACTTTGCGGCTTTTATGATGCGCCAGCGCGACGTGCTCGAATGCCACCATGTCACGGGCGAGGAGAGTTTTATTTTGAAAGTAAAGACCACCAACACCGATTCGCTGGAGAAGCTTCTTGGAGATATTCGCTCTGTGGAGGGAGTGACCGGGACGGTAACCAAGGTGGTTCTTTCCAGCGTCAAGGAGAGCCAGAGGCTTGAATTCGACAACGGAGCGCCGAAGAATGCGCGAAAGAAAGTGGCGAAAGCGGGTTAGAGAAAGTTTTAGCTATGGGTATGGCGATGAAAAATTCTGGGCTTCCTAAGAAACAGGGACTTTACGATCCGAAATTCGAGCATGACGCCTGCGGCGTCGGCTTCGTCGTCCATATCAAGGGCGAGAAGTCCCATCAGATCGTCGCGCAGGCGATTACCGTCCTGGAGAATCTCGACCACCGTGGCGCGTGCGGCTGCGAAGAGAACACCGGCGACGGCGCCGGCATTCTGCTGCAAATCCCGCACGCGTTTTTCCAGAACGCGTGCAAGGGACTGGGATTCCGTCTGCCGGAGCCGGGAGAATACGGCGTCGGCATGATTTTTTTGCCGGACGACCGCAAGCTGCGCCCGCGCTGCGAGAAAACGTTGGAAAAGATTATTGCCGACGAGGGACAGAAGCTTCTCGGGTGGCGAAAAGTCCCTACCGATAACATGTACCTGGGCGACACGGCCAAAGACTGCGAGCCGTTCGTCCGGCAGGTCTTCATCGGCCGCGGCAAGGCGATCAAAGACGACCTGGCCTTCGAGCGCAAGCTCTACGTGATCCGCCGGCGCGCGGAAAACGCGCTGCGCTACGGCAAGGACGCGGTCGGCGAATATTTCTACGTTCCCAGCATGTCGTGCAAAACGATCATCTATAAAGGCATGCTGACCGCGCGGCAGCTCGCCACCTTCTATCCCGATCTGACCGATCCGTTGGTCGAAGCCGCGATCGCCGTCGTGCATTCCCGCTTCAGCACGAATACGTTCCCGAGCTGGGGCCGCGCGCATCCTTATCGCTACTTGATTCACAACGGCGAGATCAACACGCTCCGCGGCAACGAGAACTGGACGCACGCGCGTCAGGCGATGCTCGCATCAACGCTGTTCAACGGTGACTTGCCGAGGGTCTTTCCGATCATTCAGGAAGACGGCAGCGACTCGGCCAAATTCGATAACTGCCTCGAATTTCTCGCTCTCAGCGGCCGCTCTCTGCCGCACGCGATGATGATGATGATCCCGGAGCCCTGGGAAAATCACGAGGGCATGGACGAGAAAAAACGCGCCTTCTACGAATTCCACAGCGCGCTCAGCGAGCCGTGGGACGGCCCGGCGTCGATTGCGTTCACCGACGGCACGGTCGTCGGCGCGGTGCTCGACCGCAACGGCCTCCGGCCCTCGCGCTATTACGTCACGAAAGACGATCTCGTCATTATGGCCTCGGAGGTCGGCGTGCTCGACGTGCCGCCGGAGCGCGTCCTGGAGAAGCGCCGCTTGCAGCCCGGCCGCATGTTTCTCGTGGACACGCAAGAGGGACGCATCATCAGCGACGAGGAGATCAAGCAGGGGATGGCGAGCGAGCGACCGTATCGTCAATGGCTGGACGAAAATTCGGTGCACTTCGACCGGCTGCCGGGCGTCGAGGAGAAGCAGCCGCCGCACAACCGCCAGGCCACGTTGCAGCGCTTGCAGACGTTCGGCTACAGCTTCGAAGATCTGTGCATCAACATCGGCCCGATGGCCCAGAACGGTATTCAACCGGTCGGCTCGATGGGCACCGACACGCCGCTCGCCGTGCTGTCCGACAAGCCGCAGCTGCTCTACAATTATTTCAAGCAGCTCTTCGCGCAGGTCACCAATCCGCCGATCGATCCGATCCGTGAGGAGCTGATCACCTCGACGACGCTAACTCTGGGGTCGGAGGGAAATCTGCTCGATCCGAAGCCGGATAGCTGCCGTCAGCTCAGAATCGCGGGTCCGATTTTGAAAAATTCCGAGATCGAGAAGCTCAGGCAAATCGACCGGCCGGGAGTCAAGCCGGTCACGCTGCCGATACTTTTCAATCCTCACGAAGGCAAGGCCGGTCTCGAAGGCGCGCTCGAAGAATTATTTGGCGCGGCCGATCAGGCGATCGCGGGCGGCGCGACGATTTTGATTCTGTCGGACAAGGGCGCCGATCGAACTCACGCGCCGATTCCCGCGCTCTTGGCTTCCGCCGGGCTGCATCACCATCTCATCCGCTCCGGCGCGCGCACGCGCGTCGGGCTGGTGCTCGAATCCGGCGAGCCGCGCGAGGTGCATCACTTCTGTCTGCTCATCGGCTACGGCATCCAGGCGATCAATCCTTATCTCGCCTTCGAGTGCCTCAACTATATGATCGGCGAAGGCATGCTGAAGGACATCGCCTACTACGACGCGGTAAAAGGCTACATCAAGGCCGGCGTCAAAGGCGTCGTCAAAGTGATGGCAAAGATGGGGATCTCGACTATCAAGTCGTACTGCGGCGCGCAGATTTTCGAAGCGGTGGGCCTGGGCCGGGAGCTGATCGACAAATATTTCACCTGGACGCCGTCGCGCGTCGGCGGCATCGGCATCGCAGACGTCGCTCTGGAAGCCGAGCGCCAGCACGCCAAAGCGTATCCCACCTTTCCTCTCGACGGCCGCACGCTCGAAGTCCACGGGCAGTATCAGTACCGCGCCGACGGCGAGCTGCATCTATTCAATCCGAAGACGATCCACCTTTTGCAGAAGGCGTGCCGCACGAACAATTATGCGACGTTCAAAGAGTATTCAAAGCTGATCGACGATCAGTCCGAGCGCATAGCCACGCTGCGGGCGTTGATGGAGCTCAAGTTCGCCGCCAAGCCGATTCCGCTCGAGGAAGTCGAGCCGGTCGAGGCGATCGTCAAGCGCTTCAAGACCGGCGCGATGTCGTACGGCTCGATCAGCAAGGAGGCGCACGAGGCGCTCGCGATCGCGATGAACCGCATCGGCGGCAAGAGCAACACAGGCGAGGGCGGCGAAGACCCGGCGCGCTACGTTCCCGATGCCAACGGCGATTCGCGCAACAGCGCGATCAAACAGGTGGCCTCCGGACGCTTTGGCGTAACCAGCTACTACCTCACCCAAGCTAAGGAGCTGCAGATCAAAATGGCGCAGGGCGCCAAGCCCGGCGAGGGCGGCGAGCTGCCGGGCCGGAAGGTCTACCCGTGGATCGCCAAGGTGCGTTACTCGACGCCCGGCGTCGGCCTCATCTCTCCGCCGCCGCACCACGATATCTATTCGATCGAAGATCTGGCGCAGCTTATTCACGACTTGAAGAACGCGAACCATCACGCGCGCATCAGCGTGAAGCTCGTCGCCGAAGTCGGCGTCGGCACCATTGCCGCGGGCGTGGCTAAGGGCCACGCGGACGTGGTGTTGATCAGCGGCCACGACGGCGGCACTGGCGCCTCGCCGCAAACCAGCATCAAGCACGCCGGCTTGCCGTGGGAGCTTGGCGTCGCGGAGACCCATCAGACGCTGGTGCTCAACAATCTGCGCAGCCGCATCGCGGTGGAAACCGACGGTCAGTTGAAGACCGGCCGCGACGTCGTGATCGCCGCGATGTTGGGAGCGGAAGAATTTGGGTTCGCCACCACGGCGCTGGTCACGCTCGGCTGCATCATGATGCGGGTCTGTCACCTGGATACCTGCCCGGTCGGCGTCGCGACGCAAAATCCCGAGCTGCGCAAAAAATTCGAGGGCGATCCCGCGCATGCCGTCAACTTCATGCGCTTCGTCGCCCAGGAAATCCGTGAATACATGGCGCAGCTCGGCTTCCGCACGGTCAATGAAATGGTCGGCCGCTCGGATCGGATCGAAATGAAGCAAGCCGTCGACCACTGCAAAACTCAAGGGCTCGATTACTCGGCGATTCTCTATCAGCCGAAGGTCGGGAAAGACGTCGGCCGCTATTGCCAGATCGCGCAAAATCACGGATTGGAAAACGCGCTCGACAACCAGGTGCTGCTCGATTTGGCCGCGCCCGCGCTGGAGCGGCGCGAGAAAGTCAAAGCCACGCTGCCGATCCGCAATACAAATCGCGTCGTCGGCACGATCCTCGGGAGCGAACTTACGCGGCGATTCGGACCCGATGGACTGCCGGAAGATACGATCCATTTTCACTTCCAGGGCTCGGCCGGGCAGAGCTTCGGCGCGTTCATACCGAGCGGCATGACGCTGGAGCTCGAAGGCGACGCCAACGATTATTTCGGAAAGGGCCTCTCGGGCGGCAAAGTCATCCTTTATCCTCCGGCGGGCTCGACCTTCGCTCCCGAGGAGAACATCATCGTCGGCAACGTGGCATTTTACGGCGCGACCAAAGGCGAGGCGTATATTCGCGGCGTGTCCGGCGAGCGCTTCTGCGTGCGCAACAGCGGCGTCAACGCGGTGATCGAAGGCGTGGGCGATCACGGCTGCGAATACATGACCGGCGGCCGCGTCGTTGTGATCGGCATGACGGGGAGAAATTTCGCCGCCGGCATGTCGGGCGGCGTCGCGTACGTGCTCGACGAGGACGGCAGCTTCAAGGACCGGTGCAACCGGGAGACGGTCTCGCTCGAACGACTCGACGAAAGGGATTTGTCGGAGGTCGAGGAGATGCTCAAGCGCCACGCGGCATATACTCGCAGCGCGCGCGCGTGGCAGCTTCTGGCGCTCTGGGAGCAGACCGCGGCGAAGTTCGTCAAGGTCATGCCCAAGGACTACCGGCGCATGCTCGAAGCGCTGCAAAAGGCGGAGAGCAAAGGGCTGGTGGGCGAGGAAGCTGTTATGGCGGCGTTCGAGGCGAATAAAAATGATGCTGCCAGAGTGAGTGGAAACTGACCGCGCATTTGCGTCAGCTCCGATCAAAAAAAAGTTAAGGCGGTCGAGAAAGGTTCAGCTACAAGGCGCGCGAGGATTGTGAGCGGAGGCGTACTTTTTTCGGTACGTCGAGCGAACAATCCGAAGTGCAACGCCGTAGATGAGCCTTTATCGGCCGCCGTTACTGGAAGGAAGATGGGAAAGCCTACAGGATTCATGGAAATCGAGCGGGAGCTGCCGGCGGACCGCTCGCCGCTGGAGCGCGTGAGCGACTGGCGGGAGTTTCACGAGCATTTTGCCGAAACAAAGCTGCAGGCGCAGGGCGCGCGCTGCATGGATTGCGGCGTTCCGTTTTGCCACACGGGTACGCTGATCAGCGGCATGGCCTCCGGCTGTCCGGTCAACAACTTGATTCCTGAATGGAACGATCTCGTCTACCGCGGCTTGTGGAAAGAGGCGCTGGAGCGGCTGCACAAGACCAACAATTTTCCCGAATTCACCGGGCGCGT
>CAZNES010000058.1:0-27529 GCA_964572145.1 uncultured Syntrophobacteraceae bacterium
ATCGCGCGCTTGAGCGCCGGGCCGACTTTGTCGCCGTCGGTGATCGGCCCTTCGCCGTAGCAGCCCATGCCTTTTGCGATTGTCGCGAAATCGGGCGCCGGGTTGTCGATCTCCATGCCGATGTAGGCCAGCTTCTCATCCGTGCCGCGCTGCGTCGCCATGCGGATCTGGTGTTCCCAGTCGTTGTAGTAGGCGCGGTTGTTGTACATGACGACCAGCATCGGGATGTTGTCGTGCGCGCCGATCCACAACGTTCCCGGGTCGAACATCAAATCGCCGTCGGGCTGAATGTCCACGACGAGCCTGCCCGTGCCGCGGTGCGCGAGCGCGACTCCCGTCGAGATTCCGATCTGCGTCGAGGTGCCGAGAGCCATTCCCGGATGGCGATAGGGCTTGTCGAAGTCCCAAAGCTTGAGCGCCCAGTTGGATAATGTGTTGGCGGTGAGCACCCAGTCCTCGTTCTTGATCACCTGCCCGATCTCATGCACAAGGCGTGGCGTGGACATCGGCTCGCCTTTCCAATTTTTCTTGACCTCTTCCTGCCAGGCCGCTCGGAGCGCATCGTGCGTCCGCTTGTGCTCTTCGAAGCGTGTGCGGAACTCCTCTCTCTTTTTTCCGTTCTTGCCAAGTACCTCCTCGCACATTCTCGTAAGCTCCGGAATCGCCACTAGCGTATCGGCCGCGATGTGGAGATCGGTCTCCTGAAGCTGCATGTAGTCCTGCGACCACTTGCTGATGTGGAGGTCGGCGAAGCCGATGTCGATGATCTTGCAGTCTTTGCGCGTCTTGTAGACGGTTTTGCGCGTGATTTTGTCGAGCTTCACCAGCGGGCCGTAGAGATCGCGCACGTCGAGCGCGAGAATCAAATCGGCTTTCTCGACCATGTCCGAGTAGCTGAGATTGAGCGGATGGTTGGTCGGAAAGTTGAGCCGGCGGTTGAAGTCCATGACCGGGACAGCTAGCAACTCGGCGAGCTTGACCAGGTTGTGAAATGATTCGGGATTTCTGCCGGTGTAATCGGTAAGAATCAGCGGATTTTTCGCCGCGACCAGCATCTCGGCGGCTTTGCCAAGCGCTTTGAGATCTCCCTGAATCGGCGACGGCGGCATCAGCCGCGCGACGTTCGGAATCCGTATATCGCCCTTCAGCAAATCTTCCTGAATGCCGGCGTCCCAACAGAGATAGACCGGACCTTTGGGCTCGGTCATCATGACGCGATAAGCGCGGGCGAAAGATTCCGGAATGCTGGCGGCGTTGTACGGCTGGTCGTCCCACTTGACGTAATCTCGGATCGCGTTTCCCTGCACGTTGGCGGTGTGAATCCAATCGATCTGCGGCCGCCGGCGCGTGTAATCCATCGGACCGGTCGCGCCCATGATCATGACCGGCACGCGGTCGAGATAGGCGTAAAAAATCGCCAGACACGAGTGCAGCAGGCCGACCACGTCGTGGACGATCGCGACCATAGGCTTTCCCGTGGCCTTGGCGTAGCCGTGCGCGATCTGCACGGCGGTTTCCTCGTGCGTGCAGGTGATGATCGGCATCTCATTTTTGCCGTAATTGACGAGCGAATCGTGCAAGCCGCGATACGTCGCGCCCGGATTCAGGCTGACGTAAGGAATTTTGTACGCGCGCATCATGTCGATAATCACGTCGGAACCGTATTTCTCGTAAGCCATAATCTCCTCCAAGCTGAGTCGTCGATAACTATTATCGTGCTTCATTTTTCCATGCAAGGGCTCGCTTTTACTTGCGTTGACAAAAAAGCCGACGTAGGCTAAGTTACGGATTCTAAAAGAATGAATTGAAAAATAAGGAGGCTTTCTATGGAGAGAACAGAGCAAGAATTCATCGTCTCTCTGTTGGACAAAGACCCCGAACTCAAGAAATACTACGATGAGCATCAGGAACTGGAAAAACAACTTGAAGATTTCCAGCACAAATCCCACCTAACGCCCGTAGAAGAAGTAGAAAAAAAGCGGCTGCAGAAATTGAAACTAGCGGGCAAAGACAAGATCATGGAGATCGTCGAGCGATACCGCCACAGCGGAATCCCGAGGGATTCCTGAGGGGCTGCAATGAAAAAAACCGGAGCCGAAATATTCGTCGAGTCGCTCAAGCAGGAAGGCGTTGACGTCCTCTTTGGGATTCCCGGTGGGGTGGTGCTGAAGATTTTCGACGTGCTGCACCAGCAGAAAGACGTAGAAGTGATTCTCACCCGCCACGAGCAGGGCGCGGCGCACATGGCCGAGGGCTACGCCAAGGCCACGGGAAAGGCCGGCGTCTGCCTGGTCACTTCCGGTCCCGGCATGACCAACATCGTCACCGGCCTGGCCGACGCGTTCATGGACTCCGTCCCGCTCGTCGCCTTCACCGGGCAGGTCTCGACGAGCCTGATCGGCAACGACGCGTTTCAAGAAGCGGACAACGTCGGCATCAGCCGCCCATGCACCAAGCACAACGTGCTGGTGAAAGACGTGAACGATCTGGCGCGCACGATCAAAGAAGCTTTCTACATCGCCACGACCGGCCGGCCCGGTCCTGTCCTCGTCGATATCCCAAAAGACGTGAGCACCGACAAAGCCGAGTTCAAATATCCCGACAAGGTGAGTCTCAGAGGCTACAATCCGACCTACGCGGGAGACAAGCAGCAGATCAAGCAGGCGGCCGAAGAGATCATGAAGGCGAAAAAGCCGGTGATCTACGTCGGCGGCGGCGCGGTGTTTTCCGACGCGTCGGATGAGCTCCTCGAAATGGCCGAGCTGACGCAGATCCCGGTCACGATGACGCTGATGGGATTGGGGAGTTTTCCCGGCACGCACCCGCTTTCGATGGGGATGCTCGGGATGCACGGCGGCTACTGGACCAACATGGCGATGCATGAGGCCGATCTTTTGATCGCGGTCGGCGCGCGCTTCGACGACCGGGTGACCGGAAAACTTTCCGATTTCAGCCCCGCGGCGAGGGTCGTCCACATCGACATCGATCCCACGTCTATCAAGAAGAACGTCCACGCTCACATCCCGATCGTCGGCGATGTGCGCGCGGTTCTCAAGCAGTTGAACGTTATTTTACGCTCACTCGACGGTAACGTGAACGAGCGCAAGCAGCAGCTTCGCCCGTGGTTGAACCAGATCGAAGAATGGAAGCGCGACCATCCGTTCAAGTACGAGCAAGACGACAAAGCCATCAAGCCCCAGTACGTGCTTGAAAAACTTTTCGAGATCACCAGAAACGAGGGCATCGTCGCGACCGACGTCGGCCAGCATCAGATGTGGGCGGCGCAGTATTTCAAGGGAAAGAAGCCGCGCACCTTCATCACCTCCGGCGGCCTCGGGACGATGGGCTTCGGTTTTCCCGCCGCGCTGGGCGCGCAGAGGGCCTACCCCGACAAACTCGTCATGTGCATCACCAGCGAAGGCAGCTTTCAGATGAATCTGCAGGAGCTGGCCACGGCGGCGATCTACAAGCTGCCGGTGAAGATCATCATGCTCAACAACGGCTTTCACGGCATGGTGCGGCAGTGGCAGGATCTTTTTTACGAAGGCCGGTACGCCTCGAGCGATCTCGGCAAGATTCCGGACTTCATCAAACTCGCGGACGCTTACGGCATTCTCGGCTGGCGGGCCGATAAGCCGGCCGACGTGGAATCCGTGATCAAAGAAGGCTTGAAGTACAAGGGGCCGGCCCTGCTGGATTTCCAGATTTATCCGTTCGAGAACTGCTACCCGATGATTCCCGCCGGCGGCGCCCATCACGAGATGGTTTTGGAAGATCCGCCCCAGCTCAAGAGCGGAACGGCCAAGAAAAAGAACGTTGAGGAGGAGGAGGGCGAGCTTCCCGCCTAGACCGGCTGTCCGCGCGATCGATCCTTTGGTTCTTTTGGTCTTTCCGTCGGATTCTTTTTTCGCGTGAGAACATCGGCTGACCCGGAGCGTAAGTAGATCGATGGAACACATCATATCGGTTTTAGTCGAGAATAAATTCGGCGTGCTCGCACGGGTCGCGGGTCTGTTCAGCGCGCGCGGCTATAACATCGAGAGCCTGTCGGTTGCGCCGACGCTCGACCCAACGACATCGATGATAACGATCGTGACCGAGGGGGACGACCGCATCGTCGAGCAGATCATCAAGCAGCTCAATAAAGTGGTCGAGGTCATGAAAGTGACCGATCTTACCGAGGCGGACCATCTCGATCGGGAAACCGCCTTGATCAAGATCAACACCAATACCAAGCCGGAGCATCGCGACGAGGCGGTAAGAATCTGCGACATCTTTCGCGCCAAGATCGTCGATTCGTCGCCCACAACGTATACCCTCGAGATCACCGGCGACACCGACAAGGTAGAGGCGCTGATCAATCTGCTCGAGCCGTTGGGAATCAAGGATCTGATTCGCACCGGCCGCATCGCCATAGGGCGCGAAGCCGTCAAAACGTCTCCGCACCGCAATTCACAGCCTGCCAAAGCCTAGCGCCGGGCCGATAAACATCGCCTAACTTCGTTGCTCGCTCCTTCGCCTTCGGTCGACGTACAAGAAGAGTACGACTCCCTCGGCTCGAAGCTCGCGCCTTGTTATGCTTGTTTCTCGACTCGGCGCGCCTTTGCTCTCCCTGAAGCTTTCCTCGACAAAAAGCCGTGAAACTTTCTATGGTCTTTAGCTCCGAGCGATAGACCGGCCATTCACGGCTGACCAATCAAGAAAGGAGAGACGATAGGCGACGCTATTTCCTCGTAATGGGCGCTTTACTCTCTGCGTTTTTTTTCCAGCGACGCAGCGGAGAAAAGTAAATATCCGCCGCCGCGGTTTTTGCTTCTCTGGCCGAGCGACACGGCAAGACGGTGATCATGGCGAGCCACGATCCCAAGGCGGTGGAGCAGTTCAAGAAAATCTACCACATGCGCGATGGGAGGTTTGTTTAATGGATATTCGACCGCCGCCCGAGATAGTACTCCTTAACACAATGAAAAATATAGCGTAAGAGCTCTGTCGCCTGAGGGCTAAACCTGTTCCTCGTGTCCGTTGTTGACACGATCTGTCACGTCGGGTAGTCTCTCAGCCGGCCAGCGGTTCGAGATGCCTGCATTGCCTCCGTCTCTTCGCGGCCGTCTTCTAAAAAAGAAAGTATGATTCCGCTTTACGGCAAATATTTCGGCTTGACGAGCCAGCCATTCTCCGTCAGCCCGGACCCCAAGTTTTTCTATGGAAGTCCCTCTCACAGGGAAGGCTTGGCGCAACTCACCTATGGCATCAAGGCCCGCAGGGGATTCGTGGTGCTGACGGGAGAGGTGGGCACCGGCAAGACCACTTTGATTCATTCTCTTCTAAAGCAGCTCGACGACGGCCATACCCACTTCGCCTTTGTTTTTACGCTGGTCACCAATCCTAGAGACCTGTTGCGCTCGGTGTGCGAAGATTTAGGACTGACTACATTCGCCGATAGTCCGCGGGATTTGCACGATTACCTCGCCCTGTTGAATCAATTTCTCCTGGAGTCGTATCGGAAGGGGGACTACGTCGCGCTGATCATCGACGAGGCGCAGAATCTTTCCCCCGAGGTCCTCGAGGGCGTGCGCCTTTTATCCAACTTCGAAACCTCCCAGGACAAAGTGCTGCAGATCCTACTGGTGGGGCAGCCTGAATTGGGCGCGCGTCTCAATCGGCCCGAGCTGCGCCAGCTAAAGCAGCGGGTGGCCTTGCGCTATCATTTGAGCCCGCTCACGTTGGAGGAGTGTAAAGAATACATTGCCAAACGCCTTGAGATTGCTGGTGGCAGCGCCTCCATATATCCCATCAAGACCGTGGAAGCCGTATACACTTATTCGGGCGGCACCCCTCGTCTGATCAATATCCTCTGCGACAACGGCATGCTGACCGCATACGCGTTGGGTAAGAAGAGCGTCGAAGTCGGTATGATCGATGAGATTGCTCACGACCTGAACCTCACCGTTGCGCCGAGAAAGAGCGCCGTCACCGGCACGGACACTATTCCCATCAAATTATGGGAAGCCGTGCCTCCGGCTCCAGTGGAGGAGAATAACAACAACGCTGATGGCGCCGGAGTCAAACCGCAGGCCCACTACGACGCGGGGCGATCTTTTCCGCAGCCGGTCTTAAGTCCTAAAACAGCGGCCGAAGAACCGAAGCGGCCCGATAGCCCGCGTCCCAGTCCGCCTGAAAATTCCACCGACCGGGCGGCCGAGTCCGGGGCGGAGACCGTGCCTTCCCGGTCTTTGGATTTCATGATGGCCGCGCTGACCGAAGCGATGGGGCCGATGGCGCCGTTGGTTGTGCGCGAGCAGATCGACGCGATGGGTGAATCGCTGCAATCCTTTCCGAAGCAGCGGCTCGGCCAGCTCGTCGAAGTCACGAGTCGCGAGATTCTGAGCGAAGGGTTGAAGGCCCGCTACCGGAACCTCATGTCGGAGGAAATCCGCACGATCCACGTCGGCAAGGAGGAGCCATGAGCGAGCCGCAGCGCTCTCCCCGACGGCGCCTGGGGCTCAAGTGGAAGATCATGGGTGGCTTGGTCAGCGGGGTTATGCTGTTCGGCCTACTCATTATCGGTGTCGTGAATTACCAGATGACCCGGGTGCTGCGGACGCAAATGGACCAGCGGGCTTTGGACATCGCGACCAACCTGGGGGATAGCGCTGCGGCGAACGTCCTGCAGGGCGGCGTCCTGGAATTATCCGCGTTGGTTAGGAAATATTCGCTTCTGCCGGGCGTGGCTTACACATTGATCAGAAATGGAAAAGGCGAAGTCATCGCAAACAGCCTGGGGACTATGCCGGCGGAGCTCCGCGAATCCTGGGCGCGCGATTCCCAAGGTCAGTCCAACCAGCGGGAGTTTCAGTTTAGGGAGAGGACGGTGTACGAAACCAGCTCACCCATTCTCCAAGGGCGGGTGGGAACCGTTTCCGTGGGCATCTGGGCGGACATCGTCGAAGACGAAATCCGGCGCGCCATTTATCCGCTCATCGGCCTCATCGGCATCGCGCTCGCGGCCTGCCTGATTTTTTCCATCCTCGTTACCCAGGGAATCACCCGGCGCGTCCTTCGGCTGAAAGATATTGCCGACAAAGTCAGCATGGGCGACCTGGAAACGCCGGTGCGCATCGAATCCAACGACGAGATCGGTGATTTGGCTCATTCTCTCGAACGCATGCGGTCGAGTTTGAAAGCCGCGATGGTTCGCCTCAGCCGCGCATAGAAGAAGGCGGGAGGCGATAGGCCGTAGGCGGTAGTTAAGAGGAGCCGATCTTTTTCTTTCCATTCCTATTGCCTACAGCCTACCGCCTAATGCCTGTTTTTAGGTTTTGAAATCCGGATAGCCCGCCTTGGCGGCTTTTTCCTTGTAGTCCTTGACTAATTCTTCTCGCTGCACTTCGTGCGCCCACACCGCCTCAGTAAAACTCCACAGCGTGAACGGATGCGCGCCGAGAGCGTAGAGCTTCCCGTAATCGCGGTTGCACAGCGCCTCGCGCTCATCGGAAGTAAGCTTTAGCTTTTCACTCTTCTCCCATTCTTCGACGTAGCCGTGTGGATTACTTTTGTACTCTTTCTCCGCCGCTTCGTTCATGTTGACGTGGTGGATGAATTTGTTCATGAGATATTTGCTCATCGCGCGCCGCCTTCCTTCGCGTCCCAGGAAAAAAACGGAATCGCCGGAAAGCCGGCGTCGAGCCCTTC
Source organism: uncultured Syntrophobacteraceae bacterium (assembly GCA_964572145.1). Lineage (GTDB taxonomy): Bacteria > Desulfobacterota > Binatia > UBA9968 > UBA9968 > JAJPJQ01. The sequence goes on from CAZNES010000058.1 coordinate 7,693, forward strand.
GGCGTACGACGGCCGCGTCGCCTTGGCGACGCCCATCATCATGATGAAGTTCAAAAATCCGTGGGTCATGTTGCCGGACTGCTTCAACTGATCGAACGAGCAGTGATTCACCGCGCCGTTGACGTCTCCCTGGGCGATCCAGCCGACGGCCGAAGCGTCGAAGTTAGGGTCCATCAGCTTGCGCTCGAACTGCCGCGGCCCGCCGACTTCGAGCGAGAGATGGCCGCTGACGAGGACCGCGATCCGCTTATCGGTCTGAAGATTCTCGATGACGGATCGGATGGCCTGGCCCACTTCGTAGAATCTTTTCGGCCGCGGCAGCGGCGGCGCGATGCAGTTGGTCAAGATCGGAACGATCGGAATATCCATCTCCGGACGGACAAACGTGAGCGGGACGATGATGGAGTGATCGATGGTCAATTCGTTGGAGTAAGCGAAGTCCACGCCCTTGTCGAACGCGCCTTCCATGAGCGCGTCCGACAGCTCCAGGTCTCCGGGGATGCGATGAGTCGGCAGGCCGAACTCGCGCATCTCGTCGTAATAAGTTCCGTCGTAGGCGTCCATCTTGCCGATCATGAACGCCGGCATGTTGTCCATGAAAAACTGGTGCAGGTGATCGTTGCCGATCGTGACGAGAACGTCGGGCTTGGCCTGCGCGAGTTTCTCGCGCATCATGTCGATGCGCTCAAGTATCTTCGCGCAGCCGGGCGGGCGCGTGGGCTGCTTGAAGAGGCGGGGCATAAACGGGTTATGGGTAATTCCTATAATCGAAACAATTTCAGCCATACAAACTCCTTTAAATTTGGGGCGCTAAAATAATTTTGCCGAGAATTTGTTGTTCTTCCATAATCCGATGCGCGGCCGCGGCTTCGCGGAGCGGCATCGTCCGGTCGATGATCGCGCGGATCTTTCCCGCAGCCGCCGCTTCGAGCGCGCGCTCGACGTCTTTTCGATTGGTTCCCGCCGTGCCGGTTATCTGGATGCGCTTGAGGTAGAGCCGCTTCACGTCCAAGGTTACTTCGCCGCCGCCGTGGGCGCCGGCGGTGACGAGGCGACCGCCCATTCCCAGGCTGTTAAACGCTCCCGGCCAGAGCGTCGGGTCCGCGATATTTTCGACCACAACGTCAACTCCGCGCCCTTCGGTGAGGCGCATGACCTCCCGAGCGAGATCCTGCGCGCGATAGTTGACGCCGAAGTCGGCGCCGTAGCCGAGCGCCGCGGCGACTCTTTCGTCCGCTCCGGCCCCGGCAATGACCGTGGCTCCCAAGAGTTTCGCCGCTTGCACGCAACAGGAGCTGAGCGCGCCGGTCGCGCCCATGACCAACACCCACTCGCCGCGTTGTAGTTTTGCTTTGTTGACGAGCTGATTGAAGGCCATGGGGAAATGGCGCGTGATCACGGTGGCCTCGGCGAAAGAGACGTGCTCGGGGATACGAAAGGCGTTCTTCGCCGGTACTGCGACGTACTCCGCGTAACCGCCTGAGCGATGCACGCCGATGTGGCGGCTCTTGGCGCAGTTGGCCTCTTCGCCTTCGCGGCACCAGCGACATTCGCCGCATGCGATCATCGAAACGACCGCCACGCGATCGCCGGGTTTTAGAGCCTCCACTCCTTCGCCGGTTGCCGCAACTACGCCTGCCGGATCGACGCCGAGAACCAGCGGCAACCCGACGTCTGAAGGATACTTTCCTGCGCGGACGACGAGATCGAGCGTGCGGTTGACGGATACCGAGTGGACCTTGATGAGCACTTCGCCGGGCGCTGGCGATGGGGTCGGGACTTCCTCCAAACGGAGAACGTTCGGTGGACCGAATTCTTTGAGTATGACAGCTTTCATAAAAAAGGCGTTAGGCGATAGGCGTTAGGCGGTAGTTTTGAGATCGGGAATCACTTTGCTGCCCCAAGCTTCCAACACTTGATGATAAATGGCTTCCGGAGGTGTGAGAAGCAGACGCTTGACGCCTGAATGTTCTAGCTCGCGCACGCGCGCGATGCATTCCTCGGGAGTGCCCGCGATCGTAAAGCGTTGGATCAGATAATCGGTGACGAGATTCGGATCGATTCTCTCTTCGAGCGGCTTCGAGATATCGAAGCCGGCCATGAACCGCTTCACGCCCGCGACTTCCTCCGGCGGAACGGTTTCCAGAGTGAAGCGAAAATTGTGGTGCGCTCGATTGGCGAGCCGCGTGCGCACGAGACTGCGCGCCCGCGCTCCGTTTTCATCCACGCAGATCATGCCCGCGGGCATGACGTCGATCTCCGCCGGGTCGCGGCCCGCTTCGCGCGCGCCTTCGTCGATCCGCTCCCGCGCCCATTCGATAACCTCGAGATCGAAGCCGGTCCCGAGAATCACGCCGTCGGCGATTCTACCCGCGAGGCTCAGAGCGCGCGGACCTTCGGCGGAGACGTAGACCGGCACCGGCAGTTTTCCGACGCGCAAATTTACCTTCCCTTCCTCCCGCTCTTTGCCGCGAGGAACCGAGAGCGATTTGCCGCGCACGAGGTCGCGGATCGTCTTCAATCCTCGCTCGAACTCGGCCAGCTTGGTCGCGCTGCGCCCGAGGCTGTAGACCGGGCCGTCTCCCGTGCCGAGGCCCAAAACGGCGCGTCCTTGAGAAATTTCATTTAAGGTTGCCGCCGAGTTCGCCAGCACGCTCGGGTCGCGATAGACCATGTTGCTTACGGCGGTGCCGAGCCGGAGCCGGTTGGTTTCCATGGCACAGAGCGCCAACACTTGAAAGGGATCGAGAGAGTTGAGCTGGCTGTCGGCGAAGAAGATGCCGTCGAAGCCGGCGGCTTCCGCCGCCCGCGCCCGTTCGAGCGCCTGCGTGATCGTCCGCGCGGAGCCGTGCAGATGGAATTCCAACTCGAAACCTGAAAGCTGTTTTTTCCTATCGTCCCAACGAGCTAAAGAAGCCGCTTTTGTCCAGCTCATTGTAGATAGTAGGGTCCATGAACTCCTCAGCCTTACGGCCTTTTGCCCGCGCATCCGTCTCAGCGGTTTGCGCAAGAATCGTGTCGATAGCTTTGTAAGGGAGTCGCGGCGGCCTTTCAATAAAGTTTGTGGCGTACTCGTACGACGACTCCAATGTTTCGCGATCTTCAGTACGCGTCCATTTTCCGATTACCTTCACAGTCAGCTCTTTATCGCGAAATAAGCGATCCACGGCCTCGCTATAGGCCATCAAGAATCGCTTCACCGTTTCCCGGTCCTTCTTAATCATCGAACGAGTGGAAACGATACTCGTGGTTGGATAATCGAGCCCAACTTTGGCGAAATTAGCGAGCAAGGCGAAGCCGGCTTTCTTCGCCTTGAAGTCTCCAGGCGACGACAGAATGCCTCCGTGGATTACGCCGGCCTGCATACCGGCGAAAATTTCGGGCTGGCCGCCCATTTGGATCACTTTTACATCGCGATCGGGCTCCAGCCCCCACTGTTTTAGCAAATAGCGCAAAGTGAAGTCGGTCGAGGCGCCGTAGCGGGTAATACCCAGGGTTTTGCCTCTCAAGTCTTCTTGCCTTTTGATTGATGGCTGCACGTAAAGGTAGAATGATGGCACATTCACCACGCCGCCAACGGTTACAATGTCGCCTCCTGCAAGATTCGCAAACACAATGTTTCCGCCGGCCAAAGCCACCGCGAATTCTCCAGCAATAACCGCCTGAGACACTCGGCTTCCGCCCGCCACGTAAACCGGATCGACGTAGAGGCCGTGCTTTTCAAAGAACTTGGCGTCCTTGGCGAGGTAAAAACCGGACTGCGTGGCGCTGATCGCGCTGTAAGCCACGGCAATCCGCTTGGTTTGCGCGTGGAGATAGGGAGCGGAAAGCAGCAGGACAAGCGCCAACAGAGTTGCCAATTTTTTCATGACGGACTCCTTAAGTTAGACTGAGTTCCTCATAGCATAGATGGGATGAGTCGCCAACAGCGTTTAAGACGGTTGCAACTTCGCGACGGGGGAAGTATATGAGAACCGCTGTCCGCTATTTCCATCAGCGGACAAAATTCCCTGAGGAGTAGGCAGAGTGCAGGCGCAGATCAAGGAGATTCAGGCCAAAAGCGAAAGTTGGAACGTCCGACTCGTGGCGCAGCATGATCTTAACGGCCACGGCGACGGCATGCAATTACTCAAGCACGGCCGCTATGTTTACATCGCGCATTTGGGCACTTCGCCCATGGCGCTCACGATCGTGGATGCCGCGGACCCGGAAGATCCGCGCGTCGTGCGGCAGATGCCGCATCCGCCCAACACCCACGCGCACAAAGTGCAAATCGCCGGCGATGTCTTGATTCAGAATCAAGAGCGCCCCTACTTCGATAAAACGCTCGCCGCCAGCGTGCCCAACGAAGCGGGCATCCGCATCTACAGCATCGAGAAACCGGCCGAGCCGCGCGAGATCGGCTACATGAAAACCCCCGGCAAGGGCGTGCACCGTATGTGGTTCACCGACGGCAAGTACGCGCACGTCGGCGCGGTGGTGCCGGGCATCAAAGAGCGCGCTTATCTCATCGCGGATATTTCTCATCCGTCCAACCCCAAGCAGGCGGGCGTGTGGTGGATTCCGGGAACGAAGGAGGGCGAGGAGACGCCGCCGGATTGGACGCCGTTTCCCGGAGAGCATTTCCACGTCCACGGCATTATTCCCGATGGTCAGCGGGCCTACGTTGCAATGGTCGACGCGGGGATGGCGATCCTCGATATCTCCGACGTGAGCAAGCCGAAGACGATCAGCCGCATCGACTGGAGCCCGCCGTACGGCGGTTACGCGCACACGACGTTGCCGCTTCCGGGCAGAAAGCTCGTCGTCGCCGTCGATGAATCGGTGAAGTACGATTGTCAGGAAGGCGAGAAGCGCGTCTGGTTGATCGACGTCCGGGAAGAAAGAAATCCGGTGATCGTCAGCACCTGCCCGGTGCCGCAAGGGGACTTTTGCAAACGCGGGCTGCGCTTCGGGCCGCACAACGTGCACGAGAACCGGCCCGGCTCGTTCCAGAGCGAGAACTTGATCTTCGTCACATACTACAACGCGGGCCTGCGCATCTTCGACATTAGAAATCAGTACCGCCCCGAGGAAGTCGGCTTCTTCATCCCGCCGGCGCCGGAGGGGCAAAAGGCGCCGATGTTCAACGATCTTTATGTTGACACGGATGGCCTGATCTACGTCACCGACCGAATCAAGGGCGGGCTGTACGTCCTTGAGTACACCGGCCCGAAAATACAATAGCGCATGCGATCGCGAATCCATTTCGCGGAGGGAAATTATATGAAGCGCTTATCTTTTTTACTCCTGGGCCTGGTACTACTGGTGTTTTTCTCGACGCAACTGCATGCGGCATCCGCAACAACCATGGAGCAATTGATCGCGGCGGCGAAAAAAGAAGGAACGCTGGAGCTGCTCGCTCCATCGACGCTCGGCCCGCAGGGCGCCCAGGCCCTCGGCGCGGCGTTCAACAAAAAATACGGCCTTGCCGTCAAGACGAATTACAGCCCGTCGAACAACATGGTCGGCGACGTCGCCAAGGTCGTTACGCAGAGCGCCGCAGGCGCGACGCCCGAGTGGGACTTGATGGTCGTCACCGACGCGCATCACGCGACGCTGTGGCTCAGAAAATTGCATCAGCCGTTCGACTACCCGAAGCTCGGCATCAATCCACGCTGGACGCAATACGATAACGGAACGATCGTTCTCGCCAATCAGTTCGTCTATCCGGCGTACAATAAAAATATCCTGCCGGCCAAGGACGTGCCGAAAAAGTGGGAAGACCTGCTCGATCCGAAATGGAAAGGCGGCAAGATGGGCATGTCCACGACGACCCATCACCTGGCCCGTCTCGCCGCGGGCGCTTGGGGCGAAAAGAAAACTACCGAGTTCGTGCACGCGCTCGCCAAGCAGGAGTTGGTCCTGGGCACGATGGGCATGCTTTACACCCGGCTTCAGACTGGAGAGATTCTGCTCATCGCGACGCTCACCGACAGCTTCATCTCCACGGCGAAGAAAAGCGGCGCTCCGCTCGTTCACGCCGATGGGATCGAGCCGGTGGTCTCGCCCGCATACAACGCCGGCGTGCCCAAAGGCTCGGCGCATCCCAACGCAGGCGCGCTGTTCGCAATGTTTTTGACGACCGCCGAAGGACAGAAGCTTTGGGAAGAGTATGCCGGCCAGACTTCGGCGTTCATCCCCGGTACGACCGCATTCAAATATGCCCAGGGGAAAAAGGTCCTTTACATGACCCCCGAGCAGGCCGAGACGATCGATCGCCTGTCCACCGAGTACGGAAAAATTTTGGGCTTTCAATGACAGGCTGCTGAAAAAGACTCATATGCTTCGTTGCGCTTGCCCCACTTCGCTCGACGTACTGAAAAGAGTACGCCTGCGCTCGTGGGGCATCGCGCGCCTCGCCTCTGAGATCTTTTTGAGCAGCCTGAAAATGGAGTTAGGAAGATGAAAACGATCAAATTCATAATCAGCGCTGGAGTTATCGTTACAGCGCTTGCATCCGCCGCGTTCGCGGCGCCGCTAGACGACCTTGTCGCCGCGGCCAAGAAAGACAGCGCATTCGAATTCTACGCCCCGTCGACGCTGACGCCGCAGGGCGCGCAGGCGCTCGGCGCGGCGTTCAACAAGAAATACGGGCTCGACATCAAGTTGCAATACAGCCCTTCGGGAAATATGACGAGGGACATCGGCAAGCTGGTCGGGCTCGCGGCAAGCGGCACGCCGCCAGAATGGGATTTGATGGTCGTCACCGACGCGCACCACGCGACGCTGTGGCTTAAAAAATTGCACCAGACCTTCGACTATAAGAGCATCGGCGTCGATGCCAAGGCGGTTCAGTTCGACAACGGCGCCGTGAGCTTTGCCAATCAGTTCGTGCTGCCTGCCTACAATAAGCAGTTGGTGTCCGCGAAAGACGCGCCTAAAAGCTGGGACGATCTTTTGAACCCGAAATGGAAGGGCAAGCTGGGCGTGTCGAGCGCGACGCATCATTTCGGACGGCTCGCCGCGGGCGCTTGGGGAGAGGAAAAGACGACACAGTTCGTGAACGCTCTGACCAAGCAGGATTTAATTCTGGGACGGCTGGGCGAGATCTACAACCGGCTGCTTCTGGGCGAGATCGTCGTCGCCGTGTCGTTAAGCGACAGCGAGATTAAATCCGAGACGAACAAGAAGGCGCCGGTCGTGCACGCAGAGGCGGTGTCGCCGCTGATCGCGCCCGCCTACGACGCGGGCGTGCCCAAGAACGCCGCGCATCCCAAAACCGGCCACCTCTTTGCCGGGTTTCTGACGACTTCCGAAGCGCAGAAAATTTGGGAGAAATTCGCCGGCCAAAGCTCGACGCTCCTTCCCGGAACGTCCGCTTATAAATACGTGCAGGGAAAGAAGGTCGTTTACATGAGCCAGGACCAGGCTGAAACCGTCGATCGGCTCTCCAGAGACTACGGAAAAATTTTCGGCTTCAGCGGGCTTTAAGAGTTGGAGGAATGGAGTGATGGAGCACTGGAGTAATGGAATATCGGGTTGGTTGCGGCTTCATTCAATACTCCAACACTCCAATACTCCACTACTCCATACCTTCGCGATCAGAGAAATCGCGTGAGCACAGCGACCGATCTCGGAACAGTCAGCCGCATTGGGGATTTAAGGGGACACGGCGTCGGACTGTTCGCCGGCGGATTGACGGCGCTGCTCGTTCTCGTGGTCGGCGTGCCGCTGGCGATGGTCGCGCTGATGAGCCTGCGCACCGGCTTTCCGGGAGAAGGCGGGCCGCTCACGCTGGCGAACTTCGTCGCCGTCTACAGCAACGCCACCACCTACAAAGTCCTGCTCAACACGCTGTTCTTCGCCACCGGCACGGTCCTGGTGACGCTCGTCTTCGCGGTGCCGATGGCCTGGCTGCTCATGCGCACCAACCTGCCGCTCAAAGGCACCATCTATGTTCTCATGACCGTGGGCATCTTGATCCCGGTCTTTCTCCGCACCATCGCGTGGATTCTCTTGCTCAGCCCGCGGATCGGTTTGATCAACCAGTGGGCCAGGCAAATCTTCGGCATGACCGAGCCGCTGCTCAGCCTCTACAACATTCCCGGCATGGCTTTTATTCAGGGAGTCTCGTTCGTGCCGCCGGCGTTCTTCATGCTCGCCGCGGCCTACCGCACCATGGACCCCGCGCTCGAAGAAGCGGCCTACACGGCGGGAGTGAGCAAGTTTCAAACTTTCTTACGAATCAACATTCCCATCACGCTGCCCGCAATCGCAGGGGTGATGGTCTATCTCTTCATGACCGCGCTCGCGGTTTTCGAAGTTCCGGCGATCATCGGATTTCCGGCGCGCATCCTGGTGCTGAGCTCTTTGATCTACACCTCGACCAATCCGCCCACCGGGTTGCCCAACTACGGCGTCGCGGGCGCGTACGGGGCGGTGATGCTCGCGGCCGGCCTGATCCTCGCGTTTTTTTACGTGCGCCTGGTGCAGCACGGAAAAAAATACACGGTCATCACCGGGCGCGGCTACCGTCCGCGCGAGATCGCGCTTGGAAAATGGAAGTGGGCCGCGCTGGCTTTCGTGGCGCTCTATCTCTCGATGGAAGTCTTCATTCCGTTCCTGGTTTTGCTCTGGGCGTCGCTGCTGCCGCATCTCCAGCTTCCCACGGCGGCGGCCTTCGCCGAGATGTCGTTCAAAAATTACCGCAGCATCTTCGATTACGTCGGCGCGCTTCCCTTGATCAATACCGCGATTCTCATGTTCGCCGTCCCGACCGCGACGATGATCGTCAGCGTGCTGGTTTCCTGGGTCGTCGTCCGGACTCAGGTGAGTTTTCGCGGCTCTCTGGACACGATCGCGTTTCTTCCGCACGCGGTGCCGGGCATTCTCCTCGCCGTGGGACTCGGATACCTCGGGCTCGCTTACAGAAACTACTTTCCGGTCTACGGCACCATCGCGATCATCGTCATCGCGCACACCATCAACTGGATCGCCTACGGCACGCGGACGACCAACGGCGTCATGATTCAGGTGCACCGCGAGCTGGAGGAGGCGGGAAAAGTTTCGGGCGCCTCCACGCCCACGGTGCTGTGGCGGATCGTGCTTCCGCTCGTTGCCGCCGGGATTTTCAATAGCGGGATCTGGATCAGCATGCTTTCCTACCGCGAAGTGACGATGGCGCTGGCGCTGGGCACGCGGAAAAATCTCGTCGTCTCGACGATCGTGTGGCAGTTCTGGGGCAACGGCTGGGTGCCGCAGGTGGCCGCGCTCGGCGTTGTGCTCGTGCTCTTCGCCGTGCTCGTCATCGGCGGATTGAAAATCGGCTTCCGGCGGATCGGAGAGTTCGGGTCGGGAAGCTAAAAAGAATGGAGTGTTGGAGTGATGGGCCCAATACTCCGATACTCCAGTACTCCATTACTCCAGAGGGTTTTTCGTGATTCGCATTCGCGGACTCAAAAAATGGTTCGACACCCGGCGCGGCCGGGTGGAGGCGCTGCGCGGCATCGATCTCGAAGTCGCCGAGAAGGAATTCTGCGTCTTGTTGGGCGCGAGTGGCTGCGGCAAGACCACGACGCTGCGTTGCGTGGCCGGCCTGGAACGGCCCGACGGCGGCGAGTTGGAGATCGCCGGCGCCGTTGTGAACTCTCCGGCGCGGCGCATCTATGTCCCCACCGAGAGGCGCGACATCGGCATGGTCTTCCAGTCGTACGCGATCTGGCCGCACATGAACGTTTTTCAGAACGTCGCCTTTCCACTGCTCCGAGGCCGCAAGCGGTTCGGCAAAGATCTCGTCGGAGAGAAAGTGCGTCAGGCGCTCCATCTCGTCCAGCTCGACGGCCTGGATGATCGGCCGGCGACCGATCTCTCCGGCGGGCAGCAGCAGCGAGTGGCGATGGCCCGCGCCATGGTAACGGAGCCGAAGATTTTGCTCATGGACGAGCCGCTCAGCAACCTCGACGCGCGGCTGCGTGAGCAGATGCGCGTCGAGCTTAAGAAGATCACCAAGGCCGCCGGCTTGACCACGCTCTACGTCACGCACGATCAGGCCGAGGCTCTGAGTCTCGGCGATAAAGTGTGCGTCATGCACGGCGGCGAAATTCTCCAGGTCGCGCCGCCGCATGAAGTTTACGCGCGGCCGGCCAATTTATTCGTCGCCCAGTTCGTCGGCGAGATGAATTTCGTCAAGGGCAAGGTGGTGGGCGCCGGGCAAGTCGAATGCCCGCTGGGAACTCTCGCTGTCCGAGTGCCCGATGGCCTTCAGCCGGCAAGCTCCGTTACGTTGGCGATTCGTCCCGAGCATGTCCTGCTCAACTCAGCGGACGGATCTTCTGCCGTTTTGACCGGCGCCGTTACCAGCAAAAATTATCTCGGCGATACCGCGCTGCTCGAAATCGAAGTCAACGGCGTGAGCCTTCTCGTCAAACTACCCGGCGACTCGAATTTCGCCGTGGGGCAAAAACTCTCAGTGATCTTGCCGCTTGATCGCTGGCGCGTCTTTGCGGAATGATTCCCGGACTTCCTTAGCTTGATGCGGCCGGTTCAATCCCGGTGCCCGCTCCAACCTTATCAGCCAAACTATTTTTTGAGGAATCCTTTTTATTCGGGCGGCGATGCTAATGGCGGTTCGACGTTCGACACCTCAGATGGTTTTCTCATTTGGGGTGCGGGCGGATGGAGTGGAGCATGTAAGTGTCTCCATGGATAGAAAAGTAAAAACGCCACCCTCCATTTACGCGGGCCTACCAGATGTCGTTGGCCTCGTCGTATTTTTTGGCTCGCAAGGAAGGGTGGCGTAAGTTTTGGAGCAAGAGGGCGAGTTTCCGATCAAAGAGCTTTTGGATGTGGCTCGGAGCGTTACTGTAGGCCTGGACAAACTGCGGGGTTCGCTGAGCTCGCATTAAGCGGATTTTTTCTTGAGCTTCTTTACCTCACGGTGAAGCGAGCGCAGGAAGTCCTTCGCCGAGTTGTAGGGACGGGAAACCTGCCCCCGCCGCAGCTGTTCGAGAGAAATTTCGATATCTCGGTCTACGACGCTTTTGGGACTAAGGGTAATGGTCTTTCCCCTCACCTTGGCCTCCAATAGGTCGCCCACTTCTAAACCAGCCTTTTCTCGGAGACTGGCTGGCAAGGTAACCTGGTATTTTTCTTTTACTTTGACTAAGGCCATAGGGGATTCTCCTATTGGAAAAAAATTAGAAGTCTAACCAAGCTCATGGTATAGGACGCCCGAATGTCTGTCAAATCGAGTCTGTGGACCTCGCCGACTCAATCATGGTTGCCCGCTCCAAGGGCGATCAACTCTTGCCTAGTCCACAGGTCTTCTCCTCATGGAACTAATCAGCCGGTCACAGCTGTTCCTGTAATCCCAAGGGATAGCAAAAAACATTGTGAGCTTTCATTGACAGTTTATAGGGTTGTCAGCCAATGTATGCCGAAGCAATTTAGAACTGTGCCTCCTTGGCTGAGCTTCCCAACCTTGAAGTCGCAGGGACACTGTGACATAGAAAAACCCATTATGAGCACGACTGAAAATTTTCAACGCAGACCCGTGGAGCATCTTCTAAGCGCGCGCTCGGTCGCGATCGTCGGCGCGTCGCCGAAGGGGCGCTGGCCGATGGGAATTTATCGGAATCTTAAAAAAGCTAAATACAACGGCAAAATTTTTCTCGTCAATCCGAATTACAAAGAGATCGCGGAAGATCCTTGCTACCCTAACATCGCCGCGTTGCCCGAAGTGCCTGAGCATCTTCTCATGTTGATTCCGACCAAGGCCGTTCTTTCGACGCTGGAAGAAGCAACCAGGCTCGGCACGAAAGCGGCGACGATCTACAGCGCCGGCTTCGGCGAAGGCGACGATGCCGAGGGGAAAAAGCGCGGCCAGGCGTTAAAAGATCTCTGCGACCGGACCGGTCTGGTAACCTGCGGTCCGAACTGCATGGGCTCGTTCTCCTTGCCCGAAGGACTGTGGAGTTTTCCCACGGCGGTTCCGCTGCTGAAGAAAGGGCCGGTGGGTCTCATCTTTCAAAGCGGCGGCTCGCTCGGCAACTGGATCAAAGGAGCGTCGGAGCGCGGCATCGGTTTCAGCTACGCGGTTTCCAGCGGCAACGAGACCAGCTTGGATCTGGTTGATTATCTGTCGTTTCTGCTCGACGATGCGGAAACGAAGTTGATCGCGCTGATGGTAGAAGGAATTCGCCGGCCGCAAGAGTTCATGACCGTTGCCGCTCACGCGCTCGCGAAGAACAAGCCGATTCTTGTCATCAAGTTGGGCCGCTCCGAGATGGGCAAGCGCCAGGCGATCTCGCACACCGGCGCGCTCGCCGGATCAGACGAAGTCTTCGACGCCGTGTGTAACCGGCTCGGTTTGACTCGCTGTCCCACGCTCGAAGATTTGACGGAAATGACGCTCGCGTTTCTTCCCGGCAGAATTCCACGCGGCAGCCGCGCGGCGATCGTGGTCAATTCGGGAGGCATGAAAGGGCTGCTCTGCGATCACATCGAAGAGCTCGGCGCCGATCTCGCACAGCTCGGCGAAGCGACGCGACAGGCGGTGCGGCCGCTGATTCCGGCGGAGCTGGCGGTGGAAAATCCGCTCGAATGCGGCGTGGCCGGCTTCGGCGATGAAGAAGGGTTCATAAAAATCGTCAAGCTCCACGCCGACGACGAGGCGGTCGATCTACTGGCGATCCACGGCGAGCTGCCGCGCTTCCCGGAAAAAAGAGAGGCGACGCTGTTCAAAAATTTGAACGCGACGACGCCGAAGCCGATCGTCGCGTTCGCGCGCTCGACGTACAGCTTGACCGACGAGAGCCGTACGTTTCAGGACGAAGCCGGTATCCCGTTTCTACAAGGCATCAAGCCGACGCTGCGCGCGCTGGCAGGCCTGGGCTTTTACGGCAAGCGGAAGCTGTCGCCGATCGCGACTCTGCCGGCGGCGTCAGGCAAAGCGGAAGATCTGGAAGGCGAAAAGCTCAACTCACTGCTCCAACGTTACGGCATCGCGCCGCCGCGCCAGGCGATGGCGGCGACGGCGGCGGAGGCGGCGAAAAAAGCGGCAGAGATCGGTTTTCCCGTCGCTTTGAAGCTCGTCGCGGCGGAGATCGTTCACAAGACGGAGTCCGGCGCGGTGGTTCTCGGACTTAAAACCGCCGACGAAGTCGAGACGCAGGGAAAGCAGTTGTTTTCGAAGGCGTCGGGAAAATTGCTGATTCAGGAAATGGTGCAGGAAACCGAGGTGCTTCTCGGCGCGCGCACCGACCCGCAGTACGGACCGTTCCTCATGGTCGGTCTCGGCGGAATTTTTGTCGAAGTGCTGAAAGACGTAGCGATCAGACTCTTGCCAGTGAGTGAGCGAGAGGCGTTTGAAATGTTGCGGGAGCTGCGCGGCTATCGGATTTTGCAAGGCGTGCGCGGCCAGCCCCCGCGCGATATCAAGGCGCTGGCGCGGGCGATGACCGGATTATCCGACTTGTTCGCTTCTTATCGCTCGTTTCTCTCCGACTTCGAGATCAATCCATTGATGGTGCGCCGCGAAGGCGACGGCGCAGCAGCGGTGGACGTGAGAGTGGTCAGGAAGTAAAACTGTTTCTGGAAATTGGTTGATCGGTTATTCGCGGTTGCGCGATCCTACGTCAGCCGACAAGTAACAGGTCAACAATTTAACCAATCAACCAGTCTCACTTGCCGAGCCGTTTCAAAAACCCCTCGTCCTCGACCGCTTTCACAATACTCGTATCGACAAACGACGCCGGGTCGGACTTGGCGATGGCCGGCTGCGTGCGGCCCGCCTCTGAGATAAACGTTTTCATTCCCTCCAGCGTTGGATAGGGCAAATCGGGAATCGCGGTCTTCAAATAAGCGTGGGCGGTTTCCAGCGTGGTTGGATCGGTCTTCACGTATTTTTTCAGCACCGCGATCGTTTCCGGCTTGTGCGTCTTAAAAAAATGAATCGCCTCGATGGCGGCGCGGCCGAAGCGCAGCATGGCGTCGTGTTTCTCCCGCAGAATTTTCTGGCTTGTGATCAGACCTGCATGCGGATAGGGGATTCGTTTGCCGGCGAGATCGACCAAGACCTTGAATCCCAGCTTCTCCACTTCCTCCCGCTCCGTGGCGCTGACGACGGTGAATTGCGCCTGGCCTTGCTTCATAACGAGCACACGCAAATTCGTCGCGCCGACGGCGCGCAGAGTGACGTCCTTGTCCGGATCGAGCCCGACGCTGCGCAAGCCGAGACGCATGGCGAAGTCGGCGGAAGTCGCCGCCGAATGATTCGCGCCGGTTTTTCCCTTCAAGTCTTCGACGCTTTTTATTCCCGGCACGGCGACGAGATAATAGGGGAGAAAGACTTCGAAACCCATGACCATCGTCGCGTCGGCGCCGCGTAGCTTGGCGTTGACCACCGCCGGTCCGGTGCCGGCGACGACCTGCAGCTCACCGGCGAAAAGCGACATGAGCGCTTTCGGCGTGCCTTCAATATAAATTACGTTGACGTCGAGACCGTGCTTTTTGTAAATGCCCGCCTCCTTCGCGACCCAGAGGACGGATGACGAGCTGGCATTGGGCGAAATATAAGCCAGGTTCAGGCGCTCCTGCGCGGGCGCATACGACGAGAGAAGAAGCAGGGCGATGATCGCATAAACGAGATGGCGCATGGCCGCCTCCGTCGAATTATTCTTCGGTCACGAGGTTGTTCTTGAGTTCGTCCTGATCGTCCGGAGAGCGCGGAAAATGGACGGCCAGGATCTTTGCGCATTCTTCTATCGCGGCGCAAAACGCCGCGCAACCGTCGTTTGATTTGAGGCCCGATGTGAGGATGCCGACGATTTCGTCCCACGTTCCGGGCTGGACCTTCTCGTTGATCCCGCGATCGGCCAGCACCACGACGCGCCGCTCGAAGAGAGAGGCGAGTATCAAAATGCCCGTGTGCGCCTTGGTATAGTGGAGACCGTGAGCGGTGAAAGCCGCGAGGCTGCGCATGTAGACGGCATCGGCCATTCGTTTATTGGGAATGAGCCGCCGCTTGATTGCGGGAACGTGACCGAGCAGCAGGCCCAACGCGGCGCCGCAGAGCGGCCACGCCAGCTCTGCGCTAGTGAATCCCCAGGGATTGCCCCAGATGAGCGCAGCGACGGAGCCGACGACCAGACCGACGATCAGAGTGGTGACGCTGACCTCCGCGTAGTGGTTGCTCGCGCCGACGATCATCGGCACGATCTCGCCTGACGTGCGGCGCTCCGCGAGGACGATCGCCTGATGAATTTTTTCCTGTTCTTCCACCGTGAAATATTTGTCGGCTTTCATTTCATTCACCAACTCCCCGAAGAGCCTCCGCCGCCGAAGCCGCCGCCTCCGCCGCTGAAACCGCCGCCACCTCCTCCACCAAAACCGCCTCCGCCGAATCCTCCTGGATAAAAGCCGCCCCGCCGCCCGCCCGTGCTCCAGATACCCTGACGACTTCTCGAACTTAATGCCGACACGAGGTAGAATCCGAGCAGCAGCAACGGGAAGAGGAGTCCAATAGGGAAACGTGAAGAGCTGGGCACAGGCTTTCTCCGTTGCGCTTCCGGCAACGGCTCGCCGCTGGTAACTTTCATAATCGCTTCGACGCCGGCCTCGATGCCGCCGGGAAAATCTTTGTCGCGGAAACGGGGGACGATGATTTCCTGGATAATCCGGTTGGCGATCGCGTCAGGCAGTACGCCTTCCAGCCCGTAGCCGACCTCGATGCGGAGCTTGTGGTCGTCGCGCGCGACGATCAGGAGGGCGCCGTTGTCGAATTTCTTTTTGCCTATCTTCCAGCTCTCCGCGACGCGGATGCCGAAACCCGCGATGTCTTCGCCTCCGAGAGTCGGAACCGTGAGCACCGCGATCTGATGGCCGGTCTCGTTTTCAAATTCTTCCAGCCGCTGCTCGAGCGCCTGCGCACGGGGAGATGAGAGGAGGCCAGCATAGTCGTTCACGCGCCCGCGCAGCGCCGGGACGTCAAGCGCGCTAGTGAAACTAAAGAGAATGAGCGTAGAGAGCAGGGTGAGAAGAGCTAATCCCCGAGAGTAGAGACGAGTGAATCGACGATGCCTAGTCCGAGCACGATCACGAAACACGAGCACGGATTCCTAAAACTTAACTTCGGGTGGTTTGGCCGCGCTTTCGTCCGTGCTGAACGTTTCTCGGACCTGCAGTCCCAAGAGATAGCGTGCCGTTAAATTAGTCGGGAAGAAACGTACGCCCTTGTTGTACTCGGCGACCGACTCGATGTAGCGCTTACGTGCGACGGCGATACGGTTTTCCGTTCCTTCCAGTTGCGCCTGCAAGTCGCGGTAGTTCTGGTTTGCTTTTAGATCAGGGTAACGTTCTACCGTCACCAGCAAGCGGGAAAGCGCGCTGGATAGGCCCCGCTGCGCCTCTTCAAAGCGCTTGAAGATTTCTGGGTTGCTGAGATCTTTGGCGTCGATCTTTACGCTCGTAGCCTTGCTCCGCGCCTCGATGACCTGGGTGAGAGTCTCCTGCTCGAACTTGGCCGCACCCTTGACCACCGAGACCAGGTTCGGCACCAAATCCGCCCGCCGCTGATACTGGTTTTGCACTTCTGCCCATGCGGCCTTCACTTCTTCGTCCAATCCTTGCAGCTTGTTGTATCCGCAGCCAGGCAGAACCAGTAATGCGACCAATCCGATCGCGGCGAACAGATTATTTTTCATATTGAAAGAGTCTCCTGGCCTCTCTGTATTACAAAGGGAGGAAAGCTTGTCAAGTTGCTGCGGCCGAGCTGCTAAACAACACAGGCAATTGTCATGAGCCGGGAAACTGAGGACAGACAAGGTTCGTTATTCGGCCTGACCGCCAGTGGTCACTGGCCACGGCCAGATGGGTCCGTCAGAGTCGTAGCGTAGCCGTGGTCCAGTACAGTGCGATGTTAGCCGTTGCAGTAAGGCTATGCAGCTAGCTTGCGGACACGGAATTGTTTGCGCCGGCGCTCTGCATGCCATAAATCATACTGCGTCTGCTGATTGAGCCAACTCTCTGCCGACGTGCCAAAGGCCATCGATAATCTCACCGCCATCTCTGGGCTGATTCCTGTCCGCCCGTTCAGGATGGCAGATACGGTCTTGCGACTTACTCCCAGCGCCTTTGCCGTTTCGGTTACGCTTAACTTTAGCGGCTCTAGGCACAGCGTCTTCAACACTTCGCCCGGATGGGGCGGATTATGCATGCGCATATTGCACCTCAATGATAGTCTTCATAATTGACCGCGTCGGCGTCTTTCCCCACAAAAGTGAAAGTCAGCCGCCAGTTTCCGCTGACCTTCACGGACCAAATTCCCTTGCGATCTCCCTTTAATGGATGAAGATCCAGCCCTGGGAGGTTCATATCTGCGGGCGTTGTCGCGGCTACCGTGACAGGGAGGCCAAGTTTTTGCTGGCGAGTTGCTACGCCGCCGCACCGACCTTGGGTCGCCACTTATCGAAACGCCTTTCGATCCTGGTCAGTATTTCCATACCGATCACCCCGGTCAGCGCAAAAACTAGGACGCCGACAAAGACCTTATCGGTTTGGAAGGTCGCACCGGCCACTGTGATCATAAAACCAATCCCGGCGGTAGCAGCATAAAGCTCTCCAACCATAACGCCTACAATAGCTCTGCCAAGACCAAGCCTCAAACCAGTAAGGACGAAAGGGATAGTCGAAGGGAGGACGACGGTCTTAAAGAGCATCCACTCCGAAGCGCCAAAGCTACGTGCGGCAGTGAGAAGGTTATACGGCGTGGTTTTCACCCCGTCGCGCGTATTGATCAATATGGGGAAGACTGCGCCAAGAAAGATAATACCAACCTTTGAGAGTATTCCGATTCCCAACCAGATGATAACCAATGGCAGAAGCGCCACGCGGGGGGTCGCGTTCATCGCATTGATAAAGGGGTCGAAGATGTGGCTCGCCTTCTTGTACCAGCCGACCATGATGCCAAAGGGGACAGCCACAACAGCCGAAAGGAAATAGCCCCAGAAAAGTTCGATTCCGCTGATGTAAAGGTCGTTCCAGATTTCTCCGGAGCCGAAGAGATCCGCCGCGGCCTTCCAGATAAGCGACGGCGCGCTCATGAACATCGGATTGACGCGCAGAATGGAGATCGGGTTATAGGCGCTCAAAGGCCCGCCCATGAACTCCCAGATAAGGAGAAAGAGGACTACGGAAGTGGTTCCTATAATCTTCTTTTCCTGGTTGAGATAGAACTTGTAGAGCCAGGAGGCTTCTGCCACCTTGACGTCCAATAACACCTCTTGTTCAGCAGTCATGTTTTCTTCGGCCACGGGCTTCTTCCTCCTTTGCTCATGTCGCTCTGTTTTTTGCTGTCTTCTTGCGCTCGGCTACTTCCGCGGCCTCTTGAGTTTCTTCGGCCAACAGCTGGGCAGCACCGGCTTGGATGAGATGGGTCATCAGCTCGTTCAGAATTTTTATCACAGACGGTCCGACGGACTGCAGCTCCTGGAGATGGTAAAGCGACAGCTCCCGCAGTACCTTCTCCCCGCTGGCGGTGAGACGGACGAATACCTGCCGCCGGTCCACCCTACTGCGGTAGCGCCGGATAAATTTTCGCGCAGTGAGCCGGTCGATCAGCTCGACCGCGCTGTGGTGCTGGATCTGCAGCCGCTCGGCCAAAACACCGATGGTGGCTTTCTTTCCCTGCGGCAGCCCTTTTAAGGCCAGCAGGAGCTGGTGCTGCTGGGGCTCCAGTCCGGCGGCGCGTGCCGCATGCTCGCTGAAGCGCAGGAAGCAACGGACCTGGTAGCGGAGCTCAGCGAGCGCCTGATAGTCGAGAGTCGCTTGTTTGTCGGGTTTAAACATCGTGATACGATATAATCGTTTAACGAGATAATTAGCCCAGAAGCACGGTCGTTGTCAAGAGGCATGAGTCGCGTTGACTTTGCGGGGAAATTCGTCTACAAAGTTTGTTCTAAGGAAAATCAAATTTATGGCCTACGTAGTTTTCAGGACGGGCGGGAAGCAGTACCGCGCAGCTCCGGGCGAGACCGTACGAGTGGAACGGCTGGAGGGCGCGGTGGGCGATAAGATTACGCTGGGCGAGGTGCTGTTCGTCGGCGGCAACGGCGAAGTGAAAATCGGCACGCCGACCCTGTCGGATGTCAAAGTCACCGCCGAGATCGTCGCTCAAGGCCTGGCAAAGAAGATCCTCGTCTTCAAAATGAAACGGCGCAAAAGTTACAGCCGCCTGCGGGGTCATCGCCAGAGGCAGACGACGCTTAAGATTGTCGAGATAAGTTAACGGAGGAATCGATCGATGGCTCATAAAAAAGCCGGTGGAAGCTCGCGCAACGGCAGAGACAGCCAGGGCCAGCGGCGCGGGGTAAAAGTTTTCGGTGGCGAGACGGTGCGCGCGGGAAATATTCTGGTGCGCCAGGTGGGCACGCGCATTCACCCGGGAAGAAACGTCGGCATGGGCCGGGACTTCACCATCTTCGCCAAAATCGACGGCGTGGTCCTGTATGACCGCATGGACAAAGAACGAAAGCGGGTGAGCGTGCTGCCGGCGTAAACGGCATCTTGAACCAGACAAAAAGTGCAACGCATGTGTTTGTAAGGTGTTGCTTATACTGGTAGTTAATTTCAGCCACCGTGAAACTGTGTAAGTATTTGTGTAAGTCCTGAAAAACATCCGGCAATCTCCAGAAGCGATTAATCTTCGAGTGCGCCATGACTCGGACGGAATTAGTGTTCGGGTCCCGTGGGGAGACTATTGCGGTGGAATGGCTCGAAGGGAGGCAATCGGGTGTATACTCGTACCCGACGGAAGTCCCCAAAATTTATTCCGGCTAATTTTGCTCCGCCCCGCCGGTCT
>CAZNES010000059.1:0-27485 GCA_964572145.1 uncultured Syntrophobacteraceae bacterium
TGGAGCCGTCGCGGTCGATGATAAAGCCCGAGCCTAGACTCTGCTGGCGCGACGGCCCGCGAGGACCCGGACCGCCGAAGAACCTGCGCCAGAATTCGCCGCGCGGGTCGCCCGGTTGAAACGGGCTTCCAGGGCTGCCGCCGCGCTCCGCTTCGACCGCTTGAGTCGTAGAGACGTTTACCACGACCGGCGTCAGCTTCTTTGCGAGCGAGACGAAATCCGGCAAGCCGCGCGCCTCCGTCGCAGCGTCGGCCTGCGCGCTCAGCGTTTTGCCCAGCGGACTGGGGAAGAGCCGGTCGACGCTCTCGGCGGCGGTCAAGCCGAGAACCGAGGCGAAGACGCCGACGGCGACCCATGCATATGCTTTTTTATGAATCTTGAAACTATTTTTCATTTGTTCTCCTTTTTAAAACTTTTCCATAGCTAGTGTAGTGTCTCACGCTGTTGGTACCTTATCCTAAGTTCGACAGGCGAAACGGAGTCTGCCACCACGAAGGACACGAAGAGCACGAAGGAAGAGAAAATCATGTTGAAATCCGGTCGCTTTGCTAATCCAGTTCTCCGTTCTTCGTGTCCTTCGTGCGCTTCGTGGTGAATAGAGAATCCTTGAAAGATAAGTGCCTTAATTTAAGAGGCACTACGCTAGAACCCGGCCGCGCTCAGATACCGGTGGCGCTTTTCTCCGGTCCCGGCCGGTCTCTTGCGGTTTTTGCCGCTGCGGCCCGAACGATACGTTCCCACGTCCCGCCCGCCCAGCGCTTCCTGCTTCCAACGCAGCAGACGCTTGCGCAGGTATTGGGGGTTGAGACCCAACAGCTCGCATAGCTCGTTGAAGGAAAAAAGCGACTCGCCTTCTTCCATAATCCACTCTTCGGCGTCGTGAGACAAGCCCCGCTTCTTTTTATTGTCCTTGGACAGCAGGCCGTTTTGGAAACAGAAGAGCGCATCCTCGAGAACGGCCAGCATGAGCTTTTTTTCCGGCTCGCGATAGGTCTTGCTCCGGGTTGTCGCCAAATGCTGGCTGGGAACGAGAACGTCCGGCTGGAACAGGGAAAACACCTTTTCTTCCACGCTTGCGTTGCGCAAGACCGGGCCGGGAGAAAACTCATTTCGAATGCGCCGCGAAAACGGCGCGCTTTGTTTTTGAACGATAGGCATCTGACACCTCCTGAGTACCTGAATCACATCCCTGCGGGAGCAACGCGCCCCCGAACCGGGCGAATGACACCGGCGCCGCGAGCGCGGATCATCTCGCCCAGGCGACAAGACAAGCGCGATCGGCAGGGAATCAGAGGTTCAGAACGGGCTGGAATACCAGAGTGGAAACTTTAACGCTGCGAATGAATCCATGAAGCAGGCGATTGCTCGCCCGATCCGGTTCGTGTTCCGCCGGACTCCTTGTTACCGAGAGGTGCTCGAAGAGACTGCGCGCGGGGTCGGCGGCCGTGGGTATGACGTCCCTTTCGAAAGTGGTCTCATGCGGGCCGGCGACTCCAAGGCGCGGCGACGGGTCGGGGTTTACGCGGTGAACCTTTTTTGCGTGGTGCAGGAGGCGCGACATAAAAGGCCCGCACAGCGTCATGCCGACCGGCAAAAGCGCCAGACTGGAAAAGCAGACGAAGCCGAGCGCGGCCAGCGTATTCTTTAAACCCTTCATGGAATCACCTGAAGTTCAGCGTAGCATTCCACTTTTCTAAGTCAAGCAGGCCGCGCCGGGCCGATCAGCGTGATGGGAAAAGGCGTGCTCGTGATCGTGGCTCGTGCTCGCGGGGACTCGGGCGAGCACGAACACGAGACTTCGAGAGGCCGCCTCGAAGTGACACAATCACGATAACGCTAGTCCAGCGTCTGGCGGTAGCGCTTGACTCCGATCGTCAATGCGACGGCGGTAAACAGCGCGATCGGCCAAATCTCCGGGGCGATGTCCGCAAGGCCGTTTCCTTTGAGCAGGATGCCGCGGACGATCCGCAGGAAGTGGGTGAGCGGCAGGACTTCGCCGCCGACTTGCGCCCAACGCGGCATGCCGCGAAACGGGAACATGAATCCGGACAGCAGCATCGACGGCAAAAAGAAGAAGAACGACATCTGCATGGCCTGGAGCTGATTCTCGGCGACGGTCGAAAAGGTGATGCCCACCGCCAGATTTGCGGCGACAAAAACCAAAGCAACGGCGAATAACAGAGCCAAGCTCCCGACCATCGGCACATGAAAAATAAGACGCGCGGCAACGAGGATCAGCGCGACCTGAATATAGCCGACCAAAATATAGGGAACGATCTTGCCGATCATGACTTCGAGCGGGCGCGTCGGCATGGAAAGAAGATTTTCCATGGTGCCGCGCTCGCGCTCGCGCGTGATCGCAAGCGCGGTGATCATGATCATGGTCATCGTGAGCACGACGCCCATCAGGCCCGGCACGATATTGTATTCCGTCTCGGCTTCGGGATTGTAAAGCGCGTGGATTCTAAGATCGATCGGGCTCTCGGCGCCGGCGAGAAAGCCGAGCGCTCCTTTCGAGTCGTTTTGCAGCGCGGTGCCGAGCAGCACGCGCAACGAGCCGAGAGCGTTGCTGGCCGCAGCCGGGTCGGTCGCGTCGGCCTCGACGAGAATGGCGGGACGGTCGCCGCGCAAGAGATCGCGGGTGAAATTTTCCGGAATGTTGATCACGAACTGGACCTCGCCGCGCGCGAGCGCCCGGCGGCCTTCGTCCTCGGTCTTCACCTGCCGGACAAATTCGAAGTAGCCGCTGTTGCGGATGGCGTACACCAAGCTGCGCCCTTGCGGGCCGTTGTCGGCCAGGAGCAAGGCGGTCGGAAGGCGCTTTGGGTCTGAATTGATGGCATAGCCGAAGAGGACGAGCTGGATCAGCGGAATGCCGACTACCATGCCGAAGGTCAGCCGGTCGCGGCGCATCTGGATAAACTCCTTCACGACGATCGCCCAAAAACGCTGGAGCGAAAATTCACGCCGTCTTTTCATCGGAAAAATTATCTCCAAAATTATCCTGCGAGCTATTCATCAGGTGGATGAAAACGTCTTCGAGTCCGGGCTCGACGCGCCGCCATTGATAGAGTTCGGTCCGAAACGGAGCGATGGCCCTTTCGATCGCCGCTTCGTCGTCGCCGCTCACGTGCAGCGCGCTGCCGAAAGCCACGGCCTGCTCGATGCCGGGGCGGACTTGCAGCTCCTGGGCGAGCTTGGGCAGGTTCGGTCCGGTGACGGCCCATGTCGTAAGACGAGCCCCGGCGATGACCTCGCCCACCGTGCCTTGGGTCAGTAGATTGCCGTAAGAGATGAAAGCCAGACGATGGCACCGTTCGGCTTCGTCCATATAATGCGTGGCGATTAGAAAGGTCAGCCCCTGCGCGGCTAGCCGGTGGATCTCCTCCCAGAATTCCCGGCGCGCTTTGGGGTCCACGCCGGCGGTGGGCTCGTCGAGTAAAAGCAGCTTCGGCCGGTGAATCATGCAGGCCGCAAGGGCGAGCCGCTGCTTCCAGCCGCCGGAGAGTTCGCCGGCAACCTGGTTTCTTCGCGCCGTCAGACCGAGCCGGTCGATGCTCTCGCGCACCGCTTCCCGCCGGTTGGGTATGGAATACATGCGCGCGACGAAGTCGAGGTTCTCGGCGATGCTCAGGTCTTCGTAAAAACTGAAACTCTGAGTCATGTAGCCGACCTGCCTCTTGATGTTTTCGCTTTCGCCGATCACGTCGTAGCCGAGACAGGCGCCGCTGCCCGCGTCGGGCCGAAGCAGGCCGCAAAGCATGCGGATAAACGTGGTCTTGCCGCTGCCGTTCGGGCCGAGAAAGCCGCAGATCTCCCCGGCACGAACTCGAAGATCGACGTGGTTGACCGCGATGCGGTTGCCGAACCGCTTGGTCATCCCGCGCACGTTTATCGCAAGGTCTTGGGCGGGATCGTGCGCCATGGATCAAGAGCCGAATTCTACGTCCACCGGCTGACCCGGATGCAATGTGGCCGCGATCGCGGGATCGAATACCATCTCGATCATGAAAACCATCTTGTTGCGAACCTCCCGGCTGTAAATGACCGGCGGGGTATATTCAGCTTTCGGTGAAATAAAACTGATCTTGCCGGCGACCGGGCCGGCCATCCCGTCCACCGTCACGCGGACCGGGTCGCCGGGGTGGATGGTCGCGATTCGATCCTCCGGCACAAAGGCGCGGACCTTGGTGTTCTGAGGCGGCAAGAGGGCGACGACCGGGCGGCCGGCGGCGACCCATTCGCCCTCGCGGTAAAGCGTGTCGAACACCAGCCCGGCTTGCGGCGCGCTCTGGCGTTTTTGCGACAGGTCCCATTCCGCCTTGACCAGCCGCTCGCGATCCTGGTCGCGCGCGGCGCGGGCGCGGTCGAGATCGGCCATGGCGATCAGGTTTGCCCGGGCGAGTTTTTCCAGCCGCGCGAACTCTTTCTCGGAAAGCGTCAGCGCCGCGCGCGCCTGGTCCCGCCCGGCCTTCTCCGCGCCGCTGTCCAGCACGAAGAGCGGATCGCCCGCCTTGACTTGCGCGCCGCGCCGCACAAGCAGCGATTCTAACGCGCCCGGCAACGCGGCGGCGACGTAAACGAACTCTCCTTCGACGTAGCCCTGAACGCGACCGCTATCGGGGCGTTTACAGGCGGCAAGAAGCAAGAGGGCCGCGAGACCGACCGCGATAGTGAGAAGCGCTTGAAAACAGGTTGTGCCGGAACGTTTCATAGCTTCAAAGTAACACGAAAAGGGCGCGCGTCACTGCCATATTTTTTGAATAAACCCTTCGCGATCCAACTCCTGAAAAAACCGGGTGTCGATGAACTGCTCGGGCTTCGCCGCCGCCGCGCGTGGATTTGTCTCCGCCATCTGATCCAGGACCGTCTTGATCGACTCGGGAGAAGGGTAGGGAACTTTGGGGACGTAGCGCAGGACGTAGAGATCGTAGATCGCGTTCAAGTATTCCCGGTCGTCGTTCTTGAGATATTTTTTGAACACATTCACGCTAAAATCGCGTTGTGTCTTTGCGTAGTGGACGCCTTCGACGAAGGCGCGGACGAATTTCCGCACCGCGTTTTCGTTGCGCTTGACGAAAGAGCGGGTCGTGACGATCGAAGAAGTGGGGAAGTTGAGGCCCATGGCGGACATATCGACGAGCTCTTTCAAGCCTTCCTTCCGCGCCAGAATGGTAAATTCGGCGTTGAGCGTCGCCGCGTCGAGCGCGCGGCTCTTCAGTCCTTGCATCATCTCGGGCATGCCGCCCATCTGGATCACGGTAAAGTCGCGCCCGCGCTTGATCGGCCATTTATTTTCGCCGTAGCCCAGCGCGAAATCGGTCGCCGAGCCGAAGCGGGTAATGCCGATTTTCTTCCCCTTGAGGTCCTCGATCTGCTTTATTTCCGGACGGGCGATCAGAAAAAAAGTGATGACGTTCATGCTGCTCGCGACCGCGACGAGATCGCCTCCGGCCAGATTCGCGTTCACCACCGCGCCGCCGGTGAAAATCCCCATCGGAACTTCGCCGGACTGCACCACTTGCGCCGCGCGACCGCCGCCGCCGACGTAGAGCAGCTCGAGGTCGAGTCCATGCTTGCGAAATATTCCCGCCTCATAAGGTATCCACACCGAGCTCTGCGAGCCGCCGACCGCGCTGTAGATGAAGCGCATTTTCTCCAAGGAAGGCTTGGCCTGCGCCCACAATGCGTTGTTGCCGGTCCAAAGAGCGCTGCATAAAAGAATTGCCGAAAGTCTCGCTCGCATAGATTCTCCTTCAAAGCCGGCGGCCTGCCGGGGGCGGTGTCATTCCGGAGAGCTCAGCATATTTCCCGGGAGGTCCGGCGGTCAAGCCGTTGCCGGTGTTCTGTTATCAATGCGTCAAAAGAGGCGATTATTCCTGCCCGGAATAGTGGACTTATCCCGGCATTTCGAGCGTGATTAAAAGGCTTCGCAGATCGCCTATGTTCTGCCGCATTTTGTACTATCCTTACAAATATTCCGTAATTCGGTAACGTTACGATTTTTGTACTCGATGAAGACTGAATGCACTCCGGAATATTGGAATAATCGAAATAAATCAGTCTCTTATGAGACAAAAATTGTAATATTATTTGGCCTGTCTTTTGCTCTAAAAATAGCGACAAGTTAGCCGAGAGCCAAATAACATTATCGGGCGACTTATTTCGGAGAATTAAGATGCAAGCCTTTCAGCCGTTGTTTCATTTCAATCTGCCCATCCCTGTATGGCAAATTGTCCTCTATGTCGGCCTGATGAGCTTCTTCCTGATCGCCCGCAAGGTCAGAATATCCCTCATAACGTCTTACCTCTTTATCTTGTTCTGGCTTTACTATTCGTTTCGGGGCGATCTAGTTTCGGTTGCGAAGCAAGATTTCGTGGTCAAGAACGTCTACGATCTTTTTGGCTTTGTGCTGGTAGGTCTGGGTGTGTTTGCCTTTTTCTTTTTGGAACGGGGTAATGAAGTTCTTCTGGAGAATTCAAAAAAGCGGAACGGGGATATTGCAGACCTCAAGCTCAAGTTAAAAAAGGCGGAAAAAAGGACCCGCTCCCTGGAGATGGATGTTGAGGAGACACAGAGCGGTTTGGCCTCCCAGGCGTCGGGCCTCAAGAGAGTACTGGACGCCAAGATCGACGAGCTCGAAGATCGACTGGAGGACCGCGAGGCACTTTTAGAGAGGCGCGACGGAGAGATCGCGGCGTATAAGCTGAAGGCCGAAGAGGCGGAGAAACGAGCCTATGCGCTGGAGACACAGGCCGAGGAAAATCAGCGCAGTTTTCATACAGAGGAGTCGGCGCTCAAAAAGAAACTGGAGCAAGAGCTGAACGCCAAAATCGGCGCGCTCGAAGGCCAGCTGAAGGACCGGGAGAGTCTTCTAGAGAAGCGCCGCGGGGAAATTGAAGACCTCAAGCTGAAGGCCGAAGAGGCGGAGAAACGAGCGCATGCGCTGGAAACACAGGCTGAGGAAAATCAGCGCAGTTTTCATACAGAGGAGTCGGCGCTCAAAAAGAAACTGGAGCAAGAGTTGGACGCCAAAATCGGCGCGCTCGAAGGCCGGCTGAAGGACAGGGAAAGTCTTCTGGAGAAACGCCGCGGGGAAATTGAAGATCTCAAGCTAAAGGCGGAAGAGGCGGAGAAAAAGTCCCGGACTTGGAAGACTCAGGCCGAGGAAACCCAGCAGAACCTCCGTACCCAGGAGGCGACACTCAAAAAGAAACTGGGAGAAATTGAAGACCTCAAGCTAAAGGGGGGAGAAGCAGAGAAAAAAGCGCAAGCGCTGAAGACGCATACCGAGGAAACTCAGGATAGGGCCCGTGCGCTGGAGACGCAGCTCGAAGAAATTCAGCGCAGTTTCCAGACTCGGGAGTCGGCCTTAAAGAAAAAACTCGATGCCAAGATCGATGAGTTGGAGCATAGACTAAAGGAAGGGGAAGGTCTTTTAGAGAAGCGCGCTGGCGAGATTGCGAATTTCAAGCTGAAGGCGGAAGAGGCGGAGAAAAGAGCCCAGGATCTGAAGTCCCAGGTCGCGGAAACTCAGCGCAGTTTCAACACCCGGGAGTCAGCCCTCAAGAACAAACTTGAGGAAGAGCTGAACGCAAAGATCGATCAGCTCGAGCATAGACTGAAGGAAAGGGAGGGTCTTTTAGAGAAGCGCGCCGGCGAGATTGTGAATTTCAAGCTGAAGGTGGAAGAGGTGGAGAAAACTGCCCAGGCGCTGAAGATGCAGGCCGAGGAAACCCAGCGTAGCTTCCATACCCAGGAGTCTGCGCTCAAAAAGAACCTGGAGCAAGATCTGAACGCAAAGATCGGCGAGCTCGAAATTCGGCTGAAGGACCGGGAGAGTCATTTAGAAAAGCGCGACAGCGAGGTCGCGAATTTCAAGCTGAAGGCGGAAGAGGCGGAGAAGAAAGCCGCGATGCTGAAGACGAAGGCCGAGGAAACTAAGAAAACGGCCGACGCGTTAAAAACGGAAATGGAAGCAAGTCAGCGCAGTTTCCAGGCCCAAGGTTCGGCGCTCAAAAAGAAGCTCGAGGAAGAGCTCAATGCAAAGATAGACGAGCTGGAAGCTCGGGCGAAGGACCGGGAGGGCCTACTAGCAAAGCGCGACGGCGAGATCGCGGGTTTCAAGCTGAAGGCGGAACAAACGGAGAAACGGGCGCATGCTTTGCAGGCACAGACTGAGGAAGCTCAGAAAACGGCCCAAGCGCTCATGACAAAGATCGCGGAAATCGAGCGCACTTTCCAAAGCCAGGAGTCGGCGCTCAAAAAGAAACTCGCGGCAGAATTGAATGCTAAGATCGCCGAGCTCGAAGATCAACTGAAGGACAGGGAAAGTCTTCTTGCCAAGCGCACCGCCGAGGTCGGCGATATCAAGCTGAAGGCGGAAGAGGCGGAGAAAAAGGCCCACGCGTTGAAGGCCCAAGTCGAGGAAACTCAGAAAAGGGCCGGCGCGCTAAAAGTTCCGGAACACAAGGATCGACAAGGCGCCAAGGACCAAGATTCCAGGGAGAAAAAATCCCTGGAACAAGAACTGAAGGACAAGATCTTCGAGCTCAAAGATCTCCAAGCACAGGTCAATCATAAAGACGGTCTTCTGAGTCTTATGGCGAAGCGGAACAAGGAGCTTGCAGATCTAAAGTCGAACGCAGATCAAAGAGCCGAGGCCTTGGAGGCGCAATTGAAAGACGGGCAGCAAGCGCTACGAACCGAAGATTCCGGCAATGGGCATTCCAACCCTGATCAGAACCAAAAGCCCCGACACACCTAAAAGACTCGAGCAGAAAGGCGGCCTTTTCCCGTCGCTCTCTGGGTGAGGCGACTCGACTTGGGATCAAGCCGGATGGGAATTCGCGCCCTTGTGATTGGCAGGTGAAACCGATGCTACTATGGTTGAGGAGGAGAGGGCTTTGTCAATCTTCTCCAGGGATTCACCGACATAACTTGTGCCGATCCTTCCCCTTACATATTCCAGCGATTCCCTCATGAGATTGCAGGCGGATGCAATGCCCCCCAAGCGCTCCTCTGCCTCTGCGACGCGGGCGGAGCAACCTTCCTGAACGACCTGCAGTTGGCTGCGTAATTCCTGCAGCTCGAGTTTTAAAAGCTCGTAAGGTTTCGGCGCCGATGCGTCGTGGACAAGGCATTTCCCGCCGCGATGCCACGTCGGAGCTCCGCATTTGCCGCATTCCCGCTTCTCTTCCGTGCCGTCGCCGAAACATGTAATGCAGCTTTGGTCCTTATATAGGCTGCCATGCGAACACACTCCAGCTTTATTCAGCTCCGCCTTTAGCTGCTCGATCTCGTCTACCAGCCTGGGGACATCGTTTTCGATCAAATGTTGCGCCGAACCGCGTCCGAATAGTTTTTTGGCCTCCCCAGCCCGTGCCTTGATCTCTTGAAGATCTTTTACTTCCATGGCTAATTACCTCCGACGAGTGTCAACCTAACGGATTATGGCATCCGCCAGCCTGCTTTCTGTCAGTTACCAGTGGGTTTCTCCCGCAATCCCATTTTAAAGCAAAGTCGATGCCAGAAGGCCGGTTATTACCTAACACGAGAAATCTAACACGAGAAATCTTGACAGGTCCGTGCGTTATCGGATACATTTCGCCCCAATCACAGAGCGGCCCCAGCCCGATATCCTTGACGGCCACATCGGGATAGCCACACGGGTGCGGCGCGCGATAGAGGAGGTATTCATGCGATCTCGACGGCTACACCCTCGAAGTAAATATTTATTGCCGGGATTTCTCTTCCGAACCGTTCTCATAGGAGGATTCGGTGTGCTGGGCGTTTTCACCATCGATCGCGCGACGGCAGCGAGCCTCGAAGTGTTTCATGCCGATTCGCTCGCCGGTCCGATGCAAGAACTCAAGAAAGCCTTCGAAGGAAAAAATCCGGGGGTTACGATCAACCTCACCTCCAGCACATCGAAGCAGCTTGCCGAACGCATACTGAAAGGCGACGTCTGCGACGTGTTTGCGCCGTCTTCCCCGGCGGTGATTGATGAGGACCTGATGAACAAGAAAATCGCCGGTTCCGGCAGGGACGCCGCCTCCTGGTATGTCGTCTTTTCCGCGAATGAAATGGTTGTCATCGCCGCAAAGGGCAACCCGCTGGGGATTCGCCAGGTGTCCGATCTTGTCAAACCTGAGGTCAAGTTTGTCCGCGTGACCGGTGAAAAAGACCTGGCCACCAACCGCACCATTGAATTCCTCAAGAAGGCCGCAGCGCTCGAGGGCAAACCCGAATTGGCCCAGAAGATTATCGACGGCGCCGTGGGGGCCA
Source organism: uncultured Syntrophobacteraceae bacterium (assembly GCA_964572145.1). Lineage (GTDB taxonomy): Bacteria > Desulfobacterota > Binatia > UBA9968 > UBA9968 > JAJPJQ01. The sequence continues at coordinate 10,288 of CAZNES010000059.1, forward strand.
ATTCGGTGCCGGATACGGTCCGGGCGGTCAAAGAAGGGAAAGCCAATGTCGGGGTGGTCTATTACTCGTCGGCGGTCGCGGCCAAGAATGAACTGGACATCATCCGCTTTCCTGCCGGCGTCAATTTGAGCGACGCGATCCGCAATGCGGCCTCCGTGCCGGGAACGGCCAAGAATGAGAAAGATGCGATGGGATTCGTCAAATTTATCCTCTCCGCGGAAGCTCAGAACATTTTGAAAGAAACCGGCCAGCCGCCGGTGGTCCCGGCGCTCCGGAAGGGGGCTGTTCCCGCAGAACTCAAATAGGGATTCCTGCCATTTTATGCTGCCGCGAAGCTGCGGACTTATTGCCGCGCATTTTATTTTTTCAGCTCCTCGCTCAGCCGTTGTAGCAGCGCATTGAACTGCCGCTGCATGGCGATCAACTGCTTGCCATAGCACGCTCGCGTACTAGAGGCGCAAGTCCTTGCGCACGTCTCCGGTGTAAGCCTGATCGATTTTCTCGACGGCTTCGCTGCCGACGCCGTCCTTCGGCACCTGGACCATCAAGCGCAAATACAAATCTCCCGCCGGCGATTTTCCGTGCGCGGGCACTCCCTTGCTTTTAACTCGAAGAAGCTGCCCGCTCTGTGCCCCCGGCGGAATTTTTACTTTTACCGGCCTGGTGGGCGTCGGCACTTCGATCGTCGCGCCGCGGACCGCTTCTCCCACGGTGATCGGCACATCCATCGTAAGGTCTCTGCCTTCGCGCGTGAGAAGCGGATGCGGACGGATTCGCGGTGTGATGTAGAGATCCCCCGGCGGTCCGCCGCGAACGCCGGCTTCGCCTTTTCCCGGAATCCGAATGCGTCTCCCGGTCTCCGCTCCCGGCGGGATGTTTACGCGAATCGTTTCCGGTCGCATTGCCCCCGTGCCGTCGGGGCGCTGTAGCGACAGCGCCGTTTGAAAGCCGCGCACCGCGTCGAGAAAGTCGATGTCCATCGCCGCTTCGATATCCTGGCCCTGCATGGGACCGGTTTGCGCCTGGCGGCGGCCTCTCCCCAAGATGCCCCCGAGATCGCCGAAGATGTCGCCGAGATCGCCCATGTCGAATTCCTGCGCGCCGAAGCCGCGGCCTGCGCGCGCGCGCGACGATTGCTCTTGCCACTGCCGGTAACCCCGCGCCTTCTCGGGATCGAATCCCGAGGCGAGACCAGCTTCGCCGAAATCGTCGTAGAGCTTGCGCTTCTTGGGATCGCTCAGAACGTCGTTGGCGCCGGAAATTTCCTTGAACTTGGCTTCTGCCTCTTTGTTTCCCGGGTTGATGTCGGGATGGTACTTGCGCGCGAGCTTCCGATAGACCTTGCGGATCTCGTCCTGAGATGCGCCGCGGTTCACTCCCAAGATCTTGTATAAGTCGCGTTCGGCCATGTCTGTAAAGATAATGCTAAACGGGCGAGTTGCAAGGGGAAAGATTAGCTTCGATCTAATTGCTTCTTTTGGGCAAGAGGAGAGCCATGAGGGCGACGCTGATAAAAGAGAGAATGCCGAGCATCCAGAAAATGTTGGCGATCGTTGTTGCAACGAGAAGCAGGCCGACGATTGTAGTCGAAAGCGTTTTTGACACCTGCTGGATCAAGCGGTCGAAGGAGATGATGCCGCCGCGCAGCTCGGCGGGCGCGTTTTGCGTGAGTAGGCTTTTTTGCATCGGCGAGATGACCCCGTTGGCAACGCCGTAGAAAAAGAGCGCGGCGCCGACGAGCCAGAGTCCCGGCAAAAACGGCACGGCGACCAGGGCAAGCCCGCTGATGAGGAAGGCGACAAAGAGCAGCGTGGCTTTCTCGCGGCCTGCCGCCAGTCGTCCGGCCTGGCTCGAGGTCAGCATGGCGCCGGCCGAGAAAAACACGTAGAGAAAGCCCGCGGTGGCCGTCGACACGCCGTGCGTGCGCACGATGAAGAGAGGAAAGTAGGTGAGAAAACCGTAGTCGAGGAAGAATCTCAGGAAGCCGCCGCAAAATGCGACCATCAGGCGCGGATGGCGCGTGAGGCGCAGCATGTCTTTCAGATATTTCCAGTTGTCGTCATGCTCCGTTCCTTTAGTTTCGGGCATCCAGAGGAGGCAGCAGATTCCCATCGGAACGGCGAAGAAATAAAGCAGGAACGGCCAGAACCAGGCGATGGCCGCCAATATTCCGCCGAGCGGCGGCAGAATGAGATAGCCGATGCGATCGACGAATACTTTCAGGCCCTGCCCGCCGATTTCGTAGTCGCCTTCGAGCAGGTCCCCGATCAGGACGATCGTGAGCGGTGTCACCGCGCTGAAGCCGACTCCCTGAATCGCGCGGAACGCGAGCAGCCAGCCGAAAGTCGGCGCGAACGCCATCGCGGCGCCGCTCAGGCCGAAAAGAATGAGGCCCCAGGCGAGCAGATGGCGCCGCCCGTAAAGATCCGCGATGATCCCGAAGATCGGCGACAGGACGATCGCCGGACCGGTGTAGACCGTCATGATCCACGCCAACGCGGAATCGCTGATGCCGAAGGGCTGGGTGAGAGCGGGGAGCACCGGCTGGATGAAGTTGAATCCCATCATCAGCGCGAGGCTCGAGCCGTAGACGAGCGCGAGCGCCTTGCGCTTTTCCGGCGCCAGCTCGCCCAGGCCGAAAACCGTGGCGATGGAAGGCGCGCGCATGGATGCAACTTAGACGAGCCGAAATTTGGAGTCAATTGACTGTCGAGGACTTCTTTGACTGAGGTGGTGATCCGTAGTAAGGAAGACTCGACTCGAAGGAAGGCGACTCGATGATTCTGTTGCTCGGACCGAAAGACATCAACGGGCTCATCACGATGGCGCGAGTAACAGCTACGTCAATACGACGGCGGACGTGAAGGCCGAGTTGATGTCGGGTCGATAATCTAAAATTAGCGGGTCCCTCTTGACAGCGGTTAACTATTATATAAATAAATCTGGGTGCGAGCGTTCCATCTTGTAAGGAGGAAACATGGATGTAAAAGGAAAACGAGACGAGATCCGACTTGACCGTCGGACGTTGCTTCTGATGGGCGTGGCGGGCGCCACTGCTCTGGCGTTTGGCAACAGCGGCGAAACCTTGGCAGGCGAGGTAAAGGCTGCGGCGCCGGAAGTGAAAGATGTTGCCATTAAAGAAGGCAAGCCGGTAGATTCGATGATTCCCGGATTCTCCAAAGTGCGCCTGCGTGAGTTCACGTTTAAGCCTGGAGGAAGGACTAAGGCGACCATGGAGAACCCGATGATCTGCGAATGTTCGCTGGGAACCCTGGAGGTAACCCAGGACGGGAAGAGCTTCACGGCGAAAAAAGGTCATCTCTGGACTTGCAACCAAGGGACGGTGGAAGAAACTGTCAACAAGGGAAAGACCGTTGCCGTGATGCGGGTCTTTGACGTGCTGAAAGGGTAGGCACGCGCAAACACGAATGGGAGGCATGGTGATGGCAAAATATCTGCTGATCGAATCGAGAGATCCTTTCGACAGCTCGGATTCCGAATATTTCGCAGAGCTGGTTCAAGGCATCGCCAAGCGAGGCAACGAGGCGACTCTGTTTCTCGTGCAGAATGGAGTTCTGCCGGCGCGCAAGGGGTCCAAGTACAACAGCGTCATCTCCGACCTGATCAAGAATAAAGTGAAAGTCGTCGCCGATCGGTTTTCATTAAAAGAGCGCGGCATACGCCAGTTGGCCGAAGGCGTCGATACCGCGGACACGGACCGGCTGGTCGATTTGCTTTTAGAGCCGGGGACGAAGGCCATCTGGCACTAGGAAGACGGGAGTACTGGAGTGGTGGAGTAATGGAGTCATGTATTAAAAACCCAACACTCCAATCCTTCAGTACTCCAATACTCCGTCAGGAAATAGGAGGTAATCATGGCTTCCGGCACAACAATCACCGTTGCAATTATGGACCCCCCTTACGAGTCGGCGAACTCGACGACCGCGCTGCGAATCGTCCAGTCCGCTCTGGAGAAAGGGCACAACGTCACCGTTTTCGCGTACGAGGGCGCCGTCAATCTGACCATGAAGGCCCAGGCGCCTCATCCGAACCCGGTCAAGGGAACTTCCGTGGAGCAAGAGGCGCATCCGACGACCAAGGATTGGGTCTCCGCGTTATTCAAGCTCGCGAAGGAAAAGGGTGTGAAGCTCGACTGGATCAACTGCGGCCTGTGCGTGGACGAGCGCGGCGCCGGCGACTGGGTCGAGGGGCCGCGGCGCGGCGGGCCGAAAGATTTTCTCGACGCGTCGTCGGCGAGCAACGCAACGCTCGTGATTCCGACGAAATAGCGCGAGGAGAAAGCCATGGCGAAAATTTTGAATATCGTTGAAACCGCCTATCGGGGAACTCTGGAAGAGCAGGACGACACGGTTCTCTGGTTGACGCACATGCTGAAGAACGCCGGCGCGGACATCTCGGTTCTCCTGCGCGCCAACGCGGTGAACTACGCGGTCAAAGGGCAGGACGCCTCGGGCCTGCGTTTCGGCGCGCTCAAGATGACGCATCCGCCGGAGATTGACAAGGACGTGGCGAAGATGATCGAGAAGGGCGTGTCGATCTACCTGGTCGAAGAAGACGCGCGCGAGCGCGGGTTGACCGACGACGATCTCCTCGATGGTCTCAGAAAGATCAAGCGCCAGGGCATCCCGCAATTGATCGACGAGCACGATCAAGTCTGGCACTGGTGATGGGGAATGGAGTGATGGAGTGTTGGAGTATTGGTTAGTGAGGGGAGGCCATTACTCCATCACTCCAGTACTCCAGTTTCTTCTCAGTCTTCCGTGTCGCCGAAGTAATCTCTAAGAATTCTCTCTTTGACGTATTCCAGGGCGCCGAGGTCCTGGATGATGTCGCCGCCGCTGTCGTAGAAGATGATATCGCCGTCCCGGGTGCGGCCCACGGCCACGAGCCACTCCAGCTCGTGACGGTCCTCCAGCAGATAATTGATCGCCTGGTCGGCTCCCTTGCTCCCGATGATGGTGACTTTGGGCGCCGGGGTTTTCTTGGGCTGGGTCATCGCAATCCTCCTGTGCGGCGACGAACTATAGCAGATGCCGGATCGAGATTGTAGAGCGACCCTGACCTCTTTGTAAAGGGTCTTTTGGCGGGGGATTTATCTCAACTCTAGTTCCGCCAACGTCTCGACGTGAAAGGTGTGCGGAAAGAGATCCACCGGCCGGACGCGCCGGGTTCGATAGCCTCGTTTATCCAGCGCGGCGAGATCGCGCGCGAGCGTCGAAGGATTGCACGAGACGTAGAGAATCTTCTCCGCTCCGAACGACGCCAGGTCGTCTTCCAATCCTTTCGCGCCCGAGCGCGGCGGGTTGAGAACGATCTTGGAAAACCGCGCGGCCTTTTCGCGCAACTGTCCGGCTGCCGCGGGGACGTGAGAGCGAACCCAACGAATATTTTCCAGGCCGTTTGCCTTACTATTGGTTCTGCCATTCTCGACCGCGCGATGATCGCCTTCGACGGCGACAATGGACCCGGCACGTTTGGCCATCGGAAGCGTAAAATTTCCCGCGCCGCTGTACAGCTCCAACACGCGGTCGCCGTCGCCGAACTCGCCCCAGTCGAGCAGTTCGCGCACGAGAGCAAGGTTGCCCGCGTGATTGACCTGGACGAAGACCTCGGCGTCCACGTTCATGGTAAAGCCGTCGCCGCAATCGACGGAAACTTTTCCCTCGCCCCAGGAGCGGCGCGAGCCCCGGCCGAAAAGGACGAGGCCCGCTACGCCGCTGTGCGAATAGAGAAAGCGCGCGCTGGCAGCGTCGTCTTCGGCGGCAATATCGCCATCGACTTTGCCGACGAGGACGACGTTTGCGCCCGCGTCGCTATCGACGATTTCCACTTCGACGATCCGGGACTTCAGTTCGCCGAGCCAGTCTCTCGCGTCCGGCAGGCGGAGGTCGGTGTTTGTCGTCGCGATTAGACAGGATTCGATTTCGATCACGGCATGGCTGAACGCCGGGTGAAAGCCGAGCCGGCCGTCGCCGCTCCTATGGAGACGGATGCGGCGGCGGTAGCGGTATTCCTGCGGCGACGGAATGATCGGCAATAGCTCGTATCCTTCGATCTTGCCGATGCGGCGGAGCGCATCCTCGACGCTCTTCGCTTTCGCAGCGAGCTGCGTCTCGTAGCGGATCATCTGCCACGGGCAGCCGCCGCACGCGCCGACGTACGGGCAGGGCGGCGTCTGTCTCTCCGGTGACGGTTCGATAAGCCTCACCAACTCGCCGACGGCGTAATTCTTCTTTTCCTCGACGATGCGAACTTCCGCTTCGTCGCCGGGAACGGTCAGCGGGACCATGATCACTTGCCCGTCGCGCCGTCCGACTCCGTACGGCCCGTAGGCGAGCGAATCTATTTTCAAGCGGCTGGTATTCGTGGCATTCATCTGAACCCGCGTGTTATAAAACAAACGGCGAATGGATTAGGAGCCATTATAAGGAATCGGCCGCAACATGAAAGTCCTTCACGATCCGCGCCTCGCCAAAGGCATCGACGAGTTCAACCAGCGGCTTTTCTTCGAGTGCCATGAGACGCTGGAGGAGATCTGGCTCGAAGAGCACGGGGAGGACCGCCTTTTCTATCAAGGGCTGATTCAGGTCGCCGCGGGCTATCTCAAGTGGGAGCAGGGAGTTCTCATCGGCGCGATTAAGCTCTGGCGCAGGGGATTGGAGAAGCTCGTGACCTATCCGGCCATTCATCTCGGAGTCGATCTCGCCTCGCTCATTGGCGCAACCAATAAGAATTTGAAAATTGTCGAGCATGACTATGAGCAAAAGGCCCCGGCGCGGGACGTCTCCGTGCCGCGCATCTCGTTGAGTGGCGGAGACGATGAAGCATGATCCGCCTGGTCGAGATTCATAAGACGTTCAAGCAGGGAGCGAGCCAGGTCACGGCGCTGGCCGGTGTGTCGCTCCATATCGCCAAAGGCGAATTTGCGTCGATCATGGGGCCCAGCGGGTCGGGGAAGAGCACGCTGCTGCATCTCATCGGCGGACTGGACCGGCCGACGCGCGGCGACGTGGTCGTCGACGGTAAAGTGATCTCGCAAATGGGCGACGATGAGGTGACGCTCTTCAGGCGCGAGCGGATCGGCGTCATCTTTCAGTTTTTCAATCTGCTGCCGACGTTGACCGCGATCGAGAACGTGGCGTTGCCGGCGCTTCTCGGCGGCCGGGCGGAGGCCGAGGCGCGGGCCAAATCGGAAGCGCTTTTGGAGCGCGTCGGCCTCTCGGCCCGAGGAAATCATCTGCCCGAAGAGCTCTCCGGCGGCGAGATCCAGCGCCTCGCCATCGCGCGCGCGTTGGTTTTCAATCCGCCGATTCTGCTCGCGGACGAGCCCACCGGGAATCTCGATTCCAAGACGGGCGGCGCGATATTGCAGTTGATCCGCGACATCAACCGGCAGCAAGATTGCACCGTCGTCATGGTGACGCACGAACGCGAGGCCGCCGCCGCCGGCGATCGCGTGATCCATCTCAAGGACGGGATCGTCGAAGAGGGGAGCGTCTGATGTTCCGGCTGCTGCGGTTTTTAAGCGTGCGCCACTTTCTGCGCCATCGCCTGCGGACGTTCCTGACTTTTCTCGGCGTCGTTCTTGGCGTCGCGGTGATCGTCGCGATCGCGCTCGTCAACCGCACGCTCGTCGGCTCTTTCCAGCGCACGATCGAATTGATTGCGGGCAAATCGGTGCTGCAAGTGGAGAACGGGGAGAGCGGCTTCAGAGAATCGCTTTTCCAGGCGGTCCGGGACACCGCGGGCGTCGGCGACGTCGCTCCGGCGGTGGATGGATTTCTTCCGCTGGTTGGAATCAAAAGCGAGAAACTTTATATCTACGGCGTGGATTTCCTGGCCGACTCTTCGATCCGCGAGCACGAGTTCGTCGGCGGCGCCTTCGAGATGGAGAGCGCGCTCGACTTCATTGCCCGGCCCGACTCGATCGCGCTGACGGAATCTTTCGCGCGTCGCCTCGGTCTCCGCGCGGGCTCTACGATTCGTCTCGCGACGAGCCGGGGCGTGCACGATTACACGGTGCGCGCGCTCCTCCGCGAGCAGGGAGCGGCGAAAGTCTTCGGCGGAAATTTCGCTTTGATGGATTTGCCCGTCGCGCAGATAGCGCTGGGGAAGGAGGGAAAGCTCGACATCGTCGACCTGACGGTCGAAGAGGGCGAGCGCGTCGAGACGGTGCGGCAGCGGGTAGAGAGCCGGCTCGGCGGCGCGGCGCAGGTCCAGCGGCCGCGCGAAAGAGGAGAACAGGTCGAGTCGCTCATGACCTCGTTCCGCGTCGGACTTTTCTTCGTGAGTCTCGTCGCGCTGTTCGTCGGCTTCTTTCTCATCTACAACACCGTTTCCGTCTCGGTCGTCCAGCGCAAGCGCGAGATCGGCACGCTGCGCTGTCTCGGCGTGCTGCGCCGGCAGATTTTATTCCTTTTCCTCATGGAGGCGCTGGCGATCGGTTGCGCGGGTTCGATCGCGGGAATATTCACGGGAATCCTGCTCGCGAATTCGGCGCTGCTGGTCGTCGGCCAGACGGTCAACAGCCTGTTCTTTCAGCTCGATGTCGGGAACGGCGCTTTCGCTCTGCGGGAGATTTGGATCGGCCTCGCCGTCGGCGTGGGAGTTTCCGTTCTGGCAGCAATCCACCCGGCCTGGCGGGCGACGCGTGTCACTCCGCTGGAAAGCTCGCGCCAGGCGGTTTGGCGGCCGCGCTCGCGGGGAACCTCCCGCGCTTCGCTCGCGGGCCTCGCGCTTCTCATCGCGGCTCCGGCGCTGGCGGCGATCTCCTTTGCCGGAGCCACCGGAGTCGAAAAGTTCACGATCGGCGTCGTGGCGATGATGCTCTTTCTCCTCGGCCTTTCTTTTCTCGCGCCGCTGTTTGTTTTCTGGTGGGCTGGAATATTCCGGTATGCCGTTGCGCGACTGCCGAAGGTTGCAGGATTTTTGCGCAATGAAGCGCGGCTCGGCTGCGATAGTCTCCGTCGCGCGCCGGGACGGTCGGGCATCACCATCGCGACTCTCATGATCAGCCTCGCGGCCATTTTCACGGTCGCGGCATTCGTCACCAGCGTGCGCGAGTCGCTGCTTTTATGGGTGGACCGCATGGTCACGGCGGACCTGGTCGTGCATTCGGGCGCAAAGACCGCCGGGCCTCTCAACGTTCCGTTGAAGGAAGAGCTGGGCGCAAAGTTCCAAGCCTTGCCCGGCGTCGCCGTCGTGGACTTCTACCGTTTGATCCGCTCGAACTACGAAGGCAGGCCGATCATGATCGAATCCTTTTCCGCGCGGCGCTCGGCGCGCGTCCGGACCCTCCCGATGATCGCCGGAGACGGCGCAGCGACACTTGGACAAATGGCCGCGGGTGAGGGAGTGATCGTGAGCGAGAGCCTCCGTGACAAATTCGGTAAAACAGTCGGAGATTTCATCCGGCTTTCGACGCCGTCCGGGAGCGTCGCTTTTAAAATCATCGGCGTCTACGTCGATTACACGTCCGATTCCGGCAGCGTGCTGATCGAGCGCGAGATCTACAAAAAACTCTGGGGCGACGATCTGGTGGACGCCTTCGATTTATGGCTGGCGCGCGGCGCCGACCCGCAAGCGGTCATCGATCGGATCAACCGCGACTACGGCGATCAGTACCAGCTTTTCGTCAGCACGCACAAAGAGCTCAAAGACAACGTCATTCGGCTGATGGAGCAATCGTTCAGCGTGAATTACGCCGTGGAGATCGTCGCGGTGGTGGTGGCGATCTTCAGCGTCATTAACACGCTGCTGGCCTCGGTGCTGGACCGCACGCGCGAGATCGGAGTGCTGCGGGCGATCGGTGCGACCAACAAGCAACTGCGCGGCATGGTGATGGCGGAGGCGGGGTGGATCGGATTTTTAGGCGGCGTTCTAGGTCTCTTCGCCGGCGCGGTCATGTCGTACCATCACGTTGTCTACAACACCAGGTTTCTCACCGGCTGGACGTTTCAATACTATTATCCCGCCGGAGTCGCCGTCCTCGCTCTCGTCGGGTCGGTCGTTTTATGTCTTCTCGCCGGCTATCTCCCCGCCAAGCGCGCGGCGTCGATTCCGATCGTCGCTGCGATCGGGTATGAGTGAAGATCCTACTTTCGTTTCTTAGTAACTTTTCGCCAAAACTCCGCGTGCTTGATGCCTCGTCCTTTCTTCACGCGCGCGTAGGCCGAGTCCAAGAGGTTCATGAACTTAGGCGTATGGGCGAGAACAAGACGCTCCAGCTCTTCTTCATCGGAAACGGAGACGAGGACAGCCGTCGGCCGCCCGTTTTTGGTAACGATGATCGGCCCATCCGCGCACTGCTTCAGGTAATTGCTGAACCGCGCTTTGACATCGGCGACCGGCGCGATCTTCATAGTTAAAACTCCTTCCCTCCCACGAACAGTCGATTCCCTTGTTTGGCGCCTATCGCAAGCACGTAAACCTCCTCTTGTTCCAGATCGGTGCGATAGAAAACCCGGAAGCAATTGTCCGGTCCGAAGCGCAGCTCCCAGGCCGTGCCGAAGGTAGAGGGACGAGAAAGAGACTTCCGGTTTCTCGTCTCCGTTTCCGGCTCATACGTCAGCGATATCTTTATTTCTCGCCGGATCAACGAGTGATGCTTCCTTTCAATTTGTGAAAGGTGGCGAGTCGCCTGGGGATCGTAGATCAACTTGAATCGTCTTTGGGGCGGCATCGCTTATGACTAGAATTATAGTCAGCAAGAAAAGGCCTGTCAACCTAGAGTTGCCGAGGCAAAGTCATCTCGCTCGTCGGGTCGGTCGTTTTATGTCTTCTCGCTGGCTATCTCCCCGCCAAGCGCGCGGCGTCGATTCCGATCGTCTCGGCGATCGGGTATGAGTGAGGTTCCGGACGCCGCGCTGCGGGTCAGCTTCAAAATTGTGCAAAACTCCCAGACATTGTCAATTTTTGTTCAGTTGGTTCGGCTTGCGATGAAAAAATTCGTGAAAAACAGGGAACTTAAAGCACGGTGGTCACTTGGTACGCATGTTGCGCATACTTCGAGGCAATGGAATCGGAACTTCAATACGTGGTCTCTCTGGTTGTATTGATGTTGGGTGCCTTGTGGATCTCTTCCCCGAAAAAAAGGCCACAGACACCACGATACGATCATTGAGCTCACGCAACGCGAGCGAGTGCGAGGTCAGATAACCGGCTTGCCGATCCGTTCCCAACGGATTTTCCCCGCACTGCTATCCCACGACCAATAGATCACGACTGCCTTTCCTTTCCGATCCTCGTCCATCCCGATCCAAGGGGCGGTCAGTTGGTCAACCGCCGTTCGACGCTCCGGCGCGCCCAGGCGAGGAGCAGCGCCGACGCCCCCAGCATGTAAAACACGTCCCAGAGAAGAACCGGCGCGGCTTCGCCGTTAAACGCCGCGCGCGCCAGCCGCACCGGATGGAGCAGGGGCAGGACTTCGCCGACCCATAGCCACCCGGTCGGCAGGCGTTCTTTGACCGGAAAAAAAACGTCGGAAAAAAGAAACAGCGGCGTCAGGAACAGAGTGAAATAAAAGCTGAACAGATCGATGTTCGGGATTCTTAGCGAAAACGCGATCCCGATCGCGGCGAAGAGCAGTCCGGTCAAGGGAATCAGCGGCAGCACCCACAACGCGGAGGGCAGCGGCGCCAACCCGGCTACGGCGATGACGGCGAAGAAGCAGCCGCCGTAAATACCGGCGCGGGTGATCGCCCATAATACTTCGCCCGCAAGCACGTCGTCGGGCTCGATCGGCGTCGTGAGCATGGCGTCGTAAGCCTTTTCGAAAGTAAGCCGGACAAAAATGTTGTACGTCACCTCGAAGCTCGCGCCGTTCATCGCCGCGACGCAGACCAGGCCCGGCACGATAAACGCGAGGTATGAGGTTCCGGCCATCTCGTTGATGTAGGCTCCCAGACCGATGCCGATAGAAACCAGGTACAGCACCGGCTCGAAGAAATTCGGCAGAATGTTCCACTTCCACGTCCGGCGGTACATCGCCGCGTTGCGCCGCCAGACGGCGAGCGCGTGCGGGAGCGAAAGGCTCATCGGCCCGCCTCCAGGCTGGTTCCGGTGAGAGCCAGGAACACGTCTTCGAGATTCGTCGGCCGGACCGCGAGCGGCCGGTGCGTCTCGCGGTCATGACGGCGAATCCGGTCGATCAGCGGCGCCGCGTTGTCCAGGTAGAAGGTGACATGGTTGCCCATACGCAAGCGGCGCGGCGCACTGCCCGCGCCGTCGATCAGCGCCGATTCGTCCTCGGGAGAACAGTCCAGCTCCACCGCCTCCGGCGCGAGATGCGCGGCGATGAGGTCGGCGGGCGATCCTTCATCGACTACTTTTCCGGTGGAGACAATGGCGACGCGGTCGCACAGCCGCTGGGCTTCGTCCATATAATGCGTGGTGATCAGGACCGTCGTGCCCGCCGCGCGCAGCTCGCGTATGCGCGACCAGAGCGCCAGGCGCACCGCCGGGTCGAGGCCCGTGGTCGGCTCGTCGAGTATGAGCAGAGCCGGCCGGTTCATGAGCGAGAGCGCGATCGCGAGGCGCCGCTGGAAGCCGCCCGATAGCTGCTTCACCGGGACTCTCGCGTGCGAGCCGAGATCGAGAAACGCGATGACTTCGCCGATGCGGCGCGAGAGCTCCGGCTCGCGGAGCAGATGGTAGCGGCCGAAGACGCGTAGGTTCTCCTCGGGCGTGAGCGCCTCGATGAGCACGTTCTGCTGAAGCGTGACGCCGAGCCGCGCGCGCACGGCGCGGAGATTCTGCGCGAGGTCGAGACCAAAAACTTCGATCCTGCCGGCCGTCGGGCGCGTCACGCCGTAGATCATGCGCAGCGTGGTGGTTTTTCCCGCGCCGTTCGGACCCAAAAGGCCGAAGCAAATTCCCGCCGGGACGTCGAGGCTCAAGTTATTCACCGCCGGCCGGTCGCCGAAGTTTTTTGAAACGGTGCGAAGTCGAACGATCATGGCGTGTGAAGTTAGGGTTATAAAATTCTGCCGGGAAGTTTCTGCTCGACGATGGACGCGGGACGGACCACCCTCGCGTACAGGCATCCCGTTACTAATAGAACTACAACCAATCCCCAAAGCAAGTGGTTGTAGCTGTGAGTGCGGTCGTAGACCGCGCCGGCGGTGACCGGGCCGATGACGGCGCCCCACGTTTGCACGAAGCTCATCGTCCCGCGGATCTTAGCGAAATTTTTGCGGCCGAAGAATTCGCCGACGGTGGACCAGTTCACGGGAAACGTAGATTCGACGACGGTGTACAAAGGAAGAAAAATCCAGATCTGCCATTCATTCTCCGCGTAGATGAGAAAAAGCAAACCGATGACGGCGACGCCCATGCACACGGCCATGAGCTTGGCCTTGTTGACGCGATCCGCCATCCAGCCAAACAACATGTGCGACGGCAAACCCAGGAAAGCCTGCGCTCCCAGAAGAAATGCGGCGTGCTGCTCGCTCACGCCTTTCCAGACCATCAGCGGAACGTAGTGAACGTTGATCGCGGAGAGCGCTACGATGCGGAGCCCGGTCGCGACGGTCAAAAGCCAAAATGCCGAGGTGCGCATCGCGTCGGCCAGCGTGAAATTTATTTCCGCTCGATGGGGCGCATCCTGCGCGTCGCTAAGACCGCTTCTCGAAGGAACGGCCGGATCGCCGTCGGGCCGGAGGCCCATGCTCTCGGGAGAGCGCCGCACGAAAAGCGCGAGCGGCAGGCCGGCGATCAGGAAGACGACGCCGGCGCCGAACGCGGCGCGTCTCCAGCCCCACGCATAAATGGCGTAGGCGAGAATGGGCGTGAGCAGAAAACCGCCGAGACCGATCGAGGCGCTGACCACCGACATCGCCAGCGTGCGCTTGCGGATGAACCAGGTGTTGGCGATCACCATCGGCGCGTCTATGAATCCTGCCTGAAAGGAAAGCGAGACGACGCCCATATAGACGATGAGCAGGGCGAGGTAGCTATGCACGCCTGAGAGCACCATGTGGCCGATGCTCGTCATTATGATCGCCGTGATGATGAGCGGACGCGGTCCGTAGCGGTCCAGGAAATAACCGGCGAGCGGACTCTCGAAGGCGCCCTGCGCGCGCGCGAGGGAAAACACCAGCGAAGTTGCCGCCCGGTTCAGACCCAGGTCCTGGCTCAATGGGAGAAAGAAAACCGAAAATCCATAGTAGTAGAGGCCGCCGCCCAGTATGCGCAGGGCGGAGCCGATGGCGATCATGCGCCAGCCGTAGAAGAGGCGGGAGAGTGTCGTGAACATTTTAACTGATGGAAGATTAAGGGTAGCCGACGGTCGGTAATTCTGCAAATGCCGGCAATATGATACGATCCGTCGACAGAGGAGAAGTCATGGAGCACGTCGTTACGATGATTCCCAGAGACGGCAATCGGGCCGGAAGTGACGTAGCCGGCTCAGGCGATCGTCTGGTTTAAGTGCAGCAAAGTGTCAAAGGAGGGCAACTATGCCGCTCGTACGAATCTCGTTGATGAAGGGCAAGCCGGAAGGCTTCGGCAAGAATGTCGGCGATGCGGTCTATCGGACGATGGTCGATACGATCAACGTTCCCGCAAAAGATAATTTCCAGATTATCACCGAGCACGACAAGAACGCGTTGATCTACGATACGAGCTATCTCGACATCCCGCGCACGGATGGAATTATTTTCATTCAGATCACGCTCAACGAAGGACGCACGGTGGAGCTGAAGAAATCCTTTGACAAAACGCTGGCGGAGCGGCTGAACAAGGAATTGAATGTGCGCATGGAAGACGTGCTCGTCAGTCTGGTGGAAGTCAAAAAGGAAAACTGGACGTTCGGCAATGGCATTGCGCAGTACGCCTGAGAGCGCGAACCGGGAGAGGGGAGCGGTATGCTGAAAGAATTCAAAGAATTCGCGATGCGGGGGAGCGTCGTCGATTTGGCCGTGGGCGTCATTATCGGCGGAGCTTTCGGTACGATCGTCAAAAGTCTCGTCGATGACGTGTTGATGCCGCCGGTCGGCCTGCTGTTGGGAGGAGTGGACTTCTCGAATCTATTCCTGGTGCTGAAGCATGGCATGAATCCCGGCCCTTACTACAAACTGGCCGACGCCAAGGCCGCCGGCGCGGTAACGATCAACTACGGCCTGTTCATCAACTCGATCCTCAGCTTTGTGATCGTCGCCTTCGCAGTCTTCATGCTGATCAGGACGATCAACCGCCTGCACCGCGAAGAGCCGGCCCCGGCCGCGGAGCCGGCGACGAAGGAGTGCAGCTACTGCGCCTCCGCGATTCCTATCAAGGCGACCCGCTGCCCGCACTGCACGTCGCAACTCGAGACCACATAAAACAGTTCCCCCCTTCCGGGAAAAACCCGTATTGACAGCCGGGCTCGGAAAGAGGAACATCTCCTGCCGAAGGAGGGCTGCCATGGTTACCCGCATGATTATCGTTTCCGTTCCGAAAGACAGGGCCGCCGAAGCGGAGCGTATGTGGAAGCAGGAATGCGCGCCGCTCATGATCAAATCTCCCGGCTGCAAGAGCGAGGAGTTTTTGCGCAATCGCGAGAATCCAGGCGAAATGATCTCGCTCAGCAGGTGGGAAAACCAGGCGGCGGTCGACAAGTACCGGGCGAGCGACGCGCACAAGGAAATCCAGAAGCACGCGCGCGCGCTAATGAACGTCAGCAAAGTCGAAGTCAAAAGCTACGAAGTGGTGGGATAATCGATTTTAGATTGCCGATTTTAGATTTTAGATTGTCTTGCCTGAAATCGAAAATCCAAATTCTAAAATCTAAAATTGATTAGTCTCTACAGACGATCCACTCCCGGGGAAACTTATTCAAGCTCTCGCAGCCGTTCTTGCGCACGACGAGAGTCTCGCCGAACTGGAGTCCCATCTTCTCGTCCTGAGTGATCACGTTCGGCTGGATGACGATCACCATGTTCTCGCGAAAATTCATTTCCCCTTCTTCGTGCCGCGCGGTCGTGCGCGTCTGAAAGATCGGCGGGTACTGATTCGCGCCGTGGATCAGATCGTCGTAGATCGTGTAGCCGCGGCGGTGCACGATCTCGGCGGCCTCTGCCGCCTCGCGCACCGAAGTCCCGTCTTTAATTGCGGAAGCGAGAACTCCGAAGACTTCGACCGCCGCCTCGTGGAGCTTTTTCCATTCCGGGGTCGGCCCTTCGCCGAGCGAGTAGGTCCGGTGAATCTGTCCGCTGTAGCCCCAATAGCTGCCGCTGATTTCCGTAATCAGGCAGTCGCCGCGCTCGAGCCGCCGGCTCGACTGATACTGCGAGGGCACGGGAAAGTGCGGATCGCGCATGGGCATGCTGGTCATGAAATGAATGCCGGCGTAGCCGCCCGCTTTGAGATAAACCGGCTCGATCAGCGCGGGGATTTCGTCTTCGCGCATGCCGGGCTTGAGTCCTTCGGCTACCGCCTGCATCGACTCGTCGGTGAGCTTAGAGGCGAGGCGAATGCGCTCGATCTCGGCCTGGCTCTTGATGGTGCGAAGCATCCTAAACTTTCCGCCCATCTCGACGAACTCAGCCTGCGAGAGACGATCGCGCATTTTCTGATACTGCGTGTGCGGAATGCTGCCGACGAGGCCGATCTTTTTGCCTTCGAGCCCGCGCTCCTGAAGAAGCTGGACGGCGCCGTTGCCCGTGTTCGCGCCGGCCCAGCGGACGTCTTTGACGACCGATAACACGCACGCCATCGGCACGTGATTGTAGAGTTGTATTAGGAGGACGGGGTCTTTGCCCTGCTGAAACAGCACGTAGGCCTCGCGCCCGCCGGGCCAATCCGTCAGCCAGTAAACTTCCGACGCGTAACGGCCCGCGCCGTAAACCAGCAGCGCGTCCAGATTGGCCTGGTCCATCAATTGAGACACGCTCGCATGGCGCGCGGCTATTTCGGTGTCGGAGAAATTTGGGAATTGTGAACGTTCGCGCATCCTCTTACCTCAAGAATGTTGAATTATGAATTTTGAGTTCTTAATTAGGGCGAAATTGAAAATTCAAAATTTAGAAAATGAGCTACCCCGCAGCAAGCTGCGAGGTATCAAAACAAATCGAGAATCACTTGCTCAATTGTCACCCCCGCATGTCTCTAGCGTTACGTAGGGGCGGGTTTAAAACCCGCCCCTACTTCGCCTGGATTCCCGCTTCAGCCTGAGGCTGATCCGTCCTCTGGCGGAAAAA
>CAZNES010000060.1:0-27076 GCA_964572145.1 uncultured Syntrophobacteraceae bacterium
AAGATTTGGCCCAAGCGGAAAAATTTTACACCGGGCTTCTCGGCGGCGAAGTCGTGCGGCGCATCGATCCGAACGAAGAGCAACAGAAGCGCGGCCGCGTCAAAGAAGTGGACGTGCAGTTGGGAAATTTTCAGGTCCACATCTTCGACGCGTCCAAAGCGCCGCGCCCGGGCGTGCCGCACCACACCATTATGATTCCGTGGCGGGAAAAAGAAAAAACCTTGCAGGAGCTGGAGCAGGTGGGAACCAAAGTGGAGAACACCCGCGACCACCCGGACGGCAAAGGCTACTCGCTCTACGTTAAAGATCCGGACGGAAATCTCTGGGAGCTCTGGGCCGCCGCCTGAGCAGGCCGGCGAGAATCTCGTCGAGAAAAGACATTCGTCCTACGCTTTAACCAAAGTCCAGACGCCGATCGTCACAAAACCTACGCCCGCGATGTAGCGCAGATACTTCTCGCTCACGTACTCGGAAACGAGGCCGCCGGCCAGCACGCCGATGGCGGAGGTAACGATCAGCGCGAGCGCCGCGCCGACGAATACCGTCCATCGACTCACTTCCCTGTCGGAAGCGAACAGAAGTGTTGCGAGCTGGGTCTTGTCTCCCAGCTCGGCGACAAAGACCGTCGTAAAGACGGTCAGCAACGTCTTTGTGTCCATGGCGCTCCTATGGGTGAATATCCGCTCGTCGCCGGAAAAGCCCCGTCCTACTTTTTTATTTTCGTCTGGCGCTCGGACCTTGCCCAAGGGACGCGGCGACAAGGACGGCCTCCCCGATCTCGCGCCAGCAATCAAAGATCGCGTGATTGAGTTCGAGTATCGGCCCGGAACATTTATTCAGTCCCACCTCGATACTCCGGGTCCATGCTTTCCACTCGCCGCCGCGCCCCCGCCCCAGATCCATGAGCGCGCTGACCCTTTCATAGGAATTCAGAGCGGACCAGTAGCGGTGCGAGACGCGGTTCCAACTTTCGTTGCAGCGGGTAAGGCCCTCGATCACGCCGGCCATGTCGATTCCGCCGGCGAGAGATTGATCGGCATGATGAGCCGCATCCGAAGCCTTATTGATGAACCCGAGAATGTCTTCCATCGCGTCGGCAAACGCGTCTTGAAGAGCGACCGCCACGTCCGGCGGTTGATCGTCAACGCCAAGGGTTTTAACGCGAGAAACTCCTCGCGCAACCGGTCGAGCTTCTCGGTCATTAGCGAGAACGATGATTTGAGCGACATTCGGCCCTCCCCTTCCGTTCCAAGCTTCGCGAGCGTGCTTCATCTCTATCGTATAGCACGGCTGTTTATTTTGTCCTACGGTCCGCCCGCGTGACAATCACCGCATCCACCGCCTTCCCACCGTCAGGCAAGCAAATAAACGGATTGATGTCGATCGACTGAATCAAATCCTTGCCCGCGACGGCAAGTTCCGATACTGCAACGATGGCACGGCACAAAGAATCTTCGTCCAGCGGCGGCGCGCCGCGGAAGCCGGCGAGCAAGGGATATCCTTTGATGTTGCGGATCATCTTAGCCGCCTCTTCCAAGCTGACCGGCGCCATTCGGAACGTCACGTCGCGATAAAGCTCGACGGCAGTGCCGCCGAGGCCGAACATCACGACCGGTCCGAACTGTGGATCGTTGTCCGTGCCGATGATCGTCTCGACTCCGCCTCGAACCATCTCTTGAATGAGGAAGCCTGCGATTGCAGCTCCAGGGTTACGGGCCTGAAAGTTCGTTTCTATCTCTTTGCAGGCTTGCTTGATTTCTTCGGGCCTCGAGAGATTGAGCCTCACACCGCCCAGTTCCGATTTATGCGTGACGCCGGAGGCGACAAGCTTGACCGCTACCGGGGAACCGATCTCGTCGGCGGCGCGAATGGCCGCGGATGAATTTGCCGCCACCCGCATCTTGCACAAAGAAAGGCCGCGTTCGCTCATCACCTGACAGGATTCCCATTCGGAGAGAATTTTTCTCCCGGCCAACTTTTCTTTTGTCGCTGAGCTCAGCGGCTTCAACGGCGCGGGCGCTTTATCTTTTTCTCGACGATAGAGCTGCACCGCCTCGCCGAACATCGCCAGACGCTTCATCGTCTGGACCATGTTCTCGGCTCCTTGGAGAAACGGCAGGCGGCAGCTTTGTTTGAACTCGCGGCCGTAGTCGTTGATGCTCTGAGTGGTCATAGAATAAACGGCGATTGGTTTCGGGTTTTCACTGGAGATTTTGGCCAGCGCGAGAAGATTGCTCTGCTTGTCCGAGCGCACGTTGTTCTGCGGCAGCTCTTCCTGAAGCGCGAGCAGATCGACTGCGGGATCGTCGAGCAATAGATGGACGCATTTGAGATAGGTCTCCTGACTCGACAGGCCGCCCCATCCTGTATCGAGAGGATTTCCGACGGAGGCGCCGACGCCCAGAAAATTATTCAGTTCAGCCTCGGTTTCCGGCTTCAACTGCGACAGCTCCACCTCGGCGTCTTGCGCGAGATCCGCCAGCAGCCCTTTCAATCCTCCGGAAAAAGTGACAAAGGCGGTCTTCTTCCCGCGCGGGAGATGGCGCAGGTTGAGAAACAGCTCCGCGCAGTTGAGCAGCTCGTCGAGATTCCTCACTCGAACAATTCCGTTTTGCCGACAGACGGCGTCGAAGACGCGGTCGTTGCCCGCCAGTGCGCCGGTGTGCGCCATGGCGGCGGTGCTGCCTTTGGCGGAGCGGCCGACTTTGACCGCGATGATCGGCTTGCCGAGCTTCAGCGCTTCCTCGGCGACGGCGATAAACTTTTCCCCGTCCTGTACGCCCTCGATGAACGCCCCGATAACCCTGGTCCGCTCGTCGCTGACGAAATGATGCAGGTAATCGGAAACATCGGCGTCCGCTTCGTTGCCGCTGGTGACCAGATAGCTGAGTCCGATGCCCCAACTGAGCGCAGCACGAACGAGACTCCCGAGCAGCCCACCGCTCTGCGAGACGATGGCGAGCCCTCCTTCGTGGATGTCCGCCAGACGCTGGTCGGGAAACAGCATCGCGCGCGAGCGGGTCGAGACCAACCCCATGCAGTTGGGACCGCAGAAGCGAACGTTTTTCTCGCGCGCGTACACGCGCAAAAATTGTTTGCGCCTCAAGCCTTCCGGATCGCCGCCTTCGCCGAAGCCGCCGCTGTAGATTGTCGCGCTGCGAAAAAAAGGCCGCGGGCAATTCCGCAGCATCTCGATAACCCGATCTGCCGGGATGATGACGACCGCGTGATCCACCACTTCCGGCAGTTCTTCGAGACTCCGGTAGCACTTGACACCCCATATCGTTTCGTAGTTGGGATTCACCGGATAAATTTTTCCCGGATAGCGAGCGTGCTGCAGATTCGCCCAGAGCCGCGCGGGCCAGCCCGCTTTCGGCGAAGCGCCGACAATCGCGACCGATTGGGGATCGAGGAGACAAGACAAATCTCTAAAATCCGCCATGAAAGTTCCTGGGCAACGAACGGCTTTCAATGAAGCTGGATACCATAACGCCGCGCGAATAAGTAATAGCCCATCGCGACCGCCAAAAGAATCAAAGTCCAGATCACGCCGAAGGCGGCCAGCTCGCCGATCTGCGCGTTCTCCCACAGCTCGAAGATCGTGACCGACACGACCGGCGTGCGCGGGCCGGCGAGCAGGATCGACATCGCCAGCTCTTTGGCCGAGATCAGAAAAACGAACACCCAGCCGCCGAGAAACGAGGGCGTAAGCAGCGGCAGCGTGATGCGCCGAAAACAGTTGAGCCACGAGGCCCCCGCTGAGTAGGCCGCCTCTTCCAGCTCGCGGTGCAGTTGAAGCAAGCCCGCGTGCGTGTAGCGGATGCCGTAGGGAACATAGCGTGCGACGTACGCGACGAGCAAAATCCACAGGGTCGAATAGATCGGAATCGGCACGGTGAGATAGAAGCGCAGGATCGCAAGTCCCATCACGATGCCTGGGAAAACCAGCGGCAGCGTGGTGAGCAGGTCCAGCAACCAGCGCGCCTTGAGCCGTGTGCGGACCAATATCCATGACGCCAGAGTCGTAAGGCCCATCACCAGCGTGGCGCTGCCGATGCCGAGCAGGATGCTGTTTTTGACCGACTGCAAGAGAGTCGGAAATTTGACGACCGTCTCATAGTTGCGCAACGTGAGCCTGGAGAGGGCCTCGATCGATGGAGCACTGTAGAAAGGAAGCAGAGACGCCCACAGAACGATCAGGAACGGAAGGACAAGCAAACACACGGAATAAAGCGCGAGCAGACCGCCGGTAAAATAGCGCCAGCGGCCTACATGGATTAGACGCGGGCGGTAGCCCTTGCCGGTGACCGTGTGAAACTTCACCGCCTCTCGCGTAGCGCGCGAGTAGAAGTAGAGCGCGGCGGCGATAAGGAGCATCAGAAGGACGGAGAACGCGCCGGCAGTGCCGTAGCGCGGCGGCATGCGGTGGGCGTCGAGATAGATGGAAGTCGTGAGCACCTGTACGTCGCCTGGCAGGCCGACCAACGCCGGGATCTCGAACGACTCGAACGCGCGGATAAAAACCAGCAGGATGACGGAGAAGAGCGCCGGCAGCATCAACCGGAGAGAAACCCGTCTTAGCGTTTGGATTGCGCTCGCGCCGCAGGCCGCCGAAGCCTCCTCGAGCAGCGGATCCATCGCGCGGAACGAGGCCGCCAGCATGAGAAACACGAGCGGAGACCAAAGAAACGATTCGATAAGCACCATGCCGGTGAGCGAGTAGACGTTGAAGATCACACCGGGCGCATTTAACAAGCTTCGCAGCCACGTATTTAGCGGTCCGGACTTGCCGAGCAAGAGCAGCCAGCCGATCGTGTAAAGGATAAAAGGCGTGCCGAAAGAGGCAAACGCCGTGAAGTAGCCGAGGCCGCGCAAAGGAGTGTCGGTTCGGGTGACGAGCCAGGCGATGACGCCGCCGATGAGCGTCGCCAGAAGCGCGGTTCCGACGGCAAAGTAGAGGCTGTTCGCCAGAGGGGCGGCCAACCGGATTCCGGAGAGGACGTCGCGGTAGTATCGCAGAGTGGGCTCGCCGACCGCGCCGGTGAGCGTCGTCGTGGTCAAGCTGGTCTGCACGACGGCAAAGAGCGGCGGCACGACCAGGTAAGCGGTCGCCGCGCAGACGAGTGTGAGTATCCAGACCTCCGGGTTTAGATGCGGAGAGGCGGCGCGCGCTCGCACGAAGATTCTCACGTCGAAATGTTCCGCGGAAGAGACGCGAGCGATTGGGCGAAGCTAGAGATCATCCCTTGATGAACAGCTTCTGAAAGATGTCCACCCACTCGTCTCCCTTTTCCAACTGGAAATCCGGGTTGATGTAGTTCGCCTTTTTGAATCTGCCGCCGCCGGGCTTGAGCTCAACTTCTTTGGCGGGGATTTCCGGATGCGCCGGAAGATAGTTCACATCCTGAAAGACCTTTTGCCCTTTCTTGGAAAGCACAAAATCGAGAAAGAGCATGGCCGCGTGCGGGTGGGGAGCGTTCTTGGCCAGTCCGACCGTGTTGAACGGAGCGGCCACCGGCTCCATCGACTGCCATTCCGAGGGCGCGCCGGCCTTCTTGCTGATCGCCGCGTGGTGATTGAAGATGTTGATCACCAGAGGGTACTCTCCCGCGATCACCAGATCCAAGAGCGCGCGGGCGCTGGCCGTGCTCTTGGCGATGTTTTGCTTCGCCAGCTTCTCCAGATAGGCCATGCCTTTCTCCCGTCCCATCGCCGCCAGGATATTGCCGATGAAAACCGGCGCGCCCGAGCCCCGGCTCGTGGACCAGATGATTTCGCCCTTCCACTTGGGATTTAACAGATCGTCCCACGATCTAGGAACGTCTGCCGGCTTTACCATCCTCGTATTGTAACCCAGGGTCATGAAATAAAGATTCGTCACGCCCCAGTAGCCTTGCGGGTCCTTCAACTCCGGCGGATATTCGGCCAGATAAGGCGAAAAGAAACGCTGCATGAAGCCCACCTTCTTGACCAACGCGGGAGAGATGGTCCCGTCGACAACGTCCACCTCGTACCTCCGCCCCTGGTATTCCTCGATCACCTTCTGGGCGATTCGCTCGGAGTTGCCGCGGAAAAACTCGACCTGGATAAAAGGGTATTCCTTTTCAAACGCGGCTTTGACCGGGCGCATGAGCTGGTCGACGATCAGCGTCCCGTACCAGACGAGCTTGCCTTCTTTCCGTGCCCCCTGCTCGAGGATCTTCTGGCGGTCGGCGCCTTGGATGAGAGCGATCGGCTCCGACTGAGCGCCGCCGGCCGGTTGCGCGGCGCATGCAAGTTGGAGAGTGATCGTGACAAGAACGGCAACCGTTGCCGGAAGAGAGCCTTTTCGTTCAGTTTCCATCCTGCGCCTCCGTGTTCGCCGTGCGCCAGCCGAAGAATCTAGCTCTGGTTAGCACTCTCAGCGACAGATGGGAAGCTACCTGCAGAGCCATAATTCCGTCAAGGTCGCGCCCCGGCCCGCTCTATTCCAAGAAGCGCTGTCGGGAATGGTTTCCTCAGGAGGCAATGCTGCGGGAACCGGAGTCGAGTTCGGCAAGCTTTTGCCCGACGAGCTTCATCTCATCGGCGAAGCGGCGGTATTCGAGCTCCTGCTGCTTTTTCTCGGGATGGCGATAGAATCCACTTCAAATAGAGCAGCTCCCCGCCGCGTATCCAGACGCTCGACGTGGCACACGTTGAGCGTCACAGTCCCGAATTCCTCCTCGACTTTGCCGCGCAAAAGATAAGGCCGGCCGCCGCCTAGTATCCGATAGAACCGGCGATACGTGTCGGGGAAAAAAATGGTTTCGTAAATTCCGGTCAGATCTTCGAAGGTGACGAACTCCATCGGGTCGCCCTTTTTGGTCTGGGTCATCTTCTCGCTGACGAGCCAGCCGATCATCGCGATCGATTTGCCGGGGTGAAGAATCATGTCGCGCGCCGGAACGCATTTCACCGTCGCGAGGCTCGCGCGGTAAAGTTCCAGCGGATGGCGGCTCAGGGAAAAGCCTAAAATGTCGATTTCATGCCGAAGCTTTTGTGCTTCCGAATACTCACGAGGATTGGGAAGATCGTCGCCATATTTTTCCGCCGCGCGGGCATGGGCGCGCCACAAGAGGCCGGGACGGGTCAATTTTGGCTCGATGGAATCGAAGCAACCGGCCTTGATGAGAACGCGCGCCTGGCCGAGCTTGAGATTTGTCCGCGCCCAAAAGTTGTCGAAAGATTCGAACGGGCCGGACTCTTTCCGCTCTGCGATCACGCGGTCGATCCAGGCGCGCTCCAAATCCTTGATCTGCATGAATCCGACGCGGATTTTTTTCTCCGCCGCGCTGTAAGCCCAGCCGCTCGCGTTGACGTCCGGCGGCAAAAACTCAAGCCCCATCCGGCGCGCTTCGGAGACGTAGGCAAAGGTGGGATAGAAGCCCCCTTGGTTGCTGATAACCGCGGCCATGAACTTGGCCGGATGGTGGGTTTTGAGATACGCGCATTTAAAAGAGAGCTGAGCGTAGCTCGCCGAATGGGGCTTGCAAAAACTGTATCCGGCAAAGCTCATGATCATTTTCCAGACGGCATCGACGGTCGAGAGCGGCACGCCGCGCGCCATGGCCTCGCGGAAAAATCGCTCGCAATAATCTTTGAGCTGCAGGCGCTTGTGTTTTTTGCTCAAGATCTTTCTCAACTGCTCGCCGTCGGCCAAAGAAAATCCCGCCAGCGCAACGGCGACGTTGGTGACGTCTTCCTGATAAACCATGATGCCGTGAGTCTCGCGCAGCGCCTTTTGCACCGCGGGATGCAGCGGCGCGTACGGCTCTCCGTGAGCGCGGCGGACGAAATCGTTGACGAAATGAATCGCCGCCGGCCGCACCAGCGAGGAGACGACCACCAGATATTCGAAGACGTCGGCCTTCTGTCGGAGTTCTTCCGGCATTTGCGTCCAGAGCTTCTTAAGGAGCAAGCGCGTCGCCGGAGACTCGATGTAGAAACATCCGATCGTCTCGCCGCGCCGGATGAGGTCCTGCGTTTTCCCATCCGAAATCGGATCCCACGTCGGAGTGTCCACTCGTCTTCCGGTACGGCGCTCCACTGCCAATAACGCGTCGCGGACGACGGCCAGCGAACGGTTGCCCAAGAGATCGATTTTAACCAGCCCGGCGTCCTCGACCTGATCCTTTTCCCACTGGAGCACCGGGATTCCTTTGGCCGAAATTTCCACCGGGACATACTTTCGGATTTCGTCCGGGACGATCACGATGCCGCCGCAATGAAGTCCGAGGTTCCGGAAATGACCTTCCACCTGGAAAGCCCGATCGAGGATCTCCGGCCAGGGCTCGGTAAATTCTTTCAGCTCGCACAGAGACTCGGCCCACGAGCGCGCGGGCGGGCTTTCCGCCAGGCGAAGAAAATTCAGCCGCTTAAGAATGAATGAAGCGGCGCCGTCGATCTCCGCCGGCGCCATGCCATACACCTTGGCGACCTCGCGCAGCGCGCCTCTGAGCGCCAGTGTATTTTGATTCGCCACCATGGCAACTTTTTCGGTTTGATATCGTTTGAAAACAGAATCGACGATTTCGTCCCGCTCGTCCCAGGGAAAATCGACGTCGATATCCGGCGGATCGTTTCGCGCGGAGCTCAAAAAGCGCTCGAACAAAAGATTATGACGGATCGGGTCCACGTCGGTGATCCGGAGGCAATAGGACACGATCGAGGCGGCCGCCGAGCCCCGGCCGCAGGTCAGACGGGTGTGCCGCACGATCTCTTCGACGATCAAAAAATAATGACTGAATCCTTTCTCGCGAATGATCGCGAGCTCGCGCTCGATGCGGCCGCGGACTTTCGGAGTTAACTCCAGGTAGCGCCGCCGCGCCCCGGCGTAAGTCTTTTTCTTGAGAACGGCGGATACCTTGGCGTCGGAGAATGCCCGAAAAGCGGGGAAAATAGTTTCTTTGAAATCCCAATCGGTGCGGCAGGACTCCGCGATGCGCAGAGTATTCGCAAGCGCCTCGGGCACGTGAGCGTAGTAGCGCTGCAAAATAGAGAAGGGAGCGAGCCAGTGCGTGGACGCCGTGCAAGCGTCTTCCGGCAGGCGCGAGAGCGTCGTGTTCAAGTCGATGGCGCGGAGCAGACGGTGCAGCGGATATTCTTCAGCCCTCACAAAGTGGACTTTGTTCGTCGCGACCGGCGGCAAGCCCGCGGTCTTGCTCAACGCGACGGCCTGCTGCATGAGCGGACCGGGCGTGAGCTCGACGTATAGATCGTCCGGCGAGCTTTCTCTCCACGCTGCCAGCGCCGGAAGATCGTCCGAGAGAACGATCAAGCCCTGCCGGTGTTGCTCGACGGCGCCGATCAAATTAAAAGACGCGTCGCAATGGCGCGAAGAGATCAACCGGCAGAGATTCGCATAGCCCTCGGTGTTTTTGACCAAACACACCGCGCGATGCGGGCCGTGGGTCAGCTCGGCGCCCAAAATCGGCTTGAGGCCGTTTTTCCCGGCGACTTCGATAAATCGAACGGCGCCGTAAAGTCCGTTGGTGTCGGTAAGCGCCAGCGTGTCGGCGCCCTGAGAGCGCGCGGCGACGCACAGATCTTCCAAGGAAGAGACGCCGCGCATCGCCGAGTATTGGGAATGGACGTGCAGATGGACGAACGAATTCATGCGGCGCCCCAGTCGATGGCCTTCTCTCCGTAACGCGAGCGGACGCGATCGAGCGCCGCGGCGAGCCTTTGCAGTCTGGCGTTCTCTTCCGAGATCGCTTGCGGGAAAAGAGCCAATTGCCTTTCCATCTCTTCCAGCGCCTCGGCCCTGAGGCCCATTTTCCGTATACGCACGCGACGCGTGAACGCGCGAAAGAAGATTTTTTCGAGATGCGGATAGATGTCGCACTCCCAGTGGCTCGCGCGTCCGAGCATCGCCCGGCCGGCAGTTTCCCGCCCGTCGCTCTGAACCAGATCGAGCCGGACGCTGCGGCAAAGCCGCCCGCTCCGTCGCAACTGACGGCAGAGCCGCTCGAGCAGGCCATACAACAACGCGAGGAGCGCGTCATCATCTACTTCGTCAGGGTTTAAGGTATGAGAAAATTCTAGCGACGGCCGGCGCGCCTGGGGCCACACGGGAGTGGGGTCGAATCCGACCGCCCATTGCTGCATCAACCTGGATGGAGGGCCCAGAACCAACTCGAGATGATCCAGCGGAGTGCGGGCTATCTTGCCGAGCGTGTCGAGACTCAGGTCGGCGAGCAGGTCGAGGAATTCCGGCGTCCTGCCGGCCGAGAGGCGATTCAGGGATGGAAGAGAAGCGACGGGCAGCGGCGCAAGAAATTGTTTCTCCGCGCCGGGATGGACGTCGCGAAGATCGGGAGGCCGGATGATGCGATCGGCGGCGATGCCGGAGACAAGCTTGCTGGTGGCGACCGCCGACACTCCGCTCAAGCCGTAGCGCGTCGCGATCTCGCGCTGCACGCGCGCAGCCGTGTCGATCGCGCGGCCGAAAAGGCGCGCGGTCCCGGTCAGATCGAGATAGAAACGGCCGGGGCCGATCGGCTCCCATATCGGAATGAATTGCCGGACCGACTCTTGAAGCGACCGGTGCGCCAGCTCGACCGTTTGCCGATCGGGAGAAATAATCCTGAGAGACGGACAAAAGAAACGGGCTTGATCCAACGTCATCCCGGCGCGAAGACCTTCCGTCCAAGCCTCGCTGGATATTTCGCTCAGAGCCGCTCTATGAGACGCGGGCGCAACGGCTACCGGCCAGCCGCGGAGCGCAGGCTCGTTTAACCGGGCCAGCGCGATG
Source organism: uncultured Syntrophobacteraceae bacterium (assembly GCA_964572145.1). Lineage (GTDB taxonomy): Bacteria > Desulfobacterota > Binatia > UBA9968 > UBA9968 > JAJPJQ01. Next base: position 10,775 of record CAZNES010000060.1, read on the forward strand.
CGCAGCGCCGGGATTTGAAAACAAACGATCTGCCGGTCCATTGTGAGCAAAAACTCGACGACTAAAATTTTCCACGATTCGTCTACTTGAAATGGCGTATGAGTCCGACCACGACGCCCTGAATCTCGAAATCCTCCTCCGGTGTCACTCGAATCGGCTTCATCGCGTCGTTGGCCGGTCGCAGCTCGATATAATCTTCTTTAGGATAATATTTTTTTACCGTGGCCTGCCCGTTAACCACGGCGATCACCGTCTGGCCCGTCGAAGCCTTCGACTGCTTGTGAACGATCACGATATCTCCCGACACGATTCCCTCGTCGCGCATGGACTCTCCCGTGATGCGCAGCGCGAAATTTTCTCCGCTCTGCGCAAAGGAAAAATCAACAAACTCGCTTTGAGGCACGGGCTCGATGGGCTTTCCAGCGGCAACCGTCCCGAGCATCGGGATAGGCCGCACGCGCCTCAGTTGCGCCAAGGCAATCTCGACCACGCCGGGAATTCGCCGGGTGCCGCATTCGTATCGCGTGACGGTCATCCGCGTCGTGCCGAGCTTCTGGGCCAATTGTTGTTGGGTCAGGCCGAGATCGTTCCGGATCTTTTTTAACTCGCGAGGTCTCATGTAACCATTGGTTACATCGCCGAAGACCTGTTGTCAAGCGCCCCTGTGCCCCCCGCGTCGCACGGAACTCTTGACACGACTGGATCAGTAAGTTAGCTTTGAGGCTACATTCGCTGGACACCTTATCCAGAGTGGCGGAGGGATTGGCCCGCAGATGCCACAGCAACCGGTTTCGTCGCAAGACGAAACGCTGGTGCTAAGTCCAGCCCCCGGTAAAACGGGGGATAGATAAGGTGAGGGTAAAACCTCTTCTTATCTCTTATGAGAAGAGGTTTTTTTTGCCTGAGGCTGCTGAAAAATGCCCATCTGCTTCGTTGCGCTCAACCGCCTCGCTCGACGTACTGAAAAAAGTACGCCTACGCTCGTCGGTTCATCGCGCGCCTCGCATCTAGGACCTTTTTGAGCAGCCTCAAGAGAAATCGATGAGCATTCGTCTCACACCGGAGCAGATCGAACGTTACAGCCGCCAGATCATGATCCCCGACCTCGGCGGCAAGGGACAGATCCGCTTGCGTCAGGGAAAAGTTCTCGTCGTCGGCGCCGGCGGTCTAGGATGTCCGGCGGCGTTCTATCTCGCGGCGGCGGGAGTGGGCGCGCTCGGGCTCGTGGACGGCGACCGCGTCGAGCTGTCGAACTTGCAGCGCCAGATTCTCCACTCCACCTCGGACATAGGCCGCGAGAAAGTTGACTCGGCCGAAGAAAAGCTCGTTCGGCTCAATCCCGACGTCGAGATCCACACTTATCCGGTGCGGCTCGACGCGGATAATGCGCCGGAGATTTTTGCTTCTTATGATTTTATCGTCGATGGCAGCGACAATTTCGCGACCAAGTTTCTGGTCAACGATACGGCCGTGGATCTCGGCAAGGCCTTTTCTCACGCCGGGATCGCGCGCTTTCAGGGCCAGACGATGACGGTGCTGCCGGGCAAGAGCGCGTGTTATCGCTGCGTTTTCCAGGACCCGCCCGCGCCCGGAGAAATTATGAATTGCCAGCAGGCGGGGGTTCTCGGCGCGCTCGCCGGGACCATCGGCTCGATTCAGGCAACCGAAGCGATCAAATATCTCGCCGGGATGGAAGAAGATTTACTCGTTGACCGGTTGCTCGTCTATGACGCGAAGACGGTCAAATTCCGAACCGTCGAGGTGCGAAGGAACGCAGAGTGCAGCGCGTGCGGAGAAAAAGCGGAGAGGAGAACCCATGAGCTTCGTCCAAGGACTGAAATGTAGAGAGTGCGGCCAGGATTATCCCAAAGAGCCGCTGCACGTTTGCGAGACCTGTTTTGGCCCGCTCGAAGTTGTTTACGACTATGACGGCATCAAGAAGGCGCTCAGCCGGGAGAAGATCGCGTCGCGGGCGAAGAATCTCTGGCGCTATCGGGAGTTGTTGCCCATAGACGGCGAGCCGCAGGCCGGGCTCTACTCCGGGTTCACGCCGCTCGTGCGCGCTCACAGGCTGGGCAAAGTGCTCGGGGTCAAAGAACTCTACATCAAAGACGACTCGGTTAACCATCCGACTTTTTCTTACAAGGACCGCGTCGTTTCGGTGGCGATCTCCAAGGCGATCGAGTTCGGCTTCGACACCGTCTCTTGCGCCTCCACTGGCAATCTCGCCAATTCCGTCGCCGCCCACGCGGCCAAGGCCGGCCTTAATTGCTACGTCTTTATTCCCGACGGGCTGGAGCAGGGTAAAATCATCGGCTCGGCGATCTACGGCCCGCGCACGATCGCGATCCAGGGAAACTACGACGACGTCAACCGGCTCTGCAGCGAGATCGCGGATAAATACGGATGGGCTTTCGTCAACGTCAATTTAAGGCCCTACTACGCCGAAGGCGCGAAGACGCACGGCTTCGAAGTCGCGGAGCAGCTCGGTTGGAAGCTGCCTAAGCACATCGTGGTCGCCTCCGCCGGCGGAACCATCCTGCCGAAAATCGCCAAAGCCTTTCATGAGCTCAAGCAAGTGGGCTTGATCGAAGACGACGCGTGCAAGATCTACTCGGCCCAGGCGACGGGCTGCGCGCCGATAGTCCAGGCGCTCAAGCGCGGCACCGATCTCATCAGTCCGGTAAAACCCAACACCATCGCCAGCTCGATCGCCATAGGAAATCCGGCCGACGGTTACTACGTGCTCCAGGCAGTGCGCGAATCCGGCGGCTGGGGCGAGAGCGTGACCGACGAAGAAATCATCGATGGCATCAAGCTTCTGGCCCGCACCGAAGGGATTTTTACCGAGCCCGCGGGCGGCACCGAGGTGGCCGTCACCAAGAAGCTGATCCAGCAAGGAAGGATTCCGCGCGACGAGTCGATCGTTATCAGCGTCACGGGCAACGGCTACAAGACGCTCGAAGTCGTCGCGGCGAGCGTGGAGCAGCCCTTCAAGATCAACGCGACCCTGCAGAACTTCGACGAGCTTTATTCGCAGCTCGCCCGGCCCGCTCCGGGCAAGGCCGCGGCCGGAAAAAGCTGAGCGCAATCGGAACCGGCAGTCTCAACTTGAGAGTTGAACGCTTCGAGAGCAAACTTGCAAGGCTCATAGCGAAGGTTTATAACCATTTTAGATTTTCGATTGGGTTTGGATTGCAGTTGTAATTGAATCGAAAATCCAAAATCGGCTCAGCCAAAAAGAGAGGCTGATCAGCCTCGGGCTGAAATCCGAAATTGGATGAGGGAGGTCGCTTTATGAGTGTCCGTGTCCGCATGCCCACGCCGCTGCGCAAATTCACCAACGGGGCCGACGAAGTCGCCGCTCAAGGTCAGAATGTGCGCGCCCTGGTGGACGATCTGGAAAAAAGTTACCCGGGAATTAAAGAACGGATCTGCGACGAAACCGGAAAGATCCGCAGGTTTGTCAACGTTTACGTCAACGGGGACGACATCCGTTTTCTGCAAAACCTGGAAACCTCTCTCAAAGAGGGAGACAACATCTCGATCGTGCCCGCCATCGCGGGAGGATGACGCTTCCCGGCGTCCGCTCTTATGGCCAATCCGACCGCCGCACGATGGATCGCCTCCGAAAGGTTTAGAGAGCCGAAAAAAGTAGCATCGGTTCTGGATCTCGTCGGAGAGACTCCGCTGCTGGAGATTCGCAAAATCCCCGAGGGCATTTCGCCCGGAGTGAGGATATTTGCCAAGCTCGAGGGCATGAATCCCGGCGGTTCGGTCAAAGATCGGCCCGCCCTGAAGATGATCCAGGAAGGAATCAAATCGGGGAAGCTCACGGCGGGTAAGACCATCATCGACTCCACTTCCGGCAATACCGGAATCGCCTTGGCCATGATCGGCCGCGTCCTCGACTATCCCGTAGAGCTGGTGATGCCGTCCAATGCAAGCGCCGAACGAAAGCGTATCATCAGCGCCTACGGCGCCAAAGTGACATACAGCGACCAGCTCGAAGGTTCCGACGGCGCGATCCGTCTCTGCCGCGAGATCCTGGAAAAGAATCCCGACAAATATTTCAAGCCGGATCAGTATTTCAATCCGATGAATTCGCAGGCCCACTACGAGACCACCGGACCGGAGGTCTACCGCCAGACGGACGGCCGGATCACGCATTTTATCGCCGGCATCGGCACGAGCGGGACGATCATGGGCGCGGGCCGCTATCTCAAAGAGAAGAATTCAAAAATTCGAGTGATCGCAGTCGAGCCCGACGACGCGCTGCACGGCCTGGAAGGGCTGAAGCACATGGCGACCTCGATCGTTCCCGGCATCTATCACGAGGAGGCGCTCGACGAAAAAATTCCGGCCTCGACCGAAGACGCCTACGCCATGGTGTATCGCCTCGCTCAGGAAGAAGGCATCCTGGTCGGGCAATCTTCCGGCGCCGCCATGCACGCGACGCTGCACATCGCCCGCAAGCTCCGCTCCGGCGTGCTGGTGACGGTCTTTCCGGATTTCGGGGACAAATATTTGACGACCAATTTATGGGTCGGCTGGCGTGATCGGATGTCGGTGGGAAACCTGAAATTTTCAATTTAAGGCGCTGCGATGAAGGCACCAAAAGAAAAGGTTACGGAGCGCGTCTACCTGACCTTTCCCAAAAATTTGGTCAAAGAGCCGATCGTTTGCAATCTGGCAAAAAAATTCGACATCCTTTTCAACATCCGCGGCTCCACCGTGACGGCGGAGATGGGGCTCGTGGCCCTCGAGATCGACGGCGAGCGCTCCGAAGTGGACAAAGCCGTCCAGTGGCTCAAAGACAAAGGCGTCATCGTCGAGCCTATCGAAAAGAACGTCATCGAGTAACGGCGGGCCAATAAACTTCGCCTAACTTCGTTTCATCGCCCGCTCGCGCTCCCTGCGGCGTACAAGGAGAGTACGCCTCAGTCGGCTCGGGGCTCGCGCCTAGTTATGCTCGTTTCTTGACTCGCTGCACAGCTACTGATTTAGCTCTCAAAGAATTCTTTCAGGACGGTCAGAAAGGACCCAGATGCGAGGCGTGCGAACACCGACGAGCGGAGGCGTACTTTTTTCAGTACGTCGAGCGAGTCGGTGGAGCGCAACGAAGCAGGTGGGCCTTTATGGCCGTCCTGCTATTGAGTCATGGCGGAAATAGAAAGGATAAGAACTCCGCCTTCGTGCGCCGGTCCCCCGAGGAGAAAATTGCCGCGGTTGGGAAATCTCACCGTCGTGTCCACGATCGGCTTCTCGCCTTCCAACAGACGCACGTTCAGCGAGATTCTATTGTTCCGCAACTCCTGCGGGGTAACCAGAAGCGAGCGGCCGCCCGGAATTTCGAATACGGCGTTGCCCTGCCAAGACCCTTTTTGCGATTCTTCCCGGATCAAACGATAGCAGCGGTATTTGATGACCTCGAGCTGCTGCTTCATTTTGGAGAGCTGGTTGTCCAGACAATCCGCCTGGTTGGTGGCCAGTATGGTGCCGATCTTTAGCTGGACCGCTTGTTGGCTTTTTTCCGCCTCGGCGGCGCCAGCAGGCGCCGATCCAAGAGTCGCACAGAGGCTAAAAAGCAGCGTTGCCTGAAACAGGCTCCACTGAAGTTTCATCGTCATTTTCCTGATTCTCGAACAGCCAGATAACCGTTGTTTTGGTTTTTGCTTCGCGCAAGAGCGCCACGTTGAAACCGTGACCGTCGATAGATTCCACCGACGCCACGTTGGTCGGGTCGAAAGCCCAGCGCCAACCGGGAAAGAACCGATCCAGCGACAGCGCCGCCACAAGAATCACGACCATTGCCGGCACCGCCCAGGCCAGCCGCGGCGGAAAAAAAACGCCGCGCAGCCAATCGACGGCGCGTGTGTGCCATGACTTCTCATCGGCGATGCGCTGACGCACGCCGGCCCAAAAAGCGTCGAAGGCGACTTCGGACGCCTTCGTCTCGAGAAGGCTCTTCAGCGAAGACTCCAGTCTCTCGAGCCGCGCCTTTTCGTCCAGGCACGACGCGCACCCCTGCGCGTGAAGCTGAACCTCGGCGGCTTGATCGGCGTCGAGCTCTCCATCTATCCATGGGCCCAGCAATCTTTTGATCTCTGCGCAATCTTTCATCATAAATCCGCGCCCAGCTTTTCTTGCAATTTTTTCCGCGCGTAATGCAGCCGGCTCATGATCGTTCCCTCGGAGCAGCCCATGATGCGTCCGATCTCTTTGTAAGACAGCCCCTCCACGGCCCTCATTACAATGACGGCTTTGTGATCGGGTGTCAATTCGTCGATCGCGCGGAGAAGCTTCTCTCCGAGCCGCCGATCGTGGAGCTCGCGAAAGGGGTCGTTGCCCGATGCTTCCGTCTCGACGATCACCTCATCCATGTCCTCTTTGAGATCCACCGAGCTGCGCTTCTTGCGCCGCTGGAGATCGATCGCCAGGTTGACCGCGATCCGATAAATCCAGGTATAAAAATTCGAGCCGCCCTTAAAGCGTTTGATGTTTTTAAACGCGCGATAAAAAGTCTCTTGGGCCACGTCCATGGCGTCGTCCCGGTCGTGCACCACGCCCAGGATGACCATGAACACCCGGCGATAATATTTCGCCGAGATATTCTCATAAGCGGCGACATCCCCATTCTGGCATTTCCGGACGAGCTCCCACTCGGTGGTCTCCACACCCGGCCTTATTTCTTTTGACGTTGCAGACTGCGTTTTATTCACGGGGCCGGCGGCTCTCCATCCCGAGGTTGAAATTTTCTCTATTTACCATAAAATCATGCTATGTTCATGGGAAACTCGCCTGTCCGTAATATCGAGTAAACGAACTAAGAACAACATGCTGGTTCGGTGCCCCAATTGCCATACGACCTATCGCGTCTCGGAGAACCTCGTCAGCAAATCCAAACCTACGTTCCGCTGTTCGCGCTGCACAAATATTTTCGTCCTTGGCTCGAAGCCAGCGGCCCATTCACCGGACGAGCCGCCGGCGCCCGCGCCTCGCCTGCAAGATGAATCCAGCGAGCTAAGCTTCTCTTTCCCGCCTCCCGAAACGAGCGCAACGGCCCGGGAAAATGTCGTAGAAAGCCCCGTTCCCCCCACAGCAACCAACGGGCCGGCGGCGAGCCCCGGAGAATTAGAATCGTCATTCGACATCCGAGAGCGGGACCAAGATTGGTCCCTAGCCCCACATTCCGATCCCTCCGAGGCATCCTTTACCCTAAGAGACGAAAAATCCTTCGCCGAAATTCATAATCCGATCGAGCAGTCTTTCGACTTCGCAAGCGAGCGGCCCGCGGTCACCAGGCACGCGGATACCGTCATTGAAACAAGCGCGGAATCTTCACCGCGCCTGCCCCTCTCGGTCACACCCTATCTCCTATTATGCGCCGGTCTGCTGTTTCTTTTCTCCAGCCTGATGCTGGCGTACAAAGCGCGCCCCGAACCCATCGAGAGCTTGTTGAAGGCCGTTCCCTGGATCGACCATTCGATTCTCAAGAACGACCACCTGCGTCGAGGAATCGTGCTCCAGGCCGGACGCCCTAGATTTCAGCGTATCCTGGGAAACCGGGAAGTTTTTTTACTGTCGGGGGCCGCTCTCAACCGCAACCGCGTCAAGGTGCGCGAAGTCAAAATCGAGGGATATCTTTTTGGCAGCGATGGAAAGATCATCGATCGCCAGATTATCACCGTAGGAAACGCTATCTCTTCAAAGATTGTGCGGGATTTGACCGTCCAGGAGATCACCACGCTTCAGAGGCAAAGTCCGATCAGGAGATTTGAGATTCTTCCCGATGAGTCCGCGCCTTTTTCCATCGTATTTCTGAAATCCAGCGCGGAGATCAAGAGCTTCGGGTACCGCATCCTCTCCGTCGAAGAATCCTAGCGGGGTGCTGAAAAATGCCGTTTATCCTTCGACAAAGCTCAGGACGAACGGAGGATGGATTGAAATCATTGGAGAATTTCCGATCGTGCTGAGGCTCTCGAAGCACGGGTGCCTTTTTTCAGCGACCTGCTAGCGGACCGCTAGGGCCCCTTTTTGTCTTTTCGTTTTTCCGACTTGTCTTCGGGCGTCACATCGATCTCGTCCGGCTCCCTCATCGTGCGGCGAAAGTTCCGTATCCCTTTGGCCAGACCCTCGCCGAGATCGGGAAGCTTGCGGCTGAAAAGCACGACGACGAGAATCAATATCAGCAGCAGCTCCCAAATTCCCAGGCCGAACATAGCTCCTCCGAATGGGACCATTCTAGTTCACGGCTTGAGTCATTTCAACAACTGAAATTCGCCTGAACCGCCTTTGCGCCGGGCTGGAAATGCGACCGTGATAATGCTATCGCTCGAAGCTCTCAGAACATACGATCGCCGAGGACGCACAATGGGTTTGACGCAAGAGGTGGTGAGCTTTGTCCATGGGACACGCTATCGGGATATCCCTCGCGAGGTCGTGCGCCTGGCGCAGGGATTCGTCCTCGACGGTTTGGGCGTGATGCTCTCGGGCTCCACGGAAAAAGGATCGCGCATCCTGCAGGCCTACGTACGCCGGATGGGCGGCAAGGAGGAAGCTACGGTGATCGGCCCGCGTTTCATGGCGCCCGCGCCCAAGGCCGCTCTGCTAAACGGCGCATCCGGTCATGCCATGGATTACGACGACACGCAGCTCTCGACTTCGAAGGAAGCGGTCTATGGCCTGCTGACCCACCCCACCGTTCCGGTTCTCTCGGCGGTCTTGGCGGTGGGAGAGAAAGATCGGATTTCCGGCGCGGATTTTCTTCTGGCTTACATCCTGGGAGTGGAGGTGGAATGCCGCATCGCCGACGCCATCGACCCGCGACACTATCAGGCCGGTTTTCACTCTACGGCGACCATCGGCGGACTGGGCGCCGCCATGGCGGTGGGCAAGATTTTAGGTCTCCGAGAAGAAGCCCTCGCGCGCGCTCTTGGTCTGGCCGCCAGCATGGCGTCGGGTCTCAGAGAAAATTTCGGCACCATGACTAAGCCGCTCCACGCCGGGCGGGCGGCGGAAAACGGCGTGACCGCCGCCGAGCTCGCCGAAAAAGGTTTTACTTCGGCGACCAATATCATCGAAGCGCGACGCGGTTTTTTCAATGCCATGGCCGGCGGCGGTGACGAGAGCAAAATCACCGGCCGGCTCGGCCGCCCGTACTTCATGCATGAGCCCGGAATCTCCATCAAGCCCTACCCTTCCGGATCGCTTTCCCATCCGGCGCAGGACGTGATCCTGGATCTGGTCAAGCGGCACGACCTCCACGCGGAAGCAATCGCGTCCGTGGAAGTGGGCACAAACTCCAACGTTCCGAACGCTCTCATCTACCCCATGCCCAAGACCGCGCTCGAGGGAAAATTCAGCATTCCGTTCTGCATGGCGGTCGCTGTCCTCGAGCGCAAAGCCGGCATCGCGCAGTTTACCGACCGCAAGGTGCGCGCGCCGAAGATGGTCGAGTTCATGAAGCGCGTGACGCTCTACGTCGATCCGGAGCTCGAGGCGCTGGGATACGATCAGGTGCGCTCGCGCGTCCGCGTCAAGCTCAAAGACGGCAGGACGATCGAGGGCAGAGCGGACGTGGCCAGAGGCCATCCGCTCAAGCCCATGAGCTGGGGCGACATCGGCGATAAGTTTCGCGACTGCGCGCGGCTGGCGCTTTCGCCGAAGCAGACCGAAGCCGCGATCGACATGCTCGCCCATTTGGACAAGATGAAAAATATTCTGCCGTTGATTCGGGTCCTGGGCGGCGAAAGACCGCGTTCGGTTGGAAAAAACAAAAAGGCCGATGGGAAAAGACCGGGCAATAAAAAATGGAGCGGTATTCGGAAAAGATCGCGGTCTTCGTCCGCGCGCTGAAGCTCGCGCAGGTGCCCTCCGAAGTCCTCGAGAAGACAAAGCTCGTCTTTCTCGACGCGCTGGGCATCGCGCTCGCTTCCTCGACGATGGACTTCGGCGGCATGGCGCTTGACGCGGCGCGCGCGCTCGGCGGCAATCGCGATAGCCGGCTCGTCGGAACGGCCGACAAGATCGCCGCAGCGAATGCGGTGCTCGCCAACGGAACGCTGGCGCACGGTCTCGACTACGACGACACGTTGGAAGGCGCGATCGTCCACACCGGCTGCTGCGGGCCGATGACGGCCTTGGCCGTCGGCGAAGCCGTCGGCGCGAGCGGCAAGGCCGTGCTGGAAGCGGCGATCGCGGGCATCGAAGTGATGTGCAAGATCGGCTTGGTGGCGCCGGGAAAGTTTCACGCGCGCGGCTTTCATCCCACGGCGCTGTGCGCGACTTTCGGCGCTGCGGCCGTGGCGGGAAAGCTCTACGGTCTGGAAACATCCCAGTGGGTCGACGCGTTCGGCATTTGCGGCAGCCAAAGCTCCGGCATCATCGAATACCTGGCGGACGGCACGTGGACGAAAAGACTTCACCCCGGCTGGTCTTCGCACGCGGGCATCATCGCCGTGCTGTTTGCGCAGCGCGGGTTTCGCGGCCCGGCGTCGGTGTTCGAGGGAACCCACGGTTTTTTTCACGCCTTTGCCGGCGATCAGAACTACTCGCTCGATAAGCTCGATGAGCTTGGCAAAATATGGGAGATTCCCCGGCTGACGTTTAAAACTTATCCATGCGGCTCGATCTCGCATCCCTATATGGATTGCGCGCTGCGGCTGAAACAAAAATATACGATTCGCCCCGAGCGGATCGCAGAGGTCGTCTGCCGCACGGCCGAGGGGCCGGTCGACCGCCTCTGGGAGCCGCTCAAGGAAAAACAGCGCCCGCTAAGCGGGTACGGCGCCAAGTTTGCCCTCCCCTACAGCATCGCCGTCATGCTGGTGCGCGGCAAAGCGGGGCTTGCGGAGTTTACCGATGAAACGATCCGCGACGAAGCGATCTTAAAAGTCGCCGACAAAATCCGCTACGAGCTCGACCCGACGATCGACTATCCGCGGCATCTTTCGGGTCATGTCAAAATCCGATTGAACGACGGCACTCTGCTGGAAGAGAACCAGCCGTTCCCGCGCGGCGGCTTTGAACTGCCGCTGCCGCCGGAAGACATCGAAGAAAAATTCCGCGCCAACGCGAGCCTGGCCATCGCGCGAAAAAAGGCGGACGAGATTATCACCGCAGTTCGAGGGTTGGAAAGCCTGCCGAAAATCGCGACGCTGTCAGACCTTCTCGTCCCTTAAGCACGGATTGACGACGAGAGTTCCTCGGAAAAAAGCCGATTCAAGTCATCGTAGGTAAAAGTGCGGGAGGTGTGGAGAGGAACTCAACTTAGGCAAGTCTGACACAACATTCAAGTGCTATCGCAAACTCGTCCGGGTTGAACGAGCGGCCTTCTCTCACTTCCTTGCGCGGTGTGACGACTTTGTGCCAGGGCTCCATCGCGATGTTGGGCAGGATTCTACGTGAATATCCGGGCAGATGACAAGCGCCTTCCCCGCGAGCCGACGGGGTAGCATTGCGTGAGAGCCATCGGGTATAATGCTTTCCACGGAGGTTCCCATGGAAGTTTATCCCGGCATCGCAATGGACCCGGCGATTCGCTTCGGCAAGCCTTGCATCAAGGGGACAAGGATCGATGTGGCGACTGTGCTTGGTAGATTCGCTGCGGGGGGTAAGATCGAAGACATTCAGGAAGACTATCAACTCACCCGCGATCAGGTCATGGCGGCCCTCGCCTACGCGACCCACGTGGCCGAGCATCTTCCCCCCGCCGTAAAGTCCGCATGATCATCTTGCTGGACGAGAACTTTCCACTGCGGTTCTACACGAGGCTTCAAAAAGAAACGTTTTCAGTTGAGCACATCCTCTTAACTCACCGAGGAATCCACGATACACAGATCATAGCGCGCCTCAATCGGGAAGAGGTGCTTTTCTTGACGCAAGACGAAGACTTTGTGGAGGCCGTGCCCGACTGTAAAGCCAGCATCATCTGGTCTCGAGTCTCTCAGTCGATGGCGATAGATAAACGAGTCGAAATCTGGCTGAACGCCGTAAGGCAATTCCTCTCTAAAAAGTGGGATGAGAAATTCTTTGAGCTATACGACGACGGACAGCTCCATCCGATTGAAGTTATAAAAAGATAAGATTACCTCGGCACGGCTAACAGCATCGCGTCCAATAGCCGTTTTTCGTCGCTGCCTTTAGGGTAAAGGGCCGAGGGGACATTCGCCAGCCGGAGAAAGTCTGCGGTCTATCTCCGCTTTGAGCCGCGCGCGAAGCGCGTTCGTTCTGCCGTTGGCTTCCAGGGCGCGAACATCGGCGCCCTCAGCGTCGCCGTGGCGAGATTATCCTGCTTCCGCCGAGGCTGCAACGAATCGTTTCTCACACTTCCGGAATTCCGGAAACGTGAGAGTGAAGTCGTTTTGAGGTTTGAGAATTCTCACAAGGTGAAAGTGTCACGATGATAGTTGCGGATTTGCGCAATTGCGAAAACGTGAAAGTCGGTCATTGCGACGTTTCGGGAATTGCCGAAACGTGGAAGCGGCTAGGGACACACTCAACTCTCATTTCCGGCCAACTCTGCGCGAATTTCGATTTCTCCGACGAGCCCTCGAAGAAAATACTTGGAAGGAAACTCGTACGGCAAAATGGCGAGCGAGAGCAACGTCAGCAGATATTGATCCGTCATGAAACGGCCAAGGAATGCCAGGACGAAGCCGAGGAGCGCAATCGAAGCGGCAAAAGCAATGGTGACGACCTCGGCGAAGAAGTACAACGACACCGCGGCGGCGGCCTTCTCTTCAACCGGCGATGCGTGATCGCGCAGGGCCGGGAGAATCTTGGCCGTCCCCGGCGGCGCGAGAAAAGCTTCTCTTGTAAAAATTCGCTTTTTCCAAAACCCGTAGAGCGCCCATAGATTGACCGCAGCCAAGAACCACAGAGCTTTTCTCATCGTATCCGCAAAACCAGGCGCGACGTTTACCGGATCGCTGGTGACCAGGTAATGAACAGCCCAAACATAGTAGAAGTCGAATAAGAAAAAGGCGAGCCATATCAGAACGAGCCTCGTGTGCCGGCGCTCTAACTTCTGCTTGAACTGTTCTCGAATCATTCGCCGCTCAGCTCCCCGGGCGATAAGTGAACGTCGGCGGGGCGGTTTCTTTCTTTTCTTCCTGCCGCTCATTCTCCGCGGCAATTTGCGACGCGTCGCGGCGCGGAAGCGCGCAGGCAAGGGATTCGACGACGAGCAGAAGCAAAATGATTTTAGTTAGATTCACATCGCGCCTCATTTCGACGTTTCGGGAATTGCCGAAACGTGGAAGCGTCCACTGTTTCTTTTCTTGTGACTTGTTTCTTACTCACGCCTCGCGCCTCAAGCCTCACGCCTACTTAAGATGAGATTGTCGAAGAAAGCCGACCAGCGGACATTTTGTCGAACATCAAAATTCAAAATTCGACCCCAGGGAATTTTTTACTTTTGGGAATTATCGAGCTGAGGATTGTCAACAGAACAATGCCTGGCCCCACGGGGCATCTCCAAATTGACCGGCACCGCTATTCGGCCAATTGGAAATCAACCTTCCGTGCGTCGGTGACCCGTCTGGATGCGTCGAGTATCTCCAACGAGACGAGATTACCGTCTATATCGTAATCGAGGATCACTCCGGGCTTGTCCTCGTCACTCTCGACAACTGGCGCGTTATCCCGAAGGACAAGACTCAGCGTGTCGGTTCTTTGACTGTAAAATATCTTCATGAACCGAACAGATGACTTACGGAAACTCTCTTACTCTATGCCGGGACTCTTGGACGATAACTATACCTCCCCGCTCAAGAGGTGCAACGCAATCCGGGAGAACCGAAGACAGTCGCTGAATCACATGCGGCGTCCTCGTGTTGCGCAACCGGAACAGAATAACACCAGCTTTCCGACCTTTGGCGAGGGCAAGGATCTCGCCAAAATCGAGATCGAAAGTCACAATGACCCGAGACTCGGCGATGGCTTTCGTAAAGATCTCGCCGTCCGGCAATCGCTGGAGACCCTCCTCACGCAGGTGCGCTGCATCATGCCCTTGCGATCGAAGCCAGCGAACCACGCGCATATCTACACCCATATCGGCAAGGATGCGCATGAGCTGGTCCTATTGAAGATGCACCTCTTCCTGAGTCAGCCAGGCTGCATATTCAATCGCCTGCTGAATGTCTTCACGCTCCAGGTCTGGGTATCCCTCCAGGATCTCTTCAAAGGTTGCGCCATGGGCGATCTGGCCTACGAGGACAGAGACAGGAATCCTCATGCCTCGGATACATGCTCTGCCTCCCATAATCTGTGGATCGAACGTGATTCGATCAAACATTGGAATTACCTCCTTGATTACTTCTTACCTCGGAACGGCCAGAAGCATAGCGTCCAAAAGCCGCTTTTCCTCGGAGCCCCTAGGATACAACGCCGAGAGGGCATTCGCCAGTCGGAGAGAGTCAGGGCTGCGGTCCATCGCTGACTTGAACAATGCGCGAAGAGCGTTGGTGAAATTGTCGAAGAACGAAAACCGGTCGCCGGAGATTTTGTCGAACATCAAAATTCAGGATTCGAACCCAATGACGACCCGAACGATTTGGAAGGAGGGAGTGCCCCTATGCAGCTGCGAAATCGGGCGAATCGCGAAGCAACATGAATTGATTAGGACGGAGGGACAACATGGCAAAGGCGCGCCCCTCACGATCGGCGAACTCTACTTCGCAGGCGCCGTCGTCGTAGGTCATGACGACAGTTCCGATCTGACCGCGGCGCAATAGCAGAGGCTGACCGCTCTCGAAGTGCTTCGCGCGCTTGTCTTCGAGTAATGCGACCACGTCATGCATGTTTACTCTGCCGTTCATGGGTTAGAGTATATAGCAAGTTGTCAGCCGTGGAAAGTCTTCTCCGTACCGGATTAACCACGCCGTCAGAACCGTCGCCCGCCCCCTCTCGGTTTCCAACGGAAAACGGAGAACATAAACTTCGCCATGTCCATTATCACCAAGCCCTTCAGCCTGATCCGAATCCCGGGCTGCGGCTAAAATGGCGTGACGCAATATTTCCCGGTTGGTGTGCGTGATGCCCAAGACCGACTCGAACATACGAGCCTTGTGCCGCCCCTCCCTATGGCGCGGATTCAACGCATAATCCTCAAGCTTCGTGCCGAGATCGGCTCGCTCGCCGTTCGGGAGTTTCATCGTTCATCGGTTTTGCCAGAGTCAGGAACGAAATGTCAAACCACCCAGGCCGAGACAATCAGTCGGTTATTATCATGTTTGCGCATTTTCGCAATTGCGAAAACGTGAAAGCGGCTCATTTCGACGTTTCGACAATTGTCGAAACGTGGAAGCGTTGATGTTGGTATTCTCGCCTGTCGCCTCTAGCCTCACGCCTATTGTCATGGGCGATAAGTGAACGTCGGCGGCGCGCTTTCTTTCTTTTCCTCCTGGCGTTCTTTCTCCAAGTCGCGGCGCGGAAGCGCGCAGGCAAGGGATTGGACGACGAGCAGAAGCAAAATGATTTTAGTTAGATTCACATCGCGCCTCATTTCGACGTTTCGGGAATTGCCGAAACGTGGAAGCGTCCACTGTTTCTTTTCTTGTGACTTGTTTCTTACTCACGCCTCGCGCCTCAAGCCTCACGCCTACTTAAGATGAGATTGTCGAAGAAAGCCGGACGGCGAAGATTTTGTCGAACATCAAAATTCAACCCCAACGACGCACCAAGAGCTAAGAGCGGACTTGACCCCCTGCACGCCTATTGTCATGGGCGATAGGTGAACGTCGGCGGGGCGCTTTCTTTCTTTTCCTCCTGACGATCTTTCTCCAAGTGCGGCGCGGGAGCGCACAGCCGAGGGATTGGACGACGAGGAGAAACAAAATAATTTTAGTTAGATTCATATCGCGCCTCATTGCGGCGGTTTGGGAATTCTAAAAGGAGAAATTGTCGAGGAACGAAAACCGGTCGCCGGAGATTTTGTCGAACCTCAAAATTCAAAATTCGACCCCAACGACGTACGAAGAGCTAAGAGCGGACTTGACCCCCTGCATCTGGTAATTAGGCCGCCTCCCCGGAGGCTAAGTCGCCCGCGGGGCTCATGTCAAGGCTCATGATAGCTGCTGCATGAATCGCCTCGAGCTATGGCTCCGGAACGATGTGGAAGCTATTCGGCATCAGGCGGAAGCCAAAGATCTTCACCGGATGCCTCGTAGCCCCGGCCCTTGTGGTTCGTTCATCTTAGACAAGCTGCACCGTAACAATTCGTTCATTTCGATGTTTTGAGAATTCTCAAAAGGTGAAAGTGCGGCGGTGACGGTTGCGGATTTGCGCAATTGCGCAAAC
>CAZNES010000061.1:0-27043 GCA_964572145.1 uncultured Syntrophobacteraceae bacterium
ATAGAGCAATACCTTTTGAGCATTATTCCCATTCTGAGCGTAGCGAAGAATCTCGCTTTGTGCTTTCCGTTTGCTTGTAAGCTGAAAATGGTTCCTTCCTATCTGTTAAGTGACCTCCCATGACTTTGCTGACGGCGCATAAAATTCTGATCTCGACGGCCGTGGTCTTTTTCTTCGGCTTCGCGCTGTGGGAGGCGCGGAATTATTTTGCCACGGCCGACTCATGGGCGGCGTTCCGCGCCGGCCTCTACGTCGTGGTTTCGCTCGGTTTCGCCGTCTATCTCAAGTCGCTAAAAAAATGGCTCAAGTGATGGAAGGGTCATCTTTTTACGTCCCGGTCGACGACGAGGAGATCCGCCGTGAGCGGCGCAAGGCCAGGGAGCTGCGCGCGAGCCAGTGGTGGAAGCGCCGCTGCTCGGCCGGTGTCTGCCACTACTGCGGAAATAAATTTCCGACGCGCGCGCTCACGATGGACCATATCGTGCCCATCGCCCGCGGCGGCAAGAGCAGCAAAGGCAACGTCGTGGCCGCCTGCAAAGACTGCAACAACAAGAAAAAGCACAGCCTGTTGATGGAGTGGGAGCGACAATTTTAGATTTTCGATTTCAGCCAGAGGACTGATCAGCCTCGGGCTGAGCCGATTTTCGATTGAATCTAAAATCCAAAATCTAAAATCGAAAATGGGGCGGGGTGAAAAGATCCGGCGTGGAGAATCTAAAGACATTCTTAGGTGGCAGGGTTGTGGTGAAGGTGGGCGATATCACGAAAGAGGACGTGGAGGCGGTGGTCAACGCGGCGAACGGCGCGCTCCTGGGCGGCGGCGGAGTCGACGGCGCGATTCACCGCGCCGGCGGACGCGAAATTCTGGAGCAGTGCAAGGAGATCCGCCGCACCCGATTTCCCGAAGGCTTGCCGACGGGTGAGGCGGTTGTGACGAGCGCGGGAAAAATGACGGCAAAGTTTGTGATTCACACGGTCGGCCCCGTCTACGGCAGAGGCGGCAACGACAAAGCGACGTTGCTGGCCGCCTGCTATCGCCACTCTCTGGCGCTGGCCGTTCAAGAAGGGCTTCGCACGATCGCGTTCCCGGCTATCTCGACCGGAGTTTACGGTTACCCGACTGACCAAGCCGCCCGGGTTTCCTCCGGAACCGTAGAAGAGTTTCTCAAAAGCGACTCCTCGATTAGAGAAGTGCGCTTGGTCTTTTTCAGTTCGAACGCTGCGCAAATCTTTTTGTCGTACCAGGTGTTTGCTTCTTAGTGGCGATGATGGTTCAGTCCGGGCAATTTCTCTGCGGTCCGCTCGCCCTCTCGCTAAACGCGCCGCGCGACGCGCTGCGCGATAAATTTGTCGAGACGCTCGGACTGTACGACGTTGTCTGGGAGCCGCCCCACCTGGCGGTCAAGATTGATGTCGTTCGCGCCGGAGCGCCCGCGCCGATGGCGGTGGAAAGGAAGGTCGTCGGCGGGCTGCCGCCGGGTCTCGAGACGCGCGCGCAGCAGATCTACAGTTTTCCACCCGCCGGCGGGGAGAGTGGTCGGTGAGCCGAAGCGGACAACGCCCGCTTATTTATCGTAGAGCTTCTTGATGAAGCCGGAATCCTCGAGCTCTTTCACAAAGCGCGCGTCGATGTAGTCCTTGGCGTTCGCCTGCGCGGCCTTCGGATTGGTCGCCGTCAGATCCTGCAAAATCAACTGGTAGCCTTCGAGCGGCGGATACGGCGCGTCGGGAATATAGCGCGTGTGCCACAGCCACGTTTCTTCCTGCGCCTTGCGATCATCCAGACGCGAATACTTCTGCGAGATCTTGATCGCCTCTTCCTTGTGCGTTTTATAAAAATGGATTGCCTCCACGTACGCTCTCATGTACCGGCGCACGAGGTCGGGATTTTCGCGGATCAGCCGGGTCGAGGTATAGACGCCGTTTTGCGGAAATGGGATTTGCAGCGCCGCCAGGTCGACCACCATGGGATAGCCGAGCTTCTCAGCCATGGCTTTTCCCGGCTCGGTCACCACGGTGAAGTTCACCATGCCTTTTTGCAGCGCGATCATGCGATCGAGCGAGCCGCCGATCACGCGCAGGTTGACGTCTTTCAGCGGGTCGAGGCCGAGCCTCTTGAGCCCGACGCGGAGCGCGAACTCCGCCGTGGTGCCGGCGATGTGATTGCCGCCGATCTTGCCTTTCAAGTCTTCAGGTCTCTTGATGCCGGGCTGCGCGACGAGATAGTACGGCAACACGTTGACGTTGCCGGCGATCGCGATCACGTCTCCGCCCGCCAGCCGCGCGCTGGTCAATCCCGGCCCGCCGCCTTCGCCGATCGGGATCTCGCCCGCGAGAATTGCCTGGATGCCGCGGACGCTTCCGGAAATGAAGATCACCGTCGCGTCGAGCCCGTGCTTCTCGAACAGGCGCGCGTCTTTCGCCACCCAGATGATCGACGATGAGCCGGGAGAGACAGAGATGTACGCGCTGTTGATTCGATCCGCCGCGACGCCCGCGCGCGGCGCGAGCGGGAGGAGACACAGGCCGAGAACGATCGAGAGGCCGAGCGGATTCAGGCTCCGGCGATTGTGTTTGCGCATAGATCCTCCTTGTCGGCTGGAGGATGTTAGCACTTCGCCGCGCCGGTGAAAACGGAAAAATTGCGGTTTGACAGCCCGCGCCGCCGCGTCTATCTTGATTTTTCAGCCGGCGCCGTTATGAAGAGAGAAATGGAATTGCTCATGTTCGATCTGGACGGAACGCTCGCGGCGACCGGGCGCGATCTCGCGAGCTCCGTGAACTACGTGCGCGCTCTACTGAAGCTCGAGCCGTTGGAGGAACCGGTCGTCTACGGCTACGTGGGCCACGGCTCGGAGCATCTGCTGCGCAAATCGATTCCGGAGAGATTTTACTCCCGCTTCGACGAACTGATGCAGCGTTTTCTCGACCATTACGAGAAGCACCTGTTGGATACGACGGTGCTCTATCCGAATGTGAGAGAGACCTTGGAACGGTTCAGCGACAAGAAGAAAGCGGTCGTCACTAACAAACGCCACTATTTGTCGGTAGCTGTCTTGAAAGGGCTGGGCATCGAATCCTGTTTCGATGCGATTATCGGGGGCGACAGCGGATGGAACAAGAAGCCGGATCCGAGCTGCCTGAAGCACGTGCTCTCCACGTTCAACGTCGAGCCGGCAAAAGCGTTGATGGTGGGCGACGGCGACACGGACATCCAGGCGGGCAAAGCCGCCGGCATTGGGACCTGCGGCGTCAGTTACGGACTCTGCGTGAGAAAAGAGCTCGTGTCGGCGCGGCCCGATTTTCTCATCGACGATTTCGGTGAATTGACGGATTATATCTGTTGAAAGGGAGGGGAAGAATATGGCGGCGACGATTCCGGAGAAATATCGCGATCTTTTCAGCAAGCAGGCTTTCGCGCATCTCGGCACCGTAATGCCGGACGGCAGCCCGCAGGTCACGCCGGTCTGGGTGGATTACGACGGCAACCACATCCGGGTGAACACGGCCAAGGGGCGCGTCAAGGACAGGAACATGCGGCGCAACAAAAAAGTCGCGCTCTCCATCACCGACCCCGAAAACCCGTATCGTCACGTCGCGGTGCGCGGCGAGGTGGAGGAAATCACGGAGCAGGGCGCCGACGCGCACATCGACTCGCTGGCAACAAAATATCTCGGCAAAGATAAATATCCGTTTCGCCAGCCGGGCGAGGTCCGGGTGATTTACAAGATCCGGCCGGAAAAAGTCGCCGCGATGGGCTGAATCCTCGCTCCGCTCGGAATCTCAAATCTCAAATTTCAGATTTCAGATTGGGATTCGGAATGCGGGCGTTTTCTTGTGCTCGCCGGGAAAATTCGCTATCGTTGGCAGCATGACGGAAGAAGACTTCTTCAAGAAGGTCGGAATCTACTCCCATTATCTCGCGCAGTTTCTGAGCGAGGGAGACGTTCCGAAAATTCTCGACGCGATCAAGGAGCTGGAGAAACTCCGGCAGCAGGCCGAAACGGAAACGCTGCCGTAGCTTTGCAAAGCCGCCTTTTGCATCTTTCGAGCCGCTTCTCCAAGGCGTATCTCCGCAGCCTGCCGCCGATCAAGAACCAGGTTCCCTTGCCGGCGCCGCCGGGCGCGGGAAAATAACCGATCCTATATCCACAAACACCTTCTCCGGGTTCTAGACTCCGCTACGCAATAATTATATGTACCAAGGACCCGTTCATGCGGGTCCGGCGTGCAAACACTCTTTTGGAGGAGAATTAAGATGAAAACCCGCATCGTGATCATTCTTTCCCTGATGCTGTTGGCTTCCTGGAACAGCCCCGGGTCGGCGCAACAAACCCGATTGGTCGTCGGGTACAGCGCGATCAGCGGCGACGCGCTGCCGGCCTGGGTCGCGAAGGAATCGGGAATCTTTGCAAAGAATGGATTGGATGTGCAGTTGGTCTTTTTCACGGGCGGAACCACCGCGGTCATGGCGTTGGTTTCCGCGGACACGCCCATCGCCCAACTGGCGGGACCTGCCGTCATCAATTCTGTTCTGGCGGGCTCCGATTGCGCCATCATCGCCGGCGGCGTCACGTCCCTCAACTACTATTTGATGGCCCGCCCCGAAATTAAAACCCCGGAGCAGCTCAAAGGGGGCTCCGTGGCGATCAGCCGCTTCGGCTCCTCTTCGGATTTTATTGCCCGTTATGCTTTGTCAAAGGTGGGGTTGACCCCGGGAAAAGATGTCACGATCGTGCAGATCGGGAGCACCACCGCGCGCGTGGACTCCGTTTTGGCGGGACGGGTGCAAGCGACCGTGGTCCAACCTCCGGCCAGCATCATCGCGCAGAAAAGGGGGATGACCATCCTGGCGGACCTCCCCAAGCTCGGTCTTGTCTACCAGCATACCGCCGCCGCAACGACGCGGAAATATATTCGCGAGCATCCGGACATCGTCAGGCGCTATGTCAAGTCTCAGGTGGAAGCCGTGCATCGGATATACACCGACAGAGAAGCTGCATTTAAGGCGTTAGCGAAGTATATCGGCAGTAACCTGGAGCGCGATGTCCTGGAGAAGACCTGGGAGAATCTGCTCAGTGAATCGGTTTTGCCCAAGAAGCAGTATCCATCCATTGAAGGGATAAAGACGATCTTAGCCTCTGAGCCGAAGGCCAAGGGCGCCAAGCCCGAAGAGTTCGCCGATTCGAGCTTTATCAGGGAACTGGATCAGAGCGGCTACATCGACGGGCTGTATAAGAAGAAATAACGCGTGGACGTTTTACCGGGTCCGGATATCCCACAAGATCGGCTCGCCGCCGAGCGGCGGGCAGAAGAGATCGACCTGCAATTGCGCCGCGCAGCCGGGGCAGAAATATTCGTGGTACTCGCCGATGTAAGGCTCGCCGCTCGGCAGCGGGTTGGGCATGAAGTCGTTGAGATCGACGACTCGATGAAGCGCGTAGAGCTTGTAGTTCTCTTTTGCCGTGCAGAAGATATGGCCGCAGCGCCGGCAGCGGATGGCCGGATTTTTTTTCTCTCCCGCGAGCTCGAGCGCCGCGTGAAATTTGAGAATCGTTTTTAGCTCTTTGTTCCCATCCCCGCCGAGCGAGCCGGTTTTTCCCGATTCGGACTTGCCATCGCGGAGCCTCGCCTCGCGAATCTCTTTTCTTTTTCGCTCGGTCGCTTCGCGGTCCACGTTTTTTCCATCCGCGCCGAGCATCACGCCGTAAATCTTCTCCGCAAACTCCCGGCCGAGCCAGCCTCTGCGGAAATCGCTGAGCACCAGCTCCGGTTCTCGATCCAAAGGATCGCCGAAGCCGCCGCCGCCCGCGACGTAGTCCACGAGCAGGCTTCCTTCCGGCAACGCGATGCGCTCGGGAACGCCGTCGGGATGAAACAGTTTTCCCCACGCGCCCGCGCGCATCGCCCGCGCGTCGGGGTATTCTCCCTCTTTGACTCGTTCGATCATCCCGACGCCCGCCTGCGTCATCACGCGCATCGCGCCGATCCCCGTCGGATAGCCGCCGAAGAGGCCGAAGCCGCCCTGGGCGACGCCGCCGTACGGCTTGTAATCGACCGAGCAGTCCTTCGATCCATAGATGAGATAGATCCGATAACTCCCTAATCCACCACGATATTTTCCAAAGCCGCTGCCGTCGCGGTTGTGACCGCGCGCGAAGTAGAGAAACGGATACTGCATCTCGATGCGCTCGACATCGGTGATGCCGGCCGAGGGAATGTTCATGTGGCCGCCGGTGTTTACACCGTCGCGGTAGGGCGCCGCGCCCATGCCCGCGCCGTGAATGTCGTAAAGTCCCTGCGCGACGCGAATGCCTTCGCGCGTGCGGCCGCCGTAAAAGTAGCCCGGGCCGCCGACGAATTCCAAATTGCCCGTGGTCGAGGCGTTGACGTCTTCTTCGCGGCCCGACGCGTAGATCATCTTCGCGACCGCTTCGCACACGGTTGAGACCAGTACGTTGCCGATCCGCGGCGCGGCGCCACAGGCGGCGGGATAGCGGCAGTTGAGGATAGTTCCCTCGGGCACGGTGATTTTCACCGGGCGCATCTTGCCGTCGCTCCACGGCACGTCCCAGAATAAAGTATTGGTGAGCGCCAGTGCGATGTGCGCGACCGTGCTCGGCAGCGTGGAGTTGTGATCGGTGTCGGTCTGCGCGCTCGTGCCGGCGAAATCGAGAGTGAGCTCGTCGTCGTTTTTCGTCATCGTGCAGAAGAGCTGCTGGGCGACGGCTTTCCGCGCCTTGCGATCGAGCGTGGTGACGTACTGCCGCGTGATCCAGACGCCGTCGGGCATCGAGCAGAGTTTCGCCCGCGCCTTGCGCTCGGAATCCCGGATCATCTTCTCGCCCGCCGCGGCGACGAAGCCCGCGCCGAATTTTTCCACCAGCCCGAGATAGCGCCGCGCGCAGACGTTGTTGCCGGCGATCATCGCCTTCAAGTCCAGGCCGACGTATTGCGGGTCGCGGCACTGGCCGGTGAGCGTTCTAAAAACATCTTCGCGAAACTCGCCGCGCTCGACGATCTTGAGCCCGGCGATGCAGATGCCTTCGTGATAGATTTCGAAGGCCTCGCCGCGCAGCAGGCCGCCCGTGTCCGCGGTGTGCGTGCTGGTCGCGGTCCAGGCGATCAGCTTTCTCCCATAAAAGATCGGCTTGACCACCATCATGTCGTAGGTGTGGGAACCGGCGACGTAGGGGTCGTTGAAAAAGATCTGGTCGCCCTCGTGAAAGCCGGGCGATTTGCCGAACACGTCGATCAGGCTTTCGATCGCGTCGGAAGTCGCCGCGGCGAATCTCAAGTGGCCGGAGCAGGCGAGCACCATGTGGCCCGCTTCGTCGTAGAACGAGCTCATGCACTCGCCGCCCTGCGAGACGATCGGGGAGGCGGTCACGCGCTGGAGCGTCATGCGGCCTTCTTCGCCGATTGCCCACAGGCGATGAAAGAACATCTCGAAGCGAACCGGATCGATTTTCATAAACCTTTTAGATCTTCCTTCGTGTGCTTCGTGTCCTTCGTGGTTAAAAAGTTTATTACCACGAAGAGCACGAAGGTCACGAAGTTTCTAAGTACTCGCGCCAAGACGCAAAGAACATTTTCTTCATCTACGGCGTCTCACGATCTTTCCTCGATCGATGAATCACGCAGGCTAGATGCTTGCAACTTGAAATTTTAAGTCCGTTATTTCTGCGCGCTCCTCTTCTCGATCTCCTCCAATAAGGACGTGTCGACGAAATCTTTCACCTGCGCCTGTTTGGCCTTGGGCTCCCTCTCGGCGATGAAATCGAGCGTGGAGCGAATGCCATCGAGCGTCGGATAGGGAATCGGCTTAAACAGCGGCGCGGAGACGTTGTAGCTGTAATCGAGAACCTCGGGATCGTTGATCAGCATGTACTTGGAGAGAGTCTTCGAAGCGAAAGCCCTGTCGGCCTTGATCCGCTCGATGGCGGCTTTGTAGGCGGTCAATACTTTCACCGCCGTGGCCCGGTTTTTCTCGAGGTACTTCCGGGTCGTGGACAGAGTCGTGTGCTGGAATGAAATTCCCAACTGCGGCAAATAGGCGAGCTCCTTAAAACCCGCCTTGATCGCTATCATGTTCGTCGGCGGAGACATCACGCCGCCGTGGATCGCCCCCGCAACCATCGCGGGAAGAATCTCGGGCACTCCGCGCATCTGGAGTATCGCGACCTCGCTCTCCGGCCTGAGTCCCCATTTTTTGAGCGCGAGCCGCGCCGCCAGATCGGTCGCAGAGCCGAAGGTGCTGATGCCGATTTTCTTCCCGCGCAGATCTTCCGGCTTGCCAATGCCCGCGACGGTGATGATGGAAAAGAGCGGCTGGTTGATCAATCCGGCGACGATAACGGTGTCGGCGCCGGTCAAATGCGCGGCCAGAACCGGCTGGCTGTAAACCTGCGCGAACGGCACGTCTCCGCCGATCAGCGCGGAAAGAGTTTGCGGCCCGCCGCGGATGTAAATCAGCTCCGCCTGCAATCCTTCGCGGGCGAAATAGCCGCCGTCATTTGCAACCCATGTGGGCAGCGAGGCGACGCTAGCGGCGCCGACGGCGAGTCTCACCGGCTGGGCGAAGGCTGATTCGCCGCACAAGATTGCAGCGGCAATGACGCCGACGAAGAGCGATTTGAAACTCTTAGCATTCATAGGATCGGCCGCTCCTGTTCTTGAATTCAAAACTCAACATTCAAACCTCCATGACGAGGTTCAGATACTCATCGATCGTTACCTGAAATCCCGGCGGCACCAGCGTCGTCGTGAACGGCAGCTCGATCACCGCCGGTCCTTTGACGCGCCCGCCCGGCGCGAGAAGAGCGTAGTCGTAAATATCCGCGTCGATGAATCTGCGCTCGGGGCGGGTGAAGTAAATTTTGCGCTTGCCCTTTTTAGCCGAACCACGGCGTATCTTTTTGCCGCGCTGCGCCTTGAGGCGCGGCTTGGCGACGCGTCCTACTGCATCCACGCGGATCGCGCTGATCTCGATGCCGGCTTTCGTATAGCCGGCGCCCGCGCCGAAAAGCTCTTCGTATTTCTTCTCGAACAGCTCCTGAAGCTTGGCGATCCTTTCGGCGGTCAACCGCTCCCGGCCTACGGGCAACTCGACGCCCGCGGTCTGTCGGCGGTAGCGCATCGTGAAAAAACGCAGAAAGTCCGTCTGCCCGGCGCCGAATCCTTCGCCGGACATGATCTCTCTCATCTCGGCTTCGATCGCTTCCAGCCGTCGATTGATGACGGCGGGCTCGGCGGGCAGAATGTACTGGCAGGTCATCACGCGCGTGCGAATCACGTCCGCCGCCGCCGCGCCGAAGGCGGAGAAGACCGGAGAGGTGGCGAAGACGTAGATTTTCTTCACGCCGAGCTCGGCGGCGAACCCCGCGGCATGGACGGGTCCCGCGCCGCCGAAGGCGTAGATCACGAATTCCTCGGGCAGATAGCCCGTGCGCACGACCTGGCGGCGGATCAGGTCGGACATCTTGCTGTTGACGATGTCGTAAATTCCCGCCGCGGCTTCGTGGACTTTCAGCTTCAGCGGCCGCGCGATCTTTTCCTCGATGGCTTTGAGCGCTTTGTCTCTGCGCAAAACTTTTTTTCCGCCGAGAAAATAGTTCGGGTCGATGATGCCCAGCGCCAAATCCGCGTCGGTGACGGTGACTTCTTCGCCGCCGCCGCCGTAGCAGACCGGGCCGGGGCTCGCGCCCGCGCTCTTCGGGCCGACGAGAAGACGGACCGTGTCGGGATCGACGCGCGCGATCGTGCCGCCGCCGGCGCCGATCGACTCGATGTCGATGATCGGCTGGAGAATGCGGAAGCGTTCGACGATCGGCTCCGGCGCGTATCTCCAGTAGCCCTCGGTGATGAGACCGACGTCGAAGCTCGTGCCGCCCATATCGGTCGTGATGACGTTCTTGTGCTTGAGCAATCCCGCGACGTGGGCCGAGGCGATCATGCCGCCGGCGGGCCCCGACTGAAGATTGGCGATTGCCGAGACTTGCTCGCGGTGCGCAACGCCGCCGTTTCCCTGCATGATCAAGAGCGGCTCTTTCAAGCCTGCGTCTCTAAGCTTGGTCTCGAGCCTCTTGAGGTAACGCTCCACGGTCGGACCGAGATAGCTGTTCATGATGGCGGTGTTCGCGCGCGCGTACTCGCCGGCGACCTGCGACAGCGCGCTGCCGAAAGACCAATAAACTTTTTGCGCCGGATCGGCTTCCAGCGCGAGCGCGCGGATCTCTTCCTCGTGCTTGGGGTTTGCCCAGGCGTGGAGCAGGCTGACCGCTATCGCTTGGACTTTATCTTCTTTGATCAGCCGGCGGATCGCTTCCATCACGTCGGCCCGGTTCAGCGGCACGACGATCTCGCCGCGATAGTCGATGCGCTCGCGCACGCCCGTGATCAGCTCACGCGGCACGAGAGGATCGGGCTTGGTGACCCACGTCGTGTGGCGTATGTCTTCTTCGGGTAAACCGTCCACGCGTCCGATCGCGCGCATGATTTCCGTCGTGTCCTCGAAGCCTTGGGTGGTGATGAAGCCGACTTTGACGCCGCTGCGCGTGATCAGCGCGTTGGTGGCAACGGTGCTGCCGTGTTTGAAGAGGGAAGTGCGGCCGAGAAGTTCTTTTCGCTCGATGCCGACGGTCTTTGCCGCCTCGGACAGCGCGTCCATGACGCCGCGTGAAAAATCATCCGGCGTCGTCGACGCCTTCGCCGTCCACACTTGGCCCGCCTCGCTCATCACGACGATGTCGGTGAAAGTCCCACCGGTGTCCACGCCGACGATGTATTCTTCCCGCGCTGCCATTCGATTGCTTTTCTCGGCGCGATGAATCGCGCCTCTACGTGTTGTCCGCACGCCGGAAACTTCTTCAAGCAGAAATATGAGAGGGGAGAGAGGATGTCAAGGATCGTGCTGCGTGATAAGATTGAAGTCGTGTCAATTTTGGTCTAGAAGATACATAGAATGAAAACGAGTGTGATCAGCTCAAATCCGAAGGTCATGGGAGGGACTCCGGTTTTTCCAGGGACTCGTGTTCCCGTCCAGACTCTAATGGAGTACTTGGAGGCGGGCGACTCGATCTCCGACTTCCTCGAGGGGTTTCCTACCGTTACCCAAAAGCAGGTTGTAGCGTTTTTGGAAGAAGCCAAGGAGAGAGTGCTTGCCGACTTTCAGAATCCTCCTGGATGAGTGCCTAGACCGGCGAGTCTCGAAGTGTCATTTGGTGGTTATGCCACAACTCGCCACGCGAACATGTCTTTGAAGTCTTCGAAGCATTGCGAGCAAATCCAGTGATACTCGTCCAGTGTGCAGTATCCTTCATGCATAGCATCTGGAAAATCTTCGACCATGAACTTCGCCCAGCAAAACTGGCAGTGATCGTGATCCCAGTCGAGATTGTCGGGATATCGACGATAAGCACACCAGTGTAGCTCGACGCCTTTTAGGTAACGTTCTTGGCCTTGAAGCCGCCAGTCTGATGAATCGACCATCACCTGTCCTATTACAAACCCCGGTAAACTTCGCGTCGGTGGCGCACGTAATGAATCGTGATCTGCCTGGTCTCCGTGTCAACGCCATAGACCACGCGATAATCGCCGACGCGAATTCGGTATAGCCGTTCCGCGCTTGATAATTTGACGTGCTGAGGAGGGAAGGGGTTTTCTGTGAGAGATTCTATTTGCTTCACGACCCGCGCAACCATGGGCTTGGGCAAGGACCGCAAGTCTTTGCCAACCGATGGCTTGAAGACGATATTATAGGACGCCATCCCTCTTCAGTCTGCGTTTCATTTCTTCGAGGGAAATCGTCTTCTCGGCTCGGCGTTCAGCGACTACGGCGAGGTCGTGCAGATCTTCCATCAGTTGTTGATAGCGCTTGAGTGGAAGAATAACACCGGTTTTCTTGCCTTTGGGATCGATGACGAATTGCTCCCGGGCAGCCATGGCTATTACTCCTATGCTTCTCGCAAGAGTTTCAAGAATTATAGCGCAACGTTGGACTAGAGTCGAACTGTGGTTTTTTCTCGCGCATCGTTCTCAGTTTGCTAATTGATCTCCAACGGCACGATCGGCCCGTCGCCTTTCTTCACGCCCAACCGGATCGGCCGCGGCGGGCCTTTCTGCGGAACCGTGACTTCGACCCACAGTTCTTCGTCCTGCGAACGACGCGACGGATCAGTGATGTGCTCCGGAATGAAAAACGCCACGGGTCGGTCCAGCACGGCGAGCTTTTCGCCGCGGCGCTCGATGAAACGAACGCGCAAATCGGAGGAATGGTAATCACCGGGTTGCGGGCCGGCCTGAGCGATTAGCCGACTATCTGCGACTCGCAAAACGACGACCTTTGATAACGGCTGCCCGGGTCCCGGCTTCGTTTCAGGGATTCCGCGCGGCTCTACGACGAGTTGGAGACTCACGTAGCGGCCGCGGATCGGAAGATTGGGGTCGTAAGGCGCAGCGGGCGCCCACACGCGAGGCCGCGTTGCGCGGTCGTAAAGCAGTTTGCCGCCAAGCGACGCGACCAAACCGACGTGCACTGCGGCGATGACCAGTCCCTTGACCAACGGCTTCATGCTTCACTCTTTTCCAAGCGCGCCACGAGGCGCCGCCGCGTTTTTTCCAGTAGCCATCCTCCCAAGAGGAAGAGCAAACCCAGCCCGATGAGACTCGCCGAGCGGCCGAGTTTGTTCATCACGTTTGAGAAGTAAAAAGCGAAAACCGTCAACGCGAAACCGGCGACGCCGAGATTGATCCGTTCCTTGCGCGACTCCTTCAAGCCCCAGGCCACGAGTCCGATCGCGCCGAGCGCCCAAAGTGCATACATCGACAGCTTTTGCTCCGCTCCGTAGGATTGACCGGTTTCTCCCAGTATGGCGACCCAGAGTGCGGCTATCGCGTTCATCCACGCCGCGCGACCGCGCAGCCAAAACGCCAGCGCGAGCGGGAGCGCGAAGGCCGCCAACCATCCCAAAATGTGGAAGCTTGCGGGCAGCGAAAAGTTTTGCCAAGGCCCGGAGGAAGAAAACAACGGAACGGTTGCCGTGAGAAAAATCACCGTCAAAGCGCCGATCCACGACAGTACCTTTCGCACCGGCGTTTCCTTGTCGGGCAAAAGCGCCGTCAAATAACTGATGGACAACAGCAGCAGCCCGTCGGTAAGAATTTGATGGCTGACAACGTCGCCGCGCGTCGCTTCGATCCATTCGCCGCCGAGCCATGCCGGCGTGAGCAAGGCGACGAGCGCCGCCTGCGGCCAATCGCGCAAGATCGACCATGCGATCCAGGCGCCGAGCGCCCAGAGCATCAAGCCCGCGGGCCAGTGCTCTTCCAGATTAAAAATCTGCCCGGCGAGGAAAATTCCCGCGCCCAGGCAGATCGTGCCGACGGCGTGCAGTGTGGTGGAAAGGATGGAGAAGCGTTCGGAGACGAGCGCTCCCGCGACGTGGAATAGCGCCACCAGCAGCAACACGAGCCCGAAGCGGGCGGAAGGCGAAAGCGCATCCCAATGCGCCGCGACAAACAAGAGCACGCCGGCGCCGAGCAGCAATCCGCCCAAAGCGATGGCGAGCAGCACCGGCCAGTGCAGTCCCTGCGCCTCGTCTTGCTCCGCTTCGTAGGCGCGAATACGTTGAGCAACGGACGCATCAATCAACCCTGCGTGTGTCCACCGCTCCAGATAACGTTCCCAAGGCGCAACCATTGATGACCGGGGATTTTACGGTGGCTCTAATAGATTGGCAAGGAAAAAATTTATGGCTGGAATGATCGTGAAACGGCTTAGCGTATGCGCTTCACGTAAGCGAACGACGCCGCCGTTGCGCAAATGAGGAGAACGATCAGTATGGCCGCTGCCTGGAGTTCTGAAACCTGCGGCACGCATGAAATGATTAGTGCCGTCACTGCCGCAGCCAGCATAAGAGCGTATCCGGAAAATACGTTGGCGCGATACCAGATTTCCGGGCTCGCTAAAGTTTTGCGGGTGCGAAAACCGTAGAGCCGGTTCGGCGGGACCAGTTTTAATACGAGGGGAATACAAAGAACAAAGACCACCGCGGAGACCATGAGCAAAAAGATTTGAGTGTCCATGGCGCCTCCCATCACTTTTCGAGCTGCACGTCGAAGTCGGTGCCGCCCTTGGAATTCGTCGAAAAGCGGACCCGATAGTTGACGAGCTTGCCGCAGCGGTCCAACGTCCAGCGCTCGACGCGCGCTTCGATCACCTCCGTCTTTACGACCTTCCGCTCCGCGCAATTTTTATCCCTGGGCCCGTCCATGATCAGCACCATCGCCGTAACATCAACGCGCAACTTCGACTCGGCCGCGTTGCCCGTGGCGGTCGTAAAGACCGCTGCAAGGAGCAAGCCGACGAGCGCCGCGAAAATTCTAACTGGCATTACAAGAGCAAGCACGCCGGATTACTTCTTATACAGCCGGTCGAAGAATTTTTCATCGTCCAGTCGCTTGACGAAGCTCATGTCGACGAAGTCCTCGGGCTTCGCGGTCTTCAGCTTGGGATTTTTCACCGCCAGCTCGTCGAGAATCGTCTGGATGCCGGGCAGCGTCGGATAAGGTTTTTCCGGCACCACTTTCAGGCTGACTTCGCGATAGGTCTCTTCGAGCGCCTCGCGATCCGCGGTCTGAAGGTACTTGCTCAGGATTTTGATGCTGGGCTCTTTTTGCGTCTTATAGAAATGGATGCTCTCAGCCGCGACTCTCATCACCGACAGGACGAGATCCGGCTGGGATTTGACAAACGCCCTGGAAGTTACCAGCGCCGTCAGTTGATAGGGGATGTTGAGCTGGGCCATGTCGATCAACGTGTTATAGCCGAGCTTGCGCGCGGTCAACGTGAACGGCGGCGTGATGATCGTCGCCTGGACGTTTTTCGACTGCAGCGCGACCACGCGCGCGGTCTGGGCCCCGACCTGCAGCAAGGCCACGTCCTTCTCGGCGTTCAGGCCGACTCTGGCGAGCGCCATTTTCACGCTGAGGTCGGTCGCGCTGCCGAAACGGCTGATGGCGATTTTGCCTCCTTTGAGCTGCTCGACCGTCTTTATCTCCGGCAGGGATACCAGGCTGTAGGGGAAGGTATTTAAAAAACTCCCGATCATCACCACGTCCACCCCTGCGATGGCGGCGGCAACGGAAGCCGAGCCGTCCGCCTGGGTCATAGGCACGTCTCCCCCCACCATGGCCTGAATGCCCAGCGAGCCGCCGGCCATGAAGATCAGCGACACATCGATGCCGTGCTTGCGGAAGATTCCCGCCTGCTGGCCGATGATGAGGACCGCTTGATAGGGGCTGGTCGCAGTGTAGGAGAGATTGAGCTTCTTAAGCTGCGCGTTCGCGCGCGGAATCGGTAACGAGAAAACGAATAAACACAGCGCAAAGCCGATGAGCCGCTTCTTCGTTCTCATGTGCTCTCCTTCCCATCCGCCTCGTAGACGAGCGCCGACTGGATCGCGGCGGTGATGTTTCCGGCCATTGGGTTACGTATCTCCTCGCCGATGTGCGCCATCGCGCCGAGCGTGCGGCCGATAATCGCGAATGCTTTAGACATGGGCCAGGTCAATCCCAGGTCCGACGCGACCGCAGCGATCGCCCCCGTGACGTTCACCGGTAGCCGGCGTTCCCGCCGGGCCTCGGCTGCGCAAGCGATGCGCTGCAGCAAATCACAGTAACGCCCGTAGACTTCGGTCTCGCGGGCGATCTGAAACAGCCGGTCTGCGCGCGGGTCTCCTTCTGCATGTGTCCGATGGCCGATGCCGGGAATTCGCTGTTTCCTTTCTTCATAGCGCTTCGCGACGGCGGCTGCGATCGCATCGAGATCGGCGCCGCCGTTGGTTTTCGGTGGCAGCGCTTCCTGGAGCATTCGCGCGCACCATTCGGACGAGCCGAGATGGACGCTGCCGGCGCCCAGAATCGCCGTTGCCACGGCGGCCTGAATCGCTTCGGGCGCGGTGTGATAGGTGAGGCGCGCCGCGACGATGCTCGATACCATGCCATGCTCGACCAGAATCGTGAGCAACGCGTCGATCATACGCGTTTGTCCGGCCGTCGGCATGCAACCGACGAGCATCAAAAAAGTCATTTGGCTGAAGGTAATCTTGCCGACGAGATCCTCAGTCAGGTCGTAGCCCCTAACCAAGATTCGGTGCAGTTCGGCTTTGCCGAGGCCGGTGACGATTTTTCGTTCTTCGCCCATGAAAACCCTCCTTCCAGCGGAGAGAGAAGTTCTTGCTGGAGACATATGAGAAGGTCTGCTTGCTGTCAAGGTACGTCGCCGCGGGGCTGTTGCAGGCGGGTGACGATTCAAGTTAGATTCGCGTCATAGAGATTTGGGAAGGAGCGTAGCCATGGTCAACTTCGCATCGAAGCTCACGTTTGGTCCTGCGACGGCGGACTGGCAGGAACGATTGAATATGGATCGCATGCGGCAATATCGAGTGGAGCGCGCCAGGAAGGTCATGAAAAAAAACGGCATCCCCGTTCTGCTCGAAGCGAGCGGCGTGAACATTCGCTATCTCACCGGGCTTCGAGGCTTCGCCTATCCCATGTGCCGCTTCGTGCTTTTTTTCGCCGAGCACGATCCCGTGATGTACGAGCACGACGGCTACTACCATATGATGCCCGATCAGGCGCCGTGGATTAAAGAGTGGCGGCCGGCGCGATGCTGGCTCACGGGCGCGTGCGGCTTGGAGGCTGCGCAGGACGAAGCGAAGCAGTTTGCCGCCGACATCAAGAGCGAGTTGGAAAAGCGCGGCCTATTGGGCGAGAAGCTCGGCTTGGGCGGATTCGACGGCATGGCGCGCGAAGCGCTCGCCGCGGCGGGCATCAAAAACATCGTCGATACGCGCGCCACCATGCTCGAAGCCAGATCGATCAAGAACCAGGACGAGATCAATTGCTTGAAGATGGCGGCGGCGATCGTGGATGGAGTCTGGTTCCGCGTGTGGGAAAACTTGAAACCGGGAATCATGGATACCGATCTGGCGACCGTCGCTTCCACGGCGGGATGCGAATACGGCGCGGAAAACGCGATTCCCGGAGGCTGGCGCACCGGCCCGAACACCTTCGATCGGGCGTTTCATCAGTCCAGCCGGGTCATTCAGGTGGGCGATCTGGTTTATGGCTCGCTGTGCGGTCTCACGTACATGGGCTACGGCACCTGCACCTATCGGACTTTGATTGTTGGAAGAGAGCCGACGGCGAAGGAAAAGGACTGGTACAAGCGGGTCCTCGATCGGATCAGCGCGATCATCGAGGAGATCAAGC
The DNA here is from genome assembly GCA_964572145.1 of uncultured Syntrophobacteraceae bacterium. Classification (GTDB taxonomy): domain Bacteria; phylum Desulfobacterota; class Binatia; order UBA9968; family UBA9968; genus JAJPJQ01. The sequence continues at coordinate 17,275 of CAZNES010000061.1, forward strand.
CGGGCAGAACCACGGCGGACGCGGCGAAGCACTTTCCACCGGCGTCGAGTTGGGGATATAAGGAAGAGGTCGAGGTGCTGGCGAGCGAAATCGGCCACGGGCTGGGGCTGGGGGGCGGGGGCAGCAGCGGCTACGACATGCCGATCATCAACCGTCTGTGGTCATTCAAGTATCCGCAGGTTTTCGAAGAGGGGATGACGATCGCCGTCGAGGGCCGCGAAGGCGAGCGGCGCGTCGGCGGAGTCAGATTGGAAAACATGCTGGTCGTTACCAAGGACGGCGCGGAGATCATGGATAGATTCCCGAGGGATGAAATACTCGTAGCGCCAAGATAAAAATAATTTTGAATTTTGAATGATGAATTTTGAATTGGGAACGAACTTTTAATTCAACATTCAAACTTCAACATTCAACATTCGACAAAGGAGGCATTATGCCCCAATTGCGTTGTTTGACGATTACCGCAAAAGAGCCGCTTCGGCTGGCTGATTTCTACCGCGGGGTCTTCGAGCTGAAGACCGTCTCTGAGAGCGATCCGTTGGTCCGTCTCTCGGACGGCGTCTTTACGCTGGCTCTCCTGAAGGAGCACGAGGAAAGCGCGCAAGGCTTGCATGCGAGCGGCTTCGAAGTGCAGGATGTCGACGGCATCAAGGAAAAAGCGCAAAAGAGCGGCAAAGGCTCCGGTCCCTACAGCGAGGGGCAGGTGTCCGACCCGGACGGAAATCTTGTCGATCTCACGCGACAGAGCTTCGGCGCCTCGCCGGAGCGGACGCCATATCCCATTCGGCACATCGCGCTCTACACCGCCGAGCCGAAAAAGCTGTCCGATTTTTACAGCGGCGTTTTCCAGATGAAGGAGGTGGCGTACTCCGACCGCTCGTCGATCTTCGTCTCGGACGGATATTTCAACGTCGCCTTGCTGTACCAGCGGGCCGGCGAGGAGAAGAACGGCCTCAATCATTTCGGATTTCACGTGCAGGACCTCGAAGAGATGCGCGATCGGGCCGAGAAGGGCGGCGTCCGCCGCGGTGCCAAGCGGCCGGACCGGATTCCGTTTGCGGAGTATAGATTACATGACCCCGAGGGGAACGGGATCGATATCTCCGTCAAGGGCTGGAAGACATAGGTAGGCTGTCCAAAAGGCCCATATGCTTCGTTGCGCTTGATTCTCTCGCCTCGACGTACTGAACAAAGTACGCCTCGGCTCGCGAATCCGCGCGCGCCTCGCCTCTGGGACCTTTTGATCAGCCTGAGAGAAATTTTTACGGGGAGAAACATGATCCTTCGTCGTTTGCTAATCACTTTCTTTGTTACATGCGTGTTTCCCAGTGCGGGCGTCGCCGCTGAGAAGGTGATCGCCGATTTCGGCGGGATTTCCGGATTTCAGAGCGCTTCGTGGGTGGCGAAGGATCTCAGGCTGTTCGACAAATACGGTCTCAACGTGGATCTTGTGATGATCACCGGCGGCGCGCGCTCGGTGGCGGCGCTGTTGAGTGGCAGCACGCAGTTCGCCACCGGATCGGGCACCGCACCGCTGCAAGCCTACGCGCGCGGCTCGGACGTGACGATCCTTGCCGCTTCCTACAACAAGTTTCCCTACGCGTTCGTGGTCAAGCCGGAGATCCGCTCGCCGAAAGATCTGCGCGGGAAAAAAATCAGCATTCTCAACTTCGGCGGCTCCAACGACATCGCGCTGCAGCTCGCGCTGAAAGAATGGAGCATCAAGCAGCAGGAGGTGAACGTGATCATCGGCGCCGACGCGCCCACGCGCCTCCTGTCGCTCACCGTCGGTAATGTGGACGCGACGATTCTATCGCCGCCGCATCTCCTCATGGCGGTTAAGGCGGGTTATCGAGTCCTCGCCGACATGGGGGAGATGAGGGCCAATTTTTCTCAATCGACGCTCTACGTCCGGCGCGGCTACTTGCGCGAGAACCGCGACGTCGTGAAGCGGTTCGTGAAGGCCTACGCGGAGGCCGTTCACGTCATCAAGATCGATCGCGAGCGGACCGTCAACATTTTCGCCAAGAGGATGCGGCTCGATGACCGGCAAATTCTTAACGACACGTACAGCTACTTCGCGCCGCGTTTTTCATTTCCGCCGCGCGTGGACATGCAGGGAATCAAAGACACGCTGGATTTTTATGCTGCGACCAGTCCCGAGATGAAAGGCCGCAAGCCGGAAGAGTTTGTCGATCACTCGCTGCTCGACGAATTAGAGAAGGAAGGATTTTTCAAAGGGATGGGGTCGTGAGCCTACCGCTTTAGCTCTTCGTTGGCTCTTTTGGCGAAACTCCAGTCGGCTACGTCCGAGACCGCAACAGGGGCTGCGCTCTTGCGGGTCTCCTGGACCAGACGGATCACGTTCTTCATTGTTTCTTCGGGCGCAATCCCCGTGCGGCTGTACAGTCCGACCAAGTCGCGATAAATGCCGTCCCGGACTTCTGGGTCTTTGATACCCCAGCTTTTTTCCATCAGTGACAGGATGTCGCTTTTACGAGTGCGAATGTAATCGATGCTCTTGGTCATTGCCTTTATCATCCTGACGATCTCCGGGCCTCTCTCTTTCATCTGGTCCGTATGCACCGCTAGCCCGCCGAGAGGGATCTGCATCACGTCGTTGAAGGTCACCAGCTCATGGAAGCCCCGCTTCAGACCGATCTTGTTGAACGGCGGTGTCAACATCGCGGCATGGATCGAGCCGCTCTCCAATGCCTGGTAGCGGCTGGAGCTGCCGCCGATCTGCAGATAGGAGACGTCTTTTTCCGGATTCATTCCGTACTTTCTCAAAATGGTCACTATCTCACTGTGCGGCGTGCCGCCGAAGCTGCTTATCCCCACGATCTTGCCCTTGAGGTCTTCGATTCTCTTGATATTCGGGCTCGTGACCAGCACGTGATCCGAGCCGTCCATTACCGACATGACGATGCGGACCGGCAGGCCTGCCATGGCGGCGCCGACGAAATTGGAAAACGTCCCGCCATAATCGACGTTTTTGCTCAGCACGCCGTTGACCACGACCTGATTCTGCATGATCACGACGACGGCGTTGAGCCCCTCGCCTTTGAAAAAACCTTTTTCCTCGGCGATGACGAACGGCAGGGAATTGCTGCCGGTGCGGGTCGTGAGTCCGACGATAACTCTTTTTTCCTGGGCTGCGGCGACGGGAGCGAACGCGCCGACGAGCGCGAGCAGCAGTGAACAATACTTAAGGACGAGGCGGACCGTGTTCATCAATCGACGAGGTCCATGAGGACGCCGTCGGGATCGGCCAGCGAGCGCCGGCCGAGCATGCAACTGTCGATCTCCCGCTTCGTCACGGGTCCGAACCGGCCCAGATCGATTTGTTTCGGCTTCGACTCGGGATGCGAATCGCTCAGGGCCGTGAGATCGTTTTCGGCTTTCTCTAGCGTCTCCACTTTGAAGCCGATGTGATCCAGCCCTTCGGTCATCGTGCGGTAAGAGTTCGTCTCCGTAGGAATGATGACGATCGACACTTTGCCGTCGCTCAAGCAGAGCTGGCCGTTCTCCGCGCCGCTCTCGACCGGTCGCAGTTCGAAAACATCCTGGTAGAATTGGGCCAACAACGACGGTTTCCCCGCGCGGATCGCCACGTGATCCAGGTGGCGCGGCTGCTCCCAGCCTTTTTCCACATATCCTTCCCTTACTTTGGCGACGCCCTGCTGCGAGACGTCGATGTGCGTGCCCGCGGGGTCTTGAATTCTCAGGACGGAAAACGGGACGTGCTCGAGGGCGCTGGCGACTCTAAGGTCGGGATACTTTTTTCGCATCCGTTCCTGCACGATCTCGTTCGCCTCGACTTCGAAACCGAAATGGTCGAGCCCCGAGCGGATGCCGGCGTGCCGCTGCAACAAAGCGAGGCCGATCACGCCGTCGCTGATGTGGCCGCGATTGGGATTGTAGTCTCCCTTCTCGTCGGTCATGCCGGTCGTGATCTGCTTCATGCCGAAAAGGGCTTTATAAAAGTTGGCGGTCTTGTCGTAATTTTCCGTGTAGATGGCCACGTGTCTGATGCGAGCAAACATATCTGTTTCCTCCCTGGTTTTTCTTTGCGCCGCTGCCTAGAGCGCCTATCACCTCGCCTACTCTCAGTCAAGAAGATTAAACTACCGGGCATGAATCCGGTTAGTTGACCAAATTACTTTATGTTATAAGGAGATCGAACGTCATGAGAAAGGGGAGACGCATGTTTTTCCTGCTTTCATATTTCTCATGGGTTGGAGATTTTTCAGCCGGAAAGATAAGAAAATAATAAGGAGGCGCCCACATGATACACGGCGGCAAGTATCTTAGAAAAGGAACGAGCGCTTTGATTACGCTGGTTCTCGTTATTGGAGTTTTATCGACCGAGGGCCGGGCTCAGTTGGCCGAGGTGAACATGGGAGTCGCGTTTGTGAACGCGCGCGTGGCTCCTCTGTGGGTTGCCGAGAAGGAGGGTTATTTCCGGAAGAACGGAATCGACCTCAAGCTCACGAACATCACCGGGGGAACTCAGGGAGCGCAGGCGCTTCTCAGCGGCGGGGTCGACGTGTCGTATACCGATCCGGCCTCCACGATTTCGGCTATCGCGGCGGGCGCCCAGCTCGTCGAGGTCATGGCAATTACTACGATCATGCCCTACTACCTCGTAGGGGCGCCCGGAGTGAAAACGCTCGCGGATCTTAAAGGGAAGCGCGTTGGATCTTCGGGCTTGGGCTTGTCCGCCTCACGGATGGCGCTGCTCGTGGCCTTCGGACGTTTGGGTCTGGATCCCGACAGGGACCAGATTACTATCGTTGCAGCCGGGGCCGAGCCCGAGAGAGTTGCCGGCGTGGCGTCGGGAGCGATTAGCGGGACAGTGCTTGCGCCGGATTTCCACGCCAAGATCGAACAACTGGGACTCAATATCCTTGCGGACCTGCGCACTATAAAAATTCCCTGGGAGCAGGATGCCCTGGAGACGTCGAAGAAATACCTCCAGACCAAACGGGATCTGATCGAGAGAGTCGTCAAGGCTCTACTGGAAAGCAACGCCTATATTCTGAACCCGGCCAACCGCTCCTCGGTGCTTGAACTTTTGAGGTCGCGCTTGGGATTCAAAACCACGCAGGAGGCCACCGTAGCCTATGAGGATCTCATCAAGTATTACGTTCTAAAGAAGCCCTATCCCTATCGGGAAGGCCTTGCTTCCATTACTGCGGAAATCGCCAAGATTGTTCCCAAGGCCGCAAGCTTGAAATTTGAGGATATTGCCGACTCGAGCATCATCGAAAAGTTCGACAAAAGCGGATTTATCGACAGTCTCTATAAATAAAATAGCAAGCGGAGATCTGCGATTACCGTCGGGGACAAATTTCATGCGTGTTAACGCGCTCGCAGGCATCACCGTCATTGAATGCTCTACGTTCGTCACCGGACCGTACGCGGCCGCGCTGTTGGCCGATCTCGGCGCGCGCGTGATCAAGATCGAAGCGGTGCCGGAAGGCGATCCGTACCGCACCTTCGCTCCCGATGCCGCTTTCAGCCCCAACTTCGCGCATCTCAACCGGAACAAGGAGAGCGTCTCGCTCGATCTCAAGTCCCCGAAGGGCAGAGAGATCTGCGTCGAGCTCGTCAAACGCGCGGACGTGTTCGTGGAAAACTTTCGTCCGGGGACGGCGGACCGTCTGGGGCTCGGCTACGAAGCGCTGCGCGCCGTGAATCCAAAACTGATTTATTGTTCGATCTCCGCGTTCGGCCGGAGCGGCCCTTACGCCGACAAGCCGGGCTTTGATACGCTGGGCCAGGCGATGAGCGGCCTCATGAGTTTGCTGACGGACATGGAACAGCCCAAAGTCATGGGCATCGCGCTGTCGGACTACACGACGGGGCTCTCCGCCGGCTACGGAATATTGGGCGCGCTCTTCGCGCGCGAAAAAACCGGCGCGGGATCGAAGGTCGAGACTTCTTTGCTGCAGGCGACGCTGTCGTTCATCGGCGAGACGGCCGCGGGCTATCTTCGAACCGGACAAATTCCCGATCGTCTCGCGCGCGTGAAGAACGCGCACGCGTTCGCGTTTGTGGCCAAGGACGGCTTGCCGCTGGTAGTTCATTGCTCGGTGCCGGAAAAATTTTGGCAGGCTTTCTTGAAAGCCGTCGAGCGGGCGGATCTCGCTGCGGACCCAAGATTTACGACCAGAGATAATCGAAGAAAAAATTACGCAGCGCTGGAAGAGGAGCTGGCGAAGGGCTTTTCGGCCAGAACGAGGAGCGAGTGGCTGAAAAAGCTCGAAGAGAACGACGTCCCCGCGGCGCCGCTCTACAACATGGCGGAAGTCTTGAGCGATCCGCAGGTAAAACATCTGGGACTGACCGAAGAAGTCGAGCATCCGACGGCAGGCAAATTGAAATTTATCGGCGGCGCAGTAAGCTACGAAGGTATTCAACAGAAAGAGTCCGGGCCGCCGCCGCTGCCGGGCGAGCACACGGCCAAAATACTTGCTGAGCTCGGCTACAATGAAAAGCAGTCACGCGAGCTTGAAGAAAGTGGCGCGGTGAAACTCGGCTGATTGGAAGGAAGGAGGGCACGATGGCAGACAGGTCGGAGCGCATCCTTTATATAGGCACCGTGGAGGGGCTGTATCAGGCGGCGCCGGATAACGGCGGCTACAAGTTTCGGCCGTCGGGCCTTCAGGGCAAAGGCGCGCTGAGATCGCCCGTCGTAATCGATCACAGAGACCCGCGGCGCCTCTATGCCGCGACCAGCCGCGGCGGCATGTTCCGCAGCGAAGATCGGAGCGAGAGCTGGCGCGAGATCAACGAGGGAATCCTTTACAAAGAAGCATGGTCGCTCGCGCAACATCCGGCGACCGGAGAATTGGTTCTTGGCACGGGACCGTCGGCTATATTTAAGAGCAACGACGGCGGCGATAACTGGAGCGACTGCGAGCAGTTGAGGAATCTGCCCGAGACCGAAGATTGGACGTTTCCCGGGCCGCCGCACATCAGCCACGTCAAAGGGTTGGCGTTGTGCGCGGAAGATCCAAAAATAATTTTCGGCGCGATCGAAGAAGGCTGGCTCATACGCAGCAAAGACGGCGGCGAGAGCTGGCAGAATATAAAGGACGGGACGGAGTTCGACTCGCATTCTGTCGCCGTCATGCCCGGCGGTCCCATGGTCGTGATCGCGACTTCCGGCAAGTCGTTCTACAAAAGCGTCGATGGCGGCGATCATTTCACGAAGTGCGCGGCGGGCCTGGATCGCCGCTACATGGCCCAGGCGGCTTTCCATCCGACGCGGCCGCGGACTTTTCTCACCGCGGCGGCCGCGGTGCCGCCGCCGTTCTGGCGCCGCCCCGAGGGCGCCGACACGGCCTTTTATCGCAGCGACGACCAGGGAGAGTCGTGGCGGAGACTTTCCGGCGGCCTGCCGGAATATTTCACAGCCGCGCCGCGCGCGGTGGCCGGCGATCCTGAAGATCCGAAGACGTTTCTCTTCGGCATGACCGACGGCGCCGTGTGGATGACGGAAGATGCCGGCGAATCGTTCCGGCAAATTCTCGCCGGCATGCCGCAGGTGATGAGCATCCGCGTCGCGTATCGCTGATGGCCGGCTCCAGCATTGAATTCGGCCTCTTGCTGCACACGCGCCACTTGGTCCGCGAAGATCACGGCGCCGACGCGGTCGCGGAATTGTGGGAAACCGCGCAAGACGCCGAAGCGGCGGGCTTCGATCATCTGTGGCTGGGCGACAGCCCGAGAATATCGCTGCTCGACCGCGCGCACGCCGACTGCCTCACGGTCATGGCCGCGCTGGCGGCGAAAACAAATAAGATACGAATCGGCACTGTGCCGCTCATCGCCGGGCTACGCAATCCGGTTTTGCTGGCGCACACGCTTGCGACTCTCGACGTGATTTCCTCCGGGCGTCTCCTCTTCGGCGTCAGCGTCGCGCCGCAATACAAATTCGCCGAGTATGAATTCGAAGCTTGCGGCGTGTCTTTCAAGCAAAGGGCGGGGCGGCTCGAAGAGACGATTCGAGTCATGCGCCGTCTGTGGACGGAGGAGAAATTTTCGTTCGCAGGCAAATACTATCGCTTCCGCGAGATCGGCATCCAGCCCAAGCCGGTTCAACGGCCGATCCCCATCTGGATTGCCGCCGGAGACAATGAAAACGCCCTCAAGCGCGTTGCGCGGTTGGGCGACGGATGGTTCACGGTCGCGCCGACGCTGGAGAAATTCGCCGCGCGGCGGAAAAAGATAGAGCTGTTTGCGCGCGAGGCCGGCCGCGACATGAAAAATATTCCCTCCGCGCTCTTCGCCACGTTTCACTTGCAGCCGAACGCGAAAAAAGCGGAGGAAGAAGGCTGGGCTCTCGCCGAGAGCTATTTCCGCCAGCCGCGCGCTCAGCTCTCTCATCTGAGTCCGTTCTTCGACTCGCCCGAGGCGTGCGCGCACAAGCTGCAAGGCTACGCGGACGCAGGCTTGACTTCGGTCGTCGCGCGTTTCGTCTCGCCGGATGTTGCAGGACAAACAAAATTGCTGTTAAACGAAGTGAGAACTAGGTTGAAGTTAACAGTAGCATGAGATTCTTCGCGGAGCGTCCTGAGCGTAAAAGAGAGATGCTTCGCTCCGCTCAGCATGACAGAGAGCGAAGGGATCAGAATGACACTCAAAGAAGTCTTGTCATCCTGAACGAAGTGAAGGATCTCTCTTCAAAGAGGTTTGCTAAAAGGAGACATACCATGGAAGCGCCGGCAGATACGACCTGGAAAGGATTCACACTGGCGGAGCGCGATCGCCGTTGGAACGCGGTGCGAAAACATGCCGCGAAAACGGGCTTCGATTGTATTTTAGTCCCGCTCTGCGTCGACGGGCGCAACCAGCATCTTTCGCTCGAGCAAGCGCGCGGCATGCGCTCGGACGGACGCTATCTCACGCTGTTGGACAACGCGGCGGTCGTCCTGCCGACCGACGGCCGCAAGGCGATCGTCATCAGCGACTTGCCGGGCAACGAATGGACTGCGGAGCCGCGCTCGCCGCAACGCTCATGGGGCGAGACGATGGCCCAGGCGCTGATCGAGTCCGGCATGGAGCGCGCGCGCATCGGCGTCACGGGGTTGGAGCGCGGCAAGATGGTTCATGGACGCGCCTACGCGGGCGTAGTCAATCACACATCCTACGTCGAGGTTCTGCGCCGTCTGCCCAACGCGAAGTTCGAAGACGACCACGATACGGTTGCATTCGCGCGCTACGTGAAAAGCGAAGAAGAGGTCGATTGTTTGCGCCGCGGCGCGGAGATCGCGGCGGCTGGAATAGACGAGATGGGCCGGGTTTCCCGGCCGGGCGTGCCGGACGCGGTCGTCTACACTTCCGTGATGCGCCGCATGCTGGAATTGGGCAGCGGCTACTATCCGCTTGCGCTTTACACCGGGCCGATGGACTCGATGAGATTGCCGCGCTTCGAAGATCCGCCGGCGGGGCGCGTCCTCCAGCCGATGTATCGCATCCACAACGAAGTCGACGCGCTGTGGGGCGGGCTGATCGCGCAGGAGCAGCAGGGATTTCTCCTCGGGCCGATACCCGACGTGTGGCAGCGCGTCGTCGATCTCCAGCGCGATCTTTTCTACGCGGGGCTCGAACGCTTGAAGCCCGGCATGGTGTTCGGCGAGTTCATCGATTCGGTCAACACGTTCGGCCGGAAGCGCGGCATGAAAAGCCTGATCCTCATGCACGGGCGCGGCTACGGCGACGACGGGCCGCTGCTGACGCCGCAGGACCGCGGCGAGAA
>CAZNES010000062.1:0-25827 GCA_964572145.1 uncultured Syntrophobacteraceae bacterium
AGGCTGTAGCCGTACCAGGGCATCTTGGGTTGGAGAGGCGGGAGCCCGAGCTTCTCCCATAGCTCCTTGGCGTCTTCCATATATTTTTTTGCTGGCAGGGCGACCGGAGGATAAGGCCACTTGCGCGTGGCATCCATAAGCAGGGCCGAACAGCCGGTAGGGGAGGGAAATCGCGCTTCGGTATGGGACGAGCCCGGTGGGGCGGCGGAAGGGTCTAGGCCGGCAAACTTATGGGTGGTGATCTTGAGGTCCCGATGGGGCTGCATGCGGAAACTGAGCGCCCAATTCACTGAATCTGCGTCTTCCGGGTCGATGTCCTCGTCCACTGCAATGAGGATCTTGCCGTGGCTCGGGTCAAAAGCAACCGCGGCATGCAGCGCCTGCCAGGGCTGCGCGGGGTTCGTCTTCTTCATGCGGATGACGACATACTTCCGGCTGCCGCTCGACTCGTGCAGCGTCACGTCGGTCACGGTTGGAATGTTGCAGTCGTACTTGAGAAGTTTGTAGAGCGCGGATTCGTATCCCATCTTGCGCACAATGCCGCTCTCGCTTGGAACCCCCTCGGTAAACATCTGCAGGATCGGATTTCTGCGGTGAGTGATGCAATGAACGCGGAACACGCCGTTCATCAGCTTGCCGCCCATGTAGCCTGTGTACTCGCCGAACGGCCCCTCAGGCTCCATGATATCAGTCGGGATCTCGCCCTCGATCACAATTTCAGCCGTCGCCGGCACTTCCAAATCCACGCTCTCGCAGCGCACCAGCCGGATCGGCTCTCCGGCGATGCCGCCGGCGACGGCGTACTCGTTCTGCTCGTAACCGATCTTGGTCACGCTCGCCAGACCGACCGCGGGCGAGCACCCCAAAACAATCGCCGCTTGCAGCGGAATCTTTTTCTCCCGGCATTTGTGAAAGTGGATGCCGATGTGCTGCGCGGGCGAGATGCTGATGCCGGTTTTGTTGGGACCTTTGATCATGCACCTGTAGGTGCCGATGTTCGCGATGCCCGTGTCGGAATCCTTGGTGACGACGTAGGGGGCAGTGAGAAACGGACCACCGTCAAAGCCGGGGTTGCTGATGGGAATGGGAAAACGAAGCAACCCGCCGTCGGGCCGAGAGATCTCTTTGCCTTTTAGAATCACTTCTTTCACGGGTCCGCCGCTCACCAACCGTGGAGGGATCGGGTGGCTGAGCGCGTGGCTCCAGCGCTGCGCGACGCCGCCCGGGCCGTTTCTCTCCGCTGCGCCGAGCGCGAGCCTGTAAATCGCTCGTGAAGCGCCCAACGCCCCCACGACCACGTGGCAGTCGTAAGTTTTTCCTTGCGGGTCGGTTACATTTTCAAACAGGAAGGCTTTTCTCTGGCCATCCGCGAGTCCCTGGTACTGCCATTTGACCAATGGCATCAGCTCACTGTTTTTTTCGATCCTCGCAGAGATGCGGTGAAGGTTCCCCGTCTCCTCCAAGAGTGAAATAAACTCCCTAAGATCGCGAAAGTAGCGTTTACTTTTTTGTCGAGAGATTCGTTTTACCATATCGATTCGGCTACCTTAATTTACTTGATCAGCAACATCGGGCTGGGACGGACGACCTTTTTCGCGTCCTCGATGGCAAACTCCTTCTCGCAAAAAGGGCACTTGGCGGCGATCTTAAGTCTCTCGAACTGGGGCGAGACGAGAAATTCTTCATCGCAACCGGGGCAGATCACTCGCATCGAGCTGGCCATGATAATCCTCCTCACTTTCCTTTAGGCGTCAAGCGGAATCTTGGTTAGCGCCTCATTCCCAAGGTACTTTTTAAGATCAACTCTGCGCATGACATCGTCGGGCACTTTGATCCTGATCTCAAAAGGCTCGGGAGGCGCCGGCATCGTCGCGTCGATTCCGCCCTTGGCCACGGTATAGGAATGATAGGCCAGCTCCGGCGAGCTGGAGGCGTAGGCGGTCGGATCGCGTGTGGTCGAGATCATGTGGGGCACGACGACCAGATCGCGATCCCAACGGCTGCGCGTGGCGACGGCCCAGAGAACCTCGGCGTCGTCGAAGATGTTGATATCTTCATCTACGACGACGATATGTTTGAGGCGGCGATCGACGGACAGGGCGGCGACAATGGCCTCTCTGCCCTGGCCCGCAGAGGTTTTTTTAATCTGCACGTAGGCGTGAAAGCGGCTGCAGCCGGAGGAAGGGAGGTGGACATTTTTCACCGTCGGCACGGCCTGCTTCACTGCGCGATAGATGGACCCTTCGAGCGGGATGCCGCCCAGATGGTCCTGATCGCGCCCGCCCAGGTGGATGTCGTGGTAGATGGCGTCACGGCGGCAAGTGATCGCTTGGACGTTGATGACCGGTCGCAAAGTTTCCGGAGAATAGTAGCGCGCGTAGTCCGCTCTGAGCCCGTGGCGCCCTCTTTCCTTCGGCGGAATGATGCCTTCGATGACGATCTCGGCATCCGCGGGCACGAGGAATTTTTCTCCCCAGGTCTCCGAAGGAGTGACTCTTAGAGGCTCTCCTAAAGCGCCGCCGATCACCGAGTACTCATCGACGTCGATCGGCACGCGGGTCAAAGCACCCATGCAGGCGGCGGGGTGATGGCCGATCCAGGCGACGACCGGAAGTCCTTCGCCGGTGTTTTCCACGCGCTCGCGGTAGCGCTCCCAGTTGTGCGTTCCCTCGCCGAGGCCGACGGTGGCCTTTCGCGGCTCGAGCACCCGCAAAGTCTGATAGGCACAGTTGTAAGTAGTTCCCGCCTGGTTATCGACTGTGGTCACGACCGAGCCCAGGATCGTGCGCCCGCCCTCCATATGGTAAGGCAAGGGGACGGGAAAATCGAACAGGTTCACCTCTTTCCCCTTCTTCACCACTTGTTTCACCGGCGCGTTTTCTTTGGCCACGACGAGCGGCGTCTTCGCGCTCTGAGTTCTAAGGTCGTAGTCGAGGCCGACTCGCTCCACGGAGGATTCCAACGCCAGGGCGCAAAGATTGCGGCTGGCGAAGAGATTCGACAACAAGGGAAAGGCGGATGGCTTGCCCGAAGCGGCTTGCAGCTTGTCGAAGATCACGACAGGGAATTTATGCGCCCGGTCGAGCTTGACCAGAACGGCCGAGATCTCGAATCGCAAATCCACCGGGCGCTTCACGCGAACCAGCTCTTCAGGAAAGCGCCGCTTCGCTTCTGCCAGAAATCGCCGTAGGTCTTTTACTTCTATTCGCGTGCTCATGTTTTCGTTGTTCTCCTTCTGCGATCGTCCATGCCGAGGGGAAAGCGATTATCCCCGCTGGTCGAGGGGCTTCAGCCGCAAACTGATGCCGTTCTTCTCGAGCTCCCCGTAATACTCTTCCCGGATCGTGGAATCTTCTTTTTCGTAAGAAATCTTGAATGAAAGATCGTAAGGGTTTTTATCGTGAGCCGTTCGCGCCGGATCATAGCGCCGGCCGCCGCCCTGCCTCAAGCCGCTGCCCCGAAACGCCAGCATCCGGTATTCCCCCTTGCCGGTATTGAAGTGCTGGTGGTACTCGTTATGGCGGGGCGCCACCACGGCGTAAGAGTTGGTCGGCACCTTGCGCCGCTGTTTCTCCTCGCCCGGCATGAACAACAGCTCATAGCCCTGGCCTCCGACGACGATCACGTGGGCTCGCGCCTCGTGTCTGTGAGCCGTGACGTAGGTCCCTTCGGAAACGCTCATGATGTGTATCCCGATGGAGGTGTTGGACATCGAGAGACGCATGATCGACGTACGGTTTCCTCTTTCCGGATAGGGGTCCAGGGAAAACTTGCGGATGTCGGGAATGAAATTGGTCTCGTAGAGTCGCAGATTCCACTGCTGTCCCTTGTCGGAGAAAAAAGACTGCATCGAGTGGGTGTAGCGGTCCTTGAAGACAAACGGGTTATTAAACACAAAATCGAGGTTGCCGTAGAGGTTGATGACGTGAGCCATGTTGGTGCCGAACAGAATGCGGCACGGCTCATCCCCCGAGCTGTTGAACTCTTGGTGCCACGCATTCAGCGGTACGGCGAGAAGCGCTCCTTCTTCCCATTCGACGGTCGTGCGCGGCTCTCCTTCCTGCCATATCGTCGTGGCTCCTCTCCCTTTCATAACGTACATGACCGAGTCGTACATGTGGCGCTCGGGCTTCAACTGGCTGCCGGGAGGAATCTCGGCGATCTGGAGGTTGTAATATTCCTGATCCCCGAGACGGGTGTAGGCCGCTTTGCCGCCTCTCCTTTCCCAATCGGCGAGGTTCAAGCTGCCGAGATCTTCGAGCGCGCTGCCTTCATAGAGAGGAACTCCCTCTTGCCGGACAAAATTCTGGTATGAACTCTTTACGTACCACTCATCAAAGGTCTTTGGCGCCTTGGCCATGTGTCTTCCTCTCTCTCGCAGCTCGGAAGGGTCAGCGCAGCGTCGCTACGCCTTCCGCCTCTACCCGTTGAACGAAACTGTTGTCGACAAGCTCGGACAAGTTCACCTCCCGCAGCTTTGGATTGCCCTCCGCTAGATCCGAGAGGTTCGAGCGTAGATCCTCCAGATTCGTGTAGGGAAACAGAGGCAGCGGGTCGACATATAATCGGTAGTTCAAATCCAGCACCGAAGGATCGTCGGTCCTGAGGTTGCGGCTGAAGACCCGCCGTACGCTCTCCCGGTTCTTCGGGTTTTTTGTCCAGTGGCTTGCCTCAGTCAGAGCCCTGACGAACCCCAGGATGATATTCCGATTTCGATCCCTGAAGCTTCGAGTGGTAATGGCGGAACTTCCGATGATTCTGACACCCATGCTGATGGCATCGGCAAGAACATGGTACGGGATTTTCGCTCGCTCCAATCGTTCGACGGTTGTCACCACCGCGCTGAGAACTCCCGAGCGAAACGCTGCGGCTCTCTGGATGCCGCCGCCCGCCACCTGCATGAATTCTACTTCCTCAGGCTTAAGGCCCAGTTTCTCGAGCATCCGCCGAGTAGCGTAATAGCTTGAGCCACCGACGCGGTCAATGCCGACTTTTTTTCCTTTAAGCTCCGCTACGGACCGGATCGCCGGCTGAACAACGAGTTTGTACTGCGTCGGTTCGTTGCTCGCGATAATCACCAGATCGGCCCCTCTAACGGCGGCCTGGGCGGCGGTCTCCGGAGAACCGGAAAAGATCGCGAGATCGCCCGCAAGCAAGGCCGGCATCCCTTGCGCGGAGGTCGCGATAAAGACGAGTTCCGGTGCGAGGCCATAGCGGGCAAAGAACCCAACGTCCTTTGCTGCCCAGAGTGAAATACGACTGCCGCTGATCGACGCATAGCCGATCTTGATAGGCTCGGGCTTGCGCGACTCGGCCGCAAGCGCGCGGCATTGCCAGGTCGTGAACAAAGCGACGAGGAAGAGGATCGAGGTTGTGAGTCGAGGCAATCTTGTCTTCGTATTTCTACTCTCCGTGAGCGTGGGATGAACCGGGCATGGCGGAATTCCCCGCAAAAAATTCTATTTGAGATAGCCTCGTTCGCGGTAAAAGCGCGCTGCGCCTGGATGCAGTGGCACATCGTAAGGCGACTCTTCGTCATTGGCGCACAATTGCGCGATATCGAGCGGCTTATAATTATCCGTCGGCAGCGCGTCTTTTCGCTTCTCGATCGTTTCACATAAAGCGTAGGCCACGTCGTCCGGCATGTCGGTACGCACGATCATCGGCCAGCCGCTGAAATCGATGGTCCGAACATCTGCGGCCATCCCCTGAAATCGCGCTTTGGACATGAGGGTCGGCCGGTACCCCATCGCCGCCATATGCTTGAGAATGGATCCCTCCACGGGCAGGAAACGAAAGCCGTTTTCCAAGGCAGTCCGCGCCCAGCTCTTGATCCCCTCATCGAAAACCGCGTTGACGGCGCCGCTCTCGATACCCGCACGCCGCGCCGGATCGCTGGGCCTGGTTGCTAAATGAATTTCTCCACCCCACCGGCGAATATCCTCCAGTGTAAATCCAGCGGCACGTAAGACCTCCGCCACAGTGAACATCGTTGAGTTTTCCCTAAGAGCGGTTTTGTCTACGCTCCGGGTGGAAAGTTTCAGTGGGAAGCGTTCCTTTTTGATCTGAGAGAAGGAGGTAATTCGGGTCGATTCGTGGACTGCAAAGCCCATGACATCGTAAGATGGAAACACTGCGATCGTTCGCAAGGGAAGCCGTTTACGAAACGGACCTTTTCCCCGGTAGGCCATGGTCAATAGCACCGAAGGGTTAACCCACGCCAGGGAAAACTTGCCTTCCGCCACCGCTCTGATCTCGCGAAAGCTGCCGGTGGCGAAAGAGAGCGAGATGCCCTTGCGATCGTTCGGCTTGGCGGTGAGCGAGAGTTTGAGCGCGTTACCGAGGCGCGCATCGGTTTGGAGCACCCCCTCCGCGGCTTTCCACGATTCCGACGAGAGGGAACCGTCATATAAACCAGAAGCCAATTCTAACAGTCCTCTGGCGCGCTGAATACCCGAGTTGTATCTCTTGATAGTCATTCAACCCACCTCCGCATCCACGATTTCACAGACAACCGATCTCGCGATAGTACTTTTCCGCGCCCTTCCTCGCCAAAGCCGTACAGCTCTAGCGCTACGCCTCTCATGACGGGATACGATGAAAAAGAAAGTCAGAAGCCATACTCTTTCCACCTTTTTTTCAGCGTCTCCTCCATCTTCGGCGAGATCGCAGTTCCGAGCGCAGGGTAGCGCTCGCCGCCGTACTGCTCCTGCGGCTCCAGCTCCCAGTTGATTGTCGCGTCGATCAAGACGCGCGTCCATTTTCCGTGGCCGTATTTCACCGAGTCACGCTCGCCGATCGGGACGCTGGGGTCGAGCATCGAGCCCGAAGTGCCGGGAAAAAACGAGATATCTCCCATCCCCGCGTTCACGCGATACGCCAGCGCCCACTCGATCGCTTCGCCGTCGAAAATGTCGATATCTTCGTCGACGACTATCAGGTGCTTGGCGGCGTAGTTGGCGATGTGCGCGCCCCAGAGCGCGTTGGCCACCTGCTGCGCGTGGCCGCGGTGGGTCTTGCGTATCTGTACGCGCATCACCTCCGGCCACTTGCCACGCCAAACGCCCAGCACGTTCGCAACACCGGCCTGCTCCAGATAATGCCACGCGACCGCCGAGAAGGCGGCGGGCGTCCACGTCGTTCCCTCGTTGGTTCTGCCCGGACTCGATCCGGTGAGACAGCCGGTAAAAATCGGATCGTTCCGGTACGTGATGCATTCGACGCGGATCGTATGCTTCGGCGATTTTCTTCCGCCGTAATAGCCGGGATATTCGCTGAACGGTCCTTCGGCCTCGAAGGTCTTCGGATCGGGCGAGATACGCCCTTCGATCACGATCTCGGCATTAGCCGGCACCAAAAGGTCGCTGGTCTCGCATTTGACCAATTCCACCGGCGCGCCTCTTAAAGAGCCTGACATTTCGTACTCCGGATGGCTCACCGGCGTCGAGGCGGCGATAAAAAGGGTAGGGTCTTGGCCCAGGACCACGGCCACCGGCATCTCCTCGCCGCGCCTTCGATATTTCGTGAAGTGCTCTCCCCATCCTTGAGTGGTGGCGAGCAGCACGCTGATCGTTTTCTTCGTTGAGATCATTCCGCGGTAGGTGCCGGCGTTGTGCCGCCCGGTTTCCGGGTCCATCGTCACCACGCTCGCGGAAGTCATGATGTACCGGCCACCGTCGAGCGGATTCCACTTGGGGACCGGAAACTGATAGAGATCGATCTCGTCGCCTTTGACGATATTTTCTTTCACCGGCCCGCGATCGATTTTGACCGGCTTGACCGGGCGCGTGAAGCGCTCCTTGAGAATCGGCACCAGCTCGCGATACGAAGTCTCCTCGGAAACGCCAAGTAACCGGCAGACCCGCTCTCGACTCCCGGTCCCGTTGGTGAAGAGCCGGCAGCACAGCGTGTTGCGATGGTCCTTGATGTTCTCGAACAGCAGCGCCGGCCCGTATTGACTGGAAATCTCGCGTGTAATCGCGCCGATCTCTTCGTCCCAATCCACTTGGGCTTTGACGCGCTTTAGATCGCTTCTTTCCTCTAGATCATCGATCCATTCGCGCAAATCTTTTACCGCCATGCCAGAGCTCCGTTCCGATCGTTCAAAACGTTCAAGCGGGTCAAAATGAAATGCGTTGGAAGGCTTGCTCCCTGCCTCCCTACATTGCGTCCAGCAGCTTCATTGCCATCGCCGCCCCCGGATCGCGCACGCTGTAAACTTTCTCTTCCGATTGATTCTCCATCTTGTAGTATTGCTCCAGAGTCAGACCATCCTTCGCCGCGAGGATGCCGAACTCCTGCATCCATTTCGTATCCACGTCGAGCCGCCGCGTCGCCTCGCCCATCGACCGGGTGAAGATCTCCTGTCCCTCTTTGCTCAGCAGCCAGTTGACAAAGACCTTGGTTGCGTTGGGATGCGGGCCGTTCTTGAGAATCACCAACGCGCCGTACCCTGCGGTGGCGTAGAGACCCTCCTTGGGAATCGGCAGCGTCTTGACCGGGAATCCGGCTTTGATGAACGGAGCGAACTCGGTGTAGCCGATGCCGATCGTGTGGCTGACCCGCCCCTTGACGAGGCTTTCGGCCAACAGTCTCAGGTCGCGGCCGAGAAACAACTTCTGCGCGACCAGCTTTTTCAAATACTCTTCGCCTTTGACCTGCAGAATAAACGACCACACCGAGGCGCCGGAGCCGGGCACGCGCGGATCGCTGAAGCCGATCTTGCCCTGCCATTTGGGGTTCAAGTAATCTTCGAAGGAGCGGATCTCCTCGGGCTTGGCGAGGTCCGCATTGTAGTTGAGAGTCTGAGTCTGATACGCCGCGAAAGAATAAACCAGGCGCTTCGCGTTGTCGACCCAGATATGGCCGCCCCACCAGTTCTTCGGATCTTTCACCTCCGGCAGAACCAGCCAGGGTTCGATGGGGTCCAGGATATTTTCCGGCAAGAGTCCCTTGACTGTGGACTCCGTGCCGCCGAAATGGAGATCGAAATAGCGGATGCCCGCCTTGGCCTCGCTGACGATCCGCGTGATGACCGCGGCGCCTCTTCCCGGCACGCTTTCCACCGTGATGCCGAAGCGTTTTTGAAAAGTCTCCTCGATGCCCTTTCTGAGCTCGGCGTTAGGCGGGATGGAGGCCACAATCTTTCCTTCTTTTCGCGCCGCCTCGAGAATCTTCTCCCATTCCGCCGGCGGCCTACCGGTCTGCGCCGTCGCGCTGGAGCTAAAAAACAACAGGCTTGCAGCCGCAAATACGATTCCAAGTTTAGCGCTCATGTCCGCTCTCCTCTCCATCAGGCCGTCCATTTAGCGCTTCAAAAAATGGCCGTACTTTGCCAAAACCTTTTCCTTGAGTTCTTTGCTTGCGCCGGAGACCGGAGGAAAGTCCTTCAGCCATTCATAAGGCCGGCAGGCGTCGATGATCGCGCGCGAGCTGAAGCCTTTCTCCGCCCGCGGAATGATCGGGTCGAGCGGCCCGCTCCAGCAGCGGCGCACGATGTCGATCGATTTTTCCGGATCGACGCGCGTACAGATAGCCCAGAGGACGTCGTTGATGTCGGAAACGTCGATGTCTTCATCGACGACGACGGAATAGCGGCTCAAGTACGCGCCGGTCTGGCATTGGCCGGCGATGATCGCCGCTTGCTTGGCGTGGCCCGGATAGCGCTGCTTGATCGAGACGACCGTAAAGAAGCGGTTCTGATGACAGGCGACGCCGCGCACGTCCGGCACGCCCGCCTTGTCCAGCGAATCCCAGATGAACGCGGCGCGCAGCAGCGCGGAGCAACTGTCGGCGCCGGCCTGCGGGCGAAACGGCGGCGCGCCGGTGATGATGGGATCGTTGCGGTGCATGAAGGACTGGATTTTCAACACCGGCTCTTTTCTCTCGCCGCTGGCGTAGTAACCGGTCCATTCGCCGAACGGTCCTTCTTCTTTCAACTCGTCGGGCGAGACCTCGCCCTCGATCGCCACTTCCGCCGCCGCCGGAATCGGCAGGCCGGTAAACTCGCCGCGGATCACGTCGATCGGCGCGCCTTTAATTCCGCCGGCGTAGTCGAGCTCCTGCGAGCCCCAGGGGAGAGCGCGCGCGGCGAGGAGGAAAAGCAGCGGATCTTCGCCGAAGGCGATGGCGACTTTCAGCGGTTTGCCGCGGTCGAAATTTTTTTGCCGGTGAATGCGCGCGTGTTTTCCCGGCGAGATGTAAAGTGCGAGATGGTCGCGGTCGTGGACCATCACACGATAGACGCCCATGTTGATCCAGCCTTCGTCCGGGTCCTGCGTGATGACGACGTGCGCCGTGCCGATGTAGCGTCCGCCGTCGCGGTCGTGCCAGCGCGGCACCGGCAGCTTCAGGATGTCGATGTCTTTCCCGGTAAAAACATTTTCGAGCACCGGACCGTGATCGACGTAGCGCGGCGGAATCAACTTCGGACTGTTGAGGCGCTCTTTCCACGCGGCGATGAACCCGTCGCGCGTGATGTCGGTCGGCAGATTGGTCGTCAGCGCCGCGCGCTTGAGCGACTCGATCATGCCCACCAGCACGCGGTAGCCCGCGGGATAGTCTTTGATGCGGTCGAACAGCAGGGCGGAGCAGCTCGTGCCGCGTCCCGCGACTTCGGTCAGCGCGCCGATCTCGAGATCCCAGTCTACGCCGTCGATGCGCGAAAGCTCGCCCATTTTATCGACTTTTTCGATCCATTCGCGTAAATCCGTGTAGCTCATCTGATTCTCCTTCAATCCAACAGTTTGCGCGCCAGCTCCGCGCCTGCCTCGCGCGACTCGTACACTTTTTTCTCCGACTGGTTCTCCAGCCTGTAGTACTGATCGAGCGTGATTGCGTCCTTAGCCGCGCTGGTGCCGAATTCTCTCAAGCTTCGCGTATCGACGTCGAGGCGCCGCGTCGCCTGCCCGAGCGCTTTGGAAAAAGTTTCCTGCCCTTCTTTGCTCAAGAGCCAGTTGACGAAAACTCTGGTCGCGTTCGGGTGCGGCGGATTCTTGATGATCGTGAGATGGCCGCTGCCGCCGCTCACATACATTCCTTCACGGGGAGTGGGAAGCGGCTTGACCGGAAGCCCCGCCTTTAGGAAAGGGACGATCGAGTAATAAGTGATGCCTATGACGAGGCCGGCTTTTCCTTTGGCGAGATTTTCCGCGAGCAGCCGCTGGTCTCGGCCGACCTGCATTTTCTGCGCGACGAGCTTTTTTAAATAATCCTCGCCCTTGATCTCGCGCAGATACGACCACATCGACGCGCCCGAGCCGGGCGTGCGCGGATCGAGGATGGCGATTTTCCCCTGCCATTTGGGACTCAGCAGATCGTCGAAAGAGCGGATCTCTTCCGGCTTCACGAGTTCGCTGTTATACCACATGCTTTCGGTCTGATAGGCCTGGAAGGCATAGATGAAGCGCTTTGCATTGTCGATCCAGATGTGGCCGCCCCACCAGTTCTTGGGGTCCTTGACCTCCGGGAGAATGAACCATGGCTCGATCGGCTCGAGAATTTTTTCCGGCAACATTCCCGTGACGATCGACTCGCTGCCGCCGATGTGGATGTCGAAGTAACTGATGCCCGCTTTGGTCTCATCGACGATCTTCCTCACCACCGACGTGCCGCGGGCTGGGACCGACTCTATGACGAACCCGAAGCGCCGCTTGAATCCCTCCTCCAGCGCCTGGCGGAGTTCAGCCGATGCCGGAATCGAGATGACGACTCGGCCTTCCTTCTTGGCCAGCTCGACCGTCCGTTCCCATTCCGTCTGCCAGGCGGGCATCGCGGTCTGCGCGGGCGACAGGGAAGGGGAGGCCGCCGCGAGAAAGAAAATTGCCGTTAGAAAAAAAATTTGCCGGTTCACACGGTCTCTCGCAAGTCTCGATACGCCAGCGGCGGCATCGCCATCGCGACGCCGGTTTTTTTCAGCGCCGCTTCAAAATCTTTCTCAATCTGCGGGTCTTCGTCCTCGTATTCGATCAGCGTTCCGCCTTCGCGGATGCTGGCGCGCACGCCTTCCTTATTGAGGGCGCGCCAACACCCCAAGATATAATTTCCCGACTCTCCGCTGTAGCGAAATGCCAACTGGCGAGCGGGCACGTTGCCGGTGTTGAAGTGCTGGTGAAACCAACCGCTCGGCGGGCTGAAGACGCTGCCCTCGCGCCAATTCACTTTCACGACTTGATCTGCGTGACCCGATCGGTAAGGGCGAATCCCCACTTCCGGCGGCCACATGAGCGTGTAGCCTTCGGAGCGCAGGATGAGCAGGATCGCGCCGCCCTGATGATAGTGGGCTTTGTGGTAGCGCCCGACGGGCCACTCGGCGATGTGGCCCACGAGCGTGCTGCCGCCCATGTCGAAGCTCGTGATGCGCACGCCCGAGCCTTTGGCCTCGGACGGATCGACGAGCGCGCCGCGCGCATCGGCGATAAAATTGGTCTCCCAGGTGATGAAACCGCCGACGTCTTTCCGTTTGTTTGTGGGCACGAAATAATCCGTCTCGCCGTCGAAACGATCGCCGAACTTGTAGTCGCTGCCCAGAACAAACGGCATGTTGTGCAAGAGATCGATCATCAAAGGCGCGCTGGTGACAGCCAAAAAAAGCGCCGGCTCGTTGCTGCCGTTGATCATGCGATGGCGCGTGTTGAGCGGAATGGCGAACAGGCTGCCCTGCTGCCACTCAAAGTGCATTCTGCGCCCGTTGTCGCCGGCGGACCAGATTTCGGTCGCGCCGACGCCCTGGAGAATATAGACCAATTCTTCATAAAGATGATTTTCCGGGTTGAGCGCTCCGCGCGCCGGAATTTCGCCGACGTACATGCCGGTGAATCCTTCCATGCCTCTAAGCTCGATGTACGCGCCGGCGCCGCCCGTCCTCATCCACGGCTTGCGCGGCAGAACGGCTACGTCTTCGATCCCGTATCCCGTGACAATCGGAATGCCTTCTTCTTTAAGCCAGATTTCGTAGCTCGTCTCTCGTTTCGGCACCGTCAGTGTCCTTTTATTTTATGGGATTCAAAATATTCACCCCGGACGACCTTCTCCGCCTGTTCGTCGTCCTCGGCGGTCCACATGCCGAGCGCGTAGCCGTACCACGGAGTTTTCAATTTCAGCTCCGGCAATCCTTCCTGTTTCCAAATCTCGATCGCGCGTTCCATAAAGCGCTGCTTGGGCAATCCGACCGGAGGATAGGGCCCCTTGCGCGTGGCGTCGATCAACATGCCCGAGCAGCCGACGGGCGGCGGGAAGCTGCGGTCCTCCGGTTTTGTCATCAAGGGATGAGCCGAAGGATCGAGCAGCGGCACGCGGCCGGTAGTGATCTGGACATCGCGATGCGGCTGCATCGCGAAACTCATCGCCCACATGACCATCTCGGGATCTTTGGGATCGATGTCTTCGTCCACGACGATGATCACTTTGTTGGTTGTGCCCATGCTGGCTGCGGCGTGAAGCACCTGCTGCGGCTTGCTCGGATGGCTCTTCTTCATCCGAATCACCCACCAGTTCCAGCCGCCGCCCATCTCGGGACAGCTCACCTCTAACACTTCGGGAATGCCGCAACCGTACTTGAGATAGTTGTCCAGCATCATCTCGCGGCAGGTGCGCGAGATCCCGTTCGACTCGCTGGGCGGCAGTCCCACGAGAATCGCAGGAAAGATTGCGCCGCGCCTGCACGTGATCGCTTTGACCTTGACCACCTGCTTGCTGGCGTGCTCCGCCATCAAATAGCCGGGATAGTCGCTGAAAGCCATCTCTCGGGCCGAGGTCTCGGTCGAAAGCTCGCCTTCGATAACGATCTCCGCCTCCGCGGGCACCTCCAGCGGAATCGTTTTGCAGCGCACGAGCTCGACCGACCGGTTTCTAATCGCGCCGGCGACCGCTAATTCGTCCAGGCCATAAGGTATGTTCGCCGCGGCGACGTACGCGATGTCGGGAAGCGCGCCCAAGCATACGGCAACCGGCAGGCCTTCGTTGCGCCGTCGCGCAACCGGAAAATGATAGAGCATGGCGTCGTGGATGCGCGCGATGCCCGCCAGGAAACGGTCCGGTCCGTAAAAATGGCCGCTGTACATGCCGACGTTGCGCATGCCGGTTTCGGCGTCTTTCGTGATGAAGGGCCCGGTCACGCGGATGGCGCCGCTGAAGCCCGGCTCCTCTACCGGAGCGGGCAGCATGGTCAAGCCGATCTTTTCCAATTCGGCGCCGGTGTGGACTTCCTCCTGGACTTGGCCGCGTTCGACCACGACGGGAGCGATCGGGTGCGTCACCGCGTGGCGCCACTTTTCGTAAATCTCTTGAGGATCTTCGCAGCCCATTCCAAGTCCGATGATGCTGCGCGACGAGCCGTACATGCCGGTGACGACCTTCATCTCGTAACGGTTCCCCTTTGCGCCGGTGACGTTCTCGAACAGAAACGCCTGGCGCGATTCGTCGGACCGCCCGCGATATTGCAGGCGCATGAGCGGCATCAGCTCGCTGTCTTTATCGACCGGGCGCGACCAGCGGTGGAGCTTGCCGCGCTTGTCGAGCGCGTCTAGAAAGTGGCGTAGGTCGGTGTAGTATTCTCGTGGCATAAGCATCTCCAGGGACAGGATTTTTTCTTCAACGATCTAGTCGAACAGCTTGTTGGCGACCTTAATCGCGGGCTCGCGCACTTTTTCCAGCCGGTCTTCAGACTGGTTCTCGGCGTCGAGGTACTCCTTGACCGACAGGGCGTCCTTTGCGGGGATGACGCCGAGGCTCTTTAACCACTGCGTGTCGACGTCGAGGCGCCGGGTCGCCTGGCCGAGGGCTTTCGTCGTAATCTCCTGGCCTTCTTTGCCGAACAGCCAGTTGACGAAGACTTTTGTCGCGTTCGGATGCGGCGGATTTTTGATAATCGCCAAATTACCGCTCCCGCCCGTGCCGTAGGTTCCCTCCTTGAGAGGGGGCAGCGGTTTCACCGGAAGTCCCGCTTTGACGAACGGCAGGAGCGAGTAGTAAGTCAACCCGATCACGACGGCAACTTTGCCTTTGGCAAGACTTTCGCCGAGGAGTCGCTGATCGCGCCCGACGAGAAGATTTTGCGCCACCAATTTTTTGAGATACTCTTCGCCTTTTACCAACCAGATATACGCCCAGTTCGAGTCGCCGGCGCCCGGCGTGCGCGGATCGAGGATGCCGATTTTGCCGGCCCACTTCGGGTTCAGCAGATCGTCGTAGCTGCGGAACTCCTCCGCCTTGGCCAGGGTCTCGTTGCGCCACATGCTCTCGGTGAGATAGGCTTGGAAGCTGTAGATGTAGCGCTTGGCCCGGTCCACCCACATATGGCCGCCCCACCACTGCTTGGGATCCTTGACCTCCGGGAGGAGCAGATAAGGCTCGACGGGTTCGAGAATGCCTTCTGCGAGCAGGCCGCTCACGGTGGAGTTGGAACCGCCGATGTGAATGTCGAAGTTATGCATACCGGCTTTCGCTTCGCTGGCGATTCGGGTGATGATCGCGGTGCCGCGAGCCGGCACGAGCTCAACCTCGATCTGAAAGCGCTTGGCGAACCCCTCTTCGATCAGCTTTCTCAGCTCGGCGCTCGCCGGAATCGAGACGACGACTTTGCCTTCCTTCTTTGCCAGCTCGAGCGTCTTGTCCCACTCGGTTTTCGAACCGGCGGCTTGCGCGGAGGCCAAGCTCTCAAGCGCGAGCAGGAAACATGCGCTCGCAAATAAAATACACCGCCATGGTTTCATAGCCCCTCCACCGAATGCTTTACGAATTGAAGTTTTATACATGAAGGATCGGCCTGTCAACACCTCTCCGAGGAAAGTACGATAGGTTTCACTCTCCGACTTTCATGTGTTAGCCTTTAGACTTTGCGCCATGCCTTATGAGATATCGGAGACCGATTTGACGACTGCTTCACGCGACCAAAGCCGGGTGCGCGGCTTGTTGTTGCTGTTTTCACCGGCCGCGTTGAGCGGCGCGATGGTGGCGGCGCCATTTGTCTATCCTAGTTTTTTTCCATTGACGTGGATTTCGCTTGTCCCGCTGCTCTGGTCCATTGGGAGAGTTCGGCGCCCGTGGCAGGCCTTTTTTCTCGCCTGGCTGTCCGGCGCGACGGCGCACTTATTGGGCTTTTATTGGATCGAGCATACGGCGAGAGTCTTCGGCGGCTTTCCGCACGGTCTCAGCGAAATCGTTCTGCTGCTTTTTGCTGTCCTCGCTTCTCTTTCGATCGCGCTCTTCGGCCTGCTCGTGCGGTTATGCGGCTTGGGTCCGCTACAGCTTTTTCCCGCGCTTCTCTGGGTAGCGATCGAGTTTCTATTCCCGCAGCTATTTCCCTGGCGCCTGGCCAACGCCCAGTCTGAGTTCCTCACGCTCATCCAGTCGGCCGATATTGTCGGACTCTACGGCGTGAGCTTTCTCCTGGTGTGGTCTAACTCGCTGCTCTGCGCCGTCGTGTCTGCGCGCGAGCGTGGCCCGCGAAGCTTCATGGTAAGCGGCGCTCTCCTGGGCGTCCTGCTGATCGGGAATCTTGCCTACGGTCATTTCAGGTTGAAGAATGTCGCGGCGGAGATGCGCGCCGCGCGCACGGTCGACGTCGCCGCGATCCAGGGAAGCATCGATATCCAATACAAGTGGAACATCGCCTTCCTGGAAAATAATCTCAAGTCGTATCTGGATCTGACGCGGAAAGTTACGAACGCGAGTATTTATTTATGGCCGGAGAGCGCGGTCGAGGGGTGGGTGCCGGAAGATATGGAGCGGCTGCCCGCGGAAATCGTCCCGACTTTGCCGCCGGGCAGCTCGCTCGTCCTCGGCGCGCGGAGCTTCATCGGTAAGCCGGACTCACCCGACATGAAGGCGTTCAACAGCGCTTTGCTGATCGATTCCGATGGGCATGTTCAAGGACGCTATCACAAGCAGGTGCTGCTCGCCTTCGGCGAATATATTCCCTTTGCGCCGATCCTCTCGAAAGTTCCCGGCATGCCGCCCGTCGGAGAAGGCTTTTCGCGCGGCGCCGGTCCGGTTACGCTCGATCTGCCCGGCGGCATCAAAGTCGCGCCGCTCATTTGCTACGAAGATATCATGCCCGAGTTGGCGCGGCGATTCGTCAAAGAAAAGGGAGCTAACCTGCTCGTTAACCTTACGAACGACGCGTGGTTCGGCAATACGGTCGCTCCGTGGCAGCATGCGCGGCTCTCGCAGTGGCGCGCCATCGAGACGAGACGCAGCCTCGTGCGCGTCACCAATACCGGCCTGACGACCGTCATCAATCCGAAAGGCGAGATGCTCGACACGCTCCCACTTTTTTCACCCGGAGTGCTAACGGCGAAGGTTGAAATTATGAGAGGGGAGACGCCGTACGTGCGCTACGGCGATTTGTTTGCGTGGATGATGGTGGCGGGATCTATTCTTATACTGTGGAGAGGCCGGAGGCTGCGCGCGCCGGCGCGTTAGCTCCGAATATTACATTTCCCCCTTTTTCCTTCTTCGATACATCTCTGAAAAAAGACGGTAGAAGGAAGCGACGCTGCGTTCTTCTATCTCGGGGTGACCTTGATCCGCTTGGTAAACAAGGGTTACCGTTTTTTGGCTCTTTTGAATCTGTAACAAGCGCGCGTCTTTCCTGTCGAGATAGGCTCCTACAGTGCGCAGAAAAGTCGATAGGCTGTGAAAATCCGGGGTTCTATCGGGGGCGCTGCGCCTTTTTCTCCCCTTGTATTCCAGCTTCGCTATATCGTCGATGGTGTAGCTTATTTTGAAAGCGCTGTTGCGTATGAGATGGCGTCCTTGCCATTTCGCCAGCAACGCTTGGAGCGCTGAAACCTTAGCCGGATCGCCGCTTACAATAAAGGTCGCGCCGGAGCTCTTGACGTCGACGACTTTAAATTCCTGGCCTTCGAGGGTTTGGCCGATAGCCCGAAGCGCGCGGTCATACGACGTGTCTTTATTCATTATAGCGCTCAGCCGCGCGAGACGGCCAGGTCGTGCGGTCTTTTGCCCAGCCGTCGTCCACCGCTAGCGGTGACGACGACGGTGTCGCCCCAGGTGCAGATAGATTTCCCGTCGGCGGTGATCGCGGACGGCTTGCAGATGAAGACCATGTTCTCGCGCAGGGCAACGCTGAATTGCTTCGGGCTGCGCGCGTGTGACGTAATGATCGGTCCGTCGTCGCCGGCGCCGCGGCCGTGCATCGTCAGCTCGCCTTTCGCGCCGGCTGCCAGGCCGGATTTCGGCGCGGCTTCCGAACCGGCTTTTTGCGTCAGCTCGGCGAGCTGTCCGACGGTGACGCCCGGCTTCAGGTTTTCACGCACTCGATTGAAAATTTCGCGCTGGACTTTGATTAGCTCCAGGTGCACCGGATCGGCGACTTCCACAAAGACCGGCTGCACTCCCTGTGAGCGATAACCCGTCCAGTTGGCTTCGATCTCATTGATGATGAGATCGCCCTTCTCCAGCAGACGCATGCTTGGGCGTGTAAGTGTTCGCACCGGATTTTTTCCCGACACCCAGTTGCAGTGAACCGGCATCTCCGAGCCGTTCATCATTAATGCGCATTGCGTCGCCGCCCAGACGTCCCAATCTTTCGCTCCCGGCCGCGCCGCCCTGATCTCCGCCTGATAGGCCAGCTCGACGATCTCCATCGATTTGGTCAGGACTGCGATTTCTTCCGGACTCTTTACGTAGCGGATTTCCGCCAGGATCGAAGTGGCGTCCACCAGTTCTGCGTTGGGGAAGCCTTCGCGAATCTGCTTCCATGTGCCGTAGAAAATCGTTCCCTCGGGCGTGCGCGTTCCTTCGATATCGCCGAGGCCGGCAATGCCGATGCGGCCGCGTTCGACGCCGAGCTCTTTTAGTCTCTCGACGATCACCCGCCCGTAGTTGCGCCGTGCTTCGCGGACGTCTTTCGTCCACTCCTGCACGTTCGGCCAGCGCGGCGCGGCCGAGGTCGCGATCGCTGTGACTTCTCCTTCCAGCGGAAAGACGCCTGCGATGTCCGAATCTCCTCCGCCGCCGACGTGCGTGAGATAGCGCGTGTTGGCCTGATAGTCCATCGAGTGGCCGGTGTTCTGCGGCGTGACGATGACGTCGAGCCGCTCGCGTCGCATCGCGTCGCGCACGGCGCGCCAGCGCCGGTCGCGCTCGGCGAGAGAAAAACGAGGGTAGGGATATAATTCAGGCATGGTGATTTACGCTGCTAAGTAGGGGCGACTGGCCGGTCGCCCCTACAAACTGTTTTATCCGTTCTTCCACTCGTACTGGTTGCCCATGCCGCCGTAGGTCGCGCCGCGCTTGGCGATCTCGGCCTCATAGGCGGCCTGGTCTTCGAACTTTGCCGTGGTCTCGAGCTGGTAGCCGTCGGGGTCCTGGAAATAGATCGACAGCCCGGTGCCGCCGCCATGGCCCTTCGGGCCGTCGTAAGCGACGCCCATGCACTTCAACTGTTCCTGAACTTTGTCCAGGTCGGCCGGGTCGATCTCGAAGGCGAAGTGAAGATGGCGCGTGTCGGTCTTGGGCGGATCTCCTGGTTCCATTTGAAATAGATCGAAGCCGAAATTCCCGACCGTGACAAGCGTGTGCTTCGAGCGCTTGGCTGCTATATCTTTTTCGTTTTGTCCCCGGCTGCGTCCGACCTCGCCGTCGAAAACTTCCTGGTAGAATTTCACCGAACGATCCAGATCGGTGACGACAAAGGCCAGGTGGTCAACGCGCTTTAACTTCATATTCGACCTCCCGCATGATGTTAATAGTCGAGGGCGCGATGAATCGCGCCCCTACGCTGGTTAGACTACTATAGTTAACGCAGTCTTTGCCTTCAAGCGCGCACGGCGCGGCAGCTCCCGGCGGGCAGTCTCAGGCGCACGGTGTGGCCGCGCGCCACCGGCGCGGACGGGTGGAGCTTCAAACGAATCAACTTTGTTCCCACCGCCACCTGGCATTCCAACGCGTCGCCCATATAAACGATCGCCTCGATCTTGCCTTCGAGTACATTTTCATTCGGGCCCGGCGCGCCGGCGTCGAGATTCACGTCCTCCGGACGAATCACCACCACGACGGCTTCCCCGGCGGCAATGCCGTCGGGCAGAACGCACTTGATCGTGCCGCTGGGAGTCTCCACTTCCCCCAGGGGCCCGATTTTTTGCACGCGCCCTTCGAGAAAATTGCTGAGGCCGATGAAATTCGCCACGAACCGGTCGCTGGGAGCGCCATAGATCTCCAGCGGGGTGCCCCGTTGAACGATGCGCCCGCCGTCCATCACCGCGATGACGTCGGACATCGTCAGCGCCTCCAATTGGTCGTGCGTCACGTAGAGCGTCGTGATGCCGAGGCGCTTTACCAGCTCGCGCATCTCGAAGCGCGTTTCTTCCCGGAGCTTGGCGTCGAGGTTGCTGAGCGGCTCGTCGAGCAATAGGACGCGCGGCTCTTTGACCAGCGCGCGCGCCAGCGCCAGGCGCTGCTGCTGGCCGCCGGAGAGAAACGGCGCGGGGCGGTCCTCCAGCCCGTCGAGCTGCACCATGGCGAGCACTTTGCGCACGCGCGTGCGGATCTCGTCGCCGGAAAATCTCTTCTTACTCTCTCGCAGCGGGAAAGCCACGTTTTCGAAGACGTTCATGTGCGGCCAGATCGCGTACGATTGGAACACCATGCCGATGTTCCTCTTATAAGGAGGAACATAAATTTTTCGGCGGCAGGAGAGCACCGGCTGATCGCCGACGACGATTTCTCCTTCATACGGTCTTTCCAGACCGGCGACCGAACGGAGCGTGGTGGTTTTGCCGCAGCCGCTGGGCCCCAGCAGCGTAAAAAACTGCCCCGGCTTGACGTCGAGGTCGATGCCGCGCACGGCGTAGACTTCGCCGCGCTCGGTCTGGTAGCGCACGTGGAGATTTTTAATTTGGATCATCCGCCCATCACCTGAGTCGCCTGCCTGCGAAAGCCCAACAACCGGACCGCCACCGTCAGGGCCAGGAGAACTAACATTAACAGCGTTCCGATCGCCGCCACCGCGGGAACGTAGCCTTCATCCCACATGTTCCAGATGAGGATCGCCAGGACCTGATTTTTGGGACCTTCGTAAAGCATCAGCGGCATGCCCGCGATGCGCACGGCGTGGAGCACGACCCAGATCCAGACCCCCACCAGAGTCGGCATCAAGAGCGGCACGAAGATGCGCCACATCGTGCGCCACGGCGGGGCGCCGCTCACATAAGCGGCCTCTTCCAGCTCCTTGTGGATCTGGAGCAGCGCCGCGTTCATCGAGCGCGTGCCGTAAGCGAGAAAACTGATCGTAAAGCCGATCGAGATCGCCCAGATAGTTCCATACAAGGGCAGGAAATCCAGTTTGAGAAAGAGCCAGAAAAAGGCGATGCCCATGACGATGCCGGGAATGGCGTGTGGCATGAAGGCCATCTGGTCGAGGAGCTTTCGGCCCCAGAACTTGCTGCGTATGACGACCAGCGAAACCAAAAAAGAAAGCACCACGGTAGCCGTGGCCGTAGCTCCGACCATCAGAACCGTATTTTTGAGCGCCGAGGCGACCTCGCCGTATTCCACCAGCAAGCGGTAGTTTTTCAGCGTCATGATTTTGAAGACGTTCCAGGACGGGGCTTGTAGGTACGGGAGAAACGAAGCGTAAAGGAACACTAGAAAGGGGAGCATGATCGAGAGAAACAAAAACAATAGGGCGCAGACGAGCGCCGGGATTTTCCATTTTCCCAAATCGAGCTGGCGCGGCCGGTAACCTTTTCCCGTGATGATCGTGTAACGCTCCGCGCGGCCGATCATCCGGGTATAGAGAAACGTGGTTCCAATGGCGATGAAGAGATAAACCATCGCGAGCGCGTTGGCCTGGCCGTAAACCGGCATGAAGGTCGCCGTGCGTACGATGGCGTATATCTTCGTGCTGAAAACGTAGATGCCGGCCGGAAGTCCCAGAATGCCGGGAATCTCGAAAACCTCCAGCGCGGTCATCGCCTGGTAGATTATCACCGCCACCAGCGCGGGGGCGAGCAGCCGCAAAGTGACCTTGCGCAGCGTGGAGAGCGGCCGCGCGCCGGAGACCGCCGCCGCCTCTTCCAGCGAAGGGTCCATGCTGCGCATGAGCGGCACCAGCATGAGAAAGGCGGTAGGCACGAGCCGCAGACCTTCGACGAAGACCATGCCGCCGAGCGAATAGACGTCGATCACCGGCGCATCCGGGCCGAAGAGATCTTTCAAGAGCTGATTGATAAAACCGATGCGCGGGCTGAGCAGCAGGACCCACGCCATCGCCTGCAGCATGCCGGGCACGGCCAGCGTCATCGGCACACCGGCGTAAAGAAAAATTTTCCCCGGCATGTTGGTGCGCTCGACCAGCCAGGCGAGAGAAACCGCCAGGATGATTCCCACCGCCGCGCTGCCCGCGACGTAGATCACCGTATTAGTGAACAGCTCGTAGGTTCCGGAGTCGGTGTAAACTTTCAGGTAATTCACCAGCCCCATTTTGTCGAGAGAAAAATCTCCCGGCAGCCTGGCGGTGCTGAAGCTTCCCAGGATAAGGAAAGCGAGGGGCGTCAGCACGAGAAACAGAATGAGAAGAAAAATTCCGTGCTGCCAGAGATGTTGGCGGAGAGTCTCGCCCATTTATTTACCGCGCCGTTTTCCTCCGGACCGGAGCCAAAGCTCGTCCCAGAACTCGAGCAGCTTCGGCTGGACCTCCAGCTCCAAAGCCGGGTCTCTGAAGGCGATCTCTTTGCCCACGATCTGATCGGCGAAGGGCAGCAGCTCTTTACGCTGCAGGTCCTTGTGGACCGGCGGAGCGTAGTCGGCGACGTACTGGGCGATCTGTCCCTCTTTGCTAAGGAACCAGTTCACGAAGATCCGCGCGGAGTTGATGTTGGGCGAGCCTTTGAGGATCGCCATCTCGGAAACGGCCGCGGGCACCGGCTCGGGACAGGTGTAGTTCACCGGCGCTCCGTCCAGCGTCTTCTGATACGTGCGGTACTCCGCCGAGGGAATGCTGCCGTAGAATTCGCCGGCGGCCAAAAGCTCCAGCATGGCGTTCATTCCTTCCCGGCGCAGTTGCGGCTTCACATCGTTGAAGAGCTTGGTGAGAAAATCTTTGGTCCACTTCTCGCCTTTGGCCTTCCAGAGCTGTAGCGCCCAGAGCTGGGGACGGTTTCCGATCGCGAGATTGCCGTTGCGCCATTTGGGATTGGTAAGGAAATCTTCCCACTTTTTGGGCGCGTCCGCTTTGCCGATCTGTTTGGTGTTGTAAGCCATGCACCAGTAGCGGTTGTGCATGCCGACCCAAAAGCCCTCGGGGTCGAAAGTTCCGGTAGGGTTGTTTTTCACATTGGGAATATTTCTCAGGTCCTCCATGGCGTTGATCTCGCGGTACATGAAGAAGCTCCCGCCGAGTCCGGTCAGAATGTCCGTCACGCTCTTTTTATTTTTGTAGGCGATCAGCGTGCGGATCGCCCGGTCCTCGTGGCTCGCGCGGTTGTATTCGATCGCGATGAACGGATAGCGCTCCTTGAACGCACGCAACAACGCATCCGCTTGCGGCGGATCGAAGGTCGAGAAAATACGCAGGTGGCGCTCTTTTTTGGCCCCGTCGATCCAGTTCTGCGGGACTTTCAGCTCTGCGTCGATATTCGACAGGATCGAAGGATCGAGATTGACCTTTTTGAGATCCTCCTGCGTCACTTTCGGCAACTGCGGCGCGGAAGCGGAAAAGACCCGGGCCGAAGCGGTGACGAGAAACGCCGAGGATAGAATAGCCGCGAGCGCGATTTTGCTCCGAGTCATTTTTATTCTCCTTTTCGGCCGATTCCTTACAGGCCGAATATGCTCCTGAAATCCTTGACGTACTCGTTATAGCGCGTCGCCGTATCGTGTGGGACGACGCGCAGCTTGAGCTTCGACTGATCCATCTTGGGCGAGGGCGGCTCGACGTCCGCGCGCGCCGGCACGCGGTTGAAGGAGCGGATTTTCTCCTGGGAATTTTTGGCGAGAATGAAGTCGATGAAGAGCCGCGCGGCGTTCGGGTGGCTGGGTTTGGCGCTGAGGCCGACCGAGTGGACCGAGACGACGATCGGATCGACGGTGTTGGCCCATTCAAGCGGGGCGCCTTTTTTTTTATCCGACTCGACGCGATGGGCGTAGACGATCGCGAGCGGAAACTCGCCGGCGCCCATGAGCTGCGCGATCAGGGCGTGGCCTTTGCGCCATTGGATGTTTTGCTTGGCGAGGGCGCTCATGTACTTGTTCGTTTTTTCTTTGCCCCAGGCGGCGAGCAGCGTGACGTACCAGGGATATTCTTCCTGGTCGATAGAAATTTTGTCTTTCCAACGAGGGTCGAGAAAATCCTCCCACCGCTTCGGCGCGTCCTTCTCGGCCACCTGCCGGATGTTGTAGCCGGGAACGTAGTAGTTGATATAGACCGCGTTCCAACGGCCTTGCGGATCTTTGAATTCTTTGATGTAGCCTTTGGCTTCGGGCGAGTGATACGGCGCGATCAACTTGTGCTCGATCAGCGTGCCGATTTCGCTCAAACCGGCAACGTCGAAATTCCACCGGCCGGCGCGGGTCTCGGTGGTCACCCGGTTTTGAATCTTCTCGCCGCTGGAGCGGAACAATTCCACTTTGATAAAAGGGTATTGTTTTTCGAAGTCATCGGCCAGCGGCTTCGATTCGTTGACGTTCATCGAGGTGTACCAGGAGAGGTTGCCTTCCTTTTTGGCGCCTTCGACAAGCTTGGCGGTGTGATCGGCCTGCGCGGAGGCCAAGTCATTACCGAGAGCCAAGAGGAGAAGCGATAGGGCGAGCGACCCGAGCTTGTTTCGATTACAGGCGTTCATAAGAGCGCGCGAAATCCACAGCGAAGGCTATGAAGATAAGGCGTCGCTGTCAAGAGGGCCGTCCGCCGTCAGCTTCTATCTTTAACCTTCGGTTTGCGCAGGTATTCCTTGAGCAACGGCGAATCGTAGGGGGCGCGCTCGACCCCGCTCATGTGGGTGTAGAATTTCCCCATCGGCTTGCCGGCGGGATCGTACTTGGTGCCCATGTAAAGCAGCGGGTTTGCATCCGCGCGAAACAGCTCGCCTTCCGTGCACCCTTTGCGCACGTGAGTCGCCAGGACTTCGCCGACGAACAGATCCAGCTCGTCGCCGAAC
This sequence comes from uncultured Syntrophobacteraceae bacterium, assembly GCA_964572145.1. GTDB lineage: Bacteria > Desulfobacterota > Binatia > UBA9968 > UBA9968 > JAJPJQ01. The sequence goes on from CAZNES010000062.1 coordinate 25,122, forward strand.
GGTATGACTTGCGCCAACCGGTACTCCACGTTGCCGATCGCCTCGCCGATCAGCGGCACGGAACCCTTGGACGGCTTGACCGGCGTGAGGCCGGTCGCCTTCCACTTGTCCACGTCGTTGCCCGAGATGTACCCGGCAAAAACGACGACGTCCATCATCTTGTCGGTCGGCGCGCTCATGACGAACTCGCCGCGCTCCAGAATCAGTTTGTAAGTGAGCGTTCTCTTGAGAATCGCCACCACCATGCGCGAAGGCTCGGCGCCCATGGGTGAAAACCACATCGCGGTCAAAAAGTTGAGCCGGTCTTTGGCGCCCCGGCTGACCACCAGCGCCGGGATGCGCACCGAGAACGGTTTGTTGCCGTGCTTTGCCGGCTCGAACATCTCCGGCTCTTTCCAGTCCACTCGGGACCTCCTATTTCCTGCTGTCGACTATTTCAATTTGGACCAAGACTGTCGCATTGTTTAGCATGGATTTTTACCCGAGAAAAGACGGCAGGTCCTCGCTTCGCTCGGAATATCTCCGCCAAAGTACGGTGGCGGACAGATCTCAAACCTGCGATTTCAGATTTGAAATTTGAGATTCCCATGGGTTTGCCTGAGCGCGCCGGAACCTGTTATGAATGGCGCTCATGGAAGCCACCGGACTCAAGCGGCAGTTGGGACTTTTCAGCGCGGTGATGATCATTTGCGGCGACATGATCGGC
>CAZNES010000063.1:0-23281 GCA_964572145.1 uncultured Syntrophobacteraceae bacterium
GGCGACCTGCTGATTACGAATCAGCTGCTCTACCAACTGAGCTAGGGTGGCTCACATGGGTTTGAAAAGGTGCGCGACCGTAGCGACGATGAACGCGCCGATGTAGGCCGTGAGAACGTCGAAAAGCAGCCACATGCCGGCGACCTGATCGAGAACCGGCTTCAGGCCGATGTAACGGATGATAAATTGCCCGAGAAAAGAGCCCAAAGCTCCGACGATAAAATAGACGGCGATATTGCTCTTTCCCCAGTGTGTCACCGTCTTGCTTGCGAGAAAGCCCATGATCAACGCGATGACCAACGCTACCAGAAGATTATCCTGGAAGTATTGCGAGACCTCTAAGGCGATTTCTTTCATCCTTTTATTCCTTGAGCAAGCGAAGCAGCTCTCTTGACACGGACGACGGCTCCTCGGCGCTCATCACCGCGGAAATCAACGCGACCCCGCGCGCGCCGGTTTTCTTTAGCTCGGCGACGTTCTCCGCCTTGATACCCCCGATAGCATAAACGGGAAGTGAGATTTTTTCCACTGCTTCCTGCAGTCGCTCAAGTCCCTGAGGATTTCCATACGCGGCTTTCGACGGAGTGAAATAGATCGGCCCGAAGAGAATAAAGTCGGCGCCCGCCGCCTCCGCCGCCAGCGCCTCCTTCATCGAATGGGTGGATGCGCCGATCAATCTTTTATCTCCCATAAGTTTCCGGGCGGCGTCAACCGGTAGGGAGCTGCTCCCGAGCTGTATGCCGTCGGCGTCAACCGCCAGTGCGACGTCGATGCGGTCGTTGATAAAAAGGCTGGCTCCGTGTCGCGCGCATAGCGTCTTGGTTTTTTCCGCCAGCGAGAAAAGCTCCTTGCCGCCGAGATCCTTCTCGCGTAACTGAATCGCGCGGACTCCGCCGAGAAGCGCCTGTTCTATGACCGCGAGCAGCTCGCGTCCGCGCGTCTGTCGGCGGTCGGTGACGAGATAAAGATCGAAATCAGGGTTTCGCGGCTGTCTAAAATGCCCGTGTGCCATCAGTCCACCTGGGTGTCTCTCTCCGGGCCGACGCGATACGTCCAGTTTACACTTAACCGACTGTGCCGGGAAGTGTTTCGGGGTATGTTTGATTCCCCTCGTCCCACGCGTCGGCCCTTCAAGAGCCCCCCAGGTGGACGCTTACGCATTAAGCTCAGCCGCCTCGCGTCAACGCACAAAGAAATACGTCTCAGGTGTTTTGAAATTATTAACCTAGAATGCCATCGAGCGGGCTCGAGGCCGTGGCGTAGAGCTTTTTCGGAATGCGGCCGGCGAGAAACGCCTTTCTTCCGGCTTCCACGCCTAGCTTCATTGCATCGGCCATCAGGATCGGATCTTTAGCCCCCGCGATCGCCGTGTTCATCAGCACGCCGTCGCAGCCCATCTCCATGGCGACCGCCGCGTCGGACGCGGTGCCAACGCCGGCGTCGACGATTACCGGCACCGTGGCGTGCTCCAGAATAATTCTGATATTGTAAGGATTGCGGATGCCGAGGCCCGAGCCGATCGGCGCCGCCAGCGGCATCACCGCCGCGCAGCCCATCTCCTGGAGTTTTTTCGCCGTGACCGGGTCGTCGTGAATATAAGGCAGCACGACGAAACCTTCCTTGATTAAAATTTGCGCCGCTTCGAGCGTCGCCGGAATATCCGGAAAAAGCGTGCGCTCGTCGCCGATCACTTCGAGCTTCACCATGTTGCCGACGCCGGCCGCGCGCGCGAGCCGGCAGGTGCGCACGGCGTCGTCGGCCGTATAGCAGCCGGCGGTGTTCGGCAAGATCGTGTATTTTTTTGGGTCGAGAAAATCCAGCAGGTTTTCTTTGTTCGGATCGGTGATGTTGACGCGGCGCACGGCGACCGTGACGATCTCCGCGCCGGAAGCTTCGATCGCCCTTCGCGTTTCATCGAAGTCTTTGTATTTCCCCGTCCCGACGATGAGCCGCGACCGGTAAGTTTTGTCTGCCAATTTAAAAACGTCGTTCATCTTGTTCTCCTGTTATCCTCCGCCGACGAAGTGGACGATCTCAACCGCATCGCCCTCCTTGAGTACGGTCGCGCCGTGCGTGTCGCGCGCGACGACGCCGCGGTTTAGCTCCACGACGACTCTGCCGGGACGGATTCCCAGCTCTTCGAGCAGCAGCGCTAGACTGAGCCCTTCTTTGATTTCTTTCATCTCGCCGTTGATTTGAACGGTCATGCAATAAAAAAACCGTACTCGACTCGACCACGTCCGTGGTCAGGGAATACGGTCTTAAGTTCGCCCCGAAGGATCGGGATCTGACTTTCACGCTTCCCTACGCCGGCACTATCCGGATCAGGTTCTGAGGGTTGTCCGATTTTGTTCGGACTCTCAGTCCGCCTGAGGCGGACACCCCTAGCATTTCAAACAACTACTCCACTAACAAATGGGTCGGGGCAAGTCAATCTGTAGGTAGCGCCAGTGAAACTTGACAGGTCAGCGCACGCGTCTTATAGTGCCTTCATGCCTAGGAACGGCAAAAAGAAACTCACCAAACTTTCCAAAGCCCAACAAAAGCAGCGAGAGAAATATCGAAGAACAGTAGTTGAGCCCGCGAGGAGACTTGCCGCTCTTCTAACGAAGATAGATAGCGAAAAATCATCTACCTCACGTTTGCGATCCGCTTAAATTCTTCTACAGTCAATCCTAAGGCTTCGGCCCACTCTTTCGCAATTTCCTGCAACCTCAAACCGCGCGGAACTGCCCGTGACAGGGATCTAACTATCTCGGCGTCACTCAAGCCTCTAATTCTAGCCCTGGCGATTAACTCCCGGCGTAGGGAGAGGATAATATCTTGCTGGCCGCTACCTTGTAGTTTCTCAAGCAGGTCTACGATCTGGTTATGACTTAGGCTCTTAACGTCAGCTTTCCAAGACGATTGTTTGGGCATTTGAGAACCGGTCTATCTTGCAGCGAACGGACGGGACAGCCCGCCCAGTACATTTACGGTTCCCCCGTGAGCTGGTACGCCGCCCAATAGAAAGGTTCCGGAAACTCTTTCATCGTCTTAAGCTGCGCCTGCCGGAGCGCCTCCGCCTTCTTACCCGTCTTCAAGTGCTGATAAAACTCCCGCATCAGCTCATAACTCGCGCGGTCGTTTACTTTCCACGACGTCGTTACGATCGACGGCGTGCCGGCGTAGATGAACGCGCGCGTGAGACCGACGATCTCATCGCCGCTGCTGAGCTTTCCGAGTCCCGTCTCGCAGGCGGACAAAACCACCATGTTGGTCTTGAGATCCAAAGAAAATATTTCTCCTACCTTGAGCTTGCCGTCGCCGCTTCCCTCCGGCGCCAGCAACAGCGTCGAGCTCAATAGTTGGCCTCCGGTTTTTAGCGGGCCGATACGAGCTCGATTTAACTCGATCGTATACGGTTCTGTGGGTGTTCTCTAGAACTCCACCGCCACGCTGGCGTAGCCCACGACTTCCCTCATAGGCACGGCATCGCCCGAGTGGCAATGCTTCAAGAGCTGCGCCTGCTTCGCGCCGAGTGCGTTGGCGGCGAAAAGAAACACCGCCGTTGGAATCACGCCGCACATGCTGATGTCGTTTTCTTCCACGGTTTCGAGCAGCCCCGCGGGATCCAACGCCAAAACTTTCTCCAGCGCCAAGCGGTCGAGCCGAAGGGTTTCCTTCGGCGAACGATAGTGATTGAGATCGCTGCTGGCGAGCAAGAGAATTTTGTCTCCCGCAGCTTTTTTCGCTTCCACCAAACGCGCGAGCGCCTGGCCGAGCCGGCGGCATTCTTCTATTGTCAGGTGGGAGAGCGAGACCGGCACAAAAGCGAATTTTTCCAAGACGCTCTGGAGAAACGGAAGCTGGACTTCGATGCTGTGCTCTTCGAGATGCGGCCGATCGTCTTCGGTAAGACAATCGATTTCGCTCAGCAGCCGTTCGCCAACGTCTCGATCAATCTCTACTCGTCCCAGCGGCGTTTCCCAAAATTCGGCCCCGCTGAGCGCGGCGCGGGCGCCGCGGCTTCTGTGGTTGACGCCGAGGAGAATCACGAGCCGGATGTCGTTATCCAGCCGGGCATATAGATGAGCCGCGCACGGTCCGGAATAAACATAGCCGGCATGAGGAACGATTCCTCCAAGAAGGGCAGGGGAGGGAGTATGCGCGACTTGAGGGCCGAGCGGACTGGAGAGAAAACATTCTTCGAGCAGTCGCTTCAGCTCTCCGGCTTGGGCGGGATAAAATGAGCCCGCGACGGCTGCGGACCGAACGGTCATAAAGCAATTTTGAATTTTGAATGCTGAATTTTGAATTTGAATTCAACATTCAAAACTCATAATTCAAAATTTGTTTTTTTTAAGGCGCGGCGATCTCGACCTGGAGGACGCCGATGCCTTCGATGTCCGCTTCGACCTTGTCGCCGGGCTTTAAGAAAAACGGCGGCACGCGGGCGAAGCCGACGCCCGACGGTGTCCCCGTGCTCACGATCTCGCCCGGCTCGAGCGTCATGCCCTGAGAGAGCGATTCGATCGTCGTCGGGATGTCGAAAATCATGTTGGAGGTCTTGTCGTCCTGCATCACCTGGCCGTTCACCCGGCAGATGAGACGCAGCTTTTGCGGATCGGGGATGGCGCTCTTGTGGACGATCCACGGCCCCAGGGGGCAATAGGTATCGAGCGATTTCCCCTTGAACCACTGGCCGTGCTTGCGCTGGAGATCGCGCGCGGTCATGTCGAGACAGATCGTGTAGCCGAAAATATAATCGTAAACCTTGTCCCTGGGAATGTCCCGGCCTCTCTTTCCCATCACCACCGCCAGCTCGACTTCGTAGTCGAGCTTTTCGGTCGCTTTATGATGCACGACTTTCCCCAGGTGGCCGATGACCGAAGTTGCCGGCTTGGTGAAAAAGACCGGCGCTTCGGGATATTTAAGCTCGATCGATCGCGCCCTCGCCCCCTCTTCGATGTGTTCTTTGTAGTTGACGCCCAGAAGAACGACGTTCTTGCGCGGCCAGGGAATCGGAGAGAGAATTTTCACCTGGCTGAGTTTCACCAGCGCGCCGGACTGGCGGAGCTTTTTGAGTCCGTCCTCGTCCTTTCCCGCGACGTACTTGGCTGCTTTTTTCGCCAGGCCCAGCGCCTTGCCGCCCGCCTCGATGAATGCCTGCATGCCGTTCAAGTACGGCGCGGCACTCGCTTTCAAATAGCGGCGGTTCAGCTCCGCCAGATCGATCACGTGGTCCGCCGGACCGATGAGACCCAGGCGGCTCTGATTGTTTTTCACGAAAGTTAATAAGCGCATCGTCAACCTCCGAAATTCTTTCCGACCTTCGTTGGTATGCTGAGACCTCTCAGCTATAGGAAAGCGAGCTACTGTTGTCAAGCAGCTCAAAAAACAAGAAAAAAGATTGGCCGCTACGCTGCTTCGTGATACCTTTGTCCGGATGAGTGTGCACCGGAGGGGAACCGCGTTGAAGAGCAAAAAGATGATTCTCACCATGCTGGCGCTCTGCTGCGTGTTTGTAGCAGCGGCGTCGCTCGCCGCGGAAAAAACCCTCATTTCATATTCCAGCCGCACCTACGCTTTTCTACCGGCTCAAGTTGCGGCGGCAAAAGGGTTCTTCAAGGAAGAAGGGTTGGAGCCGGTTTTGATTCAGATGCGAAGCCAGGTCGCAGTGCCCGCCATGATGAACGGCGACATTCAATACACCCTCACCTTCGGCAATATTCTGACGGCCGCGATTCAGGGCATGCCTTTCAAGCAGCTCGCAGTTCTCACCGAAAAGCCGCTGCATCACGTCGTCGCGCGTCCGGAGATCAAGACGATCGCGGATCTTCGCGGAAAACGCCTCGGCACGCAGAGGATCGGCGGCTCCGATTATCTGGCGGCCGAGGCGATCCTTCAGGCCAAGGGTCTCGACTTGAAAGAGGTCCAGTTCGTCACCTTGGGCGCGGATGAGCCAGTGCGCTCGGAGATGTTGAGGAAGGGATTAGTGGACGCGATCTGTGTTTCGCCGCCCGGACCCATTCGCTTGCAAAAGGAAGGCTACAATATTCTGGGCGGTCCGAAAGACTTAAAGATCGGTAGCCCGATCTCCGCGATCTCGATCACCGATTCGCGGCTGAAAGAAAACCGCGACCAGGCCAAAAAGGTCCTGCGCGCCACCGTGCGCGCGCTGCGCTTTGTCCGCGAGCGGAAAGACGAAGTCGTTCCCATCATGGTGCAATGGCTCCAGCAGACCAAAGAGGTGGCCGGCGAATCTTATGATCTTATTGTTCCTTCGTTCAGTCCCGACGGCAGCGTGAGCGACGCGACGTATCAATTTGCGGTCGACGCGCGGTTGAAGGATCTCAAGTCGGACAAGCGACCGCCTCTGGCGCAGCTCAGAGACTTTTCCCTGCTGCGTGAGGTGCAGAAAGAACTGGGGGTGCACTAGTCAGTCCTCGCTCCGCTCGGAATCGTTCGACTGAGCTCACGACGAAGTCTCAGATCTCAAATTACAGATCTCAGATGGTAATCTGAACTTTTCAACATGAAGACAAGAAATAATAATCCGAGAAGAAATTCTCGCCCCATGCAGGTCGGCGACCGCATCCTGGTGAACAAGGCGATCGCCAAGAAAATCTACGTGATCGCGCGGGTCGATATCCCCCATTCCAATGAAAAGTTCTTCGTATCGAAATCCGGCGGCGACTTTACCATCGGGATCAAACTCTGGAAGTCAGACTATATCTGGAGCGAGAAGAGCCGGATGTGGATTTCGAAAAACTAGGACTGAGTCGCTCAGGACTGAGGACTGAGTAAAAACACTTTCATTCCTATGAAAGCTGATCTCGAATCCATTCTCGCCAATATCCGCAAAGGCAAACCGCCGTCCTTGTTGCTTGTTCACGGCGACGATTATCAGGTGCGCGCGGCCATCCAGGCTCTGCTCGATCTGCTCGTGCCGCCGGAGAGCCGCGCGTTCAATCTGGAGCGTTTCGACGGACGCGCCGCATCGTGGGATCAGATCGAGGCGTCGTTGATGACGCCGCCGTTTTTGTCCGGGACAAAAACCGTCTGGGTCGAAGACGCGCCGTATTTCGCGTCGGCGGAGAACAAGGGCGAAATGGGCGAAAAGGTCCTCCTCTTATGGAGCGAGGGAAAAAAAGACGCGGCGGCGCGCCTGTTCTTCGAGCTGCTTCACATAGAGGGTTGGACTCAGGAGCGCTGGGACCGCGTCGAGGAGCGCGTCTCCACCGCCGAGATCGCCGCGCTTCTCGGCGACGATGGAAGGGAAGCGGCGGCCTTGCTCGCGTTTTGCCGCGGCCAAGATTTCCGCATGCGTCAAGCGGCCGCAGGCGAAGCCGACCGGCTCATTCATTTTCTGGAGAACGGCCTGCCCCCATGGGGCGTGCTGCTCCTCGGCGCGTCGCACGTGGACCGCAGGACGCGGCTGTACAAAAAATTTATCGAGAAGGGCGCCGTGCTCGATCTCACACTCGGGCGCGAGAAGAGCGGCAATCTCGACCGAGCGGCGCTGGCGCCGTTTCTCGATCAACGCCTGCGCGAGGCGGGCAAGCGGATCGAGCCGCGCGCGCGCGAGATGGTCCTGGCGCGCGCCGGGACACAACTCTGGGCGGTCCACCAGGAGTTGGACAAGCTGTTCCTTTACGTCGGCGATCGAGACTTGATCCAGGCCAAGGACGTGGAAGAAATCCTTCTCGATCAGGGCGAGGGCTGGGTTTTCGATTTGACCAGGGCGGTCGCCGCGCGCGACCGGCTCGCGGCGCTCGGACAGCTCGCTCGCCTGTTGTCTCAAGGCAATCATCCGTTGGCGCTGTTGGGGCCGATCGCGGGCGAAATCCGCCGCCTTCTGCTCGCGCGCCAGTTGATGGATGGAGAGATGGGACGCCAATGGCGCAGCGAGATGAGCTATCCGCAATTCCAGCAAAAAGTCTTGCGCGACACGCCCGTTCCCGGCAACCCGTACTCGCTTTACATGGGATTTAAAGGCGCCGAAAACTTTACCGCCCGCGAGCTCGCGCGCGACCTCGATCTTCTCTATGAAACCGACGTGCGGTTAAAATCGAGCGGCAATTCTCCGCGCATCGTGATGGAGCGGCTGGTCATCGAGCTGTGCCAGCCGCAGCAAGGCAAAATGCAAAATGAAAATTGAAAAATGCAAAATCTCCTTTAATTTTGCGCTTTGCATTTTGCAATTTGCACTGTTTACTCTCGAAAGCTGGGCGGCGATGGCCGTTCAGGCCTGCTTCAGCCCCTATGGGAAATGCTCCAGCTACATCGTTCGCGAGATCGGCCAGGCGCAGAAGGAAATTCTGGTCGCGGTGTATGCGTTCACAAACGAGGAGATAGCCTGGGCTCTGGTCAAAGCCAGCCAGCGCGGCGTGAAGGTCCAGGTCGTGTTGGACCAGGACTTCGACGCGACCAACGACAGCTCGAAGAAATCTTTTTTGGAAAAGCAGCGGATTCCCATCCGGCGCGTCGCGGGCCTCGATAAGGGAAGCGGGGCCGGGCTCATGCACCAGAAATTCGCGGTGATCGACCGCAAGGTGCTGCTCACCGGCTCGTATAACTGGACGGTGTCGGCGGAAAATTCCAACGACGAAAATCTGCTCGTGTTCCGCGACGCCGCGCCGCTGGCGGAAGAGTACCGCAAGGAATTCTTCCGCCTGTGGGAGAAAAAGCGATGAACCCTTCGATAAAACTAAGGGCCGTCACTCTCCTTCTGGTCGCATGCGCGTTCGTCGCCGGATTTCTCGTTCCTATTCTCTATCTGCGCTGGAGTGGGCCGTCCTCCGGCGAGCGGAGTTACCCGGTTGCTTTCGTCCCGGCTCCGGCGCCCGCGGCGCCGCCGGCCGATCCCCCGCTGGTGCAGGCGAGAGAAGTGGAGAAGATCAAGAAGCTCGCGGGCACCCGCGCAAAGATTCGCGGCCGGGTCTTCCGCGTCGGACTATCGGAGAAGAGCAACACCTACTTCATCAACTTCGGGCCCTCGCGCGACTCGTTCACCGCCGTGATCTTCGCCTCCGCGGTGGATCTGTTCGAGAAAAAAAGGCTCCCGCCCAAAAAATTCGAAGGCAAAGAACTCGAGCTGACCGGCGAGATCAAGGACCATCCGCAGTACGGGCTCGAGATGATTCTCGAAAATCCGGAGCAAGTGAAGGTGATCGATTGAAGGGCGCCGTCCACCGGGGAATCTCTTTCCGGGCCGATGCGATACATCAGGTTTACGCCCGACAAAAATGCTTAGAGCGACTTCCCGGCACGCTTCATTTTCCTCGTCCCACGCATCGACCCTTCAAGAAATCCCCCGGCGGACGGTTGCTAAAACTTAGACGGCATTTTGCAAAAAAAGGTTGGAAAATTAATTCATTCGGGTAAAATACAGCATGATGGCGGAAAAAAAATGCATGATCTGCGCCAAGGCCGTGGCGCTCAAGGGCGGGATTTGCGATCCCTGTCAGGACCGCATTCGCCGAGAAGCGTTGGGACAGCAGGCGGGCGAGCGCGGGCAGGCGGAGACAGAGTTGAAAAAGCACGGGGTCAATCCGGAGTCGGGGCGGAAAAAAAATTAATCATGGATGAGAAAGTAAGCCTGGAAAAAGCGATGCAGCTCTTTCAAGAGGCGTACCGCCTCCAGATGGAAGGCAAGCTGGACGAGGCGGTCCGGCTCTATCGCGAATCCATTCTTTCTCATCCGACCGCCGAGGCGTATACCTTTCTCGGCTGGACCTACAGCTTCCAGGGCCGGTACGATGACGCGATCGCGGAGTGCGAGAGAGCGATCGCGGTCGATCCGGACTTCGGCAATCCCTACAACGACATCGGCGCCTATCTCATCAATCTAAACAGATTCGACGAGGCGATCCCCTGGCTGGAGCGGGCGACGCGCGCACGGCGGTACGACGCCTATCATTATCCGCACTACAACCTGGGACGCGTTTACGTCTCCAAGGGAATGTTAAAGAAAGCCGTGGAAGAATTTGAACAGGCGCTGGCGATCGCGCCCAACTACGCGTTGGCGCGCGAGGCGATCGATGCCATTCAAAAACAGCTTCACTGAAGATTCCCCTTATCGCTGTTCTGCGACTTAAAATTGTGGTATAAATGGAGAATCTATTCGGCTGGATATCTAGGCCATGCCGTCTGCAAGCTCGCTGCCGTAAGGAGGATAAGCAGTTCTGAAGGATAGAGGACAACCCGCGACGCTCTTCCTCCTGATTTTCTCTCTGCTCCTATTCGATTCTTCCCCGGCTTGGCCGGCTTTTCCCGAGGAAGGTTTCAGCGCGCGCGCCGCGCTGCTCATGGACGCCGCCACGGGCGAGGTCCTCTTTGAGCGCGAGCCCGACGTCGAGCTGCCTCCGGCGAGCACGACCAAAGTCGTCACTGCGCTCGTTGTGCTGGAAAGCGGCCGTTCGCTTAGCGAAACACTCACGGTGAGCAAGACGGCGACGCGCGTGCCGTCCTCCAAGCTTTATCTTCGTCCCGGGCAAAAGATGACGATCCGCGATTTGCTCTATGCGCTCCTGCTCACCTCTGCCAACGACGCCGGCATGGTGCTGGCCGAGGGCATCGGCGGGTCGGTCGAGCGCTTCGGAGAGATGATGACGAAGAAGGCGCATGACATCGGGGCGACGAACACCCGCTTCGTCAATCCTCACGGCCTGACGGCGGAAGGACATTACTCGACGGTGCGCGACCTGGCGTTGATTTTCAAGTACGCGCTAAAAAATCCCATCTTCCGCGAGATCGTCCTGACCAAGACGAGCTCGGTGAGTTCACTCGCCGCCGGCCGCAGTCCAAAGCCGCGCCCGATCATGGTGCGCAGCCACAACCGCATGCTGTGGAATTTTGATGGCGCTATCGGCGGCAAGACCGGCTACACGCTCGCCGCGCAGAAGTGTTTTGTCGGCGCCGCGGCGCGCAACGGCGCGACCGTGATCATCGCGATGCTGGGATCGCGCGACCTCTGGGGCGACAGCACGAAGCTCTTGGGATACGGACTCGAAAATTTCGAAACTCTGAAAGTCGCGAATGCGGCAAACAGCCTGGCGCATGCGAACGGCGAGAGGCCCGCTTCCGTGCTTTTTTCACCGGACGAGCAGCAGCGGCTCCAGTCGGCCGCGGGTTACATGCTGCAGATCGCTTCGTTCCGCGAGCGCGACCGGGCCGAATCGTTGCAAAGGACCATCGCCGCCAACGGAGTTCAAGTTTCGGTGGAGCCCGCGCCGGTTCCCAACGGCGAGATCACGTACCGCGTGCGCGTCGGACCCTACTCGAAATTAACCGAAGCGCAGGAAGCCGCGCGCGAGATCGAGACCAAGAGCGGCTTTCGGGCGATCATTCTTCCGGCCGCACCGGTCAACGCGGTCGGACAGATTCCCGGTTGAACTCTACGGGGTCTAATTCCCGCAGCTTGCTGCGTAGAATTTATTTCCTTTACGAAGTCCGTCATTCCCGCATGCTTTTTCCGCCAGAGGACGGATCAGCCTCAGGCTGAAGCGGGAATCCAGGCGAAGTTAGGACCGGACCCCCGCTAGGGACATGCGGGGGTGACAATTGAGCAAGTGATTCTCGATTTGTTCTGATACCCCGCAGCTTGCTGCGGGGTAGTTCATTCGCTCCGGGTTTTGTCGGGAACTCAATCCTTCGCCGTTGAGCTTTCGGCGACGAGTACGCTGCGCAATCAATAACCGCCGCGCCAGAAATTGAGGTTGTAGTAAGAGTTTCTTAGCGGGATGCGGGATCGTTCGATTCGGTTGATCGCCTGGGCGATTTCATGAAGCGTGATGTCCTCAACCCTCGAAAAATCCTCTTTGCTCCAGCATTTCCCGTTCTCGATCTTTTTCTTGACAGATGACCTCCCAATTCTCCTGGCAATATTCTAAGGCCTCGTAAACGGCTTCTAATTTAATATCCCGGTCCTTCGTTATCTGCTCCGGCGTCATCCGTGAGATATACCGATCGTGCCAGATCGTGGAAGCACGAGCACCTGCGCCGCGCACGCGCATCACACGAGCGCCTTTGTCCGAACGGGCTTCAAGATAGCGATACTTGACTTTACCCTTCATCTTGGTCTCCGTACTTCACATTAGGCTTTCCGTTTCCGTACCCAGATTACCATAATTCGCTCAGAGCAAAAAGGAGCATGCTTCAATCCCTCTTTTTGTTTCCTGCGGGCCGGTAGGGCAATCAGATCTCGATCACCATTCCGTCATCGGCCATCGGCAGCTTTACTTCGTCTCGGCGCGCGAGCATCTCCTCGCCCATGTGCGTGAGGAGGATTTTTTTGCATTCGAGCCGCGAAATATTTTCTTCGAGCTTCCGGTAGCTCATGTGTATGGAGGTCTCGCGGTCGAAGAAACAGCACTCGCACAAGAAGAGGTCGGCGCCGCGCGAATGCGTAACGAACTCGTCCGTCCAGGCGGAGTCGCCGGAGTAGAGAATCGTCTTCCTGTCATGGGAAACTTTGAGGCCGAGCGAGACGTCGCGCGTCTGGTGTGGCACGCGAAACGGGAACAGCCGGATGCTGTCGATGACTTCTTCGCGCTCGGGAACGAGGACGTGAAACTCGGTCGGCGGCAGCGCTCTCGGCTCCATGCGCTCGCCGAACATCACTTGAAACAAACTGCGCACGCGCTCTTCGGTTCCCTCCGGGCCCGCGATGTGGAGCGGCCGCGCGCGCGGATGCTCGTGAAGGTAGTCGGTGAAAAAAAACGGCAGCCCGCCGTAGTGATCGCCGTGGAGATGGCTCAGAAAAACCGCGTCGAGCCGCTCGGGACTGAATCCGGCGCGCTTCATCGCCAAAAGCGTCGTCGGTCCGCAGTCGAGGAGAAAAAGCCGCTCGCCGCTCTCCACGAGATATCCGCTGTTGTTCCTGCCGCCGCTGCCGAAAGCGTCGCCGCATCCGAGAATATGGAGTTTCATCGCGCCCCGCCTGCCTCAATCTATTTTTCTCCGCCGCCGCTGTCAATGTAACGGTTGCTTTTTGACAGGCGTGAGTCTAGACTTTTTCCCGTGCTGGCGAACAAGAGACCTTTTTTTTCGCGTTACACCACGAGCCTCTGGATCCGGTTTCTGCGTTTCAATCTCGTCTCCAACAAAAAACTCCAGGACGATCTCGAGCGGCTCGATCTCACCTCGCCGCAGTTTTACGTCCTGGCCACCATCGGCTACGCCGGGGAATTGCCGTTCGGCGAGATCGGCGAAAAGATGATGGTCACGGTGAGCAACCTGACCGGCATCGTCGACCGGCTGGAGGAAAAGCGTCTCGTCGTGCGCGAGCGCGATGCGCGCGACCGGCGCGTGGTGCGCGTCACGCTCACGGACAAAGGCATGAAGGTCTACAAGAATACGATCCCGCTCTTTGAAAAAAGCATCTCGCAATTTTTCTCTCCGCTCAACAAAATCCAGCAGAAGGAGCTTGCGTCGCTCTTGCGCAAGCTGATCCGCGTCTCCTCGGCCGCGTAAATCTTCGTGATCGTGCTCGTGGGTCGTGTTCGTGAAGAGGCAGCGTTGACTCTTGAATTCCGCGGATATAGTTTACGTGTTAACTATTTATGGCTGAGAAGAGTAAGACCGTGTCGGGCCTGGAGCGGGTGAAGCGCTGGCTCTACGCCAAGGATATTGCAGAGCGAAGCTCGGGGTGTGTGCTTTGCGGCTCGTGCTACGGCCACGGTCCGGTGAATCCCATGGAAGACGAGCCGGGTCCCAAAACCAAATGCCCGCCCTACGAGTTCTATCGCTTCCAGCGCCACACGCCGAAATCGCGCTGGCTCATGTCGCAGCGCGTCTTTCACGGCCTCGACACGATCACGCCCGAGCTGAAAGAAGTCATTTACGCCTGCACGACCTGTCTCATGTGCCAGGAGATTTGCGGCGTGCGCAACGACGGCTACGGCCCGTGGGACATTACCGTCGCGATGCGCGAGGAGATCGCGCAAAAAGAAGGGCCGCTCGAAGCGCATCGCCCGCTGCTCGATGGACTGAAGCGGCACAACAATCCCTGGGCGCAGCCGAAAGAAAAGCGCGGCGTTTGGGCGAATGGATTGGGTTTAAAAAAACTGGGCGCTCAAAATGCGCCGACGCTTCTCTTCGCCGGCTGCTCCGCCGACCAGCCGCACGGACGTGCAGGGGCGATCGCTCTGGCCAAGCTGATGAAGCGCGCGGGCGAAGATTTTGTCATTCTCGGCGAGCGCGAGAGCTGCTGCGGTCTTTATGCCCATGATCTCGGCTTCCGCGACGAGTATGTGCGGTTGCAGGGGGAGAATGTCAAAACCATCAAGCAAGCGGGCATTCGCACGGTCGTGACTGCGTGCGGCAGTTGCCGGCGCATCTGGCGCGAATATCCGAAAGAAGACATGCAAGACGTTAAAGTCATGCACGCCGTCGAGTATATTGAGAAGCTCATTCAGGATAGCCGGCTCAAGTTTAGTAAACCCATCAATAAAAAAGTCACCTACCACGATCCCTGCCATCTCGGCAGAGGCTCGGGCGTTTACGAAGCGCCGAGAAATATTCTCCGCGCGATTCCTGGAGTCGAGCTGGTCGAGATGCCGCGCAACCGGCGCTGGTCGTGGTGCTGCGGCGGCGGCGGCGGCGTGCCGGAGGCCTTCCCGGACCTCGCCAAGTGGAACGCCGAAGACCGGCTGCGCGAGGCGAAAGAGACGGGCGCCGAGCTGGTGCTCACGACCAGCGCCGTCTGCCTGCGCAGTTTCGCTCTCGCCGAAAAGCCTCTCCCCGTCCAAGAGCTGCTGGAATTTATTTCCCAGGGTCTCTAGCAATGGTCAAAGAGCCGCACTTCACTCCGGCCCGGATGCTCTCGATGCTCGGGCTAAAATCCGACTCGCTCGGCCGTTTCGCCCTGATCCCGGGCCCGAAGGAGCGGAGCGACATGATCCGCGGCCTGCTCCAGAACCCGAAGAAAAATTTCTCTTTTCTCGACTACGAGATGCACACCGGCGCGTACGACGGAAAACAGGTTACGGTTGGCAACGGCGGGCGCTACGCGCCGGACACGGCGATCACGACGGAAATTCTCTGCGCCGGCGGCGCTGAGACGCTCGTGCGCATCGGGAGCTGTGGCTCGCTCCAGGACAAGATCAAGGTCGGCGATCTCGTGATCGTCACCGGCGCGCGGCGCGGCGAAGGAACGACGGATTATTACGTGGCAAAGAATTTTTCCACGGTTGCCGACCCTGGAATCGTGCGCGCTTTGGAAAAAGCCGCCGAGAGCGCCGGCGTGCGCTATCATTTGGGCTCGGTCTTCACCACCGACGCGCTGTTCCAGGAGACGCCCGAATTGATCGGCGATCTGGAGCGGCAGGGCATCGCCGCGATCGACATGGTAACCTCGGCGTTTTTAACCATCGCGCAGGTGCGCGGCAAAAAGGCCGGCGCCATTCTCGCGGTGTCGGATGAGTGCCTCTGCGGCAAATTCGGTTTTCGCGATCCCGCCTTTCTCAAAGCCGAAGAGAAAATGGTCGAGGTCGCTCTCAAAGCGCTTCAGTTCATGGATTGATGAATGGAACCCGTTCGTCCTTCGACATGCTCAGGACAAACGGGTGAAGGTTTCAAGTTAACTATTTACCGTTCATGCTGAGCCCGTCGAAGCATGAAAATTTAGTCTGAACGGCCTGTATGAACGTGAAACAAAGTCCACTGTTCCAGCCCGTGCTCTGGGAGGGAGGGCGCTTTAAAATTCTCGACGAGACGCAGCTGCCGTGGAAGAGCGAATACATCGAGGTAAGCAAGGTCGAGCAGGCGCTCAGCGCGGTCAAAGAAATGAAAACGCGCGCCTTCGGGCAGGTACTGACTTTTTTTTACGCTGCGGCGCTCGTCGCGCGCGGACAGAGCGGCGCGGCGCTTAAGGAGCGTCTCGGCCGGTTGGCGCAGGAGTTCGTCGCGGCGCGACCGACCTTCGACTTCAAAGCGCTGGCCGGATATTTCGACCCTTGGTTCGACAGTATGCCTACTGGAAACGACGCGGGAGACTGGTTCGAAGAAAAAATTCACCAGCTCGTCTCCGGCGTCGTGAAAGCACGGACCGAAAGGGCGAAGCATGCCGCCGAGCTTTTGCCGGATTCCTGCCGCTTGCTCACCCACTGCAACGTCAGCGGCGAGATCGTCGCCGTCGGCCATTGGTGCCGTGAGATGGGGAAAGATCTGCGCGTCATCGCGACCGAGACCCGGCCTTATCTTCAAGGCTCGCGTCTTACCGCGTGGGAGCTCGCGCAGGCGGGAGTCCAAGTGGAGCTGATACCGGATTGCGCGATTGCGCAGGTTATCGCCGCAGGCAAAGTCAACGCGGTGCTGGTGGGCGCCGACCGCTCGGCGCGAAACGGCGACATCGTTAATAAGGTAGGAACGTATCCGATCGCGGTGGTGGCAAAAGAGTACGGCGTGCCATTTTATGTTTTGGTCCAGGATCCCGGCAAGCTCCAGAGCGGCGACGATGTCGAGATCGAGGAGCGGCCGGCGAGCGAGCTATTTCAATTGCAGGGGCGTCCATTGCTCGAATATAAAATCGACGGCCGCTATCCGGCGTTCGACGTGACGCCAGCGCGCCTGATCTCCCGCTTGATCGGCTTTGACGGCAGCACCACGCCCGAGAGTTTCAGGGAAAAATATCGGCCGGAGTCTCCCGCGCGCCAGGATGAAAAACCCCCCGGGCCGAGTTACCTGCTGATCTACGGAATACCGGAAGCTTCGAGTTATCCGCATTTGGCCCATGCGCTCAGGGGAGAAGAGGCCGCGCACGTTTTGCTGCCGGAAATGCGTCCCGAGCTATGGGGACTTCACACAGTCGCCCAAGGTCTCAGAGGGCAAAACGTGCCGTTCCAGCTCATCTCCGACAACATGATGGGAACTCTTTTCGCTCAGGGGACGATCCGGAAGCTCTATCTTTTTTACACCGAATTCGCCGAGAAGGGGCCGGTCGGAATCTGCGGCTCGCTCCTCGCGGTCCTGCTGGCGCGCGCGCACGGCGTTTCGGTGGAGCTTCTCGCTTCCGGGCCGCTCCCGGCGGCGCCGCTCGATCGCAACGTCTCGACCTTCATGGACGAGCGCGTCGCCGGCGACGGTGTCGCGATTTATCCCCTAGAAAAAGAAATCGTCCCCTGGGCTCTTTTAAAGGAGAAACGAGAATGAAGCCGGTCGAGCGCGCAATCATCCGCTGGGGCAAGCTCCTCTTCGAGCGCAGGCTGATCAGCGGCTGGGGCGGTAACATCAGTTGCCGGCTGGGGAAAAATCGCCTGCTCATCACGGGGCAGCATGCGCCGCTCGGATTTCTCGCGCCGGAAAATCTCGTCGAGATCGATCTCGACGGCCGGCCGGTGAAAAAAAAGTCGCAGCCGTCGAGCGAGACGCCGATGCATCTGGCGGTTTATCGCGGCACCGAGGCCCAGGCGATCGTTCACGTTCATCCTCCGGCGGTGCTGGGTTTTTCTCTGTCGCACGAGAGCTTCGTCCCGCTCTCCTTCGAGGAGAAATACACGATCGGCGAAGTCGCCGTAGTCCGGCAGGAGACGCCGACGGTGACCGACCCGGCTCAAGTCGTCGAGGAGCTGAGATTGACTCCGGTCGTGATTCTCCAGGGGCACGGAACCGTCGCGATCGGGAAAGATTTGCAGGAGGCGTTTCTCCTGACGGACTTGCTGGAGGAGGCGGTCCAGTGCCAATTGTTGCATAGCGCGGGCCCGAGCGAGCCGGCGCTGCGCGCGCCGGTGAAGCGCGCGAAGGCCGAACCGAAACCAGGCGGCCATGCGCTTTTCTCGCGCAAACATATGGAGGCGCTGGTCGAGAGCGCCAATTCCGATCCGACTTATCGGCAGCAGGGAAAAGAAGGGAGTTTAACGACCACGCTCACGCTCCGTCTGGAAGAGACCAAAACTTCATGGACGGTTTACTTCGATAACGGCACGATCACGCGCCTCGACAGTGCCGACGACGGCGAGTTCGCGATCAGCGGCAAACGAGAATGGTGGGAGGCGGTCTTTCGCGGCCGCATCGATCCGTTTCTCGCGACGCAACAGGGCAAGCTCAAGCTCGAGCGCGGCGAGCTGTGGAAACTCTCCAAATGGTTTAAACCTTTTCAACGGGCCTTCGCGTTATGGCAGACCATACCGATCCAATAGCGTTTTTCCCCGGCGATGTTCTGGCGCGGACCGCGCGCAGGCATCCGGAGAAGATCGCGCTCATCTTCAAAGATGAGGCGGTGAGCTTCGGCGCGCTCGATGCAAAAGTCTCCGGCCTCGCGGGACATCTTTGCGCGGAAGACCTCCGGCAGGGAGATCGCGTCGGGCTGTTGCTTCCCAACTCGATCGCTTTCGCGCTGGGTTACTACGCGACCCAGCGCATGGGCGCGGTGACCGTCGTGCTCGATGCGCGCCTCAAGGGCAAGGAGCTTGCCGGAGTGCTGCGCGACGCTGACTTGAGTTTGCTCATCACGCATGCGCGACTTGCGGCCGACGCGCGCGAAGCCGTTCAAGAATCGAAAAAAATCCCGCTGTGGATCGTCGATGGAGCGGGCGACGAAAGTTTCGAGAAGAGACTCGCTCCGCCGGCGAAAGATTTCGTTCCCGCGCGGCGCGCGCCGCAAGACGACGCGCTGATCCTTTATACCTCCGGAACGACGGGCGAACCCAAAGGCGTGGTGTTAAATTCCATCAACCTCGCCCAGTTCCCGCCTTGCATGGCGCGCATGCACCACACCGGCGCCGAGACGGTCTGGGGCTGCATCCTGCCGATGTCGCACATCTCCGGCCCGATCTATCTGAACGAGATCGCCGACAAGGGCAGCCGCATGGTGATCTTCGACCAGTTCAATCCCGTAACTCTCCTCGAAGGAATCCAGAAGCACCGCGTCACCGTCTTCCACGGCGTGCCGATCATCTTTCAACTCATACTCGGGCTGCCGAACTTGAAGGACTACGACACGAAGAGCGTGGAACTGGCAAGCATGATGGGAACCACCGTGCCGCTCTCGCTCATGCGCGCGTTCAAAAACGCCCAGCCTCACGTCAAAGTCATTCAGGGCTACGGCCTCACGGAGACTTCGCCGCTGATTACGCTCACCGAGCCGCACATGGCCGACGCCAAGATGGCGAGCATCGGGAGACCGGTCCCCGATATCGAGGTGAAGATCGTGGACGAAAGCGGCCGAGAAGTTCCCGAAGGCGAAGCGGGCGAGATCGCGACGCGCGGGCCTCACGTGATGAAGGGCTACTTTCGCAGGACTGATGCGACGGCGGAGCGGATTCGCGACGGCTGGCTCTACACCGGCGACATCGGACGCAGAGACGCCGATGGCTACTACTATCACCTCGGCCGCAAGGACGACATGATCATCACCGGCGGCCTTAACGTCTATCCGGCGGAAGTGGAGAATATGCTCTGCGATCACCCCGCCGTCCAGGAGGCGGTGGTCTTTCCGATTCCCGAGCCGAGGCGCGGTCAGGTCATCGGCGCCGCCGTCGTGCTGCGTCCCGGCAGAACGGCGAGCGAGAAAGAATTGCTCGGCTTTCTGAGAGCCAACCTCGCGAGCTTTAAAGTCCCCCAGCGCATTGTCGTTCGCGACGCTCTGCCGCGAAACGCGACCGGGAAGGTCGTGCGCGACGCGGCAACGGTGCTGGCAGAATAAAATGGCAGTAGGGCGGTTCGCGAACCGCCCCTACTACCGCCGGAAAGATGCCATGAACGAATCGTCTGAACCAGAACAATTGATCGGGCGGGTGAAGCCGATCGGCATGATCGTTCTCGGCATGTCCGAGAACCGGCCGTGGATCGAGCTTTGTTACGACGGCGATTTGATGCACACGAAAAGGTTCGAGCTGCCGGCCGACGCATCGTCGCAAATCTTCGTCGAAGAAATTCCGCACAAGAGCACCGTCTTCGACGGGCCGCGCACGATGATTTACCTCGACAGCCCGTGCGAGATCGAGATCGTTCAGGAGGACAATAATTTTATCGTCAGAGGGCGGAAGGTAGGTCTGGCGAAGGCTCTCGTGCAGAGGGCATTGCTGGCGTCGGTTTAACACGATCCAACCGATCTATCTCCTTTCTTTGTCGCTGCGAAAGCGACGGTTCCTACCCGTTCCCATGAGCGCGGGAACACTCATGAAAAAGAAGCTGCTTGTCCTGTTGATCTGTAGCATTGCTGGGGCCGCTCAGGCGCAAGAAGTTGTCCAACTGTCGACGCGCCCGGGCGTGACGCAGTCCTATTTCCTGGCGCGCGTGCCGCAGGAGCCGCGAGCCATTGCAGTGTTGTTCCCAGGTTCGGGCGGACTCATTAACCTAAGGTCGGAAAACGGCCAAATCAAATTCGGCCAGGACAACTTTTTGGTGCGAAGCCGCGCGGAGTTCGTAAAGCGGGGCGCCATCGCTGCAATCGTAGACGCTCCATCGGACCAGCAGAAGGGCTGGGGAATGAGAGATGAGTTTCGCTTTGGCGAGCAGCATTTCACCGATATGTTCGCGGTCATGGCCGATCTCGGTAAACGATTCCCTGGAGTGCTGTTGTTTCTGATCGGCACGAGCCGCGGCACCGTGTCCGCGGCGAATCTCGGCGCCAGATTCGGCCAGCAGGTGGCGGGTGTGATTCTAACCTCGACGGTTTTCCGCGCTACCGGTCCCCGCTCGACCGAACCCGGGCCGGAACTCAGCCGGTTCGATTTCGCCGGCATCAAGATTCCGCTGCTGTTCGCGCACCACGTTTCGGATCAATGCGCCGCGACGCCCTACGCCGACGCGCAGCGGCTCTCGGACAAGTATCCATTGATATCGGTTGTGGGCGGATTGCAGGCAAAATCGGATGCCTGCGATCCTTTCAGCCCGCACGGTTATTACGGCAAGGAGTCGGAGACGATCGCGGAAATCGTAAACTGGATGTTGAAGAAGCCGTTCCAGAGCGTGGTTAAGTAAGAGTCGGAAAATTGGCGGGCGACGTTGGGATTGACGCCCTGCGGTGGATCGGCTAAAGCCTGCAAAAGGGGAGGAGAACCATGGCCAAGATCAAACACATTGCGATCAGGACCGCTGACCCGGAAAAGACGGCGGCTTTTTATCAGGAGACTTTCGGTCTCAAGAAAGCCGGATTGGGGCGCAATGGAATCTATCTAACCGACGGGCACATCAACCTGGCGATTCTCAAGGGTGGCGACAAGCTGGGGATCGAACACCTCGGCTTTCAAGTCGAGGACGTTGACGGCACTCTCGCTAAACTCAACGAGCTTGGGGGAAGATCTTTGACCGAGCGCGTGAACGTCACCCCAAAAGACGCTTCCAATCCGCAGTCGTATTATGAGATCAAGTGTGTCGGACCCGACGATCAAATCATCGACGTATCCGGCTCCGGCTGGGTCGGTACGGACTAAACTACTTTTGCTCTTTGGATTCTTGCTTGCCGGAAGGTTGCTCCTTCGTTTCTTCTTTTATTTTCCTGTCCCCTTCCGGAATGATCAGCATCCTCCGGTAGTTGCCGGTGCCCAGGCTTTTTGTCGTCAGCCACGGATCGTCTTGCAGGACGGCATGCACGACGCGACTGTCGGCGGCGTTCAAGGGATCGACCGTCACGGTTTTTCTTTGTCTTTTTGCTTTTTCACCCAGCCGGAGAGCCATGTCCTGCAGACCCTTTCTTCGGTGGTCGCGGTAATTCTCCGCGTCCACTTCGAGATGGACTCCTTCTCGCCCGCGGGTCTCGCTCACGGCGCGGCTTAACAAGTATTGAAGCGCTTCGAGAGTCTGGCCTCTGCCTCCGACCAGCAAACCGCCCGAGTCCCCCTGGACCTCCAGAATCACCTCTGCCGGAGTATCGCCCGGCTTGGCCGCCACCGCGGCATTAATGCCCATGAGCCTAAGAACTTCCGCCAGAAACTGCTTGCCTTTCTCGGCCGCCGCGGCGACATCCGCCGGGTTTACCGTTATCTCACCGGCCGGCTCCCGGCCCTGGCGCTCTTCTTCGGCGTCGCCGACCACGAGCCTGCGCAACGACGCGCGCACGCGCGCCTTTTTGGCGCCGATGCCGAGAACTCCCTTTCTTGCCTCCGCCAGGATATCGACCGTCACTTGATCGCGGTCCACGCGTAGAATTCTCAGCGCCTTGGCGATGGCCTCATCGATGGTGTTGCCTTCGGCTTCCACGTAATCCATGAGTCAAACACCTCCAGCCGCGCCGGCTACTTGTGCATGCGGTTGATCAGGTACTGTTGAGCGATGCTGAGAAGGTTGTTGACCAACCAGTAAATGGTCAAGCCGGAAGGAAAGTTGATGAACATGAAAGTAAAAACCAGCGGCATCATGAGCATCATGCGCCGCTGGTTCGGGTCGCCGGCGCTGGGAGTCATCCACTGCTGCAAGAACATGCTGGCGCCCATCAGCAGGGTCAGAATCGGAATCCCCACGTGCCAGTCCGCCACCGTCAACGGAAGAGACTCCCAATCAGGCCGCGACAGGTCGTTGATCCAGAGAAACGGGGCGTGGCGCAGCTCGATCGGCGTCTGCAGGGCGTTGTAGAGGCCGATGAAGACCGGAAACTGGAGCAGCATCGGCAGGCAGCCGCCGAAAGGGTTGACCTTGTTGCGGCGGTAAAGCTCCATGATCTCCTTGTTGAGCTTTTCCTTCTCGCCTTTGAACTTCTCCTTAAGTCGCTCCATCTGGGGCTGGAGCTTCTGCATCTGTTTCATCGACGCAAAGCTCTTGTGCGTGAGGGGCGCCATGAGGAGTTTGATCAAAATGGTCAGCAAGATGATGTCGATGCCGTAGCTGCTCGTGAACTGGTGGGAAAAATGCAGCACGTAGAGCAGCGGCATGGAAACAAGGCCGAAGTAGCCGAAATCAATGGCATGCTCCAGGCCGCGGTTCATGCTCTTTAGCGTATCGATCTGTTTGGGACCGATGAAAAGAGTGTGGACGGCGCTGGTTTCGCCGCTTACCTGGCCGCCGATCTTCATCGTAACCGCCGGCCCGGTCTGCGTCACGGATATCTTTTGCTCTTTTCCATCCTCCGGCAGCACGGCAAACAGGAAATAGGTGTGGCCGAAGCCGGCCCACGATACCGCGCCGCTCAACTCTTTCCCCTTGGCCAGGGCGTCGCCGTGCTCCCGCACTGTCTTGCCGCCCACTTGCGCCAGAAACCCTTCGAAGTGCGCGTCGCGCTTCGGGCCGTTCGTGCCGGCGTCCGAGGTGAGGATGACCTCAGGGGCGGAGGCGACGCCGCCGCCCTCGACGGAAACCTTCAGGCCGATCGCATAGCTAGAGCCGGTGAATGTAAACTCTTTTCTCAGCGTCGTCCGGTTGG
>CAZNES010000063.1:23291-24650 GCA_964572145.1 uncultured Syntrophobacteraceae bacterium
TCCCGAGCGTTTCAGATCGACCCCTTCGATGGCATAGACCAAACCGTCATCGATTATCGACTTGGCGCCGGAAAGTTGGAGGCCCAGGGGATATGGGATATCGGGAGATGAAGGTATCAGCTCGAACGGCGGGCTCTTTTGATCCGAGGTGGCGCGGTACTGTTTGAACTTGAAGCTTCTCAGCCTCGCGCCACGGCTGGTGAAGATCGCGACGTAGTGGTCCGTCTCGACTCTCACTTCCTTGCCGGCTTGGGGCTTTCCAGGGGCCGGCGGTCTGGTTACCTCAAGCTTTGGTTGGGGCTTGGGTGCCGGCGGCGCAACTTTCTCCGCCGGTTTTTCCGCCGGCTGACTTTCCGGCGCCGGAGGGGGCGATGTGCCGTACTGCCGTGTCATCCATTCCTGATAAAGGATCAGGATCAGCAGAGAAAGAACCACTGCGATGAGCGCGCGTTTTTCCATAGGCCAATAGGAACGGTCTTTTAGGGAACGGGATCGTACCCTCCCGGATGTCCTGGGCGGCAGCGCAGGAGCCGCGCGAGGGTCAGCCGGGCGCCGCGTCCGACTCCGAGTCGCTCAACCGCCTCCGCGGCATAGGTGGAGCAACTGGGAAAAAAGCGACACGAAGGCGGCAGCAGGGGGGATATCAATATCCGGTATCCTCTCAGCAAAATAATCAAAACTTGTCTACTTAATCTGTCCACTGCTTGTCCGATTTCTCTCCCCGCTCAAAACATTCTTGAGTTCGGCGGTGACTTGAGCGAAGGAGAGAGTCTGGGCGCCTTGCTTGGCGATGATCACGATGTCCTCAGCCGCGCGAAGTCCGCCGCGCGCGCGGCGGAAAAATTCCCGCACCCGCCGCTTGATGAGATTGCGCATGACGGAGTTGCCCACCCGCTTGGTGACGGTGATGCCGAGCCTGCTTTCACCTCGATCGTTCGGTTGGGTAAGCACGACGAAATGAGGGGTGTGAAGCTTTCTTCCCCGCCGCGAGAGAGCCAGGAACTCGGAGCGTCTGGTGAGACGCGCACCTTTCGGAAAACTCTCGCCGCCCACAGCCATAGCGGATCCGCAGAGGCCGGATGCGCTTCCATCCTTTTCGTTGCTCGTGAACTCCTACCCGCCGCTCAGCCCGAAACAGACCCCTCAGGTCCGCGGGCGCTTGGCCGGCACGGTCACGGTGAGCCGCTTGCGCCCTTTGGCCCGTCGCCGCCGCAAAACGTTGCGCCCCCCCGGAGTCGCCATCCGCGTCAGGAATCCATGCGTTCGTTTTCGCCGTATATTGCTCGGTTGATAAGTTCTTTTCATAGTCTATCCTTCCAGGCCGTTGAAAACGCCCATATGCTGCGTTGTACTCGGCCC
>CAZNES010000064.1:0-24511 GCA_964572145.1 uncultured Syntrophobacteraceae bacterium
CGAAAGGGTACGCCTACCTAATTTCTATTTCCACACTTTTTGATTGTAGCTCTCCTCGCTTTGCGAGGAATCTCTCCGCCAAAGTACTGTGGCGGACAGATCTCACATAATTTCGGATTTTCCATTCGAGGTTTGGCCGGTTGCGCGCGGAGAGGGCTTCAAGTATCTATTGAAGCTGACATGACGATTCGGCGCGACCGGTGGATTCCATGGCTCGTGATCTTGGCCCTGCTGGGCTGCGGCAGGTCGCAAGGCTCCAAGCAAGTCCTCCGCGTCGGGTTCGTTCCTTCGGAAAACATGCAGCAGGTGGCGCAAAACGCGCAGCCGATCGTGGACATCCTTCACAAAGAGCTCGGCATGGACGTCGAGCCGTTCGTGGCCGTGGACTACACCGGCGTCATCGAGGCGCTGCGCGCCAAGAAGCTCGACATCGCCTTCCTCACGCCCGCTTCCTACGTGCTGGCGAAAAACGAGGCCGACGTGCAAGTGGTCTTAAAGTCGCACCGCAAAGGATACGCTTCGTATTACGCGGCGATCATCACGCGCGCCGACAGCGGCATCAACACGCTGAAGGACCTGCGCAACAAGACCTTCGCTTTCGGCGATCCGCTTTCCACCACCGGCAACATCATTCCGAGAAAGATGTTTTTGGAGGCCGGCATCGATCCGGCCAAGGACTTTAAACATGTCCTTTACTCCGGCGGCCACGACGCGACGGTGCTGGCGGTGCTCAACCGCAAGGTGGACGCCGGGGCGACGTTCGCCAATTTCACTGACGGCAAAGACGCGGCCTGGATTCAATATCTTAAAAATCCCGAGGAGCAAAAAAAAATCCGCGCCATCGCCTATTCCGAGCCGATCCCCGCCGACAATCTCGTGCTGCGCGCCGATCTCGACCCCGAGCTAGGCAAAAAAATTCAAGAAGTTTTCCTGGCGCTCGGCCGCGATCCGGCCGGGCAGAAGATGCTGCGCGATCTCTATCAGATCGACGGCTTTGTGCCGGCCACCGACCAGGACTACGAATCGATCCGCGCGGCCTTCAAAGTCGCCGGCATCAACTTGAAAGAGGCGTTGAAGAAGAAATAAGTGGAGTATCGGAGTGATGGAGTAATGGGTTTAACGGATTGTTGAAGAATATCCGACTGTCATTCTGAGGAGCGATAGGCGACGAAGAATCTCTCCGGAGAGATCCTTCGCTGCGCCCAGGATGACAAGCAATCGGCTCAGCACTCCAACACTCCAACATTCCAGTACTCCAATACTCCGTTGCTCGATTTACCAGACTATGACGATTCTTGAGATCAAAGATCTGCATAAGAGCTTCGGGCCCTCGACCCAGGTTCTCAACGGGATCAATCTCACAGTGGAGCAGGGCGAGTTTTTGGGCGTCATCGGACTTTCCGGCTCCGGGAAGTCGACGCTGCTGCGCTGCATCAACCGCCTCATCGATTCCACTTCGGGCGAGATTTACATGCCGCGCTCGGTGTTCGATCCGCAGGCGAACGGAACCAGGATAGATGTTCTCAAGCTGGGCCGCCGCGAGACGCGCCTGCTCCGGCGCAAGGTCGGCATGATTTTTCAGCAATTCAATATCGTCAAGCGTCTCACCGTCATCGAGAACGTTCTGTCGGGCGCTCTTGGCTATCAATCGAGCTTGAAGAGCTGTCTCGGGCTGTTCTCAAAGGAAGACAAGCGCCGCGCCTTGACCAATCTCAAGCGGGTCGGGCTGCTCGAGCACGCCTACAAACGCGCCGACCAGCTTTCCGGCGGCGAGCAGCAGCGCGTGGCGATCGCGCGCACGCTGATGCAGGAACCCGCCGTCATTCTGGCGGACGAGCCGGTCTCGAGCCTCGATCCGAGGCTCTCGCGCGTCGTGTTGGATATTCTGAAGCGCGTCTGCCGCGAGGACGGCATCACCGCGCTCGTCAGCCTCCACACGCTCGATCTCACGCGCGAATATGCCGACCGCATCGTCGGGCTCAAGCAGGGACGGATTTTTTTCGACGGCGGCGTAAAAGATCTCACCGATTCGGTGGCGGAGAGCGTGTATCAGGAAATAAAAGCCAAATCATGAATAGGTCGTGCCGGAAGGCGCTCCGTCAAGCGCAGCTCAAGACGATGAAAGAATTTCCCGAGCCGTTTTACTGGGCGGCGTATCAGTTGACGGGGGAGCTGTAGCCCAGAAGGAAAAACATTCACACCGGGTGTAAGAACGGTCTCCGATCCATTTGACACGGGGGTCGGGGTCTCCTACCATGACCCAGTTTTTCGCAAGGAAAGTATCGCTCATGGCAATTCCTCACGGGAGGCGAAGCTCAGATTAGGACCGGGGGTGTCTCATGGGTAAAGAATTGCGTTCAAACCTTCTCGAGACGGGGCTTGCGTCCTTTTTGTTTTTTTGGATGGCCGCCGCCGGGTTTGTTTTACTGGCTACCCCTCTCAGCTATGCTTGCGAAGTTGATGACAAACTGGATGCGACAGCCGAAGGGATTCTGACCGACGAGCAGCTGGCCGGGACCAACGAAGCCACGAAGTCGATGTCATGTAAGCTGTTGGTGCCCGGACCTCATTTGAAGGTCTCTTCGCGTCGTGCTCCAACCGCGGCGGACATCGAGCGGGCCAACAAAATCCGAGAGGAAACTCGTCAAGCCGTCAGCAGGTACCAGGATTATCGCGTGGCGTTGCAGGATGGATATGAGATCCGTCTTCCCAACCTTCCCCAGAAGCGATACCACTTCTCCAACGCGACCAACTCTTACGCCAATAACAACCCTGGCCGGTCATTCGATCCGGCGCGCCCGTCGGCGCTCTTGTACGAGAAGAGGGGAAACGACAATTACAAGCTTCTCGGCGTGATGTACACGGCTTCGAGGGGTGCCAGCGAAGCGGACTTGAACCGTCGTTTTCCGATCAGCGTGGCGCCGTGGCACCTGCACACCAACCTCTGCACGCCCCCCAAGGATCAAATCCAGCAAAGGCGTAGGCCGGACAGGCGTTTCGGATTTTCCGGCTCCATCTCCACCTGGCAAGAGTGCACGGCCGCGGGCGGAACGTTCACGTCTGTGGTGTATAACTGGATGACTCATGTGGACCTGTACGATTCATACGAAAAAGACTGATAACGACAGAGTCCCCCGAGTCGTTCTGATGACCGGCTTATCAGCTCGCCGGCGAGCCGTAGATTCTAGCCGGGGAGGTCCACAGCCATGAAGCTATCGACAACTCTTCTTCTCCTGACCCTTTTGCTTGCCGGCTTTTCCGCCGGCAATGCCGCCCAGCGTCAAGAGAGATCAGCCGCCTCAGGAGACTCCGCCAGGGAGCCAGCCGACAAGGGAAAAGCGTCCGGTAATCTGAGCGCGTTTGAAGCCAAAGCTGAGGAGGCGGAAAAGAATAACAAGTGGGACGAGGCCGCAGCCTTCTACAATCAGGCTTCAGCGGCGGCGAGGGTCAATGGGCAGTATCAAAAAGCCATCGCTTACGGGAACAAAGCTTTCGAGACGGGAGAAAAAGCAAAAGCTCCCAATCGTCAGGCACGGGCGATTTTGATCCTGAGCCATATTTATAGACAGGTGGGACAATACACCAAGATCAGGGAGCTTTTGCAGAAAGGGATCGAGATTGTAAAGCAGATTCCCTCCGGTGTAACCAAGGACGTTCTCCAAGCCAATATGTATAGTGAGTTGGGGCAAGATTTTTTGCGTACCGGAGAAACGCAAAAGGCCATCGATAACATCTCCTATTCTTTTCAGGTCCAGGATTCCCAGCTATCTTATTTGAGCCGCGCCCCTTCCCGAAACGCACCGATCATTCAAAGAACACAGAACGCCATGGTTAGAACCCTCGAGCTCCTCGGTAATGCTTATCGAGGAGCGAGTAACACTGAAGAGGCGCTAAAGGCTTATGAGAAAGCGCTTACCATGATCAAAAATTCAGCGCTGACCACTCCAGCAGAAGGGCGACTCTATCAGTCTCTAGGAGCACTCTATCTTGGGCAGAAAGACTTCACGCGCGCTCTGGAAAATCTTCAGAGAGGATTGGGTCTCGCCGAAAAACTTCAGGATGCGGGTGTTATCCAGCGTGCCAGCAGTCAGATCGGCGATTTGCTGCGCCAGACCAATAAGCCGTCGGAGGCGGTGCCGTACTACAAAAAGGCCATTGACACTATCGAGTCGAGCCGTTCTTTGCTCGAGTCAGAGGAATTTCGTAGCTCTTTTTTTGAAAACAAGAGAGCGACCTACTCGGGGATAGTCCTTGCCCATTTGGGCGATAACAAAGTGGAGGAGGCTTTCAATTACAGTGAGCGGGCGCGCTCGCGCGCCTTTCTCGACATTCTCGGCAGCAAGGTGCAGCTCGCTCATGGAGCGTTGCTGGACGAAGAGAGGGCCTTGCAGGCGCGGATCGGCGCCTTGCAGGCGGGCATGAAGGTCGTGGAAGACGGCGATGGCGATCAGGATGGAGAAGGCGCGCCGGAAAGAAACCCGAGGCAAGAGTTGGAACAAGCACAAAGGGCCTATAACGATTTTCTGGCCAAGGTGAGGAAGGAGAACAGAGAACAGGCCTCATTGATGAGCGTCGAGCCGCTGACGTTGAAGCAAACGCAGGAACTTCTCGAGCCCGGCGTGACGATGCTGGAATATTTCGTCGCTCCAGACCAGCTAGTTCTCTGGGTGGTGGAAAGGGAGAGGGTGGAGTTTGTCCGGATTCCCGTGCGGCGCAGAGAGCTGGTCTCTAAGGTGTCCGCTCTTCGTGAGAGCGTCTTGCAGCTCGGCGAGAAGGAGAAGTTTAGGGTTTCATCGCAGGAGCTTTACAAGCTGCTGATCGAGCCGGCGCTGCAGCACGTCCGCGGCAAGGAGCTTCTCATCATTCCGCACGACGTGCTCCATTATCTGCCGTTCCAGGCGCTCATGTCGGCTCAGGGAAAATATTTGATTCAGGACTATCCGGTTCACTATCTATCCAGCGCGAGCTTGATGCAATTTACCAGGGAGAAGAAGAGAGCCGGCGGAGAGCAGGCGCTGGTGATGGGAAATCCTAGTTTGGGAGACGAGGCGTACAATCTGCGTTTTGCCGAGCGAGAGGCGAAAGAGGTGGCAAACGTTTATCCCAAGAGTGCGGTCTATTTGAGAGCCGAGGCCAGCAAGTCGCGGGCAATCTCACTCAGTCCCAAGTACGACATGCTCCACTTTGCAGTGCACGCGGAGCTGAACGAAGAGGACCCGATGAGTTCGGCGTTGTTACTCGCGCCGGAGGGGAGCGGCGACGGAAGGCTCAAGGTTGGAGAAATTTTCTCGCTCAATCTTAAGGCGAACATGGTGGTGCTCTCCGCCTGCGAGACGGGCTTGGGGAAGCTAAGCAACGGCGACGAGCTGATCGGCCTCACGCGTGCGTTCATCTACGCCGGGACGCCGTCGATCATCACCACCTTGTGGAAGGTGAACGACCGCGCGAGTTACGAATTGATGCGGGAGTTTTATCAGCATCTAAAAACGGGCAAGAAGTCCGAAGCACTGCGCCAGGCGCAGCTTAAAACCATGAAAGAATTCCCCGAGCCGTTCTATTGGGCCGCGTATCAGTTGACCGGGGAGCCGTAGAGTAGGCAAAGAGGTTATTATAGAGAGATAAATGTGAGAAGCTCGCCATCCAGCTTACTCCTTGCGCTATTTTTTCTCGCTGTTTACAGCGTGGAAATGCATGCCCAGACGAGCGGGCCATCGCCGTCTGAAATAAGCGCACAGTTGTCAACTACGGAAGCGATCAGAAAGGGGGAAATCAACAAGGTCCTGAGCGCTATGGAGGTGGCAGCCCTCGAGGCCGAGAAAAACCGCAACGAGTACGACGCTGCCGTTTCCTATCGCTGGGCTTCGTACGCCGCCAGGGTTGGCGGCCAGTTGCAAAAAAGCATTTCCTACGGACGCAAAGCATTTGAGATGGCGGAAGTGGCCCGGGAGCCACGCCTCCAGGCGAGTGCTATCTTAGAACTAGCCGATACCCACAAGCAGCTAGGCCAATACGCGGGAGCAAGGGAATGGCTCCAAAGGGGGATTGAGGTCGTTAAAAGGGTTCCGTCGGGAAGCGCGAAAATTGTTCTGGAGGCCTCCATGTATCGGACATTGGGGACCGATTTCCTGCGCAGCGGAGAAAGCCAAAAGGCCATCGACCACATCTCTTATTCTCTTCAGGTCCTGGACTCGCACATATCGTATTTAAAGCGGGTGCGTGCCTCTGCCGAGCTCATAAAAAATAATCAAGGCAGAATAATTACAACTCTTGTCGAGCTCGGTGGTGCCTATTATCTCGCGGGCAATTTCGAAGCGGCGATAGGGACCTACGAGAAGGGCGCCGGCATGATTAAGGAAGCCGGCTTAAAAACGCCGCTGGAGGGGAGCCTATATCTCCGTATGGGTCAGGCGTTTCTGGGCGGGAAGGACTTTCTGCGAGCGCGCGCGAGTCTCAACAAAGCGCTGGAAATAGGCGAAAAGGTCCAGGATGCGAGCGTCATGTGGCAGGCCAGCAGCCAGATAGGAGATCTACTCCGGCAAACCCGGCAATCGTCTGAGGCGATACCGCACTACAAGAAGGCGATCGACAATATCGAGTCTATGCGCTCTCTGCTTCAATCCGAGGAATTTCGCAGCTCGTTTTTCGAAGACAAACGGCAGACCTACTCCGGTATGATTCTCGCCTCTCTCGACAATAACGATACAGCGGCCGCTTTCAGTTACGGCGAGCGAGCACGTTCGCGCGCATTCCTGGATCTCCTCGGGAGCAAAGTACAACTCGGTCGGGGGAGCTTGTTGGAAGAGGAGAGAGCCTTGCAGGCGAGGCTGAGCGAGCTGCGGGCAAAGATGATCGTGGAGCAGGAGGTTGAAGGGGGAGACTTGAGCCGGGAGCGGCTTCAACGAGATTTGGAAGGGGCGCAGAGAGCGTACGGTGAATTTCTTGCCAAGGTGAGGAAAGAGAACAAAGAGGAAGCGTCTTTGATGAACGTTGAGCCGCTGACCCTAAAGCAGACGCAGGAGCTTCTGGAGCCCGGAGTGACGATGCTGGAATACTTTGCGACGGAGCGAGAAGTTCTGCTCTGGGTGGTCGAGAAGAACCGGTTAGAGTTCCTGCGGGTTGCTATAGGCAGGAAAGAGTTGGTTTCCAAGGTCAGCGCTCTGCGCGACAGCGTGTTTCAACTCGGGGAGAAGGAGAGGCTCAGGACGTCGTCCGAGGAACTGTACAAGCTTTTGATCCAGCCGGCGTTGCCGCACGTTCACGGCAAGGACCTGTTGGTGATTCCGCACGACGTGCTGCACTATCTTCCGTTTCAGGCGCTGCTCTCCTCTGAAGGGAAGTATTTAATTCAAGATTATCCGATTTACTATCTCTCCAGCGCGAGCTTGATGCAGTTCACGCACGAGAAGCGACGAGCCGCCAGCGGAGAGCAGGCGCTGGTGATGGGAAATCCTAGTTTGGGAGACGAGGCGTACAATCTGCGTTTTGCCGAGCGAGAGGCGAAAGAGGTGGCAAACGTTTATCCCAAGAGTGCGGTCTATTTGAGAGCCGAGGCCAGCAAGTCGCGGGCAATCTCACTCAGTCCCAAGTACGACATGCTCCACTTTGCAGTGCACGCGGAGCTGAACGAAGAGGACCCGATGAGTTCGGCGTTGTTACTCGCGCCGGAGGGGAGCGGCGACGGAAGGCTCAAGGTTGGAGAAATTTTCTCGCTCAATCTTAAGGCGAACATGGTGGTGCTCTCCGCCTGCGAGACGGGCTTGGGGAAGCTAAGCAACGGCGACGAGCTGATCGGCCTCACGCGTGCGTTCATCTACGCCGGGACGCCGTCGATCATCACCACCTTGTGGAAGGTGAACGACCGCGCGAGTTACGAATTGATGCGGGAGTTTTATCAGCATCTAAAAACGGGCAAGAAGTCCGAAGCACTGCGCCAGGCGCAGCTTAAAACCATGAAAGAATTCCCCGAGCCGTTCTATTGGGCGGCGTATCAGCTGACGGGGGAGCCGTAGACGAATGGGAAGGTTGATTTGCTCATGGTTCTGAGTAAAATTACTCAGTGTGTTGAGTAAATTGTAACGAGATCACTGTCGCAATCGCGCCACCCGATAAATTATGCCTGGATTACATAATGTTTGACAAGCATCATATTCAGCGTCTGCCTGGCCCTGTCCTCCCACGCGACGACGGTTTCCCCCCGAGTGTCGTTGACATGAGATCGCCCGATTCGATAATCTTCGTGCGATGCCGATCCTCGATATCCTCAAGAGACGAAGGCGGCGGTTTTACAAATCGCTCGTGCTCGGATTATCCGTCAGCCTGATCACTTCTCTCATTTCCTACATGGGCTACTTGCAGGGATTCGAGTCGAAGGCGCTCGATTTCCTTCTCTGGATGCGCGGCAGAGTCAAGTCGCCGGAGATTATTTTGGTCCAGATCGACGACCGGGCCTTCACCAATTTGGGAGAAAAGCAGCCTCTGCCCCGCTCCTACATCGCCGGACTGATCGAGGTGCTGGGGAGGAGCGGCGCTAAAGTCATCGGTGTCGACGTCGAATTCAAAGTTAAGACCAATACGCGCGAAGATGAAATGCTCGTTAAGGCGATTCACGCCGCCGCGGAGAATGGTCTCAGCAGAGTCGTGCCGGTCTTTGTGATCCGGCCCGACAAAGAAGTGAACGACGCGATGACCTACGCGCGCGCGCCGTTTTTCAGTCCGAATCTACCGGTCATCTCCGGGTTTGCCAATGCGCCGATCGATCCAGACGGGCTGTACCGTCACGTCCCACTGGCGGTTCGCGGGAGCGACGGCAAGATCCTCCCTTCGCTCGCGCTCGCCGTGCTCGCGCGCTACGCGGGATACGACGGCGCGCGTTTGGAAGAGACGATGAACCGGGGCGACCAAGTGACGCTGCTGCTCCCTGAATGGGACAAGTTCCAAGGCAAGCTGCTGCCTGAGCCGACTCCGCTCACTTTCGAGATCGACGAGCAGTGGAAAATCAATTTTGCCGGCGCGCAGGGAAGCTTCGCGGCGATTCCGAGCGACCCCGTGTTCCAGCTCTCGAAGCTGAAGACTTCGCTCGCCGAGGACAATCCGTTTCGCGGCAAGATCGTTCTGATCGGTGCCAGCTTCGGCGACAGCCGCGACTTCTTTCCGACTCCGCGCGGCCTGATGCCCGGCGTGGAGATCCACGCGAACATTATTCATACCATCCTCTCGCGGGCGCAGATCATGCCGGCCGCACATTGGGTGGGCGTGGCTCTCTCGCTCGTCTTCGCGCTCGTCATGAGCGTGCTGCTGACTTTCTTCCGTCCGATGGTGGCGACCATCGTTTCGGTCACCGCCATCCCGCTCGCACTCATCCCGGCGAGCTATCTCGCCTTTGCGCGCCTCGGCATCTGGGTGGACTTCGTCACGCCGCTGCTGGCGATTCGCTGGGGCGCGACCATCGCCGACTATTTGGAGGCGCGCCACGTCCGCCGCTCGCTCGGGCAGTTGGTGGACCGGGAGGTGGCGAACCAGATCGTCGATCAGGATGAGACACTTAGCGGGCAGACCCGCGAAGCGACCATCTTTTTCACCGATGTGAGAAATTACACCACGCTATGCGAGGGCAAGACGCCGGAGGAGGTGGTCTCGATCCTGAATGAATTGTTCGCCATGATGGGCCGAGTGATCGCCCGCCACCAGGGCTGCATCGTAGACTTCATCGGCGACGCGGTGCTGGCCGCGTTTGGCGCGCACAAGGACAATCCGAATCACGCGGCGGACGCGGTCGCGACAGCGCTGGAAGCGCAGGCCGAGCTTGACATCCTCAACCTGGCTTGGCAAAAGAGAGGCATTCCACGCCTGCAGATCGGCGTAGGGATTCACTCCGGCGAAGTCCTCGCCGGCATCGTCGGCTCGGGGCAACGAAAGAAATTCGGCGTGACCGGCGACACGGTCAACACCGGCTCCAGAGTCGAAGGGCTCAACAAGGAATTTTCCACCTCGATTTTGATTACGCGAGAGACACTGGAACGGTTAAACGGAAAGTTCAAAGTGCAGGGACACGGGGAAGTGAAAGTTAAGGGGAGAGAGAAGCCGGTGGAGGTGTTCGAAGTGTTAGGCGCAGACGGCGACGTTGCTCGTTTAAGCCAAGCATAATTGTCATTCTGAGGCGCAGCCGAAGAATCTCGATCGAGACCCTTCGCTCCGCTCAGGGTGACAGGCTCTTTGGAGGTTTAGATGAAAATGAAAGTTTCTCTCGCACTGTTACTCTTTGTCATTCTCGGGGCAATGAACCTCCTTGCCGTCCCCGCCCACGCCCAGGACGCCGTCGGAGTCATCACCGAGATCAAGCTCAATCGCGGCGACGTGCAGATCCGCCTGCCGGGAAAGAATTGGCAAAAGCCCGGGCTATTGCAATCGCTTTACGCCGGGTCTCAGATCCAGGCATCCAAAGACGCCACTGCCGTCGTTCTTTACACCGCAGGCGCGAAGACCGTCACGGTTGACGAGCGCAACTCGCCGTTTGAAATCAAAGCCGCTGAATCGAAGGGCGGAGCCGGCGCGGGCGTGACGGAAGTCGCCAGCGCGCTGATGGGAAAGAAAAAACCGCCCGCTTATGTGCCGCTCGCCGTGCGCGGCGGCAAGCGCCCGCCGGTTTTGGTCTCGCCGCGCAACACCAAGCTCATGACCGACGCGCCGACGCTTCAATGGATGGGCATGGAGCGCCAGCCGGGAACCGTGCGGCTTTACGGCCCCGAAGGGCTCCTGTGGTCGGCGGAGAATATCTCCCTCACGCAGATCAAATATCCCGCGTCGGCGCCGCGCCTCAAATGGGGCGTGGAATATTCCTGGGTGATCGAGAAAAAAGATTTTACGGTCGAGAAGGTGCGCTTTCAGCTCCTGCCTCCCGCGGAGATCAAATCCGTGCAGGACGAAATGGCGGCTCTGCAAAATGCTCCGGGCGTGCCCAAAACCACCCAGGCGATTCTCAAAGCCGGGTTGTTTTTTTCCCGCGCCCTTTATTACGATGCGCGCGAGGCGCTGATCGAGGCCGTCAAGGCCGACCCCGACGAGCCGACGCTGCATTTTTTGTTGGCGGATGTTTACGAGAAGACCGGCCTCAAGGACCTGGCGTCGGAGGAATATAGCGAGTCGGACTTCCTCCTAAAACAAAAGCAGTGAGCATAACGCCGATTTAATTTCAAAACTTTTCTTTCAGACCGGTCAAAAAGGTCCCAGATACGAGGCGCGCGAAAATCGCCGAGCGCAGGCGTACTCTTTCAGTACGTCGAGCGAAGGCGATTAAGCGCAACGAAGTAGGTGGGCCTTTGTGGCCGGTCTGCTAGCCGATCAGCCCCAAATATCTCCACCAGGGAATCGCCGCGATCAAAGCCAACAGATACGCGAGCGCGTAGATCGGATTGATCCGCGACATGAACTTGTAGCTGAAACCTTTCCCGTCGGTCGTCGCGGTGGCGAGCGTGTGCCAATCGACCTGAAACGGAAAGAACCACACCTCGGTCGCTACCAGGATGAGCATGACGATGATCCACGGGCTGATCTGCATGTCGGCGGCCAGCGGGATCAAGACGATCGTGAGCGTGATGACGGCAAGCCCGCTCGTGAACACGAGCTTCAGCGCGTAAATGAGCAGCGCGATGATGATAAACGCGATCGCCGGCCGGTCCACGAAGGGCGTGATGATCGGCGAGATGAAGCCCACCAGCCACTGATCGATCTTCGCCTTGCTGAGCACGGCGGGAATGCTGAGCGTCGCGCCGAGATAGATCAGCATCTCCCAGTCGATTCCTTTCTTCATCATTCCCCAGCCCAGCACGCCCGTGTTGATCAGGACGCAGAGGCCGATCAACGAGATCCAGGCGCTGTCGATCCGGTGATACGAATACGTGAGCCAACCGCCCACCATGAACAGCAGCATCGCCAGCGTGAGCCATTCATGTCTGGACACGGGTCCGAGAATATCGATCTGGTTCTCCACCATTTTGTACGAAATTTTCGACTGCGTCTCCGGCCGGTAGAGAATGATGATGGCGACCAGCATGATGGCGATGACGACCAGCGTCGGCGGCAAGGCGGCCAAAAACCAGTAGCCCCACGTGAACTGCGCGCGCACGTCCTTCGGCAAAAGTCCCCACGCCAGGAGATTGGAAGTCGAGCCGGTGAGATAGAGAAAGCCCAACTGTCCCAGGCCGAGGAACGTCGCGGCGAAAAGGCCGGTCGATGCTTTCGACGGAGTTTTGTAGCCGAGGCTCTCGGAGAGATTCAGCAACATTTGACTGCTGATCGCGGTGCGGGCGGTCTGTTGTGGGATGAGCGCGGTGATGACGGTTCCCATAAAACCGAGCGCGATGATTTGCCAATAGTAAGTCAGCGGGAAAAATCTGACGAGTTGCAGCGAGATGCGATAGAATAGGCCGGACGTGGTGATCGCCGCCCCCAAGCCCAGCACTCCCAGAGTCATGAACCACGTCGTGCTGGCAAAGCCGCTGAGGACTTCCTCCGGTGTGCCCAAGCCCGTCAGGATCAAGCCCAGCACGAAGATGAGAGCCACGCCGTAATCCGGGAAAACCCAGAACGCCCAGTAGATCAACGTCAAACAGAGAAGCCCAAAGAGTTTGGTCGCTTGCGGCTCCAGACCGATATCCGGTTGGCCGAACCACAGGTAAGCCCACACGGCCAGGCCGAAGATTCCGCCGACCCATCGGCTGAACCCCGCCTGTTTGTAAAAGCCGCGCAGAGAAGAGGCCAGATTTCCCCACGACGATCCTCCGGAGTCGGCGGGCGATTCCGGGGCGGCGGCCGTCTGCCGGGATTTTTGCTCCCAATACACTTCGCTGGCATCGCCGGCCAGCGCGGCGGACTTTTTGTCCAACAAATTGAGCGCGCTGCGCAGACAGTTGAGCGCCTGCGGATAGTCTTTTTTCTCCACGAAGACGTTGGCCATGTTCTGGTAGCGCGCGGCGGCCTCGGCGCCGAGATCGCCGCCGCGCTGCGAGATGACTTCCTTATAGGTTCTGATCGCGCCGGCGAAGTCGCCCAGGTGGGCCAACGTCTCCGCCTTGATATGGACCAGGCGGAGGTCGGAGTAAAAGGAATCCGGCGGGATTTTCTCCAGGGCGTTTTTGAGCAGCGGCGCCGACCCGTTGAGCAAATCCTCCTTGTGGGCGGCGATCAGGTTCGCGACCGCGCTCCACTCGCGCGCTTCGCTGCGATGATGAATGGCTTCGGGCCAGTCGCCGATCGCTTCGTACCGGCCGGCGATTTGCGAATGGAGCTGCTGCTTGGTTTCATCGCCCTCGTCGGCGAGGAGCTTCTCGATCAGCAGGTCGCGGAAGAAGCCGTGCAGCTCGCATTTGCCGCCGTCGAGCGAGCGGATCAGCGGCGACTGGCCCCACTCCAGTTGGGAGAAATAGGTCTTGGCGCCTTCGGTCTGCATCACGAAATCCACGGTCTCGAGATCGATCCTGGCGAGCAGGGCGGCGCGGCGAAAGAAACGCTGCGACTCAAGCGGCCGCGAGCTGTAGAACTCTTCTGCCAGCGAATTGAAGGCGTCGCGGCCCGAGGAGTATTGGTGCTCCGCGTGGGCGAGCCGTTTGCTGAGGAGCGCGCAGAAGTGGAGCAGCCAGATCGGATGTTTCTCGATCAGGTCGTCCCACGCCTCGCGCGCGAGCCGCCAGAGCGTCGTGTCCTTGACCGTGACGATCGTGGCCGAGCGCGGCTCCCCGGACAAGAGCGCCATCTCGCCGAACCAGTCCTGGGGTCCGAGGACCGCGATCGTCTCGGATCTGCCGCCGCCGCTCTGCAGCACGACCTCCACGGCGCCCGCGTGGATGAGGTAGAAAGCGTCGCCCTTGTCGCCTTGAGAGAAGATCGTCGTGCCGGCGGGAAAGCTAATCTCTTCCAGCTTGCCCAGGACCTTGGCGATGTCCTCGCGCGACAATGCGGAGAACAGGGGGATTCTTCTAATGGCTTCCGCCAGCTCGGCCATAACTATTTTAGATTTTGGATTTTAGATTTTGGATTCAAATCCCGTTCTCTCAATCGAAAATCTAAAATCGGCAATCGAAAATCCTATCGAATGACCTTGTCGGCTTTTTTGAGGGCCGCCGGCGCGATGGTGAAGCCGATCGCGTTGGCCATTCTCAGATTGATCGCGAGATCGTATTTCGCGGCGCGCTCCGCCGGCAGAGTGCCGGGCTTTTGGCCGCGGAAAATTTTGTTCACGAGACCGGCGACCTGCCGGCCCATCAGTGAGTAGTTTGCGCCGTAGCTGATCATGGCGCCTTTGACGGCCCAGTCCGCGCCCTCGAAAATCGTGGGCAGCGCCTTTTGCC
Source organism: uncultured Syntrophobacteraceae bacterium (assembly GCA_964572145.1). Taxonomy (GTDB): domain Bacteria; phylum Desulfobacterota; class Binatia; order UBA9968; family UBA9968; genus JAJPJQ01. The sequence continues at coordinate 14,343 of CAZNES010000064.1, forward strand.
GCGCGGCGTCGAAAATCAGCTCCGCCTGGCTTTCGACGAGGTCGTCGGAGACCTCGAAGATGGCGTCGCCGTCGCTATTTGGCAGCGCGTTCAGAGCGGTTTTCAATTCCTCCGGGCTCTTGATCGAATGCTCGGCCATTTCGAGGCCCAGTTTGGCCGAGAGTTTTTTTGCCGCGGCGAAATTTTCTCGGGCAAAGGCGTTGTTGGAATCGTAGAAGACGTGCACGCGGCGCACGTTGGGAACGATTTCCTTCAAAATCTCCAGCCGTTTTTCCGTCGTCTGGCCGGAAAAAGCCGCGACGCCGGTGACGTTGCCGCCCGGCTGGTTCATGCTTTTCACGAAGCCCAGCGCGACGGGATCGGCGGGGTGGCGGAAGACGATCGGGATCTCCTTGGTCGCCTCCATGGCGGCCTGCGTCGCGCGGGTGCCGGTGGTGAAGATGAGATCGACCTTCTTGGCGGCCAACTGGGCGGCGGCCGCTTTCAGAGCGCTGCGGTCGCCCTTGAGATCGTTGATTTCTATGACGACGTTTCTTCCTTCTTTGTAGCCCAGCGCTTTCAGGCCGTCGCGCAGCCCGCGAATGGTCTGGTCCTCCGAAGGGCCGGATTGCGCGATGAGGACGGCGATTTTCCAGGGACGCGCTTTCTCGGCCGCCGGCGCCGTCGCGCAGGAAAGAAAAATTATCGCCGCCGCAAATAACGCGCGGATCTTATAGCTCATTCGCGGAGAGTAGCCCATCAACGGTGAAAAAACAATTATGAAAGATGAAAGCGGAAAACTGAAAAAAAGAGTAAAAATGGACATTGGCCGCAAGTTGGGGTAATGACTTCTGGAGAATCATGCGAACTTACCTGCTCGTTGCGCTGCTCTCACTTTTTTTGGGACCTCTCACTTCGCGAGCCGCGGAGACGCTCGCGATTCTCCACACGAGCGAGCACCACGGCACGCTGCAGCCGATCGAGGACGGTCCCTTCAAAGGCTTTGGCGGCGTCGCCCGGCGCGCCGCGCTCGTCGCGAAGATCAGGAAAGAGATCAAACAGCTCTTGCTCGTGGACAGCGGCGATCTCGTGGTGGGAACCGCCATGTCGTCGGTCTTTCGCGGCAAGCCCGATATCGCCGCGATGAATCTCATGGGCTACGACGCGCTCGCTCTCGGCAACCATGATTTCGATTTCGGTATCGAGCATCTGCAGGATTTAAAAAAATCGGCCCGCTTTCCGTTTCTCTGCACCAACGTCCGGCCGAGAAGAAACGGCGTGTGCCAGCCCTTCGCTGTTAAAACGATCGGCCGATTGCGCGTGGGCTTGCTCGGCCTCGTCGGCCGCAAGAGTTATCCGGACTTATTCGCCCCGAGCGCGGTGCGCGAGACGGAGTTCCAAGACCCGATCGCCGCAGCGAGGCTCGCGGCCAAACAGTTGCACGGTCGCGTCGATCTAATCGTCGCGGTGACCCACGAGGAAACGGACGAGGACCTCGCGCTGGCGCAAGCGGTCCCCGAGATCGACGTCATCGTCGGCGGGCACACGCCGGGTTTCGACGGGCTGATCCTAGCCGGAGCACAAACGCCCGCGCAGGGCCGCGTCGATTCCCTGCCGCGCGGCCCGCTCTTCGTCAAGACCCATCGGCAAGGGCAGACGCTCGGGCGGTTGGATCTCGTTTACGAAAAAGGATTGCGCGCGGCGGAGGCGCGCAATCTCCCGGTCGAGCCGGCGTTGCCGGAAGAGCCGAAGGTCGCGGCGCTGGTGAAGGATTACACGCGCCGTCTCGACGCGGCGGCGAATCATGTCCTGGGCCAGGCGCTCGTAGATCTGATTGGAGAAAGCGCGGTGGTGCGGACCCGAGAGAGCAAATTCGGCAATCTGCTCGCCGATCTTATGCGCGCGCGCGCCGGCACAGAGATCGCGCTGCTAAACAGCGGCCTCATCCGCGGCACGATTCCGGCCGGTCCGGTGACGCTGAAGCTGGTCATGCAGGCGCTGCCGTTCGAAGAACCGCTGATCGCGCTCAGATTGACGGCGGCGCAATTGCACGAGGCCATGGAGAACAGCGTGAGCGCGTTTCCCGGTCCTTCGGGCCGTTTTCTACAGGTCTCGGGATTGACCTATCTTTTCGATCCTGCCGCGAGCCCGGGCGCGCGCGTCAAAGAAATCCGCGTGCAGGGAGCGCCGCTGATGCCGGACCGCGAATATACGGTTACGGTCAATCGCTTTCTCGCCGAAGGCGGCGACGGGTACGTTGTTTTTCTTCAGGGCCGGAACAAGGTCGAGCATCAATCGCCGCTGAGCGATCTTCTCTCCGCCGCGTTGAAGAGCGCGCCGGTCGATCCCAGGGAAGAAGGACGGATTAAGATAGTAGGCAGTAAACAGTAGGCTCCGCCAAAAAGATTGGCGGATCAGCCCCCGCCACAATGCACGGCGGGTCCGCCTCAGGAGGATCCGGCTGAAACAGACAATAGGCAACAGGCAACAGAAAAGCAAAATTTAAAATTCAAAATTCAAAATTCAAAATTCCTAGGAGGAAACGTGGCACAAGCTGAAATCGATTTTTTCGCGGAAGCGCCGCCGGCGCCGAAGAAAAGCGCGCGCGTTTTTTTATGGGCGGCGGTTTTGCTGCTTCTCCTCGGTTGGTCTTTCCAGGGCGCGAAGATCCGGCCCGGAGAGCTTTTCCACGGCGTCCCGCAGATCTTCGATACGGTCGGGCGCATGCTGCCGCCCGATTTTTCCAAAGTCACCGACGCGAAGAGTTATTTTCTTCCCGAAGGGCTGTCGGCGACTCAGCTATTGCTGCCGCTGCCTTTGTCGCAAGAACAGCAGCGGGTCAAGCGGCGCTGGTGGGACAACACGTTTCCGCAGACCATCGTCGGCGCGACTCTGGAAACGGTCCAGATGGCGCTGGCCGGGACATTCCTGGCGCTTTTGGTCGCGTTTCCCGTCGGCTTTCTCGCCGCGCGCAATACCACGCCGCATCCGTGGGTTTATTCCGGCGTGCGCTCCGTGTTGAATTTGGTGCGCACGATTCCCGATCTCGCTTTGGGGCTGCTCTTCGTCGCGGCCGTGGGCCTCGGCGCGTTCGCCGGCACGCTGGCGCTGTTCATCCATACGGCGACCGTGTTGGGAAAGCTGCTTTCGGAATCGGTGGAAAATATCGACGAGGGCGTGGTCGATGCGATCCGCGCGACCGGCGCCGGTTACACGCAAGTGCTCGCGTTTGCCGTCGTGCCGCAGATTTTGCCCGACCTGATCTCGTTCACGCTCTATCGCTTCGAGACCAATATCCGCTCGGCGTCGGTGTTGGGCTTGATCGGCGCGGGCGGCATCGGCTATCTCATGAACACGAGCTTCCGCACGTTTCAGTATCAGGAGGCCGCCGCGATCGTCGTCGTCCTGATCGTGCTGGTGATGGCGGTCGATTACGCCAGCTCGCGGCTCAGAGAATGGGTGGTGTAAACGTCGGACTTGCGCATCTTTAGCAGCAGTGGATCGTTGTCTCCCCCTCACCCTTCCCTCTCCCCCGTTGCGGGGGAGAGGATTAAGGTGAGGGGGAAGGTGAAGCAAGTGCTCATGCGTGGATGAACAACGAGCAGTTGTGATGCGAAAGGGGAATAACAATGAAACTCAACATCGTGGGCAGTCCGCTGGGGCGGATCGAGGGGCCGGAGAAAGTCGGCGGCAAGACGCTCTACACGGCCGACGTCGAGCTTCCCGGTATGTTGTGGGGCCGGTGCTTGCGCAGCCCGTACGCGCACGCGCGCATTCTCGGCGTGAACACGGACAAGGCCAAAAAAGTAAGAGGCGTCGTGTCGGTTTTAACCGCCGGCGACGTGTCTCCGTTCCGTGTCGGTCTCAGCTTGCAGGACACGCCGGTGCTCGCACGGGGCAAAGTCCGCTTCATGGGCGAGAAGGTCGCCGCGGTCGCCGCCGAGAATCTCGAAGCGGTGGAGGAAGCGCTCTCGCTCATCGAAGTCGATTACGAGGAATTGCCCGCAGTCTTCGATCCGAGAAAAGCGATGAGCGCGGGCGCGCCGTTGGTGCATGAGGAGCTGCCGTCGTATAAAGGATTTCATCCGCCGCCGGAGACGCTGCCGAACGTCTTTACGATTCAGAACTGGGCCGCGGGCGACGTCGTCGCCGGGTTTAAAGAAGCGAATCTGGTTCTCGAACACACCTTCAAAACCGGACTCGCGCATCAGGCCTACCTGGAGCCGCACTCGGTTGTCGTCGCGGTGGACGGCTCGAATCGCATCGACATCTGGGCTTCGTGCAAAGCGCCGTTCCGCGTCAAGTCGCATCTCGCAAGGCAACTGGAAATTCCCAAGGAGCAGATCCGCGTCCACGTGGTCGCCGTCGGCGGCGACTTCGGCGGCAAGGGCGCGCTGATGGATATTCCGATCTGTTACGAGCTGGCAAGGGCGACGCGACGGCCGGTGAAGATGGTCATGACGTACCATGAAGAGTTGACCGCCGGCGATCCGCGACACTCCTCGGTCATCCGGATCAAGAGCGGCGTAAAAAAAGACGGCACGATCGTCGCACGCGAGGCGGAAGTGATTTTCAACAGCGGCGCTTACGCTTCGTTCAAGCCGGGCGAAGTCCCCAACTTGGGCGGCGCGACGCACGTGACCGGAGTCTACCGGATTGCGAATTATTCGATCCGCTCGTACGGCGTCTACACCAACGGCGTGCCCTGCGGCTACTATCGCGCGCCCGGCCAGCCGCAGGCGGTCTTCGCGGCGGAATCGCACACCGATCTTCTCGCCCAAGCCGTCGGCATGGACCCGCTCGAGTTTCGTCTGAAAAATCTCCTGCGCGAGGGCGACAAATTGGCCGGCGGCCGGGCGATCGAGAAATTGCGCTGCCGCGAGACGCTGCTGGCCGCCGCGAAGAAAATCGGCTGGAAGAAAAAGCCGGGGAAAAATATCGGCCGCGGCATCGGCATTTCTTTCCGTCACGTCGGCGGGTCGGGTCTGGCCAACGCCGAGATCTCGGCTTCTCCGGACGGCAAGATCGCGATTCTCACGGCGGTGCCCGACATCGGCACGGGCACGCACACGCTGCTGCAACAGATCGCGGCGGAAGTTCTGACGATTCCGACCCAAGACGTGCGCGCGGAGATCGGCGACACCGAAACTTTCGAAAACGACGCCGCGCCGGGCGGCAGCAAGATCACCAACATGAGCGGCCATGCGGTGCTGGCGGCGGCTCAAGAGCTGCGCGAACGGCTGATCGTCATTGCGGCGGTAATGTTGGCATGCGGCGCCGGCGACGTGAAGCTCGTGAAAGGGCGTTTTTCAACTGCGCGCGGCGCCAAAAAATCTTTGAGCTTCGCCGAGGTCTGCCGGCGCGCCGCCGACGGCAGCGGCGAGCTGCGCATTCGCAAAAGTTACGAAGTCAAAGTGCGCTCGCCGGTCGCCGCTTTCGTCGTTCAGATTGCCGAGGTCCGGGTAGACGGCGAAACCGGCCAGCTCAAAGTGAAGCGTATGGTGACGGCGCACGACGTGGGCACCGTGATCAACCCGCTCACGCATCAGGGGCAGATCGAAGGCGGTCTCGTCCAGGGCTTGGGTTACGCTGTCATGGAAGAGGTGGTGACGGAGCAGGGAAAAGTTTTGACCGCAAACTTCGGCGATTACCGCATCCCGTGTATCGCCGATATTCCCGCGCTGGAGACCGTCCTGATCGAAGATCCGACGGGGCCGGGTCCATTCGCCGCCAAACAGATCGGCGAGAACGGCATCATCGCCACGGCGGGCGCGATCGCCAACGCGCTCGACGCCGCCGCCGGGGTCAGGATTCTCGATCTTCCGCTCACGGCGGAAAAAATTTACTTCGCGCTGAAGTTGTCGAAATCGGCAGCATGATAGTTCTCGACAATGTTGTCATTGTCAGGCCCAACCACGTCCACGGCAGCATTTATGTAGGGGCGCAATTTATTGCGCCCTGGACAAATCCTAAAACCCCGTTCGCCGGCACACGGGAGGGCGCGATAAATCGCGCCCCTACGTTAGGGGAGACCTGGGTGCCTAAGACAAAAGGCAAGGACTTCTTTTCGTCCATGTGGTAATCTCGTCGTTCAGGAAGGCGTGTTTCCAATGATTCGCACGGTCGGATTGGTAGCCAAATACGAAGAGCCCAAGGCGGCCGAGATGGTGAGCTGGCTCGTGCCTTGGCTCAAGGAAAAGAAAAAACGGGTCCTTGTCGAGGCGGGGCTGTGCAAGAACGGCGCGCAGCCGTGCACCAAGAAAGAGATGGTAAAGAGGGCGGACTTGATCGTCGTCCTGGGCGGCGACGGCACGCTGCTCAGCGTCGCCCGACTGGTCGAGCGGCCGAAGGTGCCGATCCTCGGCGTTAATCTCGGAGGACTCGGCTTCATCACCGAGATCGCCGTCGATGAGCTCGAGTCGGTCCTGGAAAAAACCCTGGCGGGAGACTTTGCCGTCGAGAAGCGGATGACGCTCGAAGTCCGGGTTCAAGGCAAAAGAGCCAAGCCGAAGAAATTCCGCGTTCTCAACGAGGCGGTGATCGCCAAGGGCGCGCGCTCGCGAATCGTCGATCTCGAAGCCTACGTCGGAAAAGAATATCTGTGCACCTATCGCGCCGACGGGCTGATCATCTCCACTCCGACGGGCTCGACGGCGTATTCCCTCGCGGCGGGCGGCCCGATCCTCTATCCTTCGCTGGGAGCGATCGTGCTCTCGCCTATCTGTCCGCACACGTTGACCAACCGGCCGATCGTCGTCTCCAGCAAATCGACGATCCGCGTCATACTCCGCTCCGGCGGCAACACCGTGTTTTTAAGCCCCGACGGACAACAGGGCGTGCTGTTGAAGGACGGTGACATCGTCGAGGTCAGCGACTACGGCGTGCCGGTCTCGCTCGTGAAAGCACCTTCGCGCGGTTATTTCGAGGTCCTGCGCAACAAGCTCAAGTGGGGCGAACGCTGACCGGTCCGTCTGGGACATGATGGGCCGGTCACCCTGAGCCCTTCGACACGCAGGCCGTTCGTCCTGAGCTTTGTCGAAGGAAACGGCCTGCTGCTTAGGACGGGCTAGTCGAAGGGTAAGCGGAATTTAAAAATGCTGCGAGAGCTGAGAATCAAAAATTTCGCAGTCATCGACGAAGTGGCCTTGGATTTGGCCGCGGGCCTCAACGTTCTCACCGGCGAAACCGGCGCGGGTAAGACGATCGTGCTCAACGCGCTCGCTCTGGTTTCCGGCGGGCGGGTTTCCGCCGACATCATTCGCCACGGCGCGGAAGAGGCGAGCGTCGAAGCGCTGTTCGAGTCGTTTCCGGCGCCGCTCAAGGAAAAGCTCGGCGCGGCGGGACACGAGATCGAAGAAGATCTCGTCGTCAAGCGCGTCGTCAGCCGCGCGGGAAAAAATCGCATCTATTTAAACGGCGGGCTTTGTCCGCTTGGACTTCTCTCCGACATCGGTCCCAGCCTGATCCACATCTACGGCCAGCACGAGCACCAAACGCTGCTGAGACCCGAGAGCCATCTCCAGTTGCTCGACGATTTCGCCGGCTTGAATGAGAGGGCCGTGGAGATGAGCCGGAAATATTCCGTTCTCGCCGCCGCCTGGAACGATCTCAGCCGCGCCAAAGAGCTGCTCGACAAGCGCCGGCGCGAAGAGGAGTGGCTGCGCGCGCAAGCCGAGGAAATTTCCCGCGCGCAGCTGCAGCCGGGAGAAGAAGAGGGATTGAAGGAGCGGCGAAATATTCTGATGCACGCGGAGAAACTCTACCAGGGCTGCAAGGAAGGGGAGGATCTGATTTACGAGGGCGACGAGGCGGTGGCCGGCCGATTGGGAAAATATGTCGCGCGCCTCAAAGAGCTGTCCCGGATCGACAGCGGACTGAACGCCTCGGTCGAACTTCTCGACTCCGCCCTGGCTCAATTACAAGAGGCGGCGTCTTTTCTCCGGCGCCATACCGGCAGCGTCCCGTTCGATCCGGCGGCCCAAGAGCAATTGGAAGAGCGGCTCGCCGAGATCGGTCGTTTGAAACGAAAGTATCAGGGCTCGATCGAGGAGATTCTCAAGCACGGCGAAAAACTCGCTGAAGAGTTGAAAGGGTTGGAGCGCGGGGAAGAAGAGATCCCCGCGCTGGAGCGGGCCTGCGAGCAGGCGCGACGCTCGGCCTGGGAGACCGCGGAGGCGCTCTCGCGCGAGCGCAAAAAGGCGGCCGGCAAATTCAAAAAAGAAATGGAAAAAGAGCTGGCGACTCTCGGCATGGCCGGCACGGCGTTCGCAGCGCGCTTTCTCGATTCTACTGAAACGGGTGACGGCTCTCCATTTGCCGAGGCCGGAAAAAAGTTAACTGATCAGGGAATGGATCAGGTCGAATTTTATTTTTCGCCCAATCCCGGCGAGCCGGTCAAGCCGCTGGCGAAGATCGCCTCGGGCGGCGAGCTTTCGCGCCTGATGCTGGCGATCAAGTCTCTCGTTCTTGGCCGCGGGGATATCCCGACGCTTTTGTTCGACGAAGTGGACGCGGGCATCGGCGGCCGGGTGGCGGAGATCGTGGGACAGAAGCTCAAAAAAGTCGCCGCCTCGCATCAGGTCATTTGCGTGACACACTTGCCGCAGATCGCCGCGCTGGCCGACTCTCACTACGTCGTCGAGAAAGAGGTTGCCAAAGGGCGGACCTTCACCGGCGTCAAGCATCTCGCCGAGCGCGACCGAGTTGCGGAGGTCGCGCGCATGCTCGGCGGCGTGAAAGTTACCGACAAGGCGATCCGCCACGCGGAAGAGATGGTCAAAGGAAATAGACAGTAGGCTCCGCCGGAAGCGGATCGCCTCCGGCGGAATGAGATCCGATGTACCAGCGGCTGTCGTCGAGAACTCTACGGAGCGGGTGCCGTCATTGTCGTGCAAAAATTTGTTCCCACGCTGGGGTGCGGCTTCGCTGCCGCCGGGAAGAGGGCACTCATCGAACCGGCGAGTCCCGATGGAACAGGCCCTTCGGCAAAAACCCTGATCCAATCGTCCACGCCCGGCGTCCCGCCGGCCGCCTGTGAGAAGCTGAAGGAGCTAAACGGAGGTATCTGGTATCGAGCCACCTCTTCTCCATCCGCATACAATACCCTCAAGACTTTCACGGTCGCGCTCCAGTTTGACACGGTCACGAAGTACGTGAAAGCCACGGCGTTACTCGATGAGCCAAGCTTCGCCGCGCATTGAGCGCCAATCTCGTTAGCGCTCGGATCGGTCCCGTCAAAGAGCGCAAAGTCGGAGCGATTTCCGCCTGCGGCCGGCGCGCCGGCCGCATAAACACTTGCATTCGCCGCAAGCAGGAACAGCAGCCCAATAAAAGCAATTTTTGTTTTCATGTTCGGCCTCCTTAGTCAAGAAGCATAACACTTCCATCCCGGCTATCAATCCATGCCCCGTCCCGTCGCGTACGACCGAATCGAGAAGCTCGCCCTTCCAGGCGTTCTTCTTCGACTCCCGTGTTTGACTTTTAATCATCTCTCTCTTACTTTTATCTCAGTCCTCCCATAGGTGGGGCCGTAGCTCAGTTGGGAGAGCGCTTGAATGGCATTCAAGAGGTCGAGGGTTCGATTCCCTTCGGCTCCACCATTCGACTCGCAAGAAAAACGTTTGCTCGCTCATGGCAGGCCAAAGAAGTGTTGGACCGGCCTGCTGCTCTATTGATCCGTCGCTTCCGCGATAAAAAATGGATTTCCGGCGCGAATGATGGTACAATCCGGCCGTCAATTAACCACCTTGCCGCGAGCATGAGGAAGTTTCCTCGATAATGAAAATCGGCGTGATCGGCTACGGCTACTGGGGTCCGAACCTAGTCAGAAACTTCGCCGAGGTTGAGGACGTCGAAATCAAGTGGTGCGCGGACAAAGTGGCCGGGCGGCGTGCCCTGGTCAAAAAGCGTTACCCATTCGTCAACACTGCCGAAAGCGCGGATGAAATTCTCGGCGATCCCGAAGTGGACGCCGTCGTGATCGCCACTCCCGTATCCTCGCATTACCTGCTCGTCAAGCGGGCCCTCGAAAGGGGCAAGCACGTGCTGGTCGAGAAGCCGATGACGCAGACCGTGGAAGAAGGCGAGGAGCTGGTCCAGCTCGCCGACAAGAAAGGCCTCGTCCTGATGGTGGACCACACCTTCATCTACACGGGCGCCGTGCGGAAGATGAAGGAGATTTTGGAAGTCGG
>CAZNES010000065.1:0-24485 GCA_964572145.1 uncultured Syntrophobacteraceae bacterium
AGGAATTTCTCATGAATAGAGCAATACCTTTTGAGCATTATTCCCATTCTGAGCCCTTCGCTTCCTGTCATGCTGAGCGAAGCGAAGCATCTCTCTTTTCTGCTCAGGACAGACTCCGTGAAGAATCTCGATTTAGAAAGGGGAAACACAATGGCAAAAGCGGCACCGGTGGAGAAAAAGAAGGCGGAGTACGGCTCCGATGTGGTCGTCGATTTGATGAAGGCGTTTGATATCGAGTACGCAGCCTTCAATCCAGGCGCCACGTTTCGCGGGATTCACGATTCGATCGTCAATTACGGCGGCAATTACAAACCCGAAGTGATCTTCTGCAATCACGAGGAGATTTCGGTGGCGCTGGCGCACGGCTACGCCAAAGCCAAAGGCAAGCCGATGATCGCGATCGTGCATAACATGGTCGGCTTGCAGCACGCGAGCATGGCCATTTTCAACGCTTACATCGACCGCGTTCCCATCATGGTCCTCGGCGGAACCGGTCCGATGAACACCAAGCGACGGCGCCCGCGCATCGATTGGATCCATACGGCGCTCGTGCAGGGCAACCAGGTGCGCGACTACGTGAAATGGGACGATCAGCCGTATTCTCTTGAAGACGTGCCGGATTCTTTTATCCGCGGCTACCGTCTCGCGACCACGGAACCGATGGCGCCCGTCTATATCAACTACGACGCGGATATCCAGGAAGATTCGATAGCTGCTCCGATCGAGATCCCCGACATCCGCCGGTATGCGCCCCCGGCGCCGATGCAGGCGAACCCCGAAGCGCTCCGCAAAGCGGCTGAGTTGCTGGTGAACGCCGAGGCGCCGCTGATCGTCGCCGACACCCTGGGCCGAAATCCGAAAACCGTTCCCGCGCTGATTGCTTTGGCGGAGCTTCTCGCCATTCCGGTCGTCGATAAGGGCGCGCGCTTTAATTTCCCGACGACCCATCCTTTGGATGCGACCGACGGCGCACGGGACTTATTGAAACAAGCCGACGTGATACTGGCGCTCGACGTGGCGGATCTTTACGGCTCGCTGACGACGGTCAGCAAGCAAACCCGCGCCTGCGAATACGTCACCTCGCCCGGCGTCAAGCTCATCAGCATCTCGATGAACGACATGCTGGTGCACTCTTGGGCCGGCGACTATCACGCGCTTCAGGCGCTCGATCTGCCGATGTCCGCCGACACCGCGGTCGCGGTGCCGGAGGTCACTCGTCTTTGCCGCGACCTGCTCGGCAGCGACGGGAAAAATAAAATCCGCATCGAAGCGCGCCAAAAAGAGCAGAGCGAAAAGCACAACTCGCGCCGCGCCAAATGGCGTTCCGACGCCGACGCCAAAAGCTCTCAGAAGGAAATTTCTACGGCGTGGCTGGCGCTCGAGCTCGGCGAGGCGATCAAAAAAGAAGATTGGGTGTTGGTCAACGGCACGTCCAACGGATGGGCGCGGCGCCTGTGGGATTTCACCAAGCCGAACCAATATCTCGGCGCCAGCGGCGGCGCGGGCGTGGGTTATGGCGCGGGCGCGGCGATCGGCGCGGCGTTGGCGCTCAAAGACAGCGGCAAACTAGCGATTGACATCCAATCGGACGGCGACTTGTTGATGACTTCGAGCTCGCTCTGGACAGCAGCCAAGCACAAGATTCCGCTTCTCATCGTCATGCACAACAACCAGTCCTTCTATAACTCCGAGGAGCATGGGATCGAGGTCGCCAAGTTCCGCAAGCGGCCGGTCGAGAACGCCGGCATCGGCACGCACGTGAGCGATCCCGTGGTCGACTTTACCAAAGTGGCGCAGGGTTTCGGCGTCCACGCCGAAGGGCCGATCGCCAGACCTGCCGAGGTGCGCCCGGCCATCGAGCGCGCGCTCAAGTTCGTCCAGGAGAAAAAACTTCCCGCTCTGGTTGACGTGATCGCAGAGCCGCGTTAAAAAAATTTCCATGGCGGAGGAGCGTCACAGAATTTTTCGCGCAGCGGTCGAGCTTCTCGACGACGAGATCGACCTCGGACGAGCGGCGCTGGCTATCGCTCAGGAAGAGTATCCGACTTTAGATATTCAAAATTATCTTGAGCGCTTGGACCAACTTGCGGCGGTGGTCCGCGACCGTTCGGCCGGCGAGAACAGTCCCTATCGTCTGATCGCGTCTCTCAACTACGTTCTCTTTACCCAGGAAGGCTATCGGGGAAACCGCGACGATTATTACGATCCCAAAAACAGCTTTCTGAACGACATCATCGAGCGCCGAATCGGGATCCCGATCGCGCTCTCCGTTCTCTACATGGAAGTGGCGCGCAGAGCCGACCTGAGACTCCTCGGCGTCGGCTTCCCGGGCCATTTTCTCGTCAAGTACGCGGGCGACGAGGGCGAGATCGTCGTCGATCCGTTCGACAAGGGCGAGGTGCGCACAACCGAGGAGCTTCAGGAAATGCTCGACCGGCTCTACGGCGGCAAGGTTCGATTGCAGCCTGAGTTTCTCTCCCGTGTTTCCAACCGGCAAATCGTCCAGCGGATGCTCGCCAACTTAAAGGCCATCTACATTCGCGAAGAAAATTTTCTCAAAGCCGTTTCCGTCGTCGAGCGCCTGGTGATCATGGACCCGATTTCGGCCGACGAGATCCGCGATCGCGGCCTGCTCTATCTTAAGCTCGAACGCTTTTCGGAAGTGGTCGACGACCTGGAGACCTATCTTAGGCTTGCGCCGGACGCCGCCGACGCCGAGGAAATATTGGAGCAGGTGCTGGCTCTCAAAAAGCGCCCTACGCAGATGCACTGAAATCCGGCTCTCCGGTTCTTAGGTCCCATGCAGGCTCTGAAGTAAGATGAGCCGAGTTTAGTACTGCGACCGGTTGGCGGCTTTGAAAGACGAGGCGAAAGACGTGGTGATTAAAAAATCTTTGGCGAGGTTGGTAACTAGCTTTAACGGGCGGATTTTCCACAGGCGCATGTCTCTCAACTGCTCCACGGTGTTGCCCCAGAATCGCTGAAGATCCTGCCTGGAGTAAACGGCGCGGTTGCTGAACACGTCGAACTTCACGTGCGGCAGGCTGAATTTCGACGGCAGAACATGCCGCAGGCGCGCGTAAGCGGCCTGCCATTCCTGAATCTTGCTTCCCGCCCAGGCATTCTTAAGGATACGCGACATCTCATCGAGCTGGCGGGCGGCTTCTCCGTCTTGTATCACACGGCTGCGCAGCTTTTGCAGCCGCTTCTGCAGGCTCGCCCACTTCCGCAGGAACGAATTCAAGTCCTCGCGGCTGACCAGAGCCTTCGAGCACAACTCTTCGAACGGATCGAGCAGAGCTTTTGCCCGCGCCGGCAGCGCCGCCTTGGCGTCATTGTAAGTTTTTTGCCATTCGGCGATCTTCAAGGACTGCCAGATCTCTCCTTGAATTCTCTGAATCTCTTCCAGCCAGCGTTCTTCCCGCTCGCTCTTCTTCCGTGTCTGGAGCCAGACTTCTTCCATCTCTTTTAGGAATTTGGCCCAGGAGATGAAAAGCTGGGTAATTTCTTTGGCGCGCTTCCAGGAGTGCGTCGGAAGAGAATCGACGGCAAAACCGGGACGGCGCGCGGTCCGGTCTTTCAAACGGAAGAAACCCGCGATCATCGGGTGCTCCTTTTCGATGATAGCAGCGTTCTTGTACCAGAAAAAGACCGACATGAGATTCCAATAGACCCTGGGATTGTGGCTCCAGCGGGAGAGAATGCGGATCATATTTTGCTTGCTGTAAAAACTTTTCCAGGCCTCCTCATAGGCCTCCGTCCATTCCTCGGCGCTCATGCGTGGGTGCTGAATAGTGGCGTGGAAGGAATCGCGCTTGTTGAAGTCGGGGTCCATCCAATCGCCGCGCTGCTTCATCTCTTTGTGGTCCTGAGATCCCGGCAGCGGCGTCAGCATGAAGAAAGAAGCCTGGTCCGGCTCGATGACGTTCATCAGATATTCGGTGTCCCGCTTCACGCCCTCTTTGTCGTCCCAAGGCAGCCCGACGATGTATCCCGTATGAACCACGATGCCGGCGTCGTGCCACTCCTTGATGATGCCCTGATACTCTTCGACCTTGTTTTGGGCTTTCCCTTCGGCCTTGAGGTTCTCCGGATTAACGCTCTCCATGCCGATAAAGACCTGGGTGCAGCCGGCCTTGGCCGCCAGCGCAACGAAGTCCTTGGGCTTCTTGGCCAGGTCCACCTGCATCATGAAGGTGATCATGATGCCTTCTTCTCTGAGCTTGATGATCTCCTCGAAGGTCTCGCGCCAGAGTTTCTTACGCGCGAAGTTGTCGTCGGTAAAAAAGTAAAATGTCACGCCGTGCTCGAGGTAGTTTCGCCGCGCCAGCTCGGCGATGCTCTCCGGGCTGCGCTCGCGCATTTTGCGCCCTTGCACGTTGATGATCGTGCAGAACGAGCAGGCAAACGGACAGCCGCGCGAAGTGTCCGCCGTGCCGAACTGCGGCTTGGCGAAGTGCTTCATGGTCTTGGGGCTCGTCACCGGCAGCGGCGCGTCGTTGATATCGACGAGGTTTTGCAGGTCGCCCGCGTAGTGATAGAGCGGCTTCAACCTGCCGCTCAGGCAGTCGGTGAGGATTCCCTCCCATTTTCCTTCCACCTCGCCGGAGATGGCGGTGATGCCCTCGCGGAATAGCTCCTGGATATCGGGCTCCTGCTCGCCCAGCATCGAGACGGTCCCGCTGGTGTGGAATCCCCCCATGAGGACGTCGATGCCCTGGGCGCGGAACTGCTTGGCCAAATCGAATGCGCGGGGAAACTGGTTAGTCTGAACGCCCACGAGGCATACGAGCAGCTTGGTACGGGAGCGCCGGCTCCAGCCGATGATTTTCTTGACCGGTAATTTCTCCGCCGTCTCGTCGAACGTTACGACCTCGATCTCGATGTCTCCGAGAGCCTGGCGTTGCTTCACATCCTCGGTCAACCCGTGGAGAACGTTCAGGGTATTGCTCGGCAGAACACCGCGCCAAAAGCGGATCACGTATCCGTCGTCGTCGTACTTGGACGGTTTAATGAGAACGATTCTGATTTTATCGATGGCGGGACTCTTCTCCGGCTGAAGGCTGTGCCGGACGCTTGTAAGTTGGATAGACATAACTTAAGATAAACGCACTTGTCCCGCTAGTCCGTTGGAATTTAACAGTTGCTCAGGGGTTATGTCAAGGCAATTGCGCCCTATTTCCCCGAGGGCCGCGCCGGCAGATTGAATGATCCGTCTGTTTCGCGTCTCGAAGATCTATCCGCCCGATTATCCTGCGCTTGTCGATATTCACTTAGAAATTGAGAAGGGGGAGTTTGTTTTTCTCAGCGGCCCGAGCGGGGCCGGCAAGACGACTCTTCTGAAACTTCTCTTCAGGGGAGAAGAGGCGACCGACGGACAAATCGTCGTCAACGGCCGCAACGTCGGCCGGCTGGGCGCTGGCGGCGTCGCCCTCCTGCGCCAGGAGATCGGTCTTGTCTTTCAGGAATTCAAGCTCTTGTCTACGATGACGGTTCTCGACAATGTCGCGCTGGCGGCGGAGGTCGTCGGAACCCCCGCGCGCGAGAGCCGCAAAAAAGCATTCCACTTGCTGCGCGAGCTGGGCCTCAAGGACAAGCACGATGCCAGGCCCGCGATGCTCTCCGGCGGCGAGCAACAGCGGGTTGCGATCGCCCGCGCGCTGGTCAACGACCCGCTCCTGGTTCTCGCCGACGAGCCCACCGGGAATCTCGATCCTGAAGTGGCGGAGGAGACGATGCGGCTCTTTGCCCGGATACACGAGCAAGGCGCCACGATCGTCATCGCCACGCACGATGCGGGACTCATCAAGCGGTTTCATCACCGGGTGGTCATGCTGCAACGCGGCTACCTGATCCACGACCCGAAGGTCACGGGCGAGGCTTGGCGGTGAAACTATCTCAAGTCGCATTCGTGTTTCGCCGGGTCTCCAATAGCTTCAGGGGAGTGCTCTGGACGCACGTCCTGACTTCGGGAACCATGGCGATGACGCTCTTCATTTTCGGCGGCTTTCTCCTCATTCAGGAAAATCTCGAGGGCCTCGTCCGGGGGTGGGGGAGCGGAGTTCAGATTTTTGCCTACCTGGAAAATAATCTCGCCGCAGTTGAAGTAGATCCGCTCGTGAGCCGCGTCCGCGCCTATGCGGAAGTCGAGAACGCGCGCTTTATCTCTCAGCGGGAAGCGTGGGACAGCTTCAAAAAATCGCTCGGCGCCGGGTCCGGCGTGCTCGAGGGACTGTCGGCCGATGCCTTGCCCGCGTCGCTGGAGATCGCGCTCAGGGCAAGCTACCGCGACCACGATTCGCTCTCCGGCGTGGCCGGGCGTCTGCGCGCGGAGAAGGGGATCGCCGAGGTCGAGTACCCGCAAGAGTGGATAAAAAAATTCAGCGCGCTCGTTTTGGGAATCGAGTGGGCAAAGTGGATTCTCGGCGGCTTTCTATTCTTGGCGACGCTGTTGATCGTCGGCAACACGGTCAAGCTCGCGATCCTCGCGCGGCGAGAAGAGATCGAGATCATGCAACTCGTGGGCGCGCCGTCGTCGGTCATCCGGATGCCTTTTCTCATCGAGGGAATGATCCAGGGGATCGTGGGCGCCGCGCTGTCGCTGCTGTTCCTGTGGCTGTTGTTTTTTGCCTTGAAGTCACAACTTCCGTTGACGCCGGAGATTTTTATGGACCGGAGCTGGCTTCGTTTTCTCGCGCCCGAAAGCGCCGCGCTGCTGTTTTTGTTGGGCTGGGCCATGGGCGCGTTCGGCAGTTATTTTTCCCTGAGGCGGTTTCTTCCGAGATGGTGAGCTGCGCGCGCGGGCGCGCCAATGCAAAATGCAGAGGTCAAATTTCAAAATGCAAATTGAAAGAAAGAAACATCTGCTCTTATTGACTTTTACACTTTGCAGTTTTCATTTTGCAATGAGCCCAATTTTTCTCCCGAACCCGCTCGTCCGCGCCGCCGGGGCCGACCGGGATCTGGAAGGGATCAAGAAAAAAATCGAGCGCGAGCGCCAGGGAATCACCACGGTCAGGAAGAAAGAAGGCTCGGTCTTGGAAAACCTGGCTAAAATCGACGGCGAGCTGGACCAGAAAAACAAAGAGCTGAAAAAAATCAACGGCGCGCTCGATTCCCTCCTGGCCGACATCAAGAAAAAAGAAGCCGAGGCCCGGAAGATCGACTCCTCAATCGACGTGAGAAAAGAATTATTACGGCATCGGGCGGCGGCGCTCTATAAATTGCAGCGCACCGGAAGCCCGTTTGTGTTGCTCAACGGCGTCAGCTCGGTCGGCGAGTTGATGCAGCGCAGGCACTATCTACAGGCAACTCTGAGCTACGATCGCGCGCTGGTCGATCGGCTGAGCGACGAATCCGAGCGCCAGCAGGCGCTGAAGAAAGAGCTGGAAGAAAAAAAAGAAGAGATGAGCCGGCAAAAAAAGGCGCTCACGAACATCAAGGAATCCATCCGCCAGGACAAGCAGAAAAAGCAGGAAATGCTTGCAAGCCTCCGGCGGGAAAAGGAAACGCGCCAGCGCGCGCTGAAGGAGCTCGAGCAGGCGGCCCAGCGGCTGCAAAAGATGATGGACGAGATCAGCCGGCGGTCGGTCGCCCTGCCCAGGGAATCTCCTTCGGGCACGGGCTTTGAGGCGATGCGGGGCAAGCTCGAGTACCCCGCCCGGGGCACGGTAACGAGCGGATTCGGCAGGACGCAGCATCCGGAGTTCTCCGCCGAGATTTTTCGCAAAGGCATCGACATCGATGCCCCCCTGGGAGAAGAGGTCAGGACCGTCGAAGCGGGCAAAATCGTCTTCGCCGACCGCTTTTCCGGCTACGGCAAGATGATGATCATCGATCACGGCCAGCGCTACTACACGATTTATGCCCACCTGGCGGACCTTTTTAAGAAATCCGGCGACCCGGTCCGCAAGGGCGAGCCGATCGCGCTGGTCGGCGACAGCGACTCGCTTGCCGGCGCGCGGCTTTACTTCGAAATCCGCAAGGACGGGAGGCCCGTGGACCCGGCGCCATGGTTTAGAAAGTGATTGGCAATTTTTTATTCTTTGAGATACATTAAGCGCTCAGTTCGATTATTTCCGTTCCGAGGGAGAGTGCTATGAAGTTGGTTCGTAAGCATCGATCTTCGTTCCTATTGGTCTTGTTTTGTCTCGGCCTGGTTTTCGTTTTCAGCGGGCAGGTCGTTACGAATGTTTCCGCGATTCCGCGCGAGGACTACGAGACCCTCGAGACCTTCACCAGTATCCTCTCGATCGTCAAAAAGAACTACGTGGACGACGTCAACTCTAAAGATCTCGTCATCGGCGCGATCAATGGGATGTTGACCTCGCTCGATCCGCACAGCGCTTACCTGACGCCGGAACTTTATAAAGACCTCCAGATGGACACGCAGGGAAGGTTCGGCGGACTGGGAATCGAGATCACCGTCCGCAACGGTGTTCTCACCGTGGTCTCTCCGATCGAAGATACGCCTGCCGCCAAAGCCGGGGTCAAGTCCGGCGATCAGATCATCAAGATCGAGGACGAGTTTACCAAGGACATGACGCTGGTGGACGCGGTCAAGAAGATGCGCGGGAACAAGGGAACCAAGATCACGATCGCGATCAAGCGTGACGGCGTGGCGGAGCTTTTGACCTTCAACCTCGTGCGCGACGTCATCCGGGTGCAAAGCGTGCGCAGCCGGGTGCTCGAAGAAGGCTACGGTTACATCCGGCTCGCCCAGTTTCAGGAGCGCACCGACCGCGACTTGCAACGGGCGCTGGAAAAACTCACCCAGGAGAAAGGCGGTCTCAAGGGACTGGTGCTCGATATGCGCAACAATCCCGGCGGGCTTTTGACGCAGGCCGTCCGGGTCTCCGATATGTTCTTGGATTCCGGCATGATCGTCTACACCGAAGGCCGCCTGGAAAGTCAGAAGCAGAAATATTTCGCCCACAAAGAAGGCACCTGGAGCAATTTCCCGATCGTGGTGCTGGTGAACGGCGGCAGCGCCAGCGCGTCCGAGATCGTGGCCGGCGCGCTGCAGGATCACAAACGGGCCGTGATTCTGGGAACCAAAACTTTCGGCAAGGGGTCGGTGCAGACGATTCTGCCTCTCGACGACAACTCGGCCCTTCGCCTGACGACGGCGCGCTATTTTACGCCCAAAGGCCGCTCGATTCAGGCGACCGGCATCGCGCCCGACATCGTGATCGAAAACCCTTCGACACCGGCGGAAGCGAAGGCCGAGGAAAAAAGCCGGCCGCTGGGTCTCAGAGAAGAAAACTTGCCGGGCCACTTGCAGAACCAGCAGCTTATGCAGGAGCTGAAGGATCAGAAAGAACAGAAAGAAAAAGAGCTGAAGGACAAAGAGCAGCCGAAGAGCCTCGATAAAGACAAGGAGAGCGAGAAAACAGCGCCGCAGAGCGGCGGCGAGAATACGGAAAACGACGTCCAGTTGCGGCGCGCTCTGGAGATGTTGAAAGGGTGGGACGTCTTCAAGCAACTGGTGCTGCAGAAGCAAGCCGGGTAAGATCGTTACTCGTTATTCGCGAATCGGGTAACGAATATCCAATGAGCGAGTCCATGCGATTAGCCCTCCACCCGGAGGGCTAATCGTTTTATAGTGTCCCCATGGGACAAGGAAAAAGGGAAAGCGACCTGCCCCTGTTCTCCGAAGAGCTGCGCGCCTGCCTCACCGTCAGCGAGCTCAGCCAAATCATCAAAGGCACTCTCGAGCGCGAGCTCGAAGAAGTGTGGGTGGTGGGCGAGATCTCCAATTTTCGCGTGCCGCCTTCCGGCCACTTATACTTCACTCTCAAGGACGACAAGAGCCAGATCGGTGTCGTCATGTTTCATCGCCAGGGCATGCGTCTTGCGTTTCAACCCGAGGAGGGGATGGAGGTGCTCTGCTTCGGCCGCGTGAGTCTCTACGCCGCGCGCGGCGATCTGCAGCTCTACGTCGAGATCATGGAGCCCAGGGGCAAGGGCGCGCTCTACCTCGCCTTCGAACAGTTGAAGAAGCGGCTCGGCGCGGAAGGACTCTTCGCCGCGGAGAGAAAAAGGCCGCTGCCGTTTTTGCCCTGCTCGATCGGCATCGTCACCTCGCTCCACGGCGCGGCGCTGCGCGACATGCTGCGCATTCTCGACGACCGCTTTCCCGAGCGGCGTGTGATCGTCCGGCCGGTCAAAGTCCAGGGGGAGGGGGCCGCGGCGGAGATCGCGCAGGGGATCGACGAGCTCGGCCGTTCCGGGCTTGTCGAAGTCATGATCGTGGGCCGCGGCGGCGGATCGATCGAAGACCTGTGGGCCTTCAATGAAGAAATAGTCGCGCGGGCGATTTTTTCCGCGCCCGTCCCGGTCATCTCCGCGGTCGGCCACGAGGTGGATTTTACCATTGCAGATTTCGTCGCCGATCATCGCGCGCCGACCCCGACGGCGGCGGCGGAGATGGTCGTAGCGCGAAAAGAAGATCTTACTGATCATGTCCGCGCGCTCGGCGCGCGTTTTCTCCGCTGCATCCAAAGCCGCGTCGAATCCGAGCGCGACGCGCTCAGGCGATTGGCGCGGAGGCTCAGCGATCCGCGGCGGCGGCTCACGGAAAATCAGATGCGCCTGGATGAATTGTCGCTTGCATTATGGCGTCGCTTTCAGGATCGGATCGCCCGATTTCGCCAGCGGCTCGCGCACGGCTCGGAACGACTCGGCGGCTTGAGTCCTCTAGCGTGTCTCGAACGCGGCTACAGCATCGCGCACAAAGTGCCCGATGGCTCGATCGTGAAAGACAGCGCCACGGTCGCCGTCGGCGACCGGCTACGGGTCACCTTCGCGCGCGGGAAAGCGCTCTGCACGATCGAAGAGAAGGAATGAAGCCGTCGTGGACCCTATTGGTTCTGCTGGGGCTTGTGGCGGTGTCTTCCTTTGCCGCGGCGCCCAACTGGGCTATCATCGTCCAGCCCGCTGAGGTTCATCAGGGAGGAATTGCGCAGCTTAGAGTTTCAGCGGGCGGTATCGCCGGAATAAAAGCGCTCCACGGCCAGGATGAGATCACGCTTTTTCCCGGAGAAGACGGTTCATACCGGGCGTTTCTGGGATTCGATCTGGAACAGCGCCCCGGACCTTTGAAGATCCGTCTCCGCGGCCGGAGCGCGGACGGAAAGGACTGGACAAAGGATACGACGGTTTACGTCAAGGCCAAAGAATTTCCCCGCGAGACGATCTCGGTCCCGCCTGCTTTCGATCAGCTCGACCGCGCGACGCTCAAGCGCATCGAGAAGGAGCAGGCGGAGCTCGACCGGCTTTGGAAGATTCATACCCCGCGCCGTCTATGGGACGGCCGCTTCGTCGCGCCGGTGCCCGGAACGATCAACTCGCCTTTCGGCTTTCGCAGGGTGATCAACGGCTTGGCCCGCGCGCCGCACACCGGCGTGGACTTGAAAGCCGCTCTCGGCAGCGAGGTGGTTGCGGCCAACCATGGCCGGGTCGTTTTTCAAGACGACCTATTCTTCAGCGGCAACAGCCTGGTCCTGGACCACGGCGGCGGGCTCTACACGACGTACTTTCATCTCTCCGAGTTTCGCGCGCAAAAAGATTCCGAGGTCCGGAAAGGCGACGTGATCGGCCTGGCCGGAATGACCGGGCGCGTCACCGGCCCGCATTTGCACTGGGCCGCGCGCCTGAGCGGCGCGAGAATCGATCCGATGGAGCTGCTCACCATAGAAGAAGGCGAGAGGCGTGAGGCGACAGGCGAGAGACAAGAAAAAGAAAGCAAAATGCATTAGGAAATAATCGAAATGGTAAAAAAAGAGCTGGAAAAAAAGAAATTTGAAGAGGCCTTGGAAGAACTGGAAAAGGTCGTCGAACGTTTGGAATCCGGCGAGCTTTCGCTGGAGGACTCGCTCGCGGCCTTCGAAGAAGGCATCGGGCTGGTGAAATTCTGCAACCGGAAGCTGACCGAAGTCGAGAAGAAAATCGAGCTGTTGGTAAAAGACAAGGACGGCAAGCTCCAACTGAGGGCCATGGACGACGCGGCGGGCGAAGAGCCGGAGGACGAGGAGCCTTGAGCGGCGTGGCCACCTTCGACATCGAAAATTATTTGCAAGAGCGCAGGGCGCTGATCGACCGCAGCCTCGACCGCTATCTCAAAGAATCCACAAAGCGCCCGAAGACGATTCATAAGGCGATGCGCTATGGGCTCTTCTCCGGCGGCAAGCGGCTGCGTCCGATATTAATGCTTGCGGCCGGGGAATTGTTCGGCGGGCGGCAAAAGGCGCTGCTGCCTTTTGCTTGCGCGCTGGAGATGATTCACGTCTATTCGCTGATCCACGACGATCTTCCCGCGCTCGACGACGACGATTTTCGAAGAGGAGAGCCGGCCAATCACAAAATGTTCGGCGAAGGCATCGCGCTGTTGGCCGGGGACGCGCTGCTCACCGAAGCGTTTCACTTGATGAGCCGGCCGCAAGTTGCGCGCGATCTCGAGCCGGGCGCGGTCCTGGAGCTGATTCATGAAATCTCCCGCGCCGCCGGCGTCGGCGGCATGGTCGGAGGCCAGGCCGTCGATCTCGAGGCGGAGGGGCGCGAGGTGGACGTCGCCACCGTCGAGTACATTCACGTTCTGAAGACCGGCGCGCTGATTCTCGCTTCGGTCCGGATCGGCGCGACCATCGCCGGCGCGGCGCCCAAAGAGATGCGCCGGGTGACCCGCTACGCGAGGTTGTTGGGGTTGGCATTTCAGATCGCGGATGACATCATGGACATGGACGGCCACGCGGGCGGCGACGGCAACGGGAAAAAAAAGGCGACGTACCCGGCGGTCGTCGGAATCGCCGCGGCCAAGAGTCGGGTGCGCGAGCTGCTCAGCCAGTGCTTGAAGGAAATCGAGGATTTTGGTAAAAACGCAAACCCACTCAGAGGAATCGCGCGCATCATCGTGGAACGAGCGTTGTAGAAAACACTGGAACTGATGTAGGGGCGGGTTTAAAACCCGCCCCTACAAATTTTTTATGTCCAAGCTGCTTGACGCGATTCATGTTCCGGAAGATCTCCGCAAGCTTTCCCTCGAAGAGCTTCCCGCTCTGGCCGAAGAGGTGCGCGAGGAGATTCTTTCGGTCGTCTCGGAAGTCGGCGGCCATCTCGCTTCCACTCTGGGCGCGGTGGAGCTGACGCTCGCGCTTCACTACGCCTTCGATACTCCGCGCGACCGCATCGTGTGGGATACCGGCCACCAGGGTTACGCGCACAAATTGATCTGCGGACGGCGGGAGAGGCTCTCCACGATTCGACAGCTCGGCGGCCTCAGCGGATTTTTGAGCCGCGAGGAGAGCGAATACGATATTTTCGGCGCCGGCCACGCGGGCACGTCGGTCTCGGCGGCGCTGGGAATGGTCGCGGCAAAATCGCTCAGCGGTGCAAACCATAAAGTAGTATCGGTGATCAGCGACGGCGGCCTGAGCGCCGGCCTGACTTTCGAGGGACTCAATCAGGCCGGGCATCTCGGCAAAGACCTGATCGTGGTGCTGAACGACAACGAGATCTTCATCGATCCGCGCGTCGGCGCGTTCTCTTCCTTCCTCAGCAAACAACTGACCACCGACGTGGCGGTCCGTCTGCAACACAACCTCGGCCATCTCGTGCGCACCTTGCCCAAAGTGGGTGAAAACCTTTATCACGTCGCGCGCAAGCTCAAAGAATCGTTTCTCGGCCTGGTGACGCCGGGTTTTCTCTTCGAAGCGCTGGGTTTTCAATACGTCGGTCCGATCGACGGATACGATATGGCGGAGATGATCCAAACTTTTCACAACGTCAAAAAAATCGCCCATCCGACGTTGATCCACGTCATCACCCGGAAAGGAAAAGGATACAAGCCGGCCGAGCAGGACCCGATCAAGTACCACAGCGTGACGCCCTTTCACGTGCTCACCGGCAAAGCGAAGAAAGAGAAGGGGCCGATTCCGAGTTACACCGACGTCTTTGCCGAAGCGTTGATCCGCCTGGCCAAAGAAAATCCGCAGGTCGTCGGCATCACGGCGGCGATGGGCAGCGGCACCGGTATCGACAAATTTTCGCGCGCGCTCCCGGACCGTTCCTACGACGTCGGCATCGCGGAGCAGCACGCCGTCACGTTCGCCGCCGG
Organism: uncultured Syntrophobacteraceae bacterium; assembly: GCA_964572145.1. GTDB lineage: Bacteria > Desulfobacterota > Binatia > UBA9968 > UBA9968 > JAJPJQ01. Next base: position 14,114 of record CAZNES010000065.1, read on the forward strand.
AATGGCGACCGAGGGTTGGGTTCCGGTCGTGGCGATTTATTCCACTTTTCTCCAGCGCGGCTACGATGAAATACTCCACGACGTGTGCTTGCAGAACCTGCACGTCGTCCTGGCCCTCGATCGCGGCGGCCTGGTCGGCGCCGACGGCCCGACGCACCACGGAGTATTTGACTTCGCTTACTTGAGGCCGATTCCCAACATGGTGGTCATGGCGCCGAAGGACGAAAACGAGCTTCGGCGGATGCTCAAGACCGCGATCGATCACGACGGGCCGATCGCACTTCGTTATCCGCGCGGCGAGGGTTGGGGCGTGGAAATGGAAAAAGAGATCCGCCCGTTGGAAATCGGCAAGGGCGAGCTGCTCCGCGATGGAAAAGACATCGCCATCATCGCCATCGGCAACACGGTCGTGCCGTCGCTCAAAGCCGCACAGGACCTCGCCCAGTTGGGCATCGACGCGGCGGTGGTCAACGCGCGTTTTGTCAAGCCGCTCGACCGCGAACTTTTGCGCGACGTCCTGGAGCGGATTCCGCGCGCCATCAGCGTCGAGGACAACGTCCTGCAGGGCGGTTTCGGCAGCGCGGTCGCGGAGCTTTTGGCCGACGAAGGAATGACGGGAGTCAGCCTGCGGCGTCTGGGCGTTCCGGACCGCTTCATTCCCCACGGGACGCAGGATGAGCTGAGAAAAATTTGCGGCATCGACAAAGATGCCATCGCACAGGCGGCTCTGCGCTTGGTCCGGGGAGAGAAGAAGAAAAAAAAGGAGGGATGGGAAAGAGGGAGCGGTTAGATAAGCTGCTGGTCGAGCGCGGGCTGGTCGCCAGCCGCGAAGAAGGGCGTCGGCGGATTCTCGCGGGCGAGGTTCTGGTCGACGATCGGCCGTTCGCCAAAGCCGGCAGCTTGATCGATGCGGATTCTCCGATCCGGCTCAGGGGCAAGGCTCTTCCCTACGCGAGCCGCGGCGGCGTCAAGCTGGAAGGAGCCCTCAGAGATTTCCGCATCGACGTCAAAGACAAGATCGTCCTCGACGCGGGCGCTTCGACCGGCGGCTTTACCGACTGTCTGCTCGCCTTCGGCGCCCGCCGCGTCTATGCGGTGGACGTAGGCTACGGTCAGCTCGACTGGAAACTCAGAAACGATCCGCGCGTCGTCGTCCTGGAAAAAACGAATATTCGTTATCTCGAAGCCGGCCGGCTTCCCGAACCTCCTGAGTTTGCCGTGATCGACGTCTCTTTCATCTCCCTCCGTTTGGTCCTGCCGCAAGTTCGAAGCCTACTCATCTCGAAGGGCGAGATCGTAGCCTTGATTAAACCGCAGTTCGAGGTAGGCAAGGGTAAGGTTGGAAAAGGCGGCGTCGTGCGCAGGACCGAGGAACACGAGAGAGTGATCGAGGAAATCAAACAAGCGGCGGGCGCGCTCGACCTCGAAGTGATCGGCGTCGCCGAGTCGCCGCTCGTGGGGCCGAAAGGCAACAAGGAATTTTTTATTTACCTGCGGAAGGTCGATTGAGTCATGGCTTCTTTCATCAGAGTGGCGCACCGCGGCAGCTCCGGCTCGTACCCGGAGAACACCCGGATCGCGCTGGAGAAAGCGATCGAGGCCGGTGTGGAGATGGTCGAGGTCGATTGTCAGCTCTCGAAGGACGGTGCCATCGTCGTCATTCACGACGAGCGGCTCCAGCGCACCGCGCGCGCGAAAGGTTTCGTTCGGGGAAAAACTCTGAGCGAGCTCAAGAAGCTCGACGTCGGCGCCTGGTTCAAGAAGTCGTTCAAAGGCGAGCGGATTCTCACTCTCGAAGAGGTCTTGCAGATCCTGGGTGGCAAGGTCGAGATCAATGTGGATATCAAGTCCAACCGGCAGATCGCTTCGGGAATCGAGCTCAAGCTGCTCTTCATCTTGAGCCACTACGATTATTTAGAACGCTGCGTGATCTCATCATTCGATTATCGAGTGCTCCGGCGCATACGTGAATTGGGTCCGGACTCCCGGATCGGAATTCTCCACGGCAAGGAAATCAAAGAGAACCCGTTTCAACTGGCGCGAGAGATCGGCGCCGAGTCGCTGCACATCCAGAAAGAGCTGGCGACGCCGCCGGTGCTGCAGCGCGCGGCCGACATCGGACTTAAAACTATAGTCTGGACCGTCAACGATCTCCGCGAGATGGAAAAATTCCTCGCGCTCGGCGTGGACGGAATCATCTCGGACTTTCCGGAGAAATTCTGGAAGATCAGGCAGAAGAGGAAGTGAAGTTTCGTTTTTACGGTCCCACGACCGCCAGCGTATAGCCCTCGGGCGGCAGATAGAGGTAAGCGAATTTAAGAATATCGACCGCGCTGACCTTCTGAATTTCTTCCTGGTAGCGCTTCGAATAGTCCGCGCCGAAGCCGAACAGCTCGTTGTCGGCCAGATCGGCGGCTTTGGCGGCGGGAGTCTGCCGGTTGATCAGATATTGTCCGATCAAATAATTTTTTGCCCGCTCTAATTCATCGGGTAGAACTTCTTCCTCGCGCAGCCGCTTGAGCGCCGCCAGCATCTCTTGCTTGATTTTCTCTACGTTCGAGGGGTCGGTGGCGGCGTAAACGCCGAACGCGCCTTGCAGCGGATCGTCCAGTGAAAAAGCGCCCACGGAGTACGCCAGGCCCTGTTGATCTCTAAGATCGACGAAAAGCCGGCCGCCGATGCGCGAAAGAATCGCCTCGATCACTTTCATCGTGAAATAGCCCGGCGCTCCTTTGGCGGGCGCCTGAAAACCCATGACCACTTGCGCCTGCGCGGTCTTGCTCGTTCTTTTCGCCGCGCGCAGCTCGCGCCGTCCGCTCTCGGCCGGCGGCAGATCGAGGGTCGCGCCGCTCCTCCGGAGGGGCGCAAGCCGCGTCCGCAGATAGCGTAAAATGTTTTCACCCTCGACATCTCCCGCCACGCTCACGACCATCCGCTCGGGCGAAAATAATTTTTGGTACTGCGCCACGAGATCTTCCCGGCGAAAGCGCATCACCGGCTCTCTCTGTCCGGACGGGTCGAGGCGGTAAGGATGATCGACGAGGAGAGTTTGGTAAAAAAAGCGCAGGGCGCGGTTGCGTCCCCGCTCTTCGCGATTCCCGATGCGGAGCAGGATCTCTTGCCGTTTTTTCTCCAGCTCCCGTTCCTGAAATGCCGGCTGAAGCAGCGCGTCCAAGAATATCTCCATCGCGTTATCCACGTGCCGGCTCGGGAACGTCCCGCTGAGGCCGACCGTGCTGTTTCCCGACCAGCCGCTTAAAGTTCCGCCCAGCTCTTCGACGGCGCGGATCAACTGCCGTGATGACCACTGCGGCGTCCCCTGGGTCAGCATCTGAGCGATAAAATTGCTGATGCCGTTGCTCCGCTCATTCTCGACCGCCAGTCCGCCGATCACCCCCGCGTGCAGTGCGACGACGGGCAGGCGGTGATCTTCTTCGATGACGATTCTAAGGCCGTTGTCCAGCGTGACCGCAAAAACTCCATCGCTCGGCGGGGTCCTCGGCGCCGGTAGCTCTAAAGCGCGGCTCAATGCGGCGATCTTCTCGGCGTTGGGAACGTCGGCGGTTCCCTCGGGAAGCAACAAGGCTACCGACAAGGCTTCGGTCTTGAAAAAACTTTGCGCCGCGGTCCTTAAACTCTCCGCGTCAAGCCGGCGCAGGTTCTTCAGATAAACTTCCGCATAATAGGCGTCGCGATAAACCGAAGCGAAATTTCCCAACTGGCGCGCCTGGCCGTCCAAAGTTTCCCTGGCTCGAACCAGGGAGCGCTCAAAGTTTGCGTGGGCGCGGTCGAGCTCCCAAGGAGCGACTCTTTCGCGGCGCAGGCGGTAGATCTCCTGGAGAATCGCCGTCAGCGCGTCCATCAGCTTATGCGTTTCGAGCTCGGCCTCGACGATGAACAGGCCGGGGTCCTTGGTCGAGAACGTCGAAGCCGAGATCGAATTTACCAGCCCGCTGGAGACTTTGATCTTCTCCGCGAAACGGGAACTTTCCCCGCGTCCCAAAATAAACGCCAGGAGATCCAGGGCCGGAGATTCTTTATCGATCGCCCGCGGTATGGGAAAGCCGATCATCAAGTGGGATTGCGTGACCGGTCCTCTGAGAACGTTGAGCCGCACTCGATCTTGCGGCGGCTCCGTGGGAAGACGCCGCTCCGGAGGAGCGCCCGCTGGCAACGCCGCAAAAATCCCCTGGATATCTTCTTTGATCCTGTCGGTCGAAAAATCTCCGGTCGCGATTAGAATCATGTTCTTGGTCGTGTACCAACGGCGATAAAAGCCGCTCACGATCTCCGGAGTGATGCGATGCAAATTCTTCAGAGTGCCGATTATGGACCGGCCGTACGGATGGACGCGGTAGGCCATGCTGAAAAGGGCGTTGGTCAATTGTGCGCGGGGGCTATCCTGGCCCTGTTTCCACTCCGCCTGCACCACCTGCGCCTCTTTTTCCAGCAGAGCCGTATCCAGGCGGGGCAACTGCACGAGCTCGGCGAGGGCTGCGAGGCCGCCCGCGACCCGTACGGCCGGCAAAACCATGTGATAGACTGTATGGTCGCGCGAGGTAAAGCCGTTGATCGTTCCGCCCAGCTTCTCCACTTGCGCGGCGATTTTTCCGGCGCCGGTACCGGCCGAGCCGCGGAAGAGAACGTGTTCCAGCAGGTGGGCTGCGCCTATTTCCTCCGCGCTTTCATTCGCGCTGCCGGTTTCGACCCAGAGCTGGAGAGCGGCCAAGGGCGTGAAGGCATCCCGGCGCGCGACGACGCGCAGCCCGTTCTGAAGGGTGAATGACTCCGTTGGATCGTCGGCGGCGAGACTCGCCCGGCAAAAAATAGCAAGCAGCGATAAGATGAGAATTGCCGGCGCGCCGGAGCGGAAGGATATTTTTGCAAGCGGGAGGTTCACGTGTGAAACGATGCGGCCCATCGTACATGGGGCGGGAAATCGCGTCAAGTTGGCGCTCTTTAGCTTGACTTGGAATGCGAATCGGATAAACTTGTTAAGTTGGGAAGAGGCGGTGGTTGCGGTGGAAGTGGGGGGTGATCCATACACTATGACGGGAATACGAGTTCGAGATAACGAGTCCATCGAGAGCGCCATTCGGCGCTTTAAAAAACTGTGCGAGAAGGCCGGTATTCTGGCCGAGTTGCGCAAGCGAGAGCACTACGAGAAACCCAGCGTCAAGCGCAAGAAGAAGGCGATCGCGGCAAAAAAGAGAGCCTTGCGCCGCGCGCGGAGCCACTATTTTTAAACTCTAGCGGGCGCTGCGTCACGAGAGTGGGACTCAAATCTGAAATTCAGGACGGGATGAAAGCCGCCATGAAGAGCGGCGATCGCGTCGTTCTGTCCACCCTCCGGCTTTTGTTGTCGGCTCTCCATAACGAAGAAATCAAACAGCGCCGGGAGCTCAGCACGGATGAGATTCTCAAGACCGTGGCCACGCTTTGCAAGCAGCGGCAAGAGTCGATCGAGTTCTTTCGCAAAGGGGGAAGGACCGATCTCCTGCAGCAGGAGGAGGCGGAGCTCGCGGTCCTGCGCCGCTTTCTGCCCGAAGCGCTGAGCGAGGAAGAGGTCCGCGCGCTGATCCTGAGTTCCATTGACGAGGTCGGAGCGAAAGGCGTCCAGGACCTGGGCCGGGTCATGAAGCAACTCATGCCCAAAGTTACGGGCCGCAGCGACGGCAAGCGAGTGAGCGAGCTGGCCAAAGAGATCTTGAGCGGAACGTAACGCGCGAATCTCTTGACCCGGATGCCGCGCGATCGTCGTCACTGTTGGACATACGGTGAATATCGTCGATGCGATCCTGCTTGTCCTGCTCGCGCTTTTTGCGTTGCGAGGATACTTCAAAGGATTTTTCCGCGAGGCGTTTTCTCTATTGGGACTTTTCGTCGGATTGATGGTGGCGGTGCGCTACGAGCAGCCCGTCGCCGCGCAGTGGGCGGAGAGCTGGAAATTCTCCTTCATCTTTTTAAGGGCCATCACGTTTGTGGCCCTTTTCTTTTTGACCTATTTCGGCTTAAATCTGATCGGTTGGCTTCTTCATCGCACGGCTTCGCTTCCTTTCCTTCAAGGGATCAATCGGATCGGGGGCGTTGTTATAGGCGCGGCGAAAGGCGCCGCGATCGTGGCCCTGGCGATTTTTTTTCTGACCTCGACGCCGCTGGTTTTGGGAAAGGCGAAGGAGAACATCGGCCGGTCGTATCTTGTCCCGGCGTTCAATCAACTGGCCGAGGAACTCGTTCGGTTGAGCAAGGCCAGGCTGCTGGAGCCGAAAGAATCGCGGGCCGGGGAGCGGAAACGGCTTTGAATATTTCTCAACGCGCCCCATGATTCCCGAAGAAAAGATCCTCCAGATCCGCGATCGCGCTTCCATCGTGGAAGTGATCTCGGATTTCCTGACGCTTAAAAAAACCGGCCGTAACCATCTCGGCCTCTGCCCGTTTCACTCCGAAAAGACTCCCTCTTTTACCGTCAACGAAGAAAAAGGAATTTTTCACTGCTTCGGCTGCGGCGCGGGCGGCAGCGTTTTCCATTTTCTGATGCAGTACGACCAACTGAGCTTCCCCGAGGCGGTGGAGCGCGTCGGCAAGCGTTACGGGATCGTGGTCGAGCGGCTTCAGAATCCGGGAGCGAGAAAAGATGCCGAGCAAAGAGAGTCGCTTTACCGGCTGAACGAGAGGGCCGCGGCCTATTTTAATGAGATCCTGTTCGGCAATGGCGAGGGCAGGCGCGCGCTCGAATATCTCAAGTCGCGCGGCGTCGATGAGCCGACGGCGCGGCGTTTTCATCTCGGCTACGCGCCGCAGGCGGGCCAGGGGCTGGCGGCGTTTTTAAAAAGAGAAGGACTATCTCTGAAAGACTCGACGCGCCTGGGGCTTTTGAGCGATCGGGGAGGAGAGCGCTACGGAGAAAAATTCTTCGGTAGGCTCATGTTCCCGATCGCCGACGCCGCGGCAAAAATCGTCGGCTTCGGCGGCCGGGTCATCGGACCGGGCATGCCCAAGTACCTCAACTCCGCAGAGACCCCGCTGTTTCACAAGAGCGCAACGCTCTACGGTTTGTCTCAGGCCAAGGAGACGATTCGAGGAAGCGACCGTGTCATCGTCGTGGAAGGATACCTCGACGTCGTCGCCCTGGCGCAATTCGGCGTCACCGACGCGGTGGCGACGCTGGGAACCGCGCTGACGCCGGAGCACGTCCGCATGCTCGGGCGCTACACCAAAAACATCGTCGCCCTGTTCGACGGCGACGAGGCGGGGCGGAAAGCGGCGGCCCGGAGCTTTGAGATTTTTATCGATGGCGGCTTGCTCGGGCGTGGCGCCTTCCTGCCCAAAGAAGAAGACCCCGATACCTTTGTCCGCTCGAAGGGAAAAGAGGCGCTGGAGAAGCTTCTCGGCGAAGCCGTTCCTCTTGCAGATTTCTATTTTAACTGGTTAAGAGAACGCTACGGGCCAAGTATCGAGGGAAAGAGCCAAATCGCTCAGGAGATCAATCGGGTGCTCAAGAAAGTGCGCAATCCATTGGAGGCCGATCTGCTCGTCGGTCTGGCGGCGGATGTATTGGGCATACGGGAGAATCTGATGCGCGAGGCGCTTCGCGCCGCGGGCGAAGCGCGTGGGCCGGCCGTTCCTGCGCCGATTGCCGGAGCGGCGCCATCGGACGCCGGAAAAGACGTGGCGGAGGGCTCGCTTGTCGGGCTCATGCTTCGTTTTCCTTCGATGATTCAACGCGTGGCCGAGGAAGCGGATCTGGAGGCCGTGGTGAGTCCCGCGTGGAACGAAATTTTTCAGGTGATACTCGCCGAGTGGCGGCGGCGGAATACGGTCAATGCCGCCGGCCTGGCCGAAAGATTTTCCGATCGCGCGGCCGAGATCGCGGGTTTGATACTCGAAGGCGAGACGATCGCGGAAGAAGACGCCGGAAAGATGACGGGGGATTTGATCGCCCACCTGCGCGCGCGGCACCTGAAAAGCCTCAAGCGCGATCTCTGGCGCGCGATTCGAATCGCGGAAGAAAAGAACGATGAGAAGACCAAAAAGGAAAGGATGATCGAATGGCAAGAGGTCGTCCGAAGAGAACGTCAACTAACGCGGCAGTAGGCCGGGTCCAAACTCGGGGGCCGGCCGGTCACGAGAAGGAGAAGTCCGTCTCCGATCCGGTCGTCCAGAAGAAGGATATCAAAGAGGTCAAGAAACTCATCGACCTCGGCAAGGAGAAGGGCTATCTCACCTATGACGAGGTCAACGACATGCTCCCGGCCGACATCGTGTCGCCGGATCAGATCGACGACGTCATGTCGCTCTTCGGCGAGATGGACATCGAAGTCGTCGATTCCAATCAGAGGGTAAGTCTGGCGGGCCAGGCCGAGGAGCTTGCGGAGGAAGAGGAGGAGGAGAAAGAGGTCGAAGTCGAGGTGGATGGGGACATCACCGGCAAGACCGGCGACCCGGTCAGGATGTATCTCCGGGAGATGGGAACGGTTTCGCTCCTCAGCCGCGAGGGCGAGGTCGAGATCGCCAAGAAGATCGAACATGGAGAAAAGCAGGTCATCGTGGAAGTCCTCTCCAGCCCGCTGGCGCTCTGCTACGTGCTCGAGCTGGGAGAGAAGCTCGCGGAGCACGAGATCCGGGTGCGGGAGATCATCAAGGAAGAAGGCGAGGAGGAGCCGGAATATCTGGAAGAGGAAGAGGTGCACGAGAAGCGGCTCCTCGATCAGATCGGCAAGCTGCGCCGTCTGGCGCGAGAAAGAGAAAAAATCAAGAACAAGCTTGTCGGCAAGAGCCTCTCGGGGCGCAAGCGCAAAGTCTTTGAAGAGGCGCTGGGCAAATATCAGGAGAAAATTTTTGCCGCGCTGCAGGCGCTGCAGTTGAACCGGCAGCAAACGGAGGCGATCGTCGAGGGGCTCAAAAGGGCGATGGACCAGGTCCGCGCGATGGACCGCAGGATTGCGGAGTTCGAGCGCAGGACGGGCAAGGGCACGAAGCAGATTCTGGAGATCGTTCCCAGCAACGGCCGCAAAAAGGCATGGCAGAAGGCGATCGGCGCCCTCAAGATGGGCCACGACGCGATCGAGCACATGGTGGAGGCGATCCGCAACTCGCGGCGCGAAGTGCGCAAGGTCGAAAAAGATCTCGAGATGCCGGCCGAGGAAATCCGCCGGCGCGTGCGCTCGATCATCGACGGCGAGACCCGGGCCAACATCGCCAAGAAGGAGCTGATCGAGGCCAATCTCCGTCTCGTCGTGAGCATCGCGAAAAAATACACCAACCGCGGGCTCCAGTTTCTCGACCTGATTCAAGAAGGAAACATCGGGCTGATGAAGGCCGTCGACAAGTTCGAGTACCAGCGCGGATATAAATTTTCCACCTACGCGACCTGGTGGATACGCCAGGCGATCACGCGCGCGATCGCCGACCAGGCGCGCACGATTCGCATCCCGGTCCACATGATCGAGACGATCAACAAGCTGATCCGCACCTCGCGCTATTTAGTCCAGGAGATCGGCCGCGAGCCGACGCCCGAGGAGATCGCTTCCAAGATGGAAATTCCTCTGGACAAAGTGCGCAAGGTGCTGAAGATTGCCAAGGAGCCGATATCCCTCGAGACGCCCGTCGGCGAAGAGGAAGACAGTCACTTGGGAGATTTTATCGAAGACAAGCGGATCATGACGCCGTCCGACGCCGTCGTGAATATCAATTTGCAGGAGCAGACGCGCAAAGTCCTCGCGACGTTGACGCCGCGCGAAGAGCAGGTGCTGCGCATGAGATTCGGCATCGGCGAGAAGTCCGACCATACGCTGGAAGAGGTCGGGCAGAAATTCACCGTTACGCGCGAGCGCATCCGCCAGATCGAGGCCAAGGCGCTCAGGAAGTTGAGGCACCCAAGTAGGAGCAAGCGCCTGAAATCTTTTATGGAGAGCTGATCTCCGAATTCTTCCAATTCAAAATTCATAACTCATCATTCAAAATTATATTCCTTGCGGGCCCATAGCTCAGCCTGGTTAGAGCTACCGGCTCATAACCGGTCGGTCCCTGGTTCGAATCCAGGTGGGCCCACCATTTCTCTTCGCCAAGGAAATGGCTTACTTCGTGTGCTTCGTGCTCTTTCCGCCAAAGGACGGATCAGCCAAAGTTTGGTGGCTGACGTGGTGAGAGGGTTTTAACCACGAAGGATCGGCCAAAAAGAGAGGCTGATCAGCCTCAGGCTGACACGAAGGTTTCGAAGGAAGAGAACGCAACTCGCGCGAATCCGCCAAAGGACGGATCAGCCTCGGGCTGAGGCGCCCAGGGAGCAAGTCGCCGAGACTGATATTCAACGGCGCACGCGATCAATATCCTTTTTTCAGCCACCAGTTCGCGATCTCGATGCGGCGCGCGA
>CAZNES010000066.1:0-24265 GCA_964572145.1 uncultured Syntrophobacteraceae bacterium
CGAAGAAGCCGCTTTTTTCCAATCCGTCGAGGTAGCGCCGGTCGATGAGGCTTTGCGGTTTTATATTTTTCGCGCGCGCGTCGACTCGCGCGGTCTCGTCGAGGATCGCCTGAAACGCTTCCATCTTGAATTCCAGCCGCGGCTCCATCACCTTGATTTCTTCTTCGTAGGCGGCATCCAGGAGTTTTCGGTCGTTGATGCGCAACTGCTTGGCCAAAACCCTGTAGGTCAATTCCTTGTCCGCAAACATGATCTTCACGGCCTCCGCCGTCGCGCGCACGAACTTCTCGATCACCGGCCCGCGCGCCTGCATGATCGAGCGCCGCGTCGCCAGCGTGGCCGCGGCAAACGGAATGCCGAGGTCGGGCCCGTACACGACGTAGCGGAAACCCTGGGCGATCGCCCTGGTGCCTCCCGACGGTCCGGTCATGGTGGCGGCATCGACGGCGCCGTTAAAGAGCGCGGCGAGATTCTCGGCCTGGCCGCCGGTCTGGATGAACTGGACATCTTTCGTTTCCATTCCGTATTGTCTCAGCGCCTGAATGACGAAGTAATGCGAGTTGCTCCCGAGCCGGGTCAATCCAATCTTCCTACCCTTGAGATCCTCGGGCCTTTTGATTTCGGGCCGGCCCAGGATGCTGTGCGTCAGCGTGTTCTTGGCGCTGCCGATAAAGACGAGGTCGGTCACCCCTTGTGCGAAGGCGCGTATGATCGCCTCGCCTCCGGTGATGGCGACCTGGCCGTCGCCGCCCAGCAGCGCCGCGGTCACGAGCGCAGCGGAGGAAATGTAAACCAGTTGAAAGTCCAGATCGTATTTCCGAAACAGCCCGGCCTCCTCGGCGATCCATGGCATCGCCTGGGACATCGTCCGGGCCGAGTGAATGCCGGTGAGCTTGTCCGCTGCCGATCCGGCGCGAGGGGGAAATCCCAGCGCGAGAAGCACAGCCGCGCTGCAAAACGAATTCACGACCAGGCGCAGCTTCATGCGGCAAGCCTACTGCGACAGGGATCAGAGAACAAGTTCGATCCAACCGGAGAAAGACGAAACTATTTCCCGTAGGCGGCGGTCACCTTGTCCATGAAGCCGCTTTTGGATAGCCGCTCGGGGTTTGTCGAAGACGGCGCTTTTCTCCAATCCGTCGATGTAGGGTGTCGAAGCGCCGGATTTTGTGATACAAGAACGGCATAAAGGTGAGACGAAAATATCCCATCGTTGTGGTCAGGGAGAAAAAGGATTACTGGGCCTATATCCCGGACATCCCCGGCATCTACGGCCGCGGGAAAAGCGCAAAGAAAGCGAAGGAAGATATCCATCAAGCGCTCTCCCTCTACATCGAAGACTGTCTTGCGGATGGAGATCAGGTGCCGACTTCTTCGGCAAAGGTGGTCGACGTCGATACTTTGTCGATCGCCGTTGGTTAATAGATGCCCACGGCGCGCGAGATCGTCAGGTTTCTAAAGCGCAAGGGATTTATCGAGAAACGGCAAAAAGGTTCTCATCTCTTACTGCAAAATCCCCGGACCGGATATCGAACCTCCGTGCCCATCCATCCAGGCGACTTGCCGACCGGCCTTTTAATCTCTTTGGGGTCAATTCCCTGTAGCTTGCTGCGCAGTGGTAGTTGCTGGCTCTGCTAGAGTCCGTCATTCCCGCATGCTTTTTCCGCCAGAGGACGGATCAGCCTCAGGCTGAAGCGGGAATCCAGGCGAATTTCGGACTGGACCCCCGATTAAAACATTCGGGGGTGACAACGTGGGGGAAAGTCATCCGAGGACCTCTTGATACCCCGCAGCTTGCTGCGGGGTTCTTCATTCAAGATTCTTAAAGATGCCGGCTTCACGCTCATAGATTTTCGCGAGGACTGATCCGACAGCCTGGTCTTCGGACCTCTAGAGTCAGTCCGGCACGTTTGCTCAATTGCGCAACTATAACCCCCAGCCACCCACTCGGCTCGGAGAAACTCAACTTCGAATCCAACCGTAGAGTTCAACTTGACAGCGGGCCGGTAGATGCTATAGCTGGCCGCGAAGGGGAGGGATTCCGCAACACAGGGAGGCCGGTATGCCGACGAGCGAACAAAAACAGTGGGCCAAGGAAAATTATCGGGGGGTCGAAGATTCTCTCAAGACCGCGTTTTCGCCGGATTTTGAAGAGCTGGACGAAGACGGCGTCAGACTCGACGTCCGGCAGAGCATCAAACACGGATTTTTCTCGGCCATGTGTTCGAGCACCTATACGACCTTGGACGAAAAGAAGAGGTTTCTAGAAATCGTTTGCGACGAAAGCCGGGGCCGGATTCTCGTCGGGGCGAATTGCGCTCTGCCCAAAGTCGAGGATTGCCTGGAGCTTCTCGTTCACGCGGAAAAAGTCGGCTGTAGCCACGCGTTCGTGGAATATCCCAGGCATCTCCGTCCGGAATCGGAAGAAGACGTCTACCGGTACTTGAGGCGACTCACGGACGCGACCGGACTGGCGATCATTCTCTACGGTTACCATTGCCCGGCGCTGCGCCGGTTCCACCCCAGCGGGATGTTGATGGACGTTTTCGACCGTCTTGCGGACGTTCCGAACGTGGTGGGAATGAAACTGACCCAGCCGATAAACATCGGCTCCGCTTTCGAGCTTTGCGAGCGGCTGGGCGACCGGATTCTCTTCGGCCCCGCCAATCTCGAACGGGTGCCCATACTGGCGCGGAACTATCACGTTCAGTGGGTGGGCCAGTGGGTCGTCGAATCCCTGCAATCACCCGAGAAACCGTATCTAGTCGAGTTCATGGATCTGGTGAACCACGGGCAACTCGACAAGGCCATGACCGTATATTGGCGCATGGCGCCCGCCTACAAATACGTTCACAATTTACAGGAGTCGTTCCTGCTCAAAGGGAGCCACCCGTGGGCGCACATCAACTACTATCATTGGTGCGTCGGAGGAAACGGCGGCCTGCCCCGCGGGTCGGCGCAATCTTCCGAGGAAGCGGCGATACTGGATGCGTCCGGCCGGAAAGAAATCCGAGATTGCTACGAGAAGATCGGGATTGCCCCCGCCGAGGAACCGGAAGAGGAGTTCGTGGTCGGCAAGGCCAATTACGCGAAGGGCATAAGGGCAAAGAACCTCACGCGCACGCCTATGTACCGGCAGTAACCATGACGCGCCGTTGAAGGAATTTGACGGACGAAATTATTTCCCGTAGGCGGCGCTCACCTTTTCAATGAAGCCGCTTTCGTCCAATTTGCGAATGAAGCGTGACTCGATAAGCTCTTCGACTCTCACGCCGGCCACCTTGGGGTTGTGGAGCGCCATAAGTCTCTGGATGTTGCGCATCGCCTCAAGCGAAGGGTAGGGCTTTCGTTCCACGCTGGTCAAATAGTCTTGATAACCTTCCTCGGCCACGCCCGCGTCGGCGATCTGAAAGCGCTTCATCATGGTCTTGACAACGACCGGCTTGTTCGCCGGCGCCAGGGTGAAAGCAAGGCTCTCCACCAGGGCCATCGAAATTTTTTCCGCGATCTCCGAACGCTTCTGCAAAAAAGCCTGCGTGACCACGACTCCCTGGTTGAGCATGGGAATATTGGCGGGCTGCAGCTCCGCGATCACCGAGAAGCCCTTGCTCTTGAGCCGGCGGACGAGCACGCCGTCGAGAACCGCGGCGTCGATCCTGCCGGCCTCCAGCGCCTGGCCGATCAGCACCGAATCGCCGATGACGAGAATGCTCAGGTTGTCTCTTTTGACATCGAGGCCGACGTATTCCAGGCCGAGCATCGTGTGCATCCACGTGCTGCCGCCGATGCTCTGGATGCCGAACTTCTTTCCTCTTAACTCTTCCGCCTTCTTTAGGTTCGGGGTGGCGATTATCGTGTGGGTGAGCCGGCTGGAAATGGATGCGAGAATTTTAAGGTTGACGCCTTGGGCGGCCGCTCCCAGGACCGCGGAGCCTCCTGTATATCCGAGGTCGATGTCGCCGGAGATGAGGCTTGCGACCAATATAGGCGCGCCCCTGATAAGAACCAACCTGGACTCGATGCCGTGTTTGGCGAAAAGCCCCTGCTCCTGGGCGATCACCAGAGGAATGATTCTGGGACTTATGGCCGCATGGCCGATGGTGATCTTGACCTGGGCTCTTGCGGGCGAGACGAGAAGGATCGTGAGCAAGAGGGCCGGGACTAAAGGAGCGACGAAGAACCTTTCGGCCATTTTTTTCCTCCTCAGTTGGTTGCGCGTAAAAAAGGGAAAATTGCCATTTCACGACCTTGGGCTCGGTCCCCTTGCCGCACTACAGCTTTACATAATCTTCGAGTTCCAGATGGAGTATTAGGCCGCGATCTATTTTCCCCAACAACTCGCCGTTTATCACTCCAACTGTTTCTCGGACGCGCCTCTTGTCTATGGTCCTGACCTGGTCGCAGAGAGCGCGGGAATCTTTAGGTAGATGAGTGTCTTTCGCGGATAGCAACGGCTGGACCAAACGGTCTGCCTCTCTTCCCGTAACGGATGAAAGCGGAACGATGGTTACCGTTGAGGAGATGTCATTGGCTTCCGTCCGGGAAACAACGACGCATGGCCGCGTCTTGGGAATCTCGGCCCCGCGTGCCGGGTCAAAGTTCACCCACACCAACGACCCTTTCACCACGAAGGCCAGCCCTCTTTATCCACGTGGGCAAATTCTTGGCTTGTCCGACCCGCTTCCTGCCGTCCCGAACGGTACTCATCAACCAAGCGGGCCTTTAATTCTTTTCGGCTGTGCTGGGCTATCCAATCCGCCAAACAGATGTTCAGCAAACCGCTCAGAGTTGTTTCGCCGGAAAGCTTTTTCGCTTTTTTAACCAGATCGTCCTTGAGTACAACCGTCGTTCTCATATGCTCCTCCGTCATACTTAGTTCATACAAATATCATACACGCGGTGGCCGATGTCAAGACCGCCTATCGCTTCACTTCGTCAAGCCGATCGGGGCGGATTTGCCAGCGGCGTGCCGCCGTGGGTTTTGACGCGTTAGCCACGATTACCAAAAAATCACCGAAGAGCCTTATGCGCATGCTTGGTCCTAAAGGCAACCCTCAGGCCCGTAACTTCTTTGAGATGGTCGCCTACCTTCAGAAAAAGGAAGGCCTTCACCTAAAAGCCATAGCGAGGCGAGGGGTGTGAGGCGGATATGAAAGGTGGTCGACGGCGATACTTTGTCAATAGCCGTGGGTTAGAGTAGATGCCCACGGTGCGCGAGGTCGTCAGGTTTCTAAAGCGCAAGGGCTTTATCGAGAAACGGCAAAAAGGTTCTCATCTCTTACTGCAAAATCCCCGGACCGGATAGCGAACCTCCGTACCGATCCATCCAGGCGACTTGCCGACCGGCCTCTTAATCAAGATTCTTAAAGACGCTGGCTTCACGCTGGCAGATTTCCGAGAGGAGTGACTTGTAAGATCGGATTTCCGCGTCGTTCTCTCAACCCGGTATTGCCTTTCTTCCAGCGCGGGCTTACGCTTGTTGCACCAGAAGCGGCGAAAGAGAAGCGCGCATGTTCCCATACCGCGACGAGAATGAGACCCGGCGCCCGGCCATCGTTACCGGGGCGATCATCGCCTTGAATATTCTGGCCTGGTTGTTCGTGCAAGGGGGCGGCGCCGAAATGCCGTTGGCCGCTTCGGTCTGCAACCTCGGATTGATTCCCGGAGAGTTGACCGGCGCGCTCCCGCCCGGGACGACTTTTCCCATGGGCGAAGGAATAGCCTGCGCTACCGATCCCGGCCGTCAGCTCTCGCACGCGTTGACGCATATGTTTCTGCACGGCTCGTGGATGCATCTCTTGGGGAACATGTGGTTCCTCTGGCTCTTCGGCAACAACATTGAAGATTCCACCGGGCGGATGCGCTTCGTTGTTTTTTATCTGCTGTGCGGGCTGGCCGCGGCGACCGCGCAGATTATCGCCAATCCCGACTCGCCGGTCCCGATGGTCGGCGCCTCGGGCGCGATCAGCGGCGTCATGGGCGCGTACCTCGTCCTCTATCCGAACGTGCGGGTCTTCACGCTGGTGCCGCTCGGTTTTTTCATCACCTCGATGGCGCTCCCTGCTTGGGTGATGCTCGGCTACTGGTTCCTGATTCAATTTGTGAGCGGGCTCGTGTCGGTTGGCGGCGACATGGGCGGCGTCGCCTTTTGGGCGCACGTCGGCGGGTTCGTGGCGGGCGTCGCGCTCGTGAAACTTTTTGCCCGATCGGACTACATCGCCGATCGCCGCGCTCAGTGGCGTCCGCGCCGCGTCATGAACGAGTGGTAACTTTCGCCAACGCTCGAAATTTCTTTGCTCGCGGCGCTACGAGCTAGTGCGGTGTCCCTGAAGTTCGTTGTATATCTCCTAACGTCATTCCGGCCAACCCCCGCGAAAGCGGGGGGCGAGCCGGAATCCAGAAAAGCCAAGAAAACCTGGATTCCGCTTGCGCGGGAATGACGACGGGAAGGCGCCGACTTGTTCAATGCACTTCTGAGACAGGACACTAGATCCAAGGAAACAATCGGTGGACGGCCCAGAGAAAGCGCGCGTGCCCGCCGACCACGACCACGCCTTTATTTTTGTAAATGGCTCGAACGGCGCGCGCGGCGACGCGGTCCGGCGATATGGAAAGGAAGGAGGGAAAAGGAAACCTTCGAGAAATCCACCCGCTATCGCGGGCGGCGGCCAGCAGGTTGGTATCGACGAGTCCGGGGCACAGGGCGGTGACGCCGAGACCGGCGCTGCCGTACTCGCAGCGCAGAGACCGGCTCAGGCCCACGAGTGCGTACTTGCTCGTCTGATAGGCGGCGATCTTCCGCTTCGGGACGAGTCCGTAAATGCTGCACACGTTGAGAATGTGGGCCTCGTTCTGCGCGAGCAACAGGGGCAGAAGCCGGCGAATGAAAAGAAGCGGCGCGTGCAGGTTGATTCCGAGTAGGCGATCCCATTGCGCGTCGGTCATCTTGCCCGTGTCTCCGTGGTAAATAATTCCCGCGTTGTTGACGAGAATGTCGAGCCTTCCCCACGCTTCGACCAGCGCTCGAACGCTTTCTTCGATTTCGCCCGGCCGGCTCACGTCGCACTCGCGGCCGATAATCTCCGTGCCGTGCGTGCGCGCCTCGTTCACCACGCTCGAAAGCTTTTCCGTATGATTGTCCAGGAGGAAAAGATCGGCGCCCTCGCGTGCCAGCTCCAACGCGATCGACCGGCCGATGCCCGATGCGGCGCCGGTGACCAACGACTTTTTCCCGCGAATGACTTTCATGGCGTCTAGGGATTCGCCGCGAATTTATCCGACACTCGACTGTTGCGCAAGCGAAGGAGATATTCAGCGGGTGTAGGTCTCGCTGGGCTCTAGAGTTTTCCCCGTCCGACGGTTTCTTTCACCGAGAACGCCAGCAGGGCGGCGGTAGCCAGCGAACAGAAACCGAAAAGAGCGAAGGCGGCGCTGTAAGCGATCTGCTCCGCCACCACTGCGAAAAGCGCCGGACTGACGAGCCCGCCGATCTGGCCGATCAGACGCCAGAAGCCGAAGAACCGCCCGCGCGCGACCGCCGGCGCCATGTCCGCGCCGAGCACCTGCATACTGCCGGAGGTGACGCTGCTAGTGGCTTGAATCCAAACAAAGCCGACGATAAAAGCGGCGAGGCTCCATTGCCAATGGGCGCTGGAGGCGAGAAACAGGAGGCCCATGGAGATGAGGAAGAATCCCGGCACCATAGTGGTCTTGCGCCCGAACCGATCCATCAAATAGCCGCACGAAAGCGTGATCGGGATGCCGACGATGCTGCTCGTCGTCGCCAGCCAGCCCAGCAGTTGCGCGCCCGCGCCGTACGCGTAGGTCGCGTAAAGCAAAAGCGTCCCGCCCCACAAGACGCCGCGCGTCATCGAGGCAAAAAACTGCGCGGTGAAAAAACCGAGATAGCGCGCCTGGAGCATCATCTTGAGCAGCGCGCGCGTGCCGAGTTCTTCCTCCTCTTTCTTGCCGGGCGTTTTGCTTTGCGCCGGCGCCGACTCCCGCACCATGAAAAAGCTCGGCACGATGGCGAGAAACGCCAGCGCGCCGTGCGCGAAGAAGGGCGTACGGATGCTCGAAATGGCGAGCAGTCCGCCGAGCGCCGGCCCCAGCAGCTTGCCGGCGCCTTCGATGCCCACCATGCCGCTCATCTGCCGCCCGCGTTGCCGGCTTTTGCTCACGTCGGCGATAATTGCGAGCCGGGCTTGCCGCCACATTTCGTTGGCGACGCCGCCGATAAACCGATAGACGAGCAGCTCCTCGAAGGATTGCGCGAGAGCGGTAAGACAGGATGACGCCGCCGTGAGAATCGGTCCGGCGTAAAGAATCGGCCGGCGGCCGAGACGATCGACGAGAATACCGGTGGGCAGCGCGGCGACGAGCTCGCCGAGCGCGCTCATGACGATGACCAGCGAAGCGACGCCGAATCCGGTATCGAACGATTTGGAAAACACCGGGATCGCAGGTGTCGCGATGCTGTAGCCCAGCGCGAGCACGAACCCCGGGAAGTACAACGTCAAAAACTGGTAAGGAGAAAGGACTCCGCCGGTTTCAATCTTTTCTGGGTCGATGAGATTCGCCATGCCGGACGCGAAGCGCGTCCTAGTATGAATACAATGGGCGGGAAAGCTTCGTCAAACAGGGGTTGCGTAAACAAGTCGCGGTCAAACGATAATCGGGTCTAAGCCTTCCGTGCGCAGGCCGTATCGTTCAAAGACTCGATCATGAGATAGGATACGCAGTTTCTCTACTCTGGCTTGGGCGACCAGTATCCGGTCGAAAGGGTCGCGATGCACGTGCGGTAGCCGGCCGACACCGAGGGCGTGTCGGAAGCTGATCAGCAAAGGTTGAAATCCGCTTTTGAGGATCGCCTCTTCGAGGTGGTTCAATTCAATCTCGATTCTTCCTAAACCCGCTTTGATCGCGATTTCCCAAACGGAGGCTGAACTAACGAGAAGATCGTTGCCGGGGTCGGCGATGATCTCCCGCGCCCGTCCCGGCAGCGCAGAGTGGTCGGCGAGCCACCAGAGAAGGACGTTGGTGTCCAGGAGCAAACGCACGTTTAAGGCTTACCTTCGAACGAAGCCAGAACTTCCTTGGGGAGAGGGCGGTCGAAATTCTTTTTGATGCGTAGCTTGCCGCGCAATTGTCCCGGCCGGCGAATCTTTCCTTTGGCGGAATAAGGAACCAAACGCGCGATCGGCTTGCCGGCCTTGGCGATGATGATTTCTTCGCCGCCAGCGGCCTTTTCCACCAACCGAGAGAGATGGGTTTTTGCCTGATGAATGTTGACTTGAGTCATGACTGGACTAAGCTTAGTCCACTGACCCACGAGTGTCAAGCTTCTCTACGGCTTCCGGTCGATCGCTATTCCAGCGTTTCGATCTTGACGATCGCGGCGCCGTTGTTGTTGCCGATCCAAAAAGTCGGCGGGTTGGTCGTGTTGTCGACGTTCACGCGGCGGATGTTGGTGGTCCGCGGCAGCAGATAGCCGGTGAATTCTTCCGTCCTGGTGTTGAGCCGCGCGACGTAGTCGTTGGTCATTCCGCCCGTCCAGGCGTATCCGTCCTTGTCCAGGATCGCATCGTAAGGATTGGTCCAGGGAATAGGCACCGCCCACTCGCGCGTGCGCTCCGTCTTGGTATCGAACATCCCGATCATGTTGCCGCGAAATTCCGCGAACCACAGCCGGTCTTGCGGGTCCATGTGGCCGCGGCGCGGACCGGAGTTGGGCGTCGGAGTCGGGAAGGGCGTGACGTTGTGGGTCTTGCCGTCGACTCGGATAATGTATTGGCCGTTCAAGTTCGTGCCGTAAAAATTATTCTTCGAGTCGGAGATGGCGCCGTAGGAGCTGAGCCGGTCCGCGGGCGGGGCGTCCTTGGGCAAGCCCTTCGAGTAATCGACGGTGTACCACTCGCCGGTTTTCACGTCGAGCTGGTACTCGTTGTCGCCGCCGATCCACACCTTGCCGTCGAGGTTGAAGTTCCTGGCGTCGACCATCGCCAGGCGCGCCTCGTTGTTCTCCATGAACTTCGGCGCGCTCCAGGTCTGGAACTTTTGCGTCTTGCGGTCGAATTTCGCGATGCTTCCTTGATACATCATGCCCATCCAAACGTTTCCTTCGGGATCGAAATTCAAGTCGAGCCCGCCGGTGGGGGCGCCCGGTTTCGCGACCGGCACCGCGTACTCCACCGTTTTCGCGGTCTTGGGATTGAGCATGCCGAGATAGAGCGATCCGAAGTCCGAATACCAGATCATGCCGTCGGCATCGACCACGGCGTCGTGCGGCATCGCTTCGGGGCGCGGCAGATCGTACTCGGTAATGATCACCCTTGTCGCCTTGCCCTTCGGCCGAGGGTAGGTTTTCAGCGGATATTCCCATTGCGCAACCTTGCTCAAACTGATCGTGCTCACGTACTGCGCGAAGCTCGTCATCTGCTTCAACTGGTTTGCGTTGGGCTCGCGTCCGCCGGGACGAAACTGCGCGCGCCCCGGCACGCTGCCTTGGGCGTAATTTCTCATGCGCTTCAAAACGTGGACGAAGTCCTCGGCGCTGTATTTCGAGCGTGTGATGCGCTCCAGCGTATGGCAACCTACGCAGCCGAGAAAATTCTGCTTTTGTTCGTCCGTGCCGGGCATGCTGACGAGCCACTCGCCGTTGGAGAGTTGGGAGGCGAGATCCGCCGCCTTCTTGAGCTTGAGGTCGAGCTGGGTGGTTTTTTGCGCGGCCACTTCAGCCTCTTGCGAGCCGTCCAGCTCGTAGCCCACCGCGCGAATGCGCAGCGCATACTTTCCCGGCTCCAGCTTCGCGGCAGGGAAGCTGTACCGCCCCTGCGCGTCGCTCACCACCGTCGTCGTGATCGTCGAGCCTTCGCGCTTGGCGCTGACGAGCACGCCTTCCATCGTTCCTTCTTCCTGCGAGCTGATCTGCCCGGTCAGCGCGACGGCGGGGGCGGTTGCCGCTCCAGCGGTATGAACCGCCGCGAAAAATAGCGTTACCACCGCAGCGACGATGGCGATTGCCGAGAAAATTCTTTTCAGCATGGAACTCCTCCTGAAAATGTTTCGCATGGCTAACGCCCCGTTGTCATGCCGAGCTCCTGCTGCGCTCGGCGCAAGTAGGTCATGTCGAGATATTTCTCCGGCGGCGGATAGGGGCGTTGCTTGAAAAGCCTCTCGCCCATCAGATCGATCAGCCGCTGGAAGCCATCTCGATTGACGGAGCCGTCGCGGCTGATGATGCCTTGCGCCAGATATTCCTCGACGTTGGGGCGGGTGTACTTGAGAGGAATGCCCGTCCGCTTGGCGATCAGCTCGGCGGATTCTTCCTTGTGCGCGTGCGCCCACTGCATCGCGCGAATCATCGCCTTTAAATACCGTACCGTGAGCTGGCTGTTCGCTTCCGCCCAGCGGCTGTCGACAATGAAACTGTGAAACTGCAAGTTGGGAATATAGTCGTGCAAGCGGGCCATCTCTGTATAGCCCAATTCCCGCGCCCGTGGCAGGTCGCCGCCGAGGACCATCGTCGCCGAGGCGATGCAACCCTTGAGGCTCGCGAGACGCTGCGTCGTGGGGCCGCCCTGAATAATCGAGTAGTCGCGGTTCAGCTCCAGCCCTTCCTGCTTGAGCATTTCCCGCAAAAAGATCGTGCTGCCGGAGACCAGGCTCACGACGCTAAGCGTCGTCCCTTTGAGTTCTTTGACGGTTTTGTATTTGCCGCAGCCGACCAGCGTGTAAGCGGCGATCGGAACCGTGCCGCCGATGATTTTGAGCGTCGCGCCCCGCTCGACCGCGTTGATGGCGGGCGTCGGATCGACGATCGCGACGTGCACCTGGCCGGCGATGAGCGCCTGGATCAACGTGTCGGTCGATCCGATCAAGACGACGTCGCCCTGAATTCCTTCCTGGGCGAAAAAACCCTTGTCGGTCGCCGCGTAGTTCGGTAGTTGTTCGACGGTGCGCGAGACGTTGCCGATGATCACTCGATCGGCGGCGTCCGCCACGCGCGGGCCGAAGCACGCGAGCGCCGCCGCTAGGATGGATGTGAACACGGTACGCGAAGACTTGGCTTTCATCGTTGCCTCCGGTGTCACGGCTTTCGATAGTAGTTCGCGTAGAAGTGGTCCGCGATCTCGGACCCGGTTGTTTTCCAAATTCCGTCGTGCGCGCAGATGTATTTCAGCGCCTCGTCGAGATACTTGATGCGAAACGCGAGGCCGATGACGAAGGGGTGCAACGGCAGCGTTATCACGCGCGGCTGGGTCGCGCCCTCAGCGTAGAGCGTGTCGAACTGATCGCGCACCATCTGCAGCCAATCTTTCGGCGTGGCGCCGGCGTGAAACATGGTCCGGATATCGTTGAGCCCTTGCTGGTAAGGGATGCCGATCATCTGCCCGGACTTCACGCGCATCGCCACCGGCTGATCGTCGCAGCCCCAGTCGCAGGTGTAGTCGAAACCCTCGGCGGCAAGATGATCCAGAGTGTCGGCGCTCTGGTCGCCGCCTCCCGGACCGAGCCAGCCGCGCGGCGCTTTTCCCGTCGCCGCCGCAATCGTTTCTTTGATCTGTCGAATGACCGCGCGCTCTTCTTCCGGCGGATACTGGTTGATGCGGATGTTGTTGGTCACGCCGTGGCCGAGCCACTCCCATTTGCGCTTGTTGCCTTCTTCAATGATGGCCGGGTGGTGCGCGCAGACATCGGAGTTGAGCAGCACCGACGCGCGGACGCCGTGCTTGTCGAGCACGTCCATCATGCGAAAGACGCCGATGCGCGAGCCATAGTCGCGCAACGCGTAGGCCGTCACGTCGGGCAGCTTAGCGCTCGGCGTGCCGGGAATCGCTTTGTCGATGTGAAAAAATTCTATGTTGGGTGCGACCATCAACGCGACCTTGGCGTTGTTCGGCCACTTCAACGGCGGGCGACGGACGATCGGGGAGTAATCGTAACGATCGGTTTGCATGCGCGAATTCCCGCCGGGATGCGGGCGAATCAGATGAACGCTATGACAACTGGGGCCGGCGCGTCAAGCGGTTTCAGCGTAAAAAAGTGCGCGGCCCGGACCCTTCGAATCTCATGTTTTCGGAATTCCGAAAACGTGATAAACGGATCGCAGGGAAGAGAGAAGGGAGGATTCGCACATGCCGAAGATCAAAGGGCTGAGCCACGTGGTGCTCTATGTGAAGGATCTCGATAAGATGGCCGCATTCTATCGCGACGTTCTCGGACTTGTAAAATACCACGAGCACCCGGGGCGTATGGTTTTCCTGACGCCCGATCCGGACATCGACGATCACCAGCTTGCTCTCGCCAAGGGACGCGAGGGCGACGCGAAGATCATCGCCCACATCGCCTGGCGCGTGGACACGCCGGCCGACGTCAAGGCGTTCTACGAAAAATTCAAAGCCGAGGGCGTGCCGATCCATCACTGCGTCAGCCACGCTTACGAGGAGATGGGCAACACCGTGTCGTGCTATTTCCTCGATCCCGACGGCAACCGCATCGAGATCTACGCTCTGGTGCCGGAGCGCAGCGAAGCGCGCGGCAATCGGCCGCTCGATCTGGATAAGAGCGTGGAGGAGATCATCGTTCAGGCCAGCGGATCGGGACGGTCATAGTTTCGCAATGGCAGGACCCTCGAACTTGGACATTACCCGTTTTACGGGACTATTGTAAAAAAGGGCTGAAAGGTGATTGATTTGGATTAAATAGCCGCTCGTGAGGGAAAAATAAAAATACGGAAAATTCTGAACGCGCTTGGTTTAGCCGGCGCGGCGGCGCTGGCCTTCAATGCGATGGCTTCGGCGGCGCAGAGCGGCGCCGGCCTTCAAACCGCTCAAGCGGTTTTTGCCGGCGGGTGTTTCTGGTCCGTGGAGCGATTCTTCGACAAGGTCGAAGGGGTGGTTTCGACCGTGTCGGGTTTCGCCGGCGGAAACAAAAAGAACCCGAGCTATGACGAGGTCGTTACGGGCCGTACTGGCCACGCGGAATCCGTGCAGGTTACCTACGATCCGAAAAAAGTCAGTTACGAGAAGCTACTCGAAGTTTTCTGGCACAACATCGATCCGTTCACGCCCAACGGGCAGTTCTGCGATTTCGGGAGCCAGTATCGCACCGTCATCTTCTTTAACGACGAGGGACAGAAGCGGCTGGCTGAAAAGTCAAAGGCCGATCTGCAAGGCCGCCACAAAAAAACCATCGCGACTGAAATTGTCGCCGCATCACCATTTTATGCCGCCGAGGATTATCACCAGGACTTCCACATAAAAAACCCGGCACGGTACGAGCGCTACCGCATCGGCTGCGGCCGCGACCGCCAACTCGCGGAGATTTGGGGAAGTCAAAAAAAGTAAGGCACTTGGGATTCGTTGACGCGCGTGGGGCTATCATTGTCCCGCGAATTGCCGGCCAAGCACGTCTTCTAAGGCTTGAATGACTCTCTTTTCGTCGCCGAGATACAACACGAGAAGTCTTCCTTGGCGGTAAAAATGAGGCGTCCCGATCCAGTGCGGCTTGGCTGTGCCGATCGCGCTGCCGTCGCGTGAGACGCGCCGCGCCGCGGTCTCGGCCGCCGCCGGCGTCGGATACTGAAACACCTGAACGTCTTCCCCGTCAATTCTAATCGCGTTTCCGGGGACCGAAAAAAAAGGTTGCTCGAGCTTGCCCGCCGGCTCGGCCATGGCGCCCGCGACGCGCAACCGCGCGATAAAAAGCGGATAGGTCATCACCGCCGGGGCAGGCGGCTTGCCGCCCTCCGGCGAGTCCGTTGCCGGGACGGCCTGCCCGGAGATTGCCGAGCCGATGGCAATCGCGCAGAGCGACAAAAACGAAACCCTGAGAACGATGATGAGAAACTTTACCATCGACGTGTGACCGCCTGATAGATTTCTTGTCACCGATTACGGTTGGGATCAAGTCAAAGCGAATTGGGACGGAAAAAAATAAGGGCGAAGCCAAGGCCTCGCCCTTACGATGATCGGTCGAACGGGGTTAGCACGATTAAACCGGTCTATTCCTCTTCCGGCTCCGCCCAAATGACGTGCGTCAACACCTTCCGCCCGCGGCCGAGGTTAAGCTCGTACACTTCGGTGCGGCCGTGGTTGGTCGAGCGGACCAGCCTGCCCCACTGGCCCGTGCCCAAATCGGCTGGTCCATCGTTCGCCGCGGCTGGCTTGATGGTCGCGCTATTAACGGTATTCGTAGAGTCGAAGTGGTTGTAAATCGTTACCAGCTCATTGAAATCACTATCACCTGGTATAGTCCCACCTGGATATTCGTTTGAAGGACCATAATTAATCGAACCTTGCATGCCGCCTTCGGGGTAATTTGTGTAGTCCATGCAAGATCCAAGGTTATAGTTGTTAAATGTCTCATCTTGGTGATCGAGGCCAAAGGTGTGGCCGACTTCCTGACATATCACCATGTGTCTCCATGGGGCGGTGTTGTACTTCGGGTACTTCGAGTTGTTGAAGTACGAGTCGTTGAGCTTGACGGCGCCTTGGGTAATGTGACCGCCGCTGATCCAGATCTGAGCCAGCCCCAGCCAGCCGTTAGGCCCATAGGCGTAGCTGCAGATCTCCACACGGCCGCTGGTAGGCGGGCACTTCCTTAGATTTGAAGTGTTGTTGCCCGCGACAATCGTGGTGTCCAATACGGTAGACCCGCTCCAATCGGACGACGTGGTAACGAGATACGAATCCCAAGCGGATGACACGTTGTCGCCGAGATTCAAGGTAAACGGGTTATTGTTAAATGTCCGCGCCCAATGGTAACCGCCCCACGAGTGATTGGCATGTGCCAGGGCGGGAATCGCCGCCGACGAAAGAAGGGCGGCAAGAACGATCATTAAACGTCCCGATAACATTTTGGCCATGAATGACTCCTTTACGGTGAACTCGAACAAATTTGATTATACCAAAGCGTTCCTATCGTTTCAAAGGTACCGGATCAAGCTTGGATCGACCCGGCTTTCAATGAACACTTTACTGAGTATTGTCGGATATATAGAGAGAAAATCTGAAGCGGCGAAAGCGATTTGACAGTGTCGTACTATTTCCTCGATCCGCACGGCAATCGCATCGAGATCTACGCTCTCGTGGCCGAGCGCGGCGCTGGGCGCGGCAACCGGCCGCTCGATCTCGACAAAAGCGTGGACGAAATCGTCGCCCAGGCCAGCGGTTTGGAGAGATGAAATCGCGTTAACGTTGCAGCGGGGCTTTTTTAAGATGGGCTAATCTACTTGACTGCCGCTGACGGTGCGAGCGATACGCCACGCACGCCGGCCTTCTCGATCGCGCGCGCGACGAACCCGGACGCCTTTACGTCTTCGATGAATTCGCGCAGATAGTGCGCGCCGGCGTCGCGGCCTTTGGGTATGCCAAGCGCCTGCCCGATCGCCATGAAGCGGCCGTCGAGCACGCGCGAGCCCGGAAGCCTCCCGGCATTCGTAACCATCGTCTGCTTCACGCCGGCCAGGGCTTCAACTTTGCCGGCAACCAGTAATTCAAAAGCCGCTTTAGGGTCCGGCGCGCGCACCGGTTGGGCGTGTTGTAAATTGCGGCTCAAAAACAAATCGTAAGCGGCCCCGGCCGCCAACGCGATGCGCACGCCCTTACGGTCAACGTCCGCGATGGCGCGAAGCGGAGAGCTGCCCGGCACAAGATAGGTGCCTTCGATCTCTATATACGGAGACGTGAAGCTGATTTCGGTCTCACGGCCCGGATCAACCGCAAGGAACGCGATGTCCCAAGCGCCGGTTTTCAGCCCCTCGACCATTTTTCCCGCCGCGTCATAGCCGACAAGCTCGACCGGCAAATCGACCCGCCGGCCAAGTTCCCGCGCCAGGTCCACCGCCACACCGCGGAGTTCTCCGCTGGACGGATCCTTGGCCGCAAGGACCGGGTTTCCATAGTTGATTCCAACGCGCATCTTGCCCGTCGGCGCGAGATCGGAACGAATAGATGGGGAAATCATAACGTGAAGTTACCGAGTACGGCGCGGGCCGTCAAGGGAAAATTATGAGCGGCGAAAACCATGTTTTCGGAATTCCGAAAACGTGATAAACGGATCGCAGGGAAGAGAGAAGGGAGGATTCGCACATGCCGAAGATCAAAGGGCTGAGCCACGTGGTGCTCTATGTGAAGGATCTCGATAAGATGGCCGCATTCTATCGCGACGTTCTCGGACTTGTAAAATACCACGAGCACCCGGGGCGTATGGTTTTCCTGACGCCCGATCCCGAGCTTGACGATCACCAGCTCGCTCTCGCCAAGGGACGCGAGGGGGACGCTAAGATTCTCGCGCACATCGCCTGGCGCGTGGACACGCCGGCCGACGTCAAGGCATTCTACGAACGGTTCAAGGCGCAGGGCGTGCCGATCGATCACTGCGTAAGCCACGCTTACGAGGAGATGGGAAACACCGTGTCGTGCTATTTTCTCGATCCCGACGGCAACCGCATCGAGGTCTACGCTCTGGTGGCGGAGCGCAGCGAAGCGCGCGGCAACCGGCCGCTCGATTTGGACAAAAGCGTGGAGGAAATCATCGTTCAGGCCAGCGGGCTGGAGCGATGATCGCTGGAGGGAGTCATTGTTGCGTATTTGCGCAATTGCGCAAACGTGAAATTACACCGGCAGGTCCACGCCTGACTTCCGAATCGTCTTCAATGTAATCATGAGGTTTTCTCCCGCTCTCGATCGCTGTCGATTCCTACATTATTGGAATTGCGCTCGCTCGGCTTTTCGTCGAGATATTTCGTTTCGGGACGCAAACCTCCGCCCAGCGCCCACGCGGCGAAGGTGTAGATATACTGCGTGCCCATGTTGACCATCACGACGCGGAACAGGTGAAAGGCGACCACCAGCGGCACGCCGATTTGCAGCGCTTGCGCGGTGATGGTCATCTCCGCCAATCCGCCGGGCGACGTGGCCAGGATCATCGTGGCGAGCGGCAGCTTGAAGGTCCAGGCGAGGATCGCGCCGGCCGCTATCGAGAAGAGCAGGATGAAGAACGAGTTCAGCAGCGCGAAGGGGATGAACAGCTTATAGCGTACGAAGAAGGCGCGCTCGTAGCGCGCGCCGAGCACGAGTCCGAACATAAGCTGCGCGAAATCCGTCATCCAGTGCGGCACGGCGGAAAGCTGGACGCCGCTCACCGTCAGCGCCGCGCCGAAGAAAATCGGCGCGAGCAAATAGCCGTTGTGAAAGCGGAGCCGCTCGGAAACTTCTCCCAACATGCAGCCGAACAGGAGCCACGGCACGAGTATCCAATAATCGAGCGGCACGTCCGGGCGATACGCGGCGGCGACAAGCGGGATGCCGCCATAGGTCAGCGCGAACGGGATCAGGATGACGACGAGCGAGACGCGCAAGCTGTGGGCGACCGCCACCGGCGCGACCTGCGCGCCGTATTGCTCCGCCAGCACGGCCATCGCCATGGCGCCGCCCGGGATCGACGCAAAGAACGTAGACTTCGCATCCACGCCGGAGGCCCGGCTCAAGGTGAGCGCGCCGAGCGCGCCGACGACGAAGACCGCGACGGTGGCCGCGATGATCGCGGGGAAATTGGCGGCCAGCTCCGCCACGACCGACGGCGTGAAGTAGAGTCCCACCGCCGAGCCCAGAATCACCTGGCCCATTTGCCGCGCGTAGGGCGGCGAGTGCATGCGCACGCCCATCAGGTTCAGCGTCGCGACGCCGATCATCGGGCCGATCATCCAGGGGATCGGCGTGTGAAGACGGTGAAACAAGAAGCCGGCGGGGATGCCGACGGCGAGGGCTTTGAAGATGCCGGGCAGCCGCCGACCGAGTTCCGCGGAGTCAATCATTAGAAAACGATGAAAGATGAAAACGGAAAGCTGAAATCAGTCACTGGTTCGCATTACTTCCCCGCCTCTTTCAACGCGCGCAGCACGTTCTCCGGGCTGAGCGGCAGCTTGCGGATGCGTACGCCCGTGGCGTTGTAGATCGCGTTAGCGATGCACGCCAGCGCCGGGACGCAGCCGATCTCGCCGGCGCCTTTGGCTCCGTACGGGCCGGCGCCGGGATAGCCGTGAACGAGCGTCGTTTCGATCCGCGGCATCATGTTGATCGTCGGCATCAGATAATCGACGAACGACGGGTTCATCGTTCGGCCGTTGTTGTCGAACACGACCTCCTCGCAGAGCGCCTGGCCGATGCTCATCGCCGCGGCGCCTTCGATCTGGCCTTCGACGGCGACCGGATGGATGACGAAGCCGACGTCGTGCACCGCGACGTATTTTAAAATCTTCACGTTGCCGGTGTCGGTGTCGACTTCGACGACGCAGGCGTGCGCCGTGAACGGCGGCGAGCTGCCGCGCGCTTTTTCGTCCGCTTCCATCGCTTTGGAGTCGCAGTAACCGTGGCCGACGACTTCGCCGATCACGTTGTGCGCGGCGGTGGCGACCGTCGCGAGCGGGATCGACTTCGACGGCGAGCCTTTGACGCGGATCTTCTTGTCCTTGATCTCCAAGTCGTCGGGACTCGCTTCGAGCTGGCCCGCGGCGAGTTTCAAGAGCTGGTTGCGCGCGTCGATCGCGGCGAGGCGCGTCGCAGTGCCGGAAACGATGATCGACCGGCTGCCGACCGTGCCCGCGTCCCACGGGCTCGCGTCGGTATCGACGTTCACCACCGTCACGTCCTCGACCGGAATGCCCAGCTCTTCGGCGGCGATCATCGGAATGCCGAACCGCGGGGCCGTGCCCATGTCGATCTTGCCGATGTGGACCGTCGCCGAG
The DNA here is from genome assembly GCA_964572145.1 of uncultured Syntrophobacteraceae bacterium. Lineage (GTDB taxonomy): Bacteria > Desulfobacterota > Binatia > UBA9968 > UBA9968 > JAJPJQ01. The sequence goes on from CAZNES010000066.1 coordinate 19,751, forward strand.
CCGTCTTCGTTGACTTTGACCATCGCGCCGCCCCCGGGGCCCGAGCTTTCGATCCACGAGCCGGTGGCGATGCCGACGCCCTGGTTTTTTTCCAATTTGATTTTGCCCCAACCGATTTTCTCGGCGGCGGTGCGGATGGTCTCGCCGAGAGAAACGTCGCGCAGCTTCGGCACGCCGACAATCTTGTCGCCGGGCTGCGGCGTATTTTTGAGGCGGAACTCCACCGGATCCATGCCGAGCTTCGCCGCGATCGAATCCATGTGCGACTCGACGGCGAAAGCCGCCTGCGGTCCGCCCGGACCGCGCACCGGCCCGCACACTTGTTTGTTGGTGTAGACGACGTAGCCGTCAATGTGGACGTTGGGCGTCAGATACCATCCGCCGAGCATCTGCGTGCAGCGCGCGCCCGCCATCGCGCCGAAGCCGGAGTAGGCGCCCGCGTCATAGACGACTTTGCCCGTGCGCGCGACGAGCGTGCCGTCTTTTTTGACGCCGCTCTTGATGTACATCTTCGCGCCGGAGCGAATCGTCGTGGAGATCGTCTCCTCGGACTTGTCGAGAACGATCATTACCGCGCGCCTGGTTTTCACCGCAAGCAAGGCGCAGATCGGCTCGACCGCCGCGCCCGAGGTGATGCCGCTCGCCTTGCCGCCGAAGCCGCCGCCCAACTCGGTGCTGAGGACGCGCACTTTGTTCAGCGGCACGCCCAAGAGCCGGGCCACGTCGGTGCGCACGCTGAACGGCGCCTGCGCGTTGGCCCAGACGGTGATCCTGCCGTCCGGCTGGACCTCGGCCGCGGCGATGCGCGGCTCGAGGTACTGCGGATGAATCATCTTGGTCTCGTAAACTTCTTCGACGACGAGATCCGCTTCGGCCATCGCCTTGTCGGGATCGCCGGCGTGAACGCCGGTGTAGCTGCAGACGTTTTTCACCTCGACATTCGCCGGCAGATTCTTCGGCAGCGGCATGTCTTCGTGCAAGGTCGGCGCACCGGCTTTCATCGTCTCTTCGGGGTCGAGGACGACCGGCAAAGGCTCGTAGGCGACTTTGATTTTTTTGAGCGCCTGCTTGACGATCACCGCACTTTCGGCCGCCACCGCGGCGACGGGATCGCCCATGTAGCGGACTTTGTGTTTCGCCAGCATGTAGCGGTCGATGTAGGTGCGGCCATAGCGGACGTCGGGAGCGTCGGCGGCGGTTACCACCGCATGCACGCCGGGAATCGCTTTGGCTTCGCTCGTGTCGATGCTCAAGATCTTCGCGTGGGCGTGCTGGCTTCTCAAGATGCCGCCGGAGAGCGCCTCGCGCGGCATGAAATCGATGCCGAAGATGCCCTTGCCGATTACGCGTTCGATACCGCCCATGCGCGGGATGCTCGTGCCCAGGACGTTATATTCAGCTTTTGCCATGCTCAGCTCCTTCCCGCCATTCTGTCGGCGGCGAGGTTGATCGCGTCGACGATCTTCGTGTAGCCGGTGCAGCGGCAGATGTTGCCGGAGACCGCTTCTTCGATCTCATCCATCGTCGGCTTCGTCGTCCGGTCGAGCAGGGCTTTCACGGAGACGATGAATCCCGGCGTGCAGTAACCGCATTGCACCGCGCCGGTGTCGATGAAAGCCTGCTGCACCGGATGGAGCTTGTCGCCCTCCGCCAATCCTTCGACGGTAACGATTTCGGCGCCGTCGGCGTCGGCGGCGAGCGTGACGCAGGAGTTAATCGGCTTGCCGTTGAAAAGAACCGTGCACGCGCCGCACTCGCCGGTGTTGCAGCAGAGCTTGGTGCCTTTGTAATTCAACGTGTCGCGCAGAAACTCCAACAAAGACGTCGGCGGTTCCGCGCTCGCGCCGACCGCTTTCCCGTTGAGCTTGAGATTGATTGCGAGACTCATCACGCCACCTCCTTGCCGGTCGCCGCCTTCCAGCATTGTTCGAGACCCCGGCGGGTCAGCGCCTCGACGATCCATCTGCGGTACTCCGCGCTGCTTCGCTGGTCGTTGATCGGGCTCGATTCCGAGGCCGCCAGCGCCGCGGCTTCCTTTAAGAGCGACGCGGTGAGCGGCTTGCCGCGCAGCAACGCTTCGCTCTTCGCCGCGCGGATCGGCGTCGGCGCGACGGCCCCGAGACCGATGCGTGCGTCCTGTATATTATTCTTTGCGGCGTCGGGCGTGACGAGAACGGCGACGCCAACCATCGCGATGTCCATCGCGCCGCGCACCGCGTGCTTCAAGTAAACGCCGCGGCTGCCGTCGGCCGGATAAGGAACTTCGATCTCCGTCAAAATTCCCTTGGAGCCCAAGCTGGTCTTGCCCGGCCCCTGAAAGAAAGAGCCGAACGCTTCGGTTCTTTCGCCGTCCGAAAACGCGAATCTCGCCGTGGCTTCCAGCGCCAAGAGCGGCGCGAGAGTTTCGCCCGAAGGCGACGCGCGGCAAATATTTCCGCCGATCGTCGCCGTGTTGCGGATCTGCAGCGAGGCGAATTGATGGCACGATTCCCAGAGCAGCGGCAACCGCTCGCGCACGAGCTTGCTGGTTTCGATGTCGCGGATCGTAACCAAGGGACCGATCAGCAGGCTGCCGCCGTTCTCGCGGATGCCGGCGATTCCCGGGATGCGCTTGATGTTCACCAGGCAGCCCGGCTCTTCTTTGTATTTGATGTCCACCATCACGTCGGTGCCGCCGGCGATCACCTTGGCGTGCTCGCCGTAGCGCGCCAGCAACGACAGCGCTTCGCTCACCGACTTCGGCGCAAAATATTCCATAACATCGCCTCCATTATCTGCGACCGCCGGCAAAATAGCGCCGGAGTAAGCTGAAACTCGACTCCTACGATCGGACGATCTCCTCGAACGAAGGCTCGGGCATTCCTGCCTTCCAGGTCGGATCGCGCAGCTCGAGCCGGTTACCGCTCGGGTCGAGGAAATACAATTCTCTTCCGGTGAAATGTCCCTTGGCGCGATAGAGCAGCTCCTCGACGGGAACTTTCTTTTCGTGGAAAACTTTGCAGGCCTTGACGAGCGTCTCCGGGCTGACCGTAAAAGAATGATGGACGCGCGGCTCGTCAACGGACGATGGCTTCGGCTGCTCGCGCTGGCAGAGGAGAATGTTGTTGTCGCCGACGTTGAAGCACGACATGCCGGAGTTGCCGAGCCGGCCTTTGTGCGTGAGGCCCAACAGCTCGCCATAAAACGCTTCCGACTCCGCCAGGTCGTTCACCGGAATCGACCAGTGCGTGACGCCCTCGACTTTCAGTATCGACATAGAACCCTCCTTTCACGTTCCAGGGCAAAAACTATCGACAATAAGTGGTGCTGTCAACGTAAATCCCTATCTCCATTCTAAATCCCAAGTCCTAACTCCGTTGACACCTCCACGACCATTTACTAGCATCGCTCTGTATTCAAGCCGACGAAAGGACGATTATTCGTATGCTAAGCCAAGAAGAAAACGAATTGCTCGCGCGCGTAGGCCCCGGCACGCCGGCGGGACGACTTCTCAGGCGCTACTGGCACGTCGTCGCGGCGGCGTCCGATCTAACTGACGAAAAACCCAAAAAACGCGTCAGAGTCCTGGGCGAAGATCTGGTGCTGTTCCGGGATCGCAGCGGAACCTACGGGCTCGTCGCCGAGCACTGCGCGCATCGCGGCGCGTCCTTGTACTACGGATTCGTCGAAGACGACGGCCTTCGCTGCGCCTATCACGGCTGGAAGTACGACGCTTGCGGCAATTGTTTGGAGCAGCCCTTCGAGAGCCCGGAGGCCGGGTACAAGGAAAAAATCTCGCAGCCGGCTTATCCGGTCGTGAACCTGGCCGGGCTCTTGTTCGCCTACATGGGACCGCCGGAGAAAAAACCGCTCCTGCCCAAATGGGACATCCTCGTGCGGCAAGACGGCGTGAAGCGAATCGAGGTCTGCCAGGTGCTGCGCTGCAACTGGCTGCAGGCGATGGAGAACTCGGTCGATCCGGTCCATACGTACTATCTCCATTCACATACGCTGAAGCTCAAGGGAAACCCCGACCACGTGCCGTTTCACTATCAGCCGTTGGCCAAGATCGACTTCGAGCTGGTGGTTTATCCTTCGTGGGCAGGAATCCAGAAGCAGAGATTTTTTGCCGGCGACGAGGGCCGGGTCGAGGCGCCGCACCCGCTCGTCTTCCCCAACATCCTCTTCGTCCCTGTGCGCAGCGGCTACGCGATGCATTTTCGCACGCCGATCGACGACCATCATACGCAGATCTACCAGTTCAGGTTCCGTCCGGCCGAAGATGGAAGAATGGTAAAGCAGCCCGAGAATCCGCCGGCGGAGTTTGTCGGCACGAGGAACGAGGCCGGCGAGTTTCACATGGAAGATTTTACCAGCCAGGATCACATGGCGTGGGAGACGCAGGGTCCATTAGCCGATCGCGCCAAGGAACACCTGGGCGAATCGGACCGCGGCATCATTCTCATGCGCAAATTTCTGCGCGATCAGATCCGCGCGGTTGAAAACGGCGACGAGCCGCTCGGCATCAACCGGGAC
>CAZNES010000067.1:0-24079 GCA_964572145.1 uncultured Syntrophobacteraceae bacterium
TGGGAGGAAGATCGGTCGGCGTGGTGGCGAATCAGCCGGCGCACCTGGCGGGCTGTCTCGATATCGACGCCTCGGTCAAGGCGGCGCGCTTCATCCGGTTTTGCGATTGCTTCAACGTTCCGATCGTGACCTTCGTCGATGTGCCGGGCTTCTTGCCGGGAACGACGCAGGAGTACAACGGCATCATCCGTCACGGCGCCAAGCTGCTTTACGCTTACGCCGAGGCGACGGTTCCCAAGATCACCGTGATTACGCGCAAGGCATACGGCGGCGGCTACATCGTGATGTCGAGCAAACACTTGAGAGGCGACATCAATTTGATTTACCCCACCGGCGAGGTCGCGGTGATGGGGCCGGAGGGCGCGATCAACATCGTATTTCGCGAGGCGCTGGAGAAAGCAGGGGACCCGGAGAAGGCGCGGGAAGAATTGGCGGCGAGCTACCGCGAAACTTTTGCCAACCCGTTTAAGATCGCCGAGCTCGGCTACGTGGACCAGGTGATCTATCCCGAAGAGACGCGGCCGGTCTTGATCCGCTCGCTCGAAATGCTGAAGAATAAGAGAGATCACAACCCGCCCAAGAAGCATGGAAATATACCACTCTAAAGAAGGCGGGAGGCAACAGGCATTAGGCGGTAGATCGGATCTCCGTTACTACAGCCTACAGCCTACAGCCTACAGCCTAACGCCTTTTTATGTTTAAGCGCATCCTCATCGCCAACCGCGGCGAGATCGCCGTCCGGATTATCCGCTGCTGCCGCGAGCTCGACATCGAGACGGTCGCGATTTATTCCGAGGCCGACCGCGAGTCGCTCCACGTCAAGTACGCCGATTACGCCTACCTGGTCGGGCCGCCGCCTTCGACCGAGAGTTATTTGGCGATCGACCGGATTCTCGACGTGGCCAAGAAGAGCGGCGCGGACGCGATCCATCCGGGCTACGGCTTCCTCGCCGAGAACAGCGAGTTTGCGCGTGCCTGCCAGGAGGCGGGCATCGCGTTCATCGGCCCGTCGCCGCGAGTGATCGAGGAGATGGGCGACAAAGTCAAAGCGCGCGCGATCATGAAGGCCGCGGGCATCCCGGTCGTGCCCGGCTCTGAGATTCTCAACTCCGAAGAGGAAGTCGTCAGGGCCGCGGCGAGCATCGGCTATCCTTTTATGTTGAAAGCGGTCGCCGGCGGCGGCGGCAAGGGCTTGCGCCTGGTCCGTTCCAGCCGCGAGATTCCGTCCGCCTATCGCGCGGTGCGCTCGGAGGCGGCCTCTTCCTTCGGCGACGCGCGGCTCTATCTGGAAAAATATATCGACCGGCCGCGCCACGTCGAAGTGCAAATCCTCGCCGATCGCCACGGTAAGGTCGTCCACCTCTACGACCGCGAGTGCTCGATCCAACGGCGCCACCAGAAAATCATCGAGGAATGCCCTGCGCCGGCACTGGACTACAAGGCGCGGCGCAACATCGGCCGGATCGCGATTCAAGGCGCGCGCGCCGTGAACTACGTCGGCGCCGGCACGCTCGAGTTTTTGCTCGACCGCAACATGAATTTCTATTTCCTGGAAATGAACACGCGGCTCCAGGTCGAGCACGCCGTCACCGAACGGGTGGTTGGCATCGATATCGTCAAGGCGCAGATCGAGGTGGCGGCCGGCGGTTATCTTCCCTGGCGCCAGCGCCACATCAGCCCCACGGGCCACGCGATCGAATGCCGGATCTACGCGGAGGACCCGGAAAACGATTTCATGCCCTGTCCCGGCAGGATCGAAGGGCTGCGCCTGCCGGAGGGGTTGGGGGTGCGCAACGATTGCGGCGTCTACGAGGGCGACGCGGTGCCGATCCACTACGACCCGATGATCGCCAAGCTGATCGTTTGGGGCGAGGACCGGGTCGAGGCGATCGTGCGCATGCGCCGCGCGCTGCGCGAGTACCAGATCCGCGGCATCAAGACCAACATTCCCTTTCACCAGTGGATCCTGCGCCATCCGCGCTTCATGGCCGGCAATTTCAATACCGGATTCATCGACGAAGAGTACCGCTATATGCGCAAGGAGGAGATCTTGCCGCATAAGGACATCGCGCTCGCTTCGGCGGCGATCGCGGCGCTCCGCCGCGAGCAGGAGCGCACCGTGAGTCTGTTGCAGCGCGGCGCGGCGGAGAAATCGCGTTGGCGCGACACGGGCAGGCAGGCGTCGGTGCGGTCCATCCCCGGAGTGCCGGGAAAAGGTTGGAAGGGATAAGCAATTTTAGATTTTCGATTTCAGCCTGAGGCTGATCAGCCTCTCTTTTTGGTTGAGCCGATTTTCGATTGAATCCAAAATCCAAAATCTAAAATCGAAAATTGGGTAGGGCTGAAGGGTAGGGCAAGATGGCATTTATTGCGCGGCTGGGAGAGAAGACCTACACCGTCGAGATCGAAGAGACCGGGAAATCTCTTTATCGCGTCGCCGTGGACGGGAGCGAGTTTCTGGTCGACGGGAAGAAAACCGGCCTGACCAACTACTCGCTGATCGTCGATAACCGCTCGTTCGAAATCGAGGTGGATATCTCGGAGGACGAGTACCGGGTCCTGGTCGATGGGAGAAGTTACCACATCGACCTGTTGGACGAGAGACGGATGCGCGTCGGCGGATTGCAGTCGGCCATTCAGTTGCAAGGCCGGCAGAACGTCTCCGTGCCCATGCCGGGCAAAGTGATCGCCGTTTTGGTGTCGGAAGGAGACGCGGTCGAGCGCGGGCAGGGTCTGGTGATCGTCGAGGCGATGAAAATGGAGAACGAGGTCCGCTGCCCGATCAACGGCGAGGTCAAAGAGGTGAGAGTCAAGCCGGGCGACGCGCTGGAGGCGGGAGCGATCCTGGTGGTGGTCGAATAATTTCGCTGCAACCAAGAAATTTCTTGTCACGAGTTTTTTTTAATGTTATACAGCAAAGAAAATGGTTCCGAAGAAAGTTTTTTTCACCAAAGGAGTCGGAGTCCACAAAGAGAAACTCGCCTCTTTTGAGTTAGCGCTGCGCACCGCCGGCCTCGCCTATTGCAACCTCGTTCTGGTCTCGAGCATCTATCCTCCGGGATGTAAGCGGATATCGAAGGAAGAGGGCGTGAAGCTCTTACACCCCGGCGAGATCGTTTTCTGCGTCTACGACCGCGAGAGCACGAACGAGCCGAACCGGCTCGTGGCCGCTTCGGTCGGCGTGGCGATTCCCGCCGACGACAACCAGCACGGATATCTTTCCGAGCATCATTCCTTCGGCGAGACCGATGAGAAGGCCGGAGAGTACGCCGAAGATCTCGCCGCGAGCATGTTGGCGACGACGCTCGGCATCGAGTTCAACCCGGACACCGCCTGGGACGAGCGCGAGCAGATCTTCAAGATGTCGGAAAAGATCGTCCGCACCACCAACATCACGCAATCCGCCATCGGCAACAAAGACGGACTGTGGACCACCGTTTTCTCCGCCTGCGTTTTCATCAATGAAGACAACGGCGCGCCCGCTCCCGTCAACGATAACAAGGACAACAAGTAAGGCGGTAGGCACTAGGCGGTAGGCTGTAGTAAGAGGCACGAGGGAAATTGCCTCTGGTCTTTCTATCGCCTACAGCCTAACGCCTACCGCCTTTTATTTTGCTCTGGCAAAATAGGATACGCCGATACTTACCCCGTAGAGAAGCGTAAGCGGAAGCGCGAGCAGGATCTGCGAGATGATGTCAGGCGGCGTCAGGACGGCGGCAAGAATGAATATCACGATGATGGCGTAGCGGAAATGGCGCATCAGGAATTTATGGTCGATCAGGCCGATTCGGGTGAGATAATAGGCGACGACCGGCAGCTCGAAAACCACACCGAAGGCGAGCATGAGCTCCGAAGCGAACGACAGGTACTCGCCGACCCGGATGGCCGGGCGGACCTGGAGGGCTTCGTAGCGCCTGAGTAAAAATTCAAATCCCAACTGAAAAATCACGGCGTAACAAAACCAGGCGCCGAGCAGAAAGAACAGCGTGCCGAAGAACACGAACTTGAGCGCGTAGCGCTTCTCGTGCTCGTACAGTCCCGGCGCGACGAAGCGCCAGATCTGCCGGAGAATGACGGGAAGGGCGATGAACAGCCCGGCGATGAACGCCACCTTCATCTTGGTGAAAAACGCCTCGATGACCGCCGTGCCGATGAGAGTCAGGCCGGGGGTGTCGATGCGCGTCAGCGGGCCGGTCAGGAAGAAAAAGATTTTTTCGACGTTGGCGTAGCAGACGGCGAATCCGACCGCCACCGCCAGCAAAGATTTGACTAAACAGGAGCGCAGCTCCTGCAAGTGCCCGGTGAGCGGCATCCGGTCATCGTCGGGATGCGCGCTAGCCGGGTTTTCTTTCACTCTCGTCCGCGGGATGTATTGGGCTTGAAGAAAGTGAAGGAGAACTCTCCGAGGTAGGGGGCGGGGCAGGATCCGCCGGTTTGGGTTTGGCCGAAGACGGTTCGCTCTCCAGATCCACCTGGCGCAGCTCGTCTTTCAGCTCGTCGGTCGCGCGGCGAAATTCGGACAGCCCCTTGCCGAGCATGCGCGCGACTTCCGGCAGCCGCTTCGGCCCGAGAACGATCAGGGCCAGCGCCAGGATCAGAATTAATTCCGGCATGCCGATGCCGAACATTTTTTCGACCTCCGGAAGTAAAGTTAATCTATTTTGACGGGAAAGGCAAAAGGCCCATTGGCAGGCTCAGGGCTAGCCAGAAGAAAAAAGGCAAGAGGCAGCGTGACGCTACTTCGGTTCCTCTCGACGCAAGTCATTGGCGATTTCGCGGAATTGTTCGAGGGCGGCTTCGAGGTCGTCGACGATTTCCTGGGCGAGAACGTCGGGATCGGGAAGATTGTCGGAGTCTTCGAGGCTTTCGTCTCTAACTCCGAGGTGAGTCTACGCCCGCAACAAACGAGCGTGCGTGATTTCTCTTTTCTCAACCGAACGAACCTGCGAGGCGGATAAGGTCGCGATGGCTACGGTTTCACCATGCAGGGTTAGAAACTCCACCTCGAAAGCTTCTCCGTTCTTATGCACATGAACGACGGTCCCAACGTCGCTGGCTGTCAGCCCTTGATCGGGAATTGCTTTTGTCAAAACCACGCGGTCATGTTCCTTGATCATACAAGCCTCCTAGATCGGATACGCCGTTATCAGCCGCGGCGACTTTGATCTTCTGCCAAGAATCCAGACCGTTCGAACTTTAGGATTGCGCCCGTCCGGAGTTTTTAGCCAACCATATAGCGCGTTCCATGCCGCGATTCTATTGAAGCGCTTACGTCGTGAGCTCTAGCGTGTGCTTTTAGGGCCTGTGCAAAGATTTTCCACTTTTCGGAACTGAATCCAAACCGAATGAAGAATCTCTCCTTAGCGCTGCCGTCCGGATGGGATGAGGATAGCAAATACTCGACAATCTTTTTTCGTTCGACGCGCGCCTTAGTAGCATATGGCAATTTCATGCGTTCACGTCGCCGGAACTAGAGGCAAATCAGGTCCGTCGCCATCTTGAGAAACAGCAAATACGTCAACTGCTCAAAGGCTGTCCTGAGCCACGCCGAAAGATAATCGCCGTAACTCATCCCATCGTCGCGCAGGACATTGCAATAGTTCCAGAGCTTTTGAACGATTGCGGAAGAGCTCATGTCTTATGCGTGGAACGGATCAGGCGCGACCCAGCTTCTCGCCGGGGAACATTGTCTTTACGAAGCTGCGGGCCGCCGTTAAGTCTTCTTTGAGATCCTCGGGATCGAGATCGAAGGCGCCGAGAGGTGGATAACGCTCGGCGAAATAATATCCCGATACCCGCTCGCATAAATCCCGAAACTCTTCTAGCGCGGGATCGTGTCTCACGGCTTCGTCCAACAACGCATCAAGCTCGTGAATTCTCCTGAGCTTCCATTGGCGGCTCAAAAGAAATGCCTTGATATATTTTTCCAGCGACTGCTGTAGGAAAAAGGCCGCCGCTTCAAGGTCGTGGGCTCTCAGGTTTCTCCCGATACGCTGCCAGTCCTTGCGGGCAATCTTCAACCAATCATCAGCTACGGAAGGTCCCTCTTTCTTCATAAAGGAATGCCGGTGTCCAAGACTTCCTCTATGAACGGGTCTTCCGCCGCGCGCCTTTTTTCCAGCTCTTTAGCGGTTAACACGATCGGAGCCACGGGAAGCCCGTCTCTCAGATCGCGAATGAGCCGTCTGACGGTGGCCATCCGGTGAAAGAAGCGTTCCTTCGTAGGCGCGATAATGAAGAGATCGACGTCGCTATCTTGCGTCGGCGCTCCTCTCGCATAAGAGCCAAAAAGAATGACCCTTTCGGCGCGGTATTCTTTCTTGAGTCGTTCGCCTATTTTCCGGATTCGCTCTTCAATTTGTGGGCTCATGCTTAGGCTCTCCCAACTCCTCGGCGCTTTTTTTAATTTCCCCTTCCGATGAGAACCATTTTACCACCTATCCAAAACCCCTGCGACCTCGCATCCGCTCCTCCGCCATCTTGAGAAACAACAAATACGTCAACTGCTCAGAGTCTATCCTGAGCGAGGTCGAAGGATAATCGTCACTTGCCTGCGCGCCGCGCAAGCAGGTAACTCATCCCGTCGTCGCGCAGGACATTGCAGTAGTTCCAGAGCTTTTGAACGATTGCCGAAGAAGTCATGATTCTCTAAGTAAGATTTCCGACGCGCTGCGTCGGATTTGCCACACAGCGTGTGACGAATTTCAGCTTCAGAATCCGAACGCACCGCGTGCAAAATATCTGAATTCACCGACTATTACCAGATTGTTGTTATCCCCGTCTTGGCAATTTTGGAATCGCGAGTCACCAGCCGCAGGCCTAAATCTAATGCGGTTGCCGCTATGATTCGGTCGGGCATGTCAGGAACGGTTTCTCGGGAAACTTGGCGAATGGCCAGGGCTACCGCGAGATTGAGATCGGGGAAATCCGCCCCACATTTCGCGGCGCGCCTCGGTAATGTCCTCCGGCGAGATGTTCACTCCCAAATCGGCCCAAAGGCCTTTCAGGCTGCGACGGGAGTGGCGGTGAACGGCTTTCTTTTCCAGAGACTCGACGAAATCCAGCACCTCCTTCTGCTTATCCACCGGCAGTTTGAGCAGCTTCTCCAAAACCGATTTTTCTATGCTCATATCTCCTCCTATTAATCGTTCGCTCGCATCGTTCTTATGCCCTATTCTGCCTGCTTACTCGGCTTTTTCCAAGCTGCCCAATAGTAGGCTCGTCCTTACGCGGGCAACGCGAGGCGACTCCATTGCAGTCATCCCTTTTTGGTTTTGACGCCCTCTCCGCCCAGATCCGTGGCGATTTCGCGGAATTGTTCGACCGCGGCTTCGAGGTCTTCGACGATTTCCTGGGCGAGAACGTCGGGATCGGGAAGATTGTCGGCGTCTTCGAGGCTTTCGTCCCGGAGCCAGAATATGTCGAGGCTGGCCTTGTCGCGGTTGATGAGTTCTTCGTACGCTAGTCACCGTAACCTTCGAGCCGCACGAAGGACAGTGGAAATGGTTCTGCGAAAGTTCCCTAAAGCGAAGCCCGGTGTCATGACCCAAGGATTTCGGGCGGCAGGTTATGAGTTGTCCGGTAAAGGTCACATCCTCAAGCAGCCCACATTTCCAGCACTCAAGCAGCTCGCGATCACCTACGAAAATCCCCAATGATCGCGCCTGTTCCTGCAGCGCGACCAAGCGCGAGACGAGCTGGTACAGATTTGTCCGTCTCCGGCTCATGTCCGTTTGGTTCTGGCGCGTTTGGCGCGGTACGATGCGGCGCGGAGTGCGGCGATTTGCAGCGCCACGTCCCACGCCTCGCCGGCGCGCTCAAAGCGCGCGGCAAACGCCGGGTCCGCCATTTGTTTTTCGAGGTAACGGTCGAAATTGGTTTTTTTCATCGCTCCACTCTTTTCCGCCAGTCACGCATCCGTTCCCGCGCAGTAGAAATATCGCGATCCGGAATGTGCCCTTTTTCCTTCTGATTAATTAAGGAACCCGCACGATCGTGCCGAATTCCTCGAAGTCGGTGTCGAAGGCGAACGCCTGGACGATGCGGAGACGCTCTATGACCACTTTGCTCGTGCAGTCGGTGAAGCTCCACCCTTTATCGCGGTACTGACGAAATACCTCCCAAGCCGCCTGGAAATCTGCCTCAGTGACTCGCTCTACTCGCGTCACGTTTTTTTGTAACAGGGCCTCACCGGCGGCAACAGCGACCCGGTGGCTTTCACGGAGCTTCAACAGCGTCAGAAGTTCGTCAAGGACGTAGTCCGTTGTGACTAAAGGCTGGCGATTTTCTTGAGTCCACTTTATAGCGGCTTCGTGATCCGGATCGCGGCGCACGAAGTACGCAAACCATGCGCCCGTATCTACAAACACAGCCATTACTGGCCGCCATACAGATAACGGTCATGGTCCCGATTACTTACCGAGGGGCCTGCCTCTAACGAAAGGGCGGCAACGGCGCCGAGCGTCCGCAGAATGCGGGCATGCTCCGCGGCTGAAACCTCAACTTCGATCCGAGTCTTCGGAGCCCGGCTCTTCGCAGGCGCACCTGCCCAGTTTTGGCGGAGTTTTTTACCGTTCTTGTTTCGCCGTTTCTTAAGCAGGCCGTTTACAAACCCCTCCACTTCCTTTTTCAGGGCCGGAGGCAGATTCTTAATTCGCTCGTCGATGCTTTTCATACGTTCCCCTTCCGACAAACGCCATCTTACCATCTCCTAAATCCTCTTTCGATAGCGTTTAGATTAGCTTTTTTCGGTTTTTACTCTCTCCCCTCCCATGTCCGCCGCGATCTCGCGGAATTGTTCGAGGGCGGATTCGAGATCATCGACGATTTCCTGGGCGAGAACGTCGGGGTCGGGAAGGTTGTCGGAGTCTTCGAGGCCTTCGTCTCGGAGCCAGAAGATGTTGAGGCTGGAAAAGTAGCCTGTCCCCTTTGTCCGATTTCCCCTATGTCCAATTTTCATCCTCCTACTGCCTAAGCTTCCTTATCTCACTTTCTTCCAATCCCCCATACTTTGATTTCCAGCGGTAGTAGGTCTGTGGCGTGATCCCATGCCGCTTGCATAGATCAGGCGTCTTGATCCCAGCCTCGCCCTCCTTCAATACCGCTATGATCTGTTCCTCGCTGAACCGTTTCCCTTTCATAGCACGTCCTCCTTCCTGTGCTATCTACACCAAGAGGACTCTCTCTCAAAATGGTCCAGTTTTAGGGGGACAGGTCAACGCCAGCAATGGAGGCGGGGATAGCGGATCACGTATGGAGTATTGAAGAAATTGTTGCGCTAGTTATTTAATAAATATCTTCAGGCGTCCATCTAAGAGTAGTTTAATATCCGTAATGGCCTTGGCAAAGGCATTTTCTTGTAGCGGAGAGATTCCCGTCAACAGGTCTTCGCCACTTGGCCGTGTATTCCCCACGTAGGTATTTAGCGCTTCTTCTTTGCAGTATATATTAAGATCGTCGCGGATACTTTCGTCCCATGATTGTTTTTGTTCCAAAGTCCAACGATGCCCATTCTCATGCGCAGAGCGCCATAGATCATAAAAGACTATATGGGCGCGCGCAATTCTCGCTTCCGGATTAATCTCATACAATTTTTTGCTGTATTTATTACGGTCCTCTTTAATAACGCTGTGTGTTGATTCTGCCCCCACTAAGAGTACCAAGAGGACGACGCTTAAAGGCCCCCAGTCCCACGCAATCTTAGCCGCCTCATCTATTATCCACTGCTCGATACGGATGCGCATAAGATAGAGGACGGCTATAATAGCGGTGGGTATTCCAACGACCTTTACCAAAATCCAAGCAAAGGTCTTTATGAACCGCCACCAGCTTTCGAGGCGCTGCATGGCGGGGAATATGGCACAGAATGGGGATTAATTAACAGCGGCTCCACCCAAATTTTACCAGTACCAATCTTTTGGCCGATTGGCAGAGCGTGTTTCAAGTGATAATAAGTTTGTGCCATGGCGCGCTCGGCCGTAGTGATCGATCCCGAATATCTCAAGCACGACCCGGGGCAGTTTCATCCGGAGCGGCCGCAGCGTCTCAAGGTCCTGCTCGAATTGGCAGAAGGCCTCGATACGGAAAAGTTCCAGCTCTTGCCGCCGCGAGCGGCATCGCGGGAAGAGATCGCATCTTGCCACGCGGGCGATTATATCGATCTCGTTCAGGCGACATCGACCGTCAATCGTTGCGCGCTGGACGGCGACACGGTGACCTCGAGAGATTCTTTCGGAGTCGGGCTGTTGGCGACCGGCGGCTTGTTGAAGCTCTGCGATGCGATCGCCGCCGGCGAGGCGCGAAACGGGTTTGCCCTAGTGCGCCCGCCGGGACATCACGCGCTCAAAGATCGCGCGATGGGCTTTTGCCTTTTCAATACGGTGGCGGTCGGCGCCCGCCACGTCCTGCGCCATTACGGCGCGGAGCGGGTTTTGATCATGGATTGGGACGTGCACCACGGCAACGGCACGCAAGACGCGTTTTATTCCGATCGCTCGGTGCTCTACCTCTCGACGCATCAGTATCCTTATTATCCGGGGACGGGCGCGGCCGAGGAGGTCGGCGCGGGCGCGGGCGAGGGCTACACCGTCAATCTCCCGCTTCCCGCCGGCTGCGGCGATCCTGAATACTTGCGCGTTTTCAAAGACATCGTGCTCCCGATTGCGGAGAAATTCGCGCCGGATTGGATTCTTGTCTCCGCCGGGTTCGATCCGCACCGGCGCGATCCGCTGGGCGGAATGAACGTGACCGAGAGCGGTTTTGGCGTGATGGCCGCCATGCTCGTCGCGCTCGCCGAAAAATACGCGGGCGGCAAGATCGCTTTCCTCCTCGAAGGCGGGTACGATCTTTCGGCGCTGAAAAATTCCGTCGCCGCCGTGCTGGAAAAGATGGCCGGGAGCGCGGAGAGCATAGCGCATAGCGCAAAGGGCGGAGAGGCGGTCGAGCCGGTTATTCGGAGGGTGCTCGCAATCCAGGATAAATATTGGTTCTGAGAGCCGTTAATTTTGAATTTTGAGTTGTGAATTTTGAATTCAAAATTCAGCATTCAAAATTTAACATTGTGCCTTGCGCTATTGACCCTCCCGCCGGACTGATTTATTAAAGGGACTCATATGAAAGAGATCGAACCGCGCCGCGTTGTCGTGACCGGCCTCGGGCTCGTGACTCCGTTGGGCACGGGCGTGGAAAAAAACTGGAAAGCGATCACGGCAGGGCGCTCGGGCATCCGGCCGATCAGCCGTTTTCCCAATACGGAGTTTTTCGCCAGCCGCATCGCGGGCGAGGTGCCGGATTTCCGCGCCGAGGATTTCATCGAAGCGAAAGAGATCAAGAAAATGGATCTCTTTATTCAATACAGCGTGGCCGCGGCCCAGATGGCGGCCGAGGATAGCGGCTTCAAGATAGATCCCGACGTGTCCGCCCGCGTCGGAGTCATTGTCGGAGTGGGGCTGTGCGGGCTGGAGACGATCGAGACTTACCACAAGGCTTATCTCGAAGGCGGCCCGCGGAAAATATCGCCGTTTTTTATTCCGAAAGTGATTTCCAACCTGGCGCCGGGCCAGATCGCCATCCGGCATGGCGCCAAAGGCGTGAACTGGACTCCGACCTCCGCCTGCGCCTCGGGAACCCATGCGATCGGAGAGGCCTTCCATCTGATCCGCCGCGGGCTTCAGGACGCCGTCATCGCCGGCGGCGCGGAGGCGGCCATCACGCCTCTGGGCGTCGGGGGATTCGCTTCCATGAAGGCCCTGTCCACGCGCAATGACGATCCCGCGCGCGCGAGCCGGCCGTTCGACAAAGAGCGCGACGGCTTCGTCATCGCCGAAGGCTCGGGCATTCTCATTCTCGAGGAGAGAGAGCGGGCGCTCAAGAGGGGCGCGAAAATCTATGCCGAGATCATCGGCTATGCCGCCAACGGCGACGCCCATCACATGACCGCGCCGGCGCCGGAAGGCGAGGGGGCGGCGCGCTGCATGGCCCTGGCCGTGGAGGATGCGGAGATCCGGCCGAACGAGGTGGATTATATCAACGCCCACGGGACATCGACCGAGTACAACGACCTCAACGAGACGCAGGCGATCAAAAAAGTTTTCGGCGAGCACGCCTATAAGATCCCGGTAAGCTCGACCAAATCGATGACCGGCCATTTGCTGGGCGCCGCCGGAGCGATCGAAGGGGTTTATAGCGTGCTGGCGCTCCACCACGGATTGGTTCCGCCGACGATCAATTATGAAAACCCCGATCCCCAATGCGATCTCGATTATGTGCCGAACCAGGCGCGCAGGGCGGATATCCAGGTGGTGCTCTCCAACTCTTTCGGCTTCGGCGGCACCAATGCCTGCGTGATTTTCAGGAGGACGCCGTGAGAAGCTCGCAGATAAGAAGCGTCATTCTCGGCACCGGCTCCGAGCTTCCCTCCCGGGTCATTACCAACGCCGCCCTGGAGCGGCTCGTCGATACCAGCGACGAGTGGATCACCTCGCGCACCGGCATCAAGGAGCGGCGCGTTCTGGAAGAAGGAAAAGGCAACGCGGACATGGCCTACCGCGCGGCGGTACGCGCCCTCAAAGACGCGGCGATCGAAGCGAAAGACCTCGACGCCATCATCATGGGCACGGTGACGCCGGATTATCCCTTTCCCAGCTCGGCGTGCGTGCTCGAAGACATGCTGGGCGCGCGCAAATGTTTTTCCTTCGACGTGAGCGCCGCTTGTTCCGGCTTTCTCAACGCGCTGGCCATTGGCGATTCGATGATCCGTACCGGCATGATCCGTCACGCGCTCGTCCTCGGATCGGATACGCTCTCGCGCCTGCTCAATTGGAAGGACCGGGGCACCTGCATTCTTTTCGGCGACGGCGCCGGCGCGGTGGTCGTCGGCGCGTCTCACGACGGACACCGTGGAATCCTCAGCACGAAACTTCGCACCGACGGGTCGTACGTGAAAACGCTCTACGTTCCGGCGGGCGGCTCGCTCAAGCCGACGAGCGCCGAGAGCGTGAAAAAAAACGAGCACACGATCGTCATGAACGGCAAGGAAGTTTTCAAAATCGCCGTGCGCTCAATGGAAGAGATCAGCCGCGCGGCGCTCGACGAGGCGGACGTGAGCATCGAACAAATCTCGCTGGTGATTCCGCACCAGGCCAATTTGAGAATCATCAGCGCGTTGGCCGAGCGCCTGAAAGTTCCGATGTCGAAGGTGATGGTCAACCTCGACCGGTACGGCAACACTTCCGCCGCGTCCGTGCCCGTCGCGCTCGACGAGGCACGGCGCGAGGGACGCATTCGCCACGGCGACATCGTTCTGCTCAACGCTTTCGGCGCGGGGTTCGCCTGGGGCGCCGCCGTAGTCAAGTTCTAGCCAGGCCGGCCATAAAGGCCCGCCTCCACGGATTGAGTTACTGGTTATTCGTTAATTCGTTTTTAGTGAATTTCGCTCCGGCTCTCTTAGCGATGAATGTAATTCAAAGGCGCGTTGAAAAGCAGCCCACTCCATGTATATATTGTGTTGCGTGAGAAAGTTAAGCGTCATTTTCTTGAGTTTGTTTTTGGGTTACGCCGGAGTGGCGTGGGCGCTAGAGGCATGCCTGGGGCATGACCGTCACTCTGAACATGCAATTGCAGAACCTCACACCGTCTCCGACGCACTGGTGACTCACAACGATTCACGCGAGCCGACCCTCTCCATCATTCACTGTACGTCCGAGAATCAAGAAGTCGGTCCTGCAGTCCGAGTAGCTTCGATCAAGATTCCCCGCCCGGATAAAGGTACCGTCCTTCAAATGGTTTCTCGTTCCGACGCCGTTTCGACCGCGCTTAACAACGACCTCTGGTTGGACGCTGTTTTTAGAAGAATTGTCACGTTTTCTTTGCCCATCAATCTTGCACGCCATCTTTTTCTTTCTGTTCTTCAGATCTAATCCGTCCGCTTAGCTTAAGTTTCTATTTCTCCCAGTTCAATTTGGGCTGAAGAGGTGCGTCTTTCTGCGCTCCATTCGGCTTCCGGGTTTGACGGCTTTGAGGTTGGGTTATGGCAAATTCATTTTTGATCAAGTCTTCTTTCATTCTTCACGCAGTATCTTTCGTGGTTCTGAGTTCGGCCTTCGGAGCGGAGCCGATGCGGCTGACTCTGGAGCAGGCAACTCATATGACTACGGAGCGCAACCTGGAACTCAAAGCCAAGAGGGAAGATCTCGGAATAGCCGAGGCAAGGCTTATCCGGGCCAATCTCTTGTTTCAGCATAATCCCGAGCTGGAGGGAGATGTCTCCAATAGACGCTTGAACAAGCCTGAAAACGGTTCCAGCCGCAATGTGCCTCAAGGCGGCGTTTTTCTATCTCAGGAATTTGAAATCGGAGGACAGCCTATTTATCGCCGGCAGGCGGCGCAGAGAAACTACGAGAAGGTGAAGTTTGAAGTCGCTGACTTCGAGCGGGCCTTGCGCTTTCGCGTCACGGAGATTTTTCTAAAACTTCTGAACGGTCAAGCGAAGATCAAGCAAGCCGAACAGATCGTTGATCTGCGAAGTCGTCTTTACGAGGCGTCCGGCACCCGGCTCAAGTTGGGTGACATCCCTGAAGTGCAACACACGCTTTCGGAATTTGAGTTGAATCGGGCCAAGAGCGACTTGATTGGGTTGCAGAGAGAGCGCGAAGAATTCCTGGCAAAAGTCAGAACAGATCTCGGCCTAGAGCCGGATGCCCCGGTCGAAGTCGTAGGCGATTTGAAGCCAGCTCCGACAGCTCTCTCTCCGGCGGAGCTGGTCAAGATTGCGTTGGAGCGGAGGCCCGATCTTTCGGCGCTGGAGCGCGAAAGGGGTGTCACGGAGGCTGAAGAAAAACTCATTCGGGCGGAGAGGATTCCCAACGTAAAATTGGGGCCGTTCTACGAGCGCGATGACAAGGACAACATCATCGGCGGAAGAGTTTCAATTCCGCTTCCTATCTTTGACCGGAAACAGGCAGAGCTTCGAGAAGCGCTGGCACGCAGGAGCGCCGCGAATATTAATTATCTCAACTTGCGTCAGAGTATTGACAGGTCCATTCGGGCCGCCTACGCGAGGCTCAAACTGAGCGAACAGGAGATCTCGCTTTACCCCGAAGCCTCGATGAAGAGATTCGACGAGACCCTGGAGCTTTACCTGAAGGCATACGAGGAAGGGGCAATAAACTTGGCCGACGCGATTTTGTTTCAAAACCAAGTTATCGAAGCGCGGCAAAAGTTCATCGACGCTATGACAAACTACAATCTTTCGCTTGCTGAATTAAAGCTTCAAGCAGGAATCGAATAGGAGCGAGAATGCGAAACAAGAGAGTTATTCTTCCCGTCGTCGTCATCGGACTTTTGTTGCTCGCCTTCTGGCTCGGAAGGATATCGAGCCACGGATACAAGGATGACAAAGAGTCTAACCATCAGGAAGTTTCAAATACCGGTGCCAAACCGAAGCCGGACGAATCCGCTTCGCATGGCCATGAAGAAGGCAAAGCCGATCAGCACGAGGATGGGAAGGAGCAGGCCGCGGGTTTAAAGCTCAGCCCTGAGGAGATGCAAAACATCGGCTTGAAGACGGTCGCCGCCGATCTCCGACCGATAGAGACGGTTGTCCGGGCAACCGGCATAGTCAAGCCGCATCCCGATAGGGAGGCGCAGGTAAGCAGCCGCGTCTCGGGCAAAGTTGTTGGACTGTTCGCCAACACTGGAGATGCAGTACGTAAGGGGCAACGGCTAGCGGAGGTACAGAGCGCTGAGATTCAGAAGATACAAGTCGATCTCATTCAGGCTGAGAACAAGCTCGTTCTGGCAAAGGCTGAGTTGGAGCGGATGCAAACGTTATTCGAAAGCAAGATCGCCGCAAAAAAAGAGCTCATAGCCGCCCAAAATCAACATCAGACCGTTCTGAATGAAATCGACGGGCTGAGCCATCAACTCATTCTTCTTGGCCTTCCAGAGAGTGCAGTGAAAAAAGCTCAAGTAGAAAAGAGCGTCGCTACTTTTCCTATTATTTCTCCTCTCAACGGTGTCGTAGCTGAAAGGAGTATTGTTTTGGGGGAGGCGGTCGAGCCCAGCAAGGTGATTTTTAAGATTCTGGATCCTTCCATCGTTTCGGTTGAAGGCAATGTTTTTGAGGAGGCGATGTCCAAACTAAAAATCGGGCAAACCGTACGTATTCGCTTGGGCTCGTATTCCGGAGACGTCTTCACCGGAAAGATATTGCGCTTCAGCCCGACTCTCGATCCGCAAAAACGTACCGTGCAACTCTGGGCCGAGGTTGCAAATCCAGCGGGAAAACTTAAACCGAATCTCTTCGCAGAGATGGATGTCGTCGTGGGCGGGGGTGGCGAGGTGCTGGCCATTCCGTTAGAGGCGCTTATCACGACGGAAGGAGAGACTTTTGTCTTTGTCCAAGAGAAAGGATCATTTCGCCGGGCTGACGTGATTCTTGGCGGGAAGGACGACAGATATGTGGAGGTAAAGAGGGGGCTTCTTCCCGGCGACCGTGTTGTGACCGATGGAAAACAACAAGTTTACACCAAGTCGCTGATGGCGCGGCAAGGTGGCGCGGCTCTGGGCGGGCACGCTCACTAAGGGCAAATAGCTGAGGGCAAGGAGCAAAGAGCAAAGCGCCGAGGACACGGAATAGCAAGCAAAGCGGTCAAAAGGAAGAAGATATGTTTAACTGGATTACTCAGCTGTCTTTACGGAACCGTTTGTTAGTGGTGACTGCCTATGTCGTGGTTCTCATCGCCGGGATTTTTGTCCTTCGGCGCATGACGCTGGACGTTCTACCGGAATTTGCCCCGCCTCAGGTTGTAATTCAAACCGAATCGCCGGGGCTATCGCCGGAGGATGTAGAAACGCTGATTACTTTCCGTATCGAGACTGCTGTCAACGGAACGCCCGGGGTCGATGTTGTTCGCTCCAAGTCCTCTGCGGGGCTATCGACTGTCATCGTAATTTTTAATTGGGGGACCAATATTTACACGGCGCGGCAGTTGGTCAATGAGAGACTTCAGGAAGTTAAAGAGCAGTTTCCGCCGGGAACCGAAGCTCCGATCATGCTGCCCATCACCTCGGCTGTGAGCTGGCTCGTAAAATTTTCCCTGCAAAGCGACAAAGTTTCGCTGTTGGATTTGAGAACGCTTTGTGACTGGGAAATTCGCAATCGTCTCTTGTCTATCTCCGGCGTAGCCTCTGTGGTTTGCATGGGGCCGGGGCCAAAACAATATCAGGTCCTTCTCTCGTCGCCCAAACTTCTTCAGTACAACGTTACCGTTAAAGAAGTCGTAGAGGCACTGCGCCAAACCAACAAAAACGTCCCTGGCGGTTTCAACGTTGTTCCCGGGCAAGAGTTTGTGGTTACCGGCGTAGGACGAATCCGCTCATTGGACGAGCTTAAGAAAACCGTCGTGGCGGGGCGCGACGGCATTCCGATTCCGCTAGAACAAATAGCCGAAGTCAAGTTCGGGCCGGAGTTTCCCCGTGGGGACAGCGCCTACATGGGGAAGCCGGCGATTATTGGCACGGTCTCGAAACTCTTTGGCGGCGATACGCTGACGGTTACCTATAAGGTCGAACAGGCGCTGGAGGAGATTCGTAAAACCCTCCCCCAGGGGGTTCAGTTGGACACGCAGGTTTTCCGTCAAGCGAACTTTATTGAATCCTCCGTTACGAATCTCCGGCGCGCCCTGATCGAGGGCGCGATCGTGGTGACGATCGTGGTGGTCTTTTTCCTCTTTAACGTTCGTGCTTCCTTCATCACTTTAACTGCTATGCCGCTCAGCTTGCTTATGGGGATGCTTGTCATGAGAGCCTTCGGCGTGGGTATTAATGCCATGACGCTGGGCGGCTTGGCTGTAGCCATCGGCGCCGTTGTCGATGACGCGATCATCGCCGTGGAAAATATTTTCCGCCGCTTGCGGGAGAACCGACTGAAAGAAAATCCCGATCCGCCGCTGCGGGTGGTTTTCAATGCCTCGCGAGAGATCCGGATTCCGATCGTTTATGCGACGCTGATTATTCTCGTCGTCTTTGGTCCGATCTTCTTTTTTACCGGCGTCGAGGGCCGGATTTTCACGCCTCTGGGACTCGCATTCACGATTTCACTGTTTGCATCCCTGATTGTCTCCGTGACCCTCACTCCCGTCCTTTGCTCTTTTCTTTTAGTCCGATCCAAGGCGAAAGAAGCCGACAAAAAGGAAGAGGAAAGCTTCACGGTTCGTAAGATGAAGGCCGGATACGAGAGGATCCTTATTCCTTCGCTCCAGCATCCAGTCTGGCTGATGGGAATTGCCGGTGTTCTTTTCCTTTTGAGCGTCGCGATTATCCCTTTTTTGGGAAGTTCGTTCCTACCCGAATTTCACGAAGGGAATTTTATTCTCGCAGTGAGCAGCCTCCCTGGAACCTCATTGCAAGAATCCATGCGCATCGGCTACCGCATCACCGAAAACCTCCGGAAATATCCTGAGGTCGTCTCCGTGGCGCAACGGGCCGGGCGGGCCGAGCTGGACGAGGATGCGATGCCGCCCAATTTTATGGAGCTTGATATCCAGCTGCGTTATGGCAAACGGGACCCCGAAGAGCTTGTTCATGCGATTCGGGAGGATATGGAGAAAATTCCCGGCGTCGCCGTCAATCTGGGTCAATTCATTGCTCACCGTCTGGACGAGGTTCTCTCAGGTATTCGCGCCCAGATCGCCATAAAGATTTATGGCACCGACCTCGATCAGCTTTTGTCCAAAGGCCAGCAGATGGAGCAGATCCTTGGCGGCATTAAAGGCGTCAGAGATTTGCAAGTGGAGCAGCAAATTCGCGTCCCGGAAGTCCGCATAAAGGTGAATCGCGAAAGGGCGGCACGCCTCGGACTCAACGCGGGAGATGTGCTTGAAACTGCGCAAATCGCTTTCAATGGTGAACACGTTTCTCAGGTGATTGAGGGTCAGAAAAGCTTTGATCTTTTCGTCTGGTTCGACGAGGTCTCGCGCCGCGATACGCAGGCTATGCAAGGAGTGCTCATCGACGGCCACAACGGAATCAAAGTCCCTCTCAGTCAGGTTGCTGAGGTCGGACTCGAGAATCGCCCGTATTTTATCAATCGCGAGAAGGTTCAGCGGCGAATCGTCGTCCAGGCGAATGTCGCGGGCACAGACTTGGGGAGCGTGATCAGAGAGGCCCAGGAGAAGATCGCAAAACAAGTCAATCTTCCCTCGGGTTATTTCGTCGAGTACGGCGGGCAGTTTGAAAGCCAACAGGAAGCCACGAGAATCCTCTTGAGCTACGGAGGTATCGCAGTCGTGGTGATCTTCCTACTACTCTACAAAGCTTTCAACTCCGCCCGGGCGTCTTTCCTGGTGTTAGCCAATCTGCCTCTCGCTTTAATCGGCGGAGTTCTCGCGATTTTGCTTAGCGGAGGCATCATGAGCATCCCGTCGTTGATCGGACTCATCAGTGTGTTCGGAATCGCGGCGCGAAACGGAATTATTCTTGTCACCCACTATCACACTCTTCGCGTGGAAGGCCTCTCCCGAGAGGAGGTAGTGGTGCAGGGATCAAAAGATAGACTCGCCCCGGTTCTGATGACCGCTGCGGCGGCTGCCTTCGGACTCCTTCCTCTGCTGTTTGGCGACCTCGCGGGAAAAGAGCTGGAGCGTCCCATGGCACAGGTAATCCTGGGCGGCCTGTTCACTTCCACGGTTCTGAACATGATCATCGTTCCTGTTCTTTATTCGAAATACGGCTGGGAGAAGGACGAAGTTTTCGTGCGACAGCTTGCGATCGAGCGCGGCGAGGTTTTAGGAGTGACTGAGCCGTAAAAGGAGTCAACCATGAAAATGATATGGGCCGTAGTTCGGTCCGACAAAGTCGAGCCGATCGCCCGCCGGCTAAAAAAAATCGGTGTGGGGGGTTGCACGGTTTATCCAGTGCGGGGCTACGGAGAGCAGTGGCATCTTTACGAGCCTCTGATCCACGGATCGCACCACAAACTCGAAGCGATTGTGCGTGACGATCAGGTTAGCGGCGCGGTAGAGAGCATTCTCGATCAAGGCTCCAGCGGACAAGAGGGCGACGGCATCCTGTCCGTTTTGGAGGTCAACGAGGTGGCGTCTGTAAAGACAAAAGTCAGAGTCGGAGAATCGTAAGAATGATGAGCCTCAAAAAATTCTTACATCGATTCTGCTTTTGTTGCTTATTGCTCCTCCTGTCCTTGCCCACGAAGAGGGCGCTCCTTTTACAGCGGCCATTGTCGACCCTCTCATCGTGCATCACGCCCATCTCGAGGACGAGCAACGGCTGAATTTCTTCTTCTCCAAAGGCTTTTTGCGGAAGGATGGCAAGAAACGCTTCGTCTTCATGAACGAGTACGAGTTAGCGTTCGCCAAGGATTTTACCTGGGGTGGGGAGATCTTTATACCTTTCTCCACCGGTGGTGTGAATCGGGACTACGGCGTGGGAGACATTGAGATCCAGCCGATAAAGTGGGCTTTTATCAATCAGCCTGAGACTATCGTTACAGCCGCTCTAGCATTTACTCTCCCTACCGGAAGCAAAAAGCATGGCCTGGGCGAGGGCAACACTGTTTTCGCTCCGCACCTATTTTTCGATCACGGGTTTGGTAACTGGTATCTTGGCGTCAATTTGAGCCCCAACGTGAATGTTGGAGGTGAACAAGGTTTGCGATTTGAGTATAGCTCTGTCCTTTCGTACTCCTTCATCTGGGAGACAGAAGAGTCAGCCCCCACTGTTCCGAAGCAGAATTGGGTGTGGAGTCCATCCTTAGAACTGATTGGAGAGTCTGTTTTTCGAGGTGAAGAGAGAGGTAAAAGCTTCATCTCACTTCTGCCTGCACTAACCCTTTGGCACGTGCCGAGCGGCTGGCAGTTCCATACGGGTGTTCAGATCCCCACAAGCAACAGGCGCGAGGATGACGTCAGATTTTTATTTCAGATCGGGAACCATTTTGATTGGGGTGGTTTAGGAAAAGTCTTTACGGGGAAAAGTGCGTCAATAGGAAAGCCTTAGGCAATGATCACGACTTAGAATCATGAAGTTAAAAGGAGGTAAGACATGAAAAAAACAATTTTCGTCGCCGGCTTTATCTCTTCAGCTCTCGGGTTAGCTATGGGATCGTACGCCGCGGAAGTGACACTGGGGCCGGACCTTAAGATCCCACCGCACTATAAACCTGGCGGCGGCACCTGCTCTCCAGGGCGTGGGTATAGTTTTAGTGCAGAGGCACCCAATTATCCCTCGACCTATCCCAAGCTGAACCTCAGAGTGTTCAACGGGGAGGTGATTGGTTTCATCACTGAGCTTGACGCTAAAGAGGGCTGGAAGCCCTGGTACGATCAGCCCGAGGGAAAACCCACGCAACACGATAACAGTCCGGCTCATTACACGCAGACGATTTATATCAAAAAAGGTCCGACGGCCGAAGAGTGTAAAACGTCGAAAGGACCTTACGGATAATAAAAGTCGGGAAGGAGATTAATTTATGTTCGCAAGAGCATTTTTGTTGCTTGTTGCAGTTGTCCTTTCTTCTCCCGTATTTGCAGATCCGGTTGCCAAAGGTCACGGTCATAAGACTCCTCATGGTGGCATCATTCAGGAGGCCGACGGTATGCACGCGGAGTTCCTGATCGATAAGAGCGGCGAGCCCAAGCTTTATCTTTACGACAAAGCCATGAAGCCCCTGGGACGCGGAGACTTTCAGGCCAGACTCGTCGTGAAGGCCCATGACGGCTCGCAACATACTCGAGATCTGAAACTGTCGGGCAATCCGAAGGAGTGTACGCTCTTTAAAGGCGAACCAATTAAGGGCGTCAGTGACTGGGAACAGGCGGTGGCGAGCGTGAAGGTGAAAGAAGGCTGGACCCACATTCGCTTTTCACACCACTGAGGCACGTTTGAGGTGATTAAGATGAGACGGTTTCTTCTTTTGACTCCGTTAATTGCTGTCGTCATCGGAGGGCTTTTGCCTAGCGCTTGTTCCAAGCGTCAGAAAAGCGATGAGATGGCCAACCAGAAGATGGACATGCATGGTATGACATCCGACTGGAAGTTTACCTTGCCTCAAGGCGATGCGACCGAAGGGCGAAGACTCTTTGTCGAAGCAGAATGCTACAAATGCCACGAAGTCAAAGGTGAAAAGTTTCCGGGTGTAGCAGCAGGAGAAAAAGGAGTTGGTCCGGAGCTATCTCAGATGGCGGGAATGCACCCGCCCGAGTTTTTTGCCGAGTCGATAATCAATCCCAATACGGCGATCGATTCGAAAGCCAAGGCACTCGGCTATATCGGGGACGATGGCAAATCGAAGATGCCGGATTATAGCAACATCTTGACTATTAAACAGGTAGTGGATCTGGTTGCTTATATAGACTCGCTCAAGGCACAGAAGCCGCCTGAACAAGGTGGGCATTAGCGCATATGTATCCCGTGCTGTTCAAAATCGGCCCATTAACTATCCACAGCCTGGGAGTTCTTTGGGCCCTCGCCGCTTTTGTCGCTGCCTGGATTGCCCGTCTAGAGTTTAAACGGCATGCCTATCGATCCAGACGTTCACTATTAGACAGCAATTCCTATCGGTTCAGCATACACTTAAAAATTCAGCTTTAAGGTCTTTGTAGAACAAGGAGGAAGCCCGATGGAAATTCCCAGGGACTAAAGGAGGTTCTGACAATGACTTATAAATTGAAGGTAGCTATGCTGGTTCTCTGCTTGATGATAAATATTGTCTCGATCGGTGTTATGGGAGTCCGCCGGAGCCTGGGAGCCGATGCTACCGGAGTAACGCGCACGAACTCCGGCGGAGGTGTTACCGTCAACGTGACCTATCCTCATTACCAAGGCGCGGATGAAACCCGCCTTGAAGTGGTCCTGGACACTCACGCGGTTAACCTCGACGGTTACGATCTAAAGGCGCTGAGCCTGCTGCGTGACGACACGGGTAAAACTTACCAGCCGGTCCGCGTTGAGAACAAGGGGAGTGGTCATCACCGCGAAATTGCGATTGTGTTTCCCAAAGTCTCGGCCCCGGCCAAGCGGTTGGAGCTTGTTATTAAAGATATAGCGGGAATCAAGGAGCGAAGTTTTTTGTGGGATTTAGATGACAAGAAAAAATGAGCGCGGAGCATAGACCCGAGAGAAAGGAGATTCGCCATGGAATTTTTCCAGAACAACTGGTTTTGGATTGTGGTCTTCGTGTTTTTTATCTGGATGCATGCTTCGGGTATGGGTTGCGGTGGGCATCGAGGACATGGAGGTGGAGATGAGAAGAAGAAGCGCGAAGAGGGCAGCGGACATCAGCATTAAATGGAAGCTCCTAAACATTTACGGTGAATCAGAAACAGCAAATTACGCTGCTTAAAGGAGGACGAAAATGAACCCGCTCAATATTCGCGTCGTCACCTGGTCTCTGGCGACGTTTACGTCGTCCAGTTTTGTGCTCTGTGTCGTCTATGGTCTGATCGTGCCGGAGAGCTTTCACCTGGTCCAGTTCTTGGAGATTACGCTTCCGGGGTTCAAGTGGTTAAGCGTCGGTAGCTTTCTTATCGGTCTGGTCGAAAGCTTCCTGTATGGGGTATATGCAGGGCTGGTGTATACGCCCATTTACAATTTTTACAATAAAAAGTGGGGATAGATTTAAACGGTCAAGGAACGGCTGTGCTACTAACAATACCCAAAAGGAGGAGATCATGAAGAAGTTTATTTTATCGATTATTTTAACGGGAGCTCTCGGCTCTCTACCCGTGCTCGCACAGGAACAAAAAGGGATGCCGATGAAGGAAGGCATGCCTATGAAGGGGGAAGGGATGAAAGGCGGAGAGATGATGATGGGACAGATGAAGGACATGCAGCAAAAGATGGGAGAGATGCGGAAGGGGATGGGAGGCATGATGAAAGGCAAAGGGATGATGAAGGGCGAAGAGACTAAGGAAATGGGAAAAATGGTGGGCGGAATGTCCGGCATGATGGGCGACATGGGACAGATGATGGGGAGCGGCAAGATGACGCCGGAAGAAATGGCGAACATGTCGAAGATGATGAGCGACATGTCGGGGATGATGAAGCAGATGTCGGAGCGGATGAA
>CAZNES010000068.1:0-23320 GCA_964572145.1 uncultured Syntrophobacteraceae bacterium
GAAGATTCTCTCACAGTGCCGGCGGCTTTGCGACAACGCGAGCCCTAATAGTCGGGATACCTCAGTAGCTCATTCATGTTTTCATCCCCACGGTGTTGTGCCTATGAACTCCACGCCACCGAGCCAGTGCGTCGGTTGCGACGGCGATGCCGAGCGACACGGCGACCAAACCGACGATGAACTCATGGCCGACGGGCTCGGACAAAAAGGACGCGCCGAGAAAAGAGGCGGTGAGAGCGTTTACCGTTACCGTCAATGCGACCGCAGACGGGCTCGCGAGCTTTATTCCGACGGACCAAACTATCCAGACGAGCGCGCATCCGAATGTGCCCAGATAGAGAATGGCAATCCAGGCCGCGGTTCGTAACGACGGCAGCGCCTGAAGGACGCCGGACGCAACCGAAACGGCGAGGAGCACGACGACGCCGACGCAAAGACCGAAAGCGGTAAACGAAAGCGCGCCGATGCGCTGGATGAAAGAGCGGGTGAGAATGTTGCAGATCGCCTGCAGCGCCGCCGCCGCGATCATGATGAGGTCGCCTTTCCAGGCGGTCGAAGCCGCGCCGCCGAGCTTCGGCAATAGCGCATAGGCGAGTCCCGCGACGGCGATCAGTATTCCCGCCAGCCGGTTCCACGAGAACGTCTCTTGGCCGAGCAGGATGGCGAAGCCCAAGGTCAAAAGCGGCATGGTCGCCAGCGCCAAAGCGCCGCGGGCGGCGGTGGTGTAAACGAAAGACAGGGTGAATAAGTAAGGGTAGAGAGCGTAGAATAATATGCTCAGTCCGACGGCCGCGAGAAATTGACGAGAGTTGTCGAACTTGCGGACGGCCGGAACGGCGAAGGGTAGAAGGCAGACGGCGCCAATCGTATAGCGCAGCGTCGTAACGGCAAGAGGATCGACGATGCCGACCGCGTATCTCGAAGCGGCGGCCGCCGTGCCGCCGAGCACGCTCCCAACCAACGCCGCCGCTACGCCGAGGAGTTCGTTCACCCGCTACTCGCGGTCGTCAAACCTGGGCCGGGAGGCCAGAGTTTGCTGCTCGCTTCTAGCGACCTGGGGTAGGGCGTCGCTGCGGCGGATAAATCCCGGAGGTTTGCCGGTCGCTGAGCGGACTTCCAGCCAATTCCCAGTGGAACCCACCACCGTGACTTTGAAGCCTCGGGGAATACTGGCGACGACTCTGGATGAGGCGGTCGGGCTTGCATAGACCGAGGTATCGCGAACGGTTTGGTAAGTTCCGGCAGTGCGCCGGGAAACGACGGCAGGAGCGGCAGGTCGTTTTCGTGATGTCGGTGGATTCTTGGGCGTGGCTTCTGGTTTAGATTTGGAAGCTTCTTCCTGCGGCGGCGGCGAATCCGATAAAGCCGTCGATTCCGCGGGCTGATCCACAGGCTGGTCCGAGCGGGCGATCTGCTCCTTTCCGGATGGCCGCAGGAGTGCGAAGAACACGCCGGCGCCGGCGAGAACAGCGATCAATACTACAACGGTAGCGATGAGAAGAGGCTTCTTGATGCGAGGTCCGTTGGCCGGCGTCGGGCTCGGCCACTCGGGCCTGGCTGCGGGATTAGGCTCGGCGTAGGCCGACGCATCCGGTCGCAGCGGCTCACCGTCGATCAATCTTGCGCCGCAATTTCCGCAAAATCTTTGCTGCTCGTAGTACCTTTGCGCTCCGCATTGACTACACGACATAAACGTCACCTCAATTAACGACTAGCACCTGGAGAATGTGGCGGCAAGATACCCGTGAAGACCGAGGAACCGGCAGTTTATCGTCTTAGATCGTCCCGTACTTCGCGTTGAAGTTTTGCTCGGTCATAACCAGTAAAACGATTCCTTCGATAATTCCGATGACAGCCGGAACGAAGGTCCAGCAGAACACAAGATACAAAACGCCTTGCCAAACCTGGCCCAGGTAAAACTTATGAATACCGAGCCCGCCCAAAAACAACGCAAACAGAGCGGCGGCCAGTTTGCTTTTGCCGTTGGGCGCGACCGAACTTAGGCCGCTAAGCAGGGGCGCCGCCATTTGCCGGACGCCGCACTTGGGGCAAATCTCGGCCTTGGCCTTGATCACCGCCCCGCACTCGGAGCAGAATTTTTCATCGGCGGCTTTTTGTAGTCCCTCTGTCATCCTTGCTCCTCGCGTGTACCGGAACTCGCGCTCGGCGTGTTCGATCACTCGGCATAAAAGCCGGCGCCGACGTAAACGATATCTTTGCCCAGTTTTGCTTTCTTGACGTAGCTGGATTTCTTAGAGGGTTTCGTTTGCCCCGGTTTCGGCCACATATAATCGACCCACCCCGAATCTTTGGTTTTTAGCAGGTCAAGAAACTCCCGAGTGATGGCTTTTCCATTGGCATCCTTTAGTTCAAGGTTGTTTTTCCCCTCGAGTTCGGGAAAGGCGGCGTTGACAAGAGTCGTCCCCTTCATGTCATTAACAAAGACATAGACATCACCTTTAAACCATTTATTGCCCTTCTTTTTGAATTCAGGAAAGGCGTCCTTGCCTTTTTTCTCAACTAAGGCAGCAGCCTTATCGACCATCGCCTTGATCTGTTTTGCTTTCGGGGAATTGGGTTCCTGCGCTGCGGCAAAACTTGCGGAAAAAAGTAAAAACACGGCCAAAACGGCGAAGATCGCCAAATGCGGTATTTTTCTTTTCATAAGATGTTCTCCTTTGCAAACTTTAATAATTGCCGATGTTTCTCACGCGCCGAAGCGCTTTGTCCAGGAGCGTAATTATTGCCTCATACGGCCCGCGCTTTCAAGCGTCGGGCTCCCACAGCCGCTTTCGGAAATAGTCACGCCAGCTTTCAGGCAGTCCCGGCAACTCGACGGCGCGACGGAGAAGCGTCTGGTTGTCGGCATCGTGAGTATAGAGGGCCGCAATGTCGGCCACCGTCACGTCGTGATCGCTGTGGACCGTGAACTCGATGCGATCGCCGCCGGCCGCTTCGCCCTCTCGCAGCACGGAGAGATAAAACCCGGTGCGACCGCATTGTAAGAAGCGCTTCACCATGTCGTCTCGACCGAATCGGATACCTAGCTTGTAGCAAGGCATGCGCGGCTGTGTCACGAGAAATTCCGCGGTGCCTACCTGGAGGCGGTCACCGATCCTGACATCTTTCTCAAGGGGCCCTTCGGTCGTGAAGTTCTCTCCGAACGTTCCCCGCGGGAGATCCATCCCGGGAAACTCTCGACTCCAGTACTCATAATGCTCCACGGGATAAACGTACACTGCCTTCTCCGGACCGCCGTGCACGGAAAGGTCGGACTGCCGGTCGCCCTCAAGGTTGAGCCGGTTTACTCGAACACGGCCTTCCACCGGCGCCTTCCATATCGACGTAAGGACTGCGCGACCACGCCAGTGAACTTGTTGCGGCAGACCTACATTTACTGAGACGAGCTTCACGGATCGCTGCTCGAACATATCAGATCGGGCGTTGAATGTTTTTAGCTTATTCACCAATACAAGCCTGACGCTGCGGCTGCCTGGGGATCAATTCCGGCGATCCTTATAAGCATAGCCGCGTTTCTGGATAAACCGGTCAACAATTTGCATGATTGCTTGATTTAAGTGTGACGTCATATCCGCCAAACGATTCAATAATTCAGGATCTTCGTTGTCGACCTGTGACCGTAAGTATCCGTTCGCCGCAGCATCCGCAAAATAAAGTCTGGAATTTCTCATGCTCCTACCCCGAGAAACAAAGGCGGGCTCAGCAGACGCAGCAGTAGTAAAAAAGTGATACCGATATCCCTTGTATAGTTCTTTAGGGTCGTAATGGAACGACACCTTATTGCGAATCATGAGTAAGGCTTTGTTCAAAGGGCTTAACGTTTGTTTTTCAAACGCCGCATCAACTAGAGCAGTCCAAGAGTCACGTACACTGCGAGGTAACAATTTAATCACTGAAGCAAAAAAAGGGTGTTCGATGGCCTTCTTATTTTCCGAAATTAGTTTTAGAAGTTCATGAATAAGCGCAAAATGGAGTCTTAGATAATGAACTTTGATTCCGCCGTAGGCACCCCAAGCCTGAGTCGGTGCGAGTTTACCATCCGGTTTGGACTCTTCAATAAGGAGGTTACTGAAAATCCCATTTTTGCAGTCATTGTATATCAGTGACAGTGCGAGAACAAAATTACAGATTTCTTGAGGGACGGCCTCGCCACCCACAAATGCCTTTGGGTCGAAAGTTTGCAGCGGGGCGAGTTGAGCACTTTCATCGCGCAAGTTTGTCATACGTCGGCCCTACCCATTGAAGAATAATGAGTTGAAATTCTTTCCAGTTTTTTCGCCACGTCCTCTGCTTCCATCAGATCACTAATAATCGCCGCGGCGTCAGCGCCGGCGTTCCACACTTCAGCGACATTCTTCTCATTGATCCCACCAATGGCGACGAGGGGGACCTTCACCGCCTGACGGATTTCGCGCAGCATCTCCAACCCGCGCGGGGAGTAGCCGGTATCCTTCGTCGTGCTGCCGAAGATGGGGCCGAAGCCGATGTAGTCGGCGCCATTTAATTCTGCGGCGCGGGCTTGGTCGAGGTCGTGGGTGGAGATGCCGATAATTTTTTCGGGGCCAAGAAGCTTTCGCACGGCGCGCAGCGGCAGGTCGTCTTGGCCGAGATGGACTCCGTCGGCGTTGCAGGCAAGGGCGATGTCGGCGCGGTCGTTGACGATGAACATCGCGCCGGCTTCGCTCGTAAGCTGTCGCGCTTCTTTCGCCAGGGAAAAGAAATCTGCCGAAGACAATTCCTTGGCGCGAAGCTGGACGAGCTTGACGCCGCCGGCGAGAAATTCGCGCAGGATGGAAATGGAAGAACGCCCTTTGCTGAAGCTGGTATCGAGAATTGCGTAGAGAGGGGAGGGGAGAGTTCGGTCAGACATTTCTTGTTATCTTCCTTCGAGACCTTCGTGTCCTTCGTGGTTGAAATCCTCTCACCACGAAGAGCACGAAGTACACGAAGTTTGAATGATTCATCGCGCCAAGATGCTAAGAGCGCAAAGTACGGGCGGCTACTCGCTATCTTTTTTCACAACTATGTGGAGATCGGAAATCTTTTTCCGCAGCGTATTTCGGTTGATTCCCAGAATCTCGGCGGCTTTGATTTGATTGCCGCCGGTTTTTCTGAGCGTCAGCTCGATCAACGGCCGCTCCACGCGCTCGATCACGAGAGTGTAGAGATTGTCCACGTCCACGCCCTTGGTTCTTTGAAAATAGTCTTCGAGCTTATGGTGGATGATTTCTTCGAGCGAGAGATGGTCCACGCCGGCGGGAGTTTCTTCCTGCCGATGCTGGAGCGAAAAATCTTTCGGGAAGAGGACCGCGCCGGGCGAGAGTACCGCCGCGCGTATCAACGTATTCTCCAGCTCGCGCACGTTCCCCGGCCACGCGTGTTCTTCAAGAAGCTTCATGGCCTCGGGCGAGAGGCCGGAGACCCGCGTGCCCATTTCGCGGTTGATCTTCTCGACGAAATAGCTGACGAGTTGGGGAATGTCGCCCTTGCGCTCGCGCAGCGGCGGCAGGTAAACCGGGATCACCTTCAGCCGGAAGTAGAGGTCCTCGCGAAAGCGTTTCTCGCGCACCGCTTTTTCAAGATCCTGGTTTGTGGCTGCTAGAATGCGCACGTCCGCCTTCAAGACCTCCCGCCCGCCCACGCGGCTGTACTCGCGCTCCTGGAGAACGCGCAAGAGTTTGGTCTGAAGCTCCAGCGGTATATCACCGACCTCATCCAGAAAAAGAGTGCCCTCCTCCGCCAGCTCGAACTTGCCGATCCTACGCTCCAGCGCGCCGGTGAACGATCCCTTCTCGTGCCCGAACAGCTCGCTCTCCAAAAGCTCGCGCGGAATGGCGGCGCAGTTGACCACGGTGAACGGCTTGTTCCAGCGCGGCGAGTTGTAGTGGATCGTCTTGGCGACGAGCTCTTTTCCCGTGCCACTCTCGCCCTGGATCAAAATGCTCGCGTCCGTGTTTGCCACCTGGCCGATGATTTTGTAAACCTTCTGCATCGCCGGGCTCGTGCCGACCATGTTTCCCGGCTCATAGGTCTTTTTGACCTCTTTCTTGAGCTCGTGAAAATCCTGCAGCAGCTTTCGATTCTCCAAAGCGCGCTGGATCAGGAGCGACATCTCCTCCAAGTCCCATGGCTTGGTGACGTAATCGAATGCGCCGTTCTTCATCGCCTCGATTGCGTTGTGCATCGTGTTGCGCCCGGTGACGATAATGATGGACGCGTCAAGGTCCGCGGCTTTGGCCTCTTTGAGAAGCGTCAATCCATCGACGTCGGGAAGATTGATGTCGATAATGCAAACATCGAATTCGGTTTCCTTGAAAGCGGCCTGTGCCAGCCGGCCATTTTCCGCCGTCTGCACCCAATGGCCTTCCCCTTCGAGGGCTTTTTTGAGCACGCTCCGCTGTGATTCTTCGTCCTCGACGACCAGGATTTTTCCCATTTTATTCCGCTACGAGCAGAGACACTTTGAAGCTCGCTCCCGCTGCCTCCCGGCTTTCCACGCGGATCATGCCGCCGTGTTCCTTGATGATGCGATAACAGATTGACAGTCCGAGCCCCGTGCCGTTGTTTTTGGTCGAAAAGAAGGGGGAGAAAATATGCGGAAGGTCTTCCTCTTTGATTCCCGGCCCGTCGTCTTCTATGTCCACCCAGATAAATTTTCCGCGCTCTTTTCCGTGTTCCCGGATGTGAAAGTCGGTTTCCATGCGCGTCGTGACCCGCAGAGTCCCGCGGCCCTGCATCGCCTGGAAAGAATTCTTCACCAGGTTCAGAAACACCTGCGTGAGCTGCGCGCGATCCCCGCGGATGGACGGCAGGCTGGGATCGAAATTTTTTCTTACGGTGAAAGCGGAACCGGACGAGGCTTCGCTCTCCAAGAGCAGCACATGGTCTAAGATTTCGTGGATGTTGAGAGCTGCGAAATTAAGTTTCGCCGGTTGCGAGAGGTCGAGAAGCTGCTCGATGAGGCGGTTCACCCGGTCGACCTCGCGCACCACGATATCGGCGTACTGGAGCAGCGAGGGGTTGCCGTTCACTTCGCGCTTGAGCAATTGCGTCGCGCCCTTGATGCCGCTCAGGGGATTTTTGATCTCGTGCGCGAGACCGGCTGCCAGCGTGCCGAGGAGCGCGAGCCGATCGGCGCGATTCAAGTCCTCTTCCATTTCTTTGCGGTGCGTGAGATCGCGCATCAACAGAATGGTTCCGAGAAAACGGCCGGCCCGGTCTTCGAGCGGCGAGACGGTCAAATTCACCGGAATCTGCCGCCCGCGCGCCAGCGCCAAATCTCCCTCTCCCCGGCTTCCCGTCTGTCGCGGCGGCGCGCTCTTTTGCACCATCTCGACGAGCCAGGGAGTTTTGCCGAAGACGCTCGAATAGTCTTGCCGCAAGACCTGCGACTCCGGCAGATCCGTCAGGATCTCGGCGGCTTGATTGAAAAAGGATATCTTGCCGTGACGATCGACGAGAATGACGCCGTCCTCGAGGCTCGTGAGAATATTTTTCCACGAGATGTGTGCGGCGGGAGTGGCTTTTTCCTCGGCAACTTTCATTGGCGGCGATTCAGTGAAAAGCATATCAGAATCGGGCGCTGTTAGAAAACTTACCGCCCTTGCATTCACGTCTCTCCATATGTTAAAAATTTAAATACACTTTAGGGGTTAGCACTCAAAAGTGGGCTTTTGCCCGCTTTTTTATTTTGGGGGTATCATGAGTGTCGATCCGGTCGTGGCGCGGGTGTGGGAGATGGTGTCCTCGGTGGCGACGGGCGAGGGGATGGAGGTCGTGGACATCGAGTTCCAGCCCGAGGGGAGCCGAGGAGGCCGGGTGCTGCGATTGTATCTGGACAAAGAGGGCGGACCGACCGTCGACGATCTGACGCGCGTGAGCCGTCAGTTGAGCGAGCAGCTCGACGACAGCCCGGAGGTTCCCGGTCCTTATACTTTGGAAGTTTCTTCTCCGGGCATCAATCGCGCGCTCAAGAAAGTCGAACATTTTGCCCGCTACGTCGATAAAAAAGTGCGCGTGCGGACCCGGGACATGATTGAAGGAAGAAGATCCTTTTTGGGCGTATTGAAAGAAGTCACACAAGACAAAATCGTAGTCGCGCAAGACGGGCGCGAGTTTCACCTCGCGCTGTCCCAGATCGAGAAGGCGAACTACGAACACGAGTGGGGTAAGTAATATGCAGCAAGATTTGAATCGAGTCATCGAGCAGGTCAGCAAAGAAAAAGGCATCGACAAGACCATTCTCATCAGCGCCTTGGAAAACGCCATGGTGTCGGCGGCCAAGAAAACTTTCGGCCACCAGCGGAAGATCGAGGCCCAGTACAACCCGGAAATCGGCGAGGTCGAATTGTTCGAGGCCAAAACCGTGGTCGAGACGATCCAGGACCCCGAGGTCGAGATCACTCTCGGCGAGGCGCGCGAATCTCTGGACCCGGAGGCGCAGGTCGGCGACGAGCTGCTCAGCAAGCTCGATACCAGCGGATTCGGACGCATCGCCGCGCAGGCGGCCAAGCAGAACATCGTGCAGCGGGTCAGGGACGCCGAGCGCGAGATCATCTACAACGATTTCAAAGGCCGCGAGAACCAGCTCGTCAACGGCATCGTGCAGCGCTTCGAGAAGAAGAACATTATCGTCAACCTGGGCAAGACCGACGCGATCCTGCCGGAAAAAGAGCAGGTCCCGCGCGAGCGCTACCGCCAGGGCGACAGAATCCGCGGTTACATCGTGAGCGTCGAGATGACGAGCCGCGGGCCCCAGATCGTGCTCTCGCGCACGCACCCCGGCATGCTCATCAAGCTCTTCGAGCAGGAAGTGCCGGAAATCTACGAGGCCATCGTCGAAGTGAAAGGCGCCGCGCGCGAGCCCGGCGGAAGAGCCAAGATCGCGGTCGTCTCCAACGATCCGGACGTCGATCCGGTCGGCGCCTGCGTCGGGATGAAAGGCACGCGCGTGCAGGCGGTGGTGCAGGAGCTGCGCGGGGAAAAAGTCGATATCGTCCACTGGACGCCGGACCAGGCTGAATACGTCTGCCGCGCGCTCGCGCCCGCGAAGGTCTCCAAGATCATCATCGACGACGACGAGCACAGCATGGAAGTTATCGTCCCCGACGACCAGCAATCGCTGGCGATCGGCAAACGAGGACAAAACGTCCGGCTGGCCTCGCGCTTGAGCGGATGGAAGCTCGACGTGCGCAGCGAGTCCGAGATGGAAGACGAGACGCGCCGCGCGCGGGTCTCGCTCGGAGCGATTCCTGGCGTCAACGACATGGTCGCCGAGCTGCTCTATCAGGCCGGCTTCAAGTCGGCCGAAGAATTGGCGGAAGCGGATCTGGAGACGATTCTCGACGTCGACGGCATCGGCCAGGAAAAGGCGGAAGTCATTTATAAATCGAGCCGAGAATATGTAGCTGAGAAGAAGATAAGAGAGGCGGAGGAGGCGGAGGCGAAAGCCAAGGCGGATGCCGAGGCCGCGGAAGCCGCCGCTGCCGCGCCTTCCGAACCAGGGACGGAGAGCGAGGAGCCGGCGCCGGCAGCGGAGCAGACGCCATCGGCGGAGCCGACGCCGTCAGCGGGGAATGACAAGTAGGCGCCCGCAAAGAACTTGTCTCGGCTGCGGCAAAAGGGACGAGCAAGCGGAGCTGCTGCGAATTATCATTCAGGAGAACGGAGCGCTTGAAGTCAACCGGTTGGGAAAAGGAAGAGGCGGCTACCTGCACGGGGCGGAAGCATGTTGGGATTTGTTTTTACGCAAGAAGAGCGTGTATCGGGCCTTTCACGCGGAAGTCGGAAGGCCGGCTAAAGAACAGTTGATTCTTAGTCTGCGCGCGCGAAGCTAGAATAAAACGACCGCTGGGAATAAGAGATGGCGAAAACAAGAGTTCACATACTGGCGAAAGAGTTGGGCATCGAAGTCAAAGACTTCATCGCCCATCTTGAGAAGCTGGGCATAAAAGGAAAAAAGTCCCAGAACACCCTCGAAGACGAAGAGGCCGTTCGGATCAGAGCCGCGTTGGCGGCGCCGGCGAAGCCTCAGGTGGTCGTCGGCGAAGAAAAAGTCGTCGCCGACCGAATGGTGACGACCGGGGATGAGAGCGTGGGCGAGACTCAGGCGCACGAGAAGATCGTCGAGCGCCGCGTACGCACCAATGTAATACGCCGCCGCACGAGCCGCACAGAAATCGTCACGCAAACGTCCTCCGACCCCGAAGTCGCAGAGCCTCCGGTCGAAGAAGCGGCGCCCGCGGAGCCGGTCCAGCCGGAACCGTCTCCCTCTGAGATGGATTGGGTTTCGGAACCCGATGCTCCCGTGGAAGTGACGCCGCCGGTGCAAGCCGAGCCCGTCGAGGAAGCCCGCGCGCCCGCGCCTAAAGAACCCGAGACCAAGCAGGAAAAGATCGAATCGAAGCCGGCGCCGGTTGTCGAAGAGCCGCAGCGGGGCGCTCGCGTGCTGGGCCGCATCGACTTGAAGAGCGTCAGCAGACCGGCGTCCGCGCCGACCCCGCCGCCGCCGCGCCGGCCCCAGCCGCCGCAGACGCCCGGCGCTGCTCCTCCGGGCGCGGTTTCGCGGCCGGCGCCTGCCGCCGAAAAAGACGGCGCGGCGGTTACCACGGAGATTGCCAAGCCCGGCAAGCATAAGAAACGCGTCGTCAAGAAACAGGATATGCTCGAGCTGCGCGAGCGCGAGCTTCGCTCCGGCCGCTTTCCGAAAAAGAAAAGGGCGCTGCCGGGAAAAGAGCAGAAGAAGACCGCAATCACCGTTCCCAAGGCGAGCAAGCGCGTCATCAGGATCTCCGAAGCGATCAGCGTCGGCGATCTTGCCCGCGAGATGGGCGTCAAGGCGGGCGAGGTGATCAAAAAGCTCATGCAGATGGGCATGATGACCACGATCAACCAGATGCTCGACGCGGATACCGCGGCGCTGATTGCCGGAGAGTTCGACCATCAGATCGAGAACGTGGCGTTCAACGCCGAGTCGGCGCTCGAAGTGGAGCACCAGGTCGAAGAGCCCGAGGGGGCGCTCTTGCCGAGACCGCCCGTCGTGACGATCATGGGACACGTCGATCATGGAAAGACATCCTTGCTTGACGCGATCCGCAGCACCAACGTGACCGAGCGCGAGGCCGGCGGCATTACCCAGCACATCGGCGCATACCACGTTCAATTAGACGGAAGGGGCGTTACCTTCCTGGATACGCCGGGCCACGAGGCGTTCACCGCGATGCGCGCCAGAGGCGCGAAGGTCACCGATATCGTCATCCTTGTCGTCGCGGCGGACGACGGCGTCATGCCTCAGACCGTCGAAGCGATCAACCACGCGCGCGCCGCGCAGGTGCCGATCGTGGTCGCGATCAACAAAGTCGATAAGCCCGACGCGAATCTCGAACGGGTGAAAAGGGGCTTGATGGAGCACGGCCTGGTTGCCGAAGAGTGGGGCGGTGACGCGATTTTCGCTCCGGTGTCGGCCAAGACCAAAGAGGGAATCCCGCATCTTCTGGAAATGGTTTTATTGCAGGCCGATGTCCTCGAGCTGCGCGCCAATCCCAACAAGCTCGCGCGCGGAACTATCATCGAGGCCAAGCTCGACCGCGGCCGCGGCCCGGTGGCGACGGTCCTCGTGAAAGAGGGCACGCTCCACGTCGGCGACGCCTTTGTCTGCGGAGTATGTCAGGGAAGGGTGCGTGCGATGATCGACGATCGCGGCCGCAAGATCGATGCGGCGCCGCCGGCGATGCCGGTCGAGATTCTCGGCTTGCAAGGGGTTCCGCAAGCCGGCGACTCTTTCGTGACACTGACCGATGAGTCCAAGGCGCGGCAGATCGCCGAATACCGCCAGAGCAAACGGAGAGAGTCCGATCTGGTCAAGACGAGCAAGGTGTCTTTGGAAGAACTCTATAGTCAGATCAAGACCGGCGACGTCAAGGAGCTTCGGGTTGTATTGAAGGCCGATGTGCACGGCTCGGTCGAGGCATTGACCGACGCGATGAACCGCCTGTCGACCAACGAGGTCAAGCTCAACGTGATTCACGGCAGCGTCGGAGGAATCACGGAGAGCGACGTGCTGTTGGCTTCCGCGTCGAACGCCATCGTCATCGGTTTCAATGTTCGGCCCGAGGTCAAGGCGGCGAATCTTGCGGCGCAGGACGGCGTGGACGTCCGTCTTTACACGATTATCTATGAGGTCATGAACGACATCAAAGCGGCGATGGAAGGACTGCTGGAACCAACGTACAAAGAGCAGGCCCATGGACGCGTCGAGATCAGAGAGGTCTTCACCATCCGAGGCCTCGGAGGGGTGGCGGGCTGTTACGTGACCGAGGGCAAGATACAGCGGGGGAGTCTGGTGCGGCTGCTCCGCGATCAGCGGGTGGTCCATGAAGGAAAGCTCGCCAGCTTGAAGCGTTTCAAAGACGACGTGCAC
The DNA here is from genome assembly GCA_964572145.1 of uncultured Syntrophobacteraceae bacterium. Classification (GTDB taxonomy): domain Bacteria; phylum Desulfobacterota; class Binatia; order UBA9968; family UBA9968; genus JAJPJQ01. Next base: position 12,440 of record CAZNES010000068.1, read on the forward strand.
GAGGTGACCGCCGGTTACGAATGCGGTCTGGCTTTGGAAGGCTTTCAGGATGTTAAGAAGGGCGATGTGATCGAGGCTTACGAGCGGGTCGTGGTCATTCGCCGCATGACCCCAATCCCCGGAGGGCGCGAGGCGTCCCGGGCTTCCGCAGGAGAGAGCCGATAGGAAGAAAACCGTCCTCTCAGGATTCCCCCGTCGTCGTCGGCGTTCTCAAGCTCAGCTTGCTTCTCGCCGAGAACCACTCCCTCAAAGGAAAAAGAGGAGTGCTGAGGAGCATTCAGGCGCGGGTCTCCAACCAGTTCAACATCTCCGTTGCAGAATGCGGCGACCAGGATCTGTGGCAGAGCGCGATCCTCGGCTTCGGCGTCGTGGGCAGCAGCCGTCCCATCGTGGAGGCCACGCTTCAAAAAGTCGTCGAGTTCGTGGACGGCCTAGGTCTGGCCGAAGTAGGCGCGGTTGAGACGGAGTTCTTTTACTACTAATTTTGAGTTTTGAATGTTGAATTATTCGGATGAACCGTCTTCAATTTAAAATTCAACATTCAAAATTCATCATTCCGATTTCAAGATGGAGTACAAGCGTTCCGATCGTGTCGCCGACCTGCTGCTGGAGCTGGTTTCGGAATTGCTCGCGCGCGAGGTCAACGACCCGCGCATCGCAGCGGTGACGCTCACCGGCGCGGAAGTCAGCGGCGACTTGAAGCACGCCAAGATCTATTTCAATCTCTTGACCGGGAGCGAAGGAAAAGCCGAAGTGCTTGCCGGCTTGAAGAGCGCCGCGGGTTTTATCCGGGGCAGGGTGGCCAGGCAACTGAAGCTCCGCCTCGTGCCGACCATCGAGTTCCTTTACGACGACACCGAAGAGCGCGCCCGGCGGATCGACGAGCTGCTCAAACAGGTCGATGTCAAGAAAGCCCCTTAGCGCAATGCAAAATGAAAATTGCAAAGTGGAAAAATCAAATTGAAAGCCATAATGCGACACGGGAAGCCGGAAGGCTCGTCCTCGGTTTTAACTTTTGCATTTTTCAATTTGCACTGAGCACGCCATGCCAAGCGGACTGCTTTTAGTCGATAAACCGGAGGGACCGACTTCCGCCTACGTCGTGGAGCGGGTGAAGCGCATTCTCGGGGCGAAAAAAGTCGGACACCTCGGCACGCTCGATCCGTTTGCTTCCGGCCTGTTGCCGCTGGGGATCGACGACGGAACCAAGATCGCGGAAATTTTTCTCACCGCGCAAAAAAGCTACCGGGGAGTGATCGCCCTCGGCGTCGCGACCGACACGCAGGACTCGACCGGCAAAGTGATCGAGACGCGTGAGGTTCCCGCGCTCGCCGATGCGGAGTTGGAAAAGCTCCGGCGTGCGTTCACCGGCACTCTGATGCAGACCCCGCCGATGTTCTCGGCGCTCAAGAAGGACGGCGTGCGCCTGTACCGGCTCGCGCGCAAGGGGCAGACCGTGGATCGAGCCCAGCGCGAGATCAAAGTGGAGTCGCTGCGGCTCTGGGCGCAGGGCGCGGCGGAAATCGGCTTCGAAGTGACCTGCTCCAAAGGAACTTATATCCGCACGCTGGCCGCGGACATGGGGCAGTCTCTCGGCTGCGGCGCGCATCTCAAAACTCTGCGCCGCCTCACGTGCGGCCATTTGAGCGTGGAGAACGCGATTTCCCTTGACGATATTGAAAATGCAAAAGCTCGCGGCGAGGTTCCGTTGCTCTCGCTGAACGAGGCGCTGAGCCAGTTTCGCGCGGTTGCTCTCGACAGCTACGGCGTATCTTCCCTCAGAATGGGCCGGCAAGAAGTTCTGGCCGGACTCGGCGCGGCGAAGGAGGGGGAGAAGATCGTGCGGCTGTTGGACCCGGAGAAAAATCTTGTCGCGCTCGCCACCTGGAGCAATGAAGCGGGCAGGAGATGGCGGCTTTTTCGCATGTTCGCGTCGTGATTATGCCATCCAAGTTATGGATTACCGTCAAACCTCAAGCTAAAAAGTCCGAGGTGAAAAAGATTTCCGCGGGCGAATACGCGGTCTCGGTCAACGCGCCGGCGCGTGAAGGCAAGGCAAACGAAGCGGTGATCGAGCTTCTGGCGGATCACTTCTCGGTTCCGAAATCGTCGATCCGCATCATCCGCGGGCAGACGGGAAGAAGAAAGCTGGTCGATATTGGGTGAACGATGAGAGGGAAGTGGAATGCGTATTGATACGCTGACAAAAACCATTGGAAATTTATTCAAGGAGAAATCAGTTCAATGACACGGTTAACGGAAGCGCTCACCGGCGGTTTGCAGCCGTCAGGTGCGGCGCCGTGTTTGCCAATTTGGTCCGCTGCTTGAGCCATATACGCATATCAAGATGCACACGCGAGATATCCTCAGCCTCAGCCCAATCTCTTGCTACGTGCTGGAACCGCAAGCTCAACGGGGGTGTGAGTCCTTTTAGACCTGGCCAACTGGGGAGCCTTCCTCTCCCGACACGCTTCTTCAGAGCAACCGCCACCAGACTGTCCAAAGGGATCTCCATCCATCGCTCAAGTCCTGCCAGAGAGTACCTGTGCGCGAGAAACCGGTTGTAGCAGATGTCCCTAAGGAAAAGGTTCAGCGCTTTCCGTGCAGCGCCCCAGTGTCGGGAATACTGAGGCAGCCTTCGCCGCAATTCGTCGGTCATGGTGTCCAAAACCGCGAGGAAAGACTTCTCATCTTGCACAGCAAAACTGCCGATATCGAGCGATGAAAGAAAGCGCTGTGCCGTCTCGATCACCCCAGGCCCCCCTTGGTTGCGCAACGTAGAAGGGCCGACAGTTGTTACTGCGACGTATTGTTGCATGTCAGCGTAGAAGCCGTCCGTCTTGTCTTCCATGGCCATCTTGCGAACGTCACGCCTCACTTTTGGGGAAGCCGCGCGGCAGGTTCCCGATAAAGTGCAGGCGATGGTTCAGCTTCATGGTTTTCCTATCCGATCCCATTTGTCTCGAAACTCGTCCAGTTCGTAGGATTTCGGCTGCAACCAGTAGGACACTTTCCCGGCTTTTTCTCCACGGTGCGCCCGTTCACGAATTTCCTTGGGTTTCATGACGAAGATGCCGGGTGTGTTCTCGACATTGTTTACGATGACCCAGAAATCACCCAACAGTTTGTCGATCGTCGTGCCGAGGGGGACGGGTGCCCGCTTGCTGAGGGTCTTCACCTGGAAGCTGATTGTCCGCGTGCAGTCTCCATTGTACGCGATGATGTCGATCCCCTTCGCGTTGCGGGACGTAGGCATCGCATTCCATCCCAGTAGCGAAAGATGATAGCAAACGAAATACAGCCCAACATTCCCTGTGACCTGTGAGTTCTTCTTCATATTTCAGCCGAACCCAAAGCTCAGCCCGCACCGGCAAGCGATCGGTCTGAGGCGCGCGTTAGACCCGGCCACCTGTCGGCGCTACGCCTAAGAACTTCTTGAGTTGGTCTACGCGCTTAGCGAGCAGATGCTTTGTGAAATCGCGGTACTGCTTGAACTGATCGCCGCGCGTTTGTTCAATCCGGTTGGGAGTGTCGAAACTAAATCCGAACATCTTGTCGCGTTTGCCACCAATCGTCTTTACAGAAGCCAGGAACTCCACCATCTCAGCGTGCGTGAACACCATGACGACCTGTGACCACCAGGATTCGATAGCGCGACTACGGCTACGCTCGTCGTTTGGGTACAACGCTACGAAGAAGATGAAGTCGGCTTCGGGAGGCGCGTCGAAGTTGTTGTACCAGGTGTGGTAACGAAAGGCCTTGCGGGTACGTACACCTGGCGATTCCCGCGAGTATGTACGAGACGACTTTACCTGAATGGACATGGACCTCGTGATGCCGTTTTTTCGGGACGTAACCAAGAGATCCACCCCTTTTTGTTGGCGCGACGCTGGTACGAAGATCGCGTAACCCTGCGAACTGGGCAGGTCGCGTGACAACTGACTGGCGACGGCGTACTCGGGATACGGGATCGTAAAAACTGGGTCCATCGGTAATTTTCCGTGGTCAACGTGGAGCCCACCGGCGTGTGCCAGCCTTATGGCGCGCGTCCGCGTGGGGCGCCATATTAAGCGTCACGACTTCAATGCGTTTCGAAGTCATTGTGTTTTGCCGCTGTAGTCACAGCGACGTAGATTTCTAGTAGTGCCTGTTTCAGCGCATCTGGCTCGCCAACATACCGTACGTCCATTTTCCTGATTTTCTGTTTCGCACTTTCGTACGCCTTTTTGAAATTGGGCTGGCTAAGAAGGTGCTTCCGGGAGCCTTGAGGTTTATACGACGCAATTTTGTTGTTCGTCGCATCCCTTGCGAGATGCCAGGCAAACGGGCAGTCATCAGCCGTGCTCACGTGATCCTTGAGCCGATCTTTAATGCTGCGCTTGGTTCTCCCCACGTAAAGATGCTGACCACCATCGGAAAAGAGGTAGACGCCACCTCTCGGGGCGTCCTTCGACGCGGTATCGACGGTAACGGGCTGCATTGAGATGAGAGATTCGAACTTCGAGTGGAGAGTCTCGATGAGTCCTCTGAAACGGGGGTTCATTGCGCGCTCGACCTCCGAGACCTTGTGACGTTTAACTATTGAGCGAGCCGCCTTAGGAAGTGACAAACGCCGCTCGGCCTATCTCCCTACTGGCCCACAGCCTATTTCGTCTGCGAACCACCGTCAAGTTCCTTATTCCGCTGGCGATTGAATTGAACGACGCTTGGATTGTATCCCCAGGAGTTTCTAGCCGCTAGATTCCCGGCAAGCAACTCTCTCGTTGTCTTCTGTCAGATCATTTCGTGAGGGCCTGGACAGTAGCGCTTGAAATTGGCGGGTCGCACCGGATTGGGATGTTAGGACCCTTTTGATTTTCGGCGCTGCCGCAAGAAGGCCGTAGGCGTGTGGACTGGAAGGCGAGTCCGAGAGGAAAAATCCTTTATATTCCACGTAACGATGGCCTCCGCGCCGTAGGTCTCCGCCTTCGCGGTCTTGGCGTCTTGGCGCGATGAAACATAGGGATCCGATCAGAGTAATCTCGCGCAAAGGCGCAAAGCTCGCCAAGGGGCATATTCAACGGAGCATCATCCTGGCTGGTGCATGGACGGAGGGTCGAGTCCGAGAGGATGAAGATGTTGCTATCGAGCAAAACCAAGAAGAAGGGGTCATGTCCGCTCTTGGGTGTTGACAGGTCCACGGTGACAGGATTGCAAAGTTGCAGAGCGGAGTCGTAAAGTTACGGCAGCCGGTTGTGGGCCCGCGGCTACAAGTCTCTTCCCTCTGGCATCGACACTGGCGCCGAAGCCTTCGAGTGTTCGTGAGCCGAGTAGTCGCAAATCACCCGGCTGAGCAAACACAACCTCATCCACGGTCTCAAATCCATTCACTTGAATAATTGCGTATCCCACATCGCGCGTGACGATCTGGCCATTGGCCAGTTGGAAGGCCACGTCTTTCTTGCGAACCGCTATCTCTGCCTCCGAAAGCTTATCGGCTGGAATCCAGGTAAACTCCGAGCCGGTATCTACCAAGAGCCGCCTAAGCGCGACCTGCTTGGAAGGCGATTTCAGATTCAAAACCGTACAGTTGATGTGGAATACACCCATAAAAAATTCCTAGCAGGCTGCCCGGTGGGAAGTCAAGCGATATCCCAGGGGACGGAGGGTTAGCGCTGCTTCGCTTCGAGTCCGGCAAGAACCTTTTCGGCTGTAATGGGAAGTTCCGTAATGCCCACGCCGGCGGCATCTTCGTACTGGATCAGCCCTAGCGCTTAGACGCGGGAGGTTGGTATGCCGGTTGGCCTTCGATTTGCGGAGCTCTGGACGACGCAACTTCATGGCAAATAAAATCCCAACCTGGCTCTATCAAGTTCAACCCTCACCGCGGTTCCAAGATCACATCGACGAGCGCGGGGAGATTTTTCTCCTTGACGAATTTGGGCGCTCGCTCGATGGCGGGTCGGACCTCGGACAGCTTATCGGTCGGCCCTGAAGGTTTAAGACCGTTTTAGTCTCTGTCGCTGCCGCAGGAAGGCCGTAGGCGTATGGACAGGAAGGCAGGTCCGAGAGGAGAAGATGTTGCTATCGAGCAAAACCATAGCGATCTCCCTTCGCGAACCTGTCCATCTCCTGCCAGGTTTTAAAAGGAAGATGCCGTCTCATCTTTTTTGTGATGCGCTCAAATTCTCGGCGCGCTTGCTCCGGGCTCTCCTTCCCGAGTTCAGGGTGCTTGGAGAGGATCTCCTTTCTCAGCGCGTCAAATGCGGTTGTAGGATACGGCTCTTTGTCCCGCCGGTCCTTCTGTTCTAAAAGTTTACGGCTCAACGACAACCTCCTTGCCGTGATCGAACGTTATTTTCAGTTGGCGTATGATACCTTGTCCTATCAGGCACTCATCGCCCAAGAGAGTGAGCGGCGCGAGGAACACTAAGCTTAGGCCAACCACCTCAACGCCACCGTGGTAGTGGGGCCGGATACTCTCAGAGCCATCAGCCAGGCGGGTTTTGACCTGAAACTCCGGAGCGCCAAGTTGAGTCTCCAGGTCTTCGGGAAGGACCAAATATCCATCAAATCCGGTATCGAGCAGCGCCCGATACACGAGGCTATGTGCGCGAACAGTTACCCTTACCTGGAGATAGGGATAGTCGCTGCTGACGAGCATTTCACAAGCCTGATTTTGTACACATACTCATAACCGACTCTGTAGAGGATAAAGCTGCCGCTGCCTAGTTCGCGGATAGCCCGAGCCACGACCTCGTTATCGTCCTTCCCCACAACCACCCGTCCGTCCCGGCTGATCGCCGCGTACTCCCCGCGATGATCCTTTTCCAGAGTTTTGCCATAACCTTCGTAAAGCTTATCCGCTTCTACCACTGTCATCAGCTCACTCATACGATGAGCCTCCTTCCACGGATCTCAGGTCCTCAAGCTTCGCCATTACCTCGGTCCGGCTCACATGTCTTTCACGCCCTACAATTGTAATCCATCAAACTTTCGGAATCAATTCCGCACGGGGGGGCAGATATCGTATATAGAAACCGCCCTAGCGCGGCTCCGACACCACGTCCACCAGCGCGGGGGAGATGTTTCTCCTTGACGAATTTGAGCGGCCTCTTCTTAGTGGAGTCGCGCGGCTCCTTTCTTTAAGAACTACAACCTGTTCCCGTATCTCATCGGTGTCGGCGGCATCCGGCGCGAGCCTGAGATAAGTCTCCAGGTCGTCGACCGCTTCTGAAAAACGTTCGAGCTTCAGATAGAGCAGGCCACGGTCGCGGATCTCGTCGTGCAATATTGGGTTACTACAGGGTCGATATCCTCGTCATCGCGGCAGTTCAGGTTTGAAATAACTTTTCCTTTGGAATATGACGTGAGGCAGAAGCTAAACTTCGTGAGAAGGAGATCTGCTCATGTCCGATAGCCACATGCACGATTTCGAGGCGCACGTCCGCGCCGTGGAAGAAGACCTGGAATATTACCGGGCCAAGCGGATCGAGCCGCGGATCTTCACTCTGCTGAGAAGGGGCTTCATAGAATTGACCGATCTTTTTAACGCGGCCGCCGCTTCGTCTTCGAAGGAGGGAAATTCGGATGCCGGCAACGGACAGGAACAAGATTTGGAGAAGCGTGTCCGCTCGCTGGAAGACGGTCTCGACGATTACGTGAGAGAGATCGGGCTGATCACGTCTGCCATAGGGGACGCCGTCGATGTGGTGACGGAAGATTCGCGCGTGGAGCGGGGCGACTACAACGAGTTCTTTCGCCTGACGCATCGAGAGTATAAAGGAACGCTCGATGAGCGCGTGCGGAGGTTGACTGAGGACGTGGTGAAAAACCGACAGGTCCTCGAGGTGCTTGCCCGCGCGCTGATCCGGAAAGGAATCTTGCGTGAAGACCTGCTGAACAAAAATCGCGAGGCGCTCAAAACTGCCGGACAGTGGAATGGCGGGAAAATCGTCGCCCGCTGTTGGGTGGACACGGATTTTAAGAACAAATTGATTTCCCAGGGACGGCCGGCGCTGCGCGAGCTAGGTATTCCTCCCGGCCGGGTTGGAAAGTTGGGCGTGTTGGAAAACACGGAATCGGTTCATAACGTGATCGTCTGCACGCTCTGCTCCTGTTATCCTTACGATCTGCTGGGCGACACGCCGTGGTGGTACAAGCAGGATATTTACAAGAAGCGGATCGTCGCCGACCCGCGCGCGATCCTCGAAGAAATGTTCAAGCTGGAGCTTCCTGCCAAAATGGAAGTTAGAGTGCACGACAGTACCTCCGACGTGCGCTACATGGTAATTCCGAGAAGGCCGAAGGGGACCGAGGGAATGAACGAGGAGCAGTTGGCGAAGCTCGTGACGATCGATAGTTTAATTGGCGCTTGCGAAGCGATCGAGCCATCAGAGGTGGGAAAGCACAAAGAGACCGAGTGGGGTCATCCGAAACCCAGGCCGAGAGACTATTGAGGCGGCTTCTCGGCAGCGAGTTCTGAAAACTTCGTGACCTTCGTAATACTATGCCTGAAAGTTTTCGCGGTTTGCGCAAATTTTTCGACGGCCGGGAACTCTGGGACGCGGGGATTTACTCGCGCCAAGACGCCAAGAACGCAAAGTTAAAAGAATTCTTTCTTGGCGGCCTTTGCGCCTTTGCGCGATACAATCCGAGACGGACCGGTGCGCCAAGCGCACACTACGAAAACCTTCGTGCAAGGAAGAGACATTAGCGCGTGAATAGGTTACAGAGTGGAGTTGTTTAATGGAAACTGCACCAGGCAGTTTCAAGGTCGGCGATCGGGTCGTCGTGAGGCAGGAAAATCCCGGCGGCAACCCGCGCACGCCGAAGTACATCCGCGGCAAGCGGGGCGTGGTCACCGACGTTCACGGCGTCATCAGCAATCTAGTCGACCATCGCGGCTTGTATCCGCCGCTCTATACGGTGGTGTTCGACGTGAAGGACGTTTTCGGCGGAGCGAGTCCGGACAAGCTCCGGGTGGATTTGCACGAAGATTGGCTCGATCCGGTTCGCTAAAACTAACCGGTCAATTAAGGAATCCAGGATTATGTAGGGGCGCGATTCATCGCGCCCTCTTACTGGATTCCCGTTTTCACGGGAATGACATGCTAAGATGTGTTTACCGTAGGATTTTTACCGTCGAGAAAAGTGGCGAGCTTCTCCGCCGGAAATCGGATGCCGACATAAAACGCGCCGAACTGCCCGTAAACGGCGCTGGCTTCGTCGAAGCGCATCTCGTAAACGAGTTTCTTGAAGACCAGCGGATCGTCGGCGAATAGATCCACGCCCCACTCCCAATCGTCGAAGCCGATCGAGCCGGAAATAATCTGCGTCACCTGGCCGGCGTATTTCCTGCCGATCACGCCGTGATCGGCCATCATCTTCTGCCGCTCGGCGATCGGCGCCGAGTACCAGTTTTTAATCTCGCCGCGCAGTTTGTTCATCGGGTAAAAGCAGACGTAGCGGCGCGCCGGGATCGGTGGCCAGAGCCGCGGCGCTGCCATTTTTTTTTGATTCGCCACTTCCGCATCCACCGCCTGCGTCCATTCGGGCGAGCCGGGCTGAATCCCTTTTTGCTTCAGGCCGTCATACAGACGCACGGTCGCTTCATACAGCCCTAACTCCACGACGGACAGATAGGAAGTCGTCGGCGCCAAAAATTCCGCCAGCTTGAGATTGGCGACACTCAGCTCCGCGCTGTTCAACGCTTCGAGCGTCCGGCGGAAGTGAACGATCAATAGATCACCCTTGTGCCCGAGCATGGAAAAGAGCGCGCTGGACTCGTCCTTCCCTTGCTCCATCGCGGCCGCCAGGGACGCCGCTTCTTCGACGGCGTCTCCGCGCGAATCATTGTCGAGTTCCTTCCACGCCGGCCAGCGGACGCGAAACATCTGATGAAGGATGTACGACCCTTCCAGCGTCAGCGGGACGGGCGGAGTGCTGCCGGTTTTTTCGTATTTCATGCGCGGTTAAATATCTACGTCGCTCCGGGCGCTGGTTTTCCGCCGAGCCGGCTGCGCAGCATTTGAAATCCGCGCTTGGCCAGGCGAAACAGTTTCGGAATCAGCCAGACCGCCAGGGCAAGGAACGCTGCGATCCATAGCAGCATCACAACCGGATGATTGAAGATGAGCCAGATGCTTGCAAGAACCGACAGATCTTCGCCGACGCTCGCGAGCCAGTTGCTGAATGGCTCCGGGCTCACGTTGAGCGCCAGCCGCAGCGTCGCTTTGGTCCCATGCGCGGCCAATGCAACGGTTCCTCCGGCGAGAATCGCGGCCAGCTCCAGCGCCGGATTCGTCGGGCCTAAAGAGCGCACGGCGAGAATCGCCCCGCCGGGAATGCGGATAAACGTATGCAGCGTATCCCACGCGCTATCGACGTACGGAACTTTGTCGACGAAGAACTCGATCACATACATGATGCAGGCGACGGCGATCACCAGCGGATCCATGAGGACATGCAGGCCCGGCGGCAATTGGATCATCTCCGCGCGGCCCGCGATGCCGAGGACCGCGACGGTCGCATAGAGATTGATACCCGAGGTCCAGGCCGTTCCCATCGCCAGGCTTAATGCTTCCAGCGCGCCCACGTCAGTTCGCCGTTTTCCCCAACATTAGATTCTTACCTTTGAAATGTAAAACAGAACGGCTTCAAGAAAATTTATCGCGCCAAGACGCCAAGAACGCAAAGAAAGAAATATTTTCTATTTCTCCGAACTTGGCGCGCTTTGCGTCTTTGCGCGAGCCATCTTTTCTGCGATTCCGTTTTCAAATATTCCTGCTTAGTCGCTAGTCACAGCAATGAAGCTGGAAGATTTCGCCCGACAACTGAGGAGACGGCGCGACGTCGTCTTCTTTACCGGCGCCGGAATCAGCACGGAATCGGGCGTCCCCG
>CAZNES010000069.1:0-23040 GCA_964572145.1 uncultured Syntrophobacteraceae bacterium
GTGTCCGAGATAAAAGTGCAATACCTTTTGGACATTAATCCCAGAATGACACGAAAGAAGTTGTCATCCTGAACCCTTCACCAGGGTCATCCTGAACGAAGTGAAGGATCTCTCTTACCCGTAGAACCTGTCCCAACATTCTTCTTCTATGCCCCGGTCCGAGTTACTGTCTTTGCTCGAGCGGCTGCTTCCACTCCCGACCGCGCCGTTTCACGAGCGCTTCGTCGGCTCTTTTCTCTGCGCCGAGCTGAAAAACGCCGGCCTCGATTTCACCGTCGATGAATACGGTAACATCGTCGCCGCCTACGGCGACGAGCCGGCGCTCGCCTGCGTCGCGCACATGGACCATCCCGGCTTCGAGATCGCCGACGCTTCCGGCCGGACGGCGGAGGCATTGTGGTTCGGCGGCGTGAACGCGAAATATTTTTCCGGCGCGCGCGTGATTGTCTACGATCAAGACTCGGGCGCGCCGCGCGCTCGCGGCGTCGTTAGAAAAATTACCAAGAACGCTCTGGGACGGGTCGAAAAAATGTCGCTGCGGCTGGACGGGAGCGTTCAGCCTGGAGACTTCGGGACATGGAACCTGGCGCCTTTTCGGCGCCAGGGTAAACTGATCCACACCAAAGGAGCTGACGACCTCGTGGGCTGCGCCGTTATCTTAACGCTGCTCAAACAGCTCAAAGAGCGCGGCGTTAAAACCGGCGCGCGCGCTGTCTTCACGCGCGCCGAAGAGCAGGGTTTTATCGGCACGCTGGGAATGATCCGTGCGGGCTCTCTACCGCCTGCGACGAAAATTATATCCGTGGAAACCAGCAAAGCGGTGCCGGGCGTGGTTTTAGGCGGCGGCGCGGTGATCCGTCTCGGCGACCGCGCGAGCATGTTCGATCATCGCATGGTTTTTTTCATGGACCGGGTCGCGCGCGAGCTGCAAAAAAAAGATCGCCGCTTTCGCTGCCAGCGCAGGGTCATGGACGGAGGCACGTGCGAGGCGACGCCGTATCTATTGAACGGATACGTCGCCGGCGGCATCGCGATCCCGCTGCACAACTACCACAACCAGGGAAAGACGAAGATCGGCGCGGAGGCGGTTCATTTGCGAGACGTGGAAGGCGCGGTCCGCTTGCTCTTCGAGCTGGCGCTGCGGATAGAAGATTTCGACGCCGCAACGGAGGAAACGCGCGCGCGAATCGAGAGCGGCTGGGAAAAATATGGCTCGCGGCTGAAATCGGAGGGGTTTTCATAACGGTCGGCGGTTTGTTATGATGATGGGAGTGAGGGCAACGTGAATCCAAAAAAACTTACGATTGAAAAAGTTCAAGAAGCGCTGCGTAAGGAAAAGTACATTTGCGACCGCTCGCTGGCGACGGTGGTTTATCTCTCGATTTCCATGGGAAAGCCGCTGCTGCTCGAAGGCGAGGCCGGAGTCGGCAAGACCGAAGTCGCCAAGGTCCTGGCCGAGATCATGGAAACCAAGCTCATCCGTCTCCAATGCTACGAAGGGCTGGACGCCAACACGGCGCTCTACGAGTGGAACTATCCCAAGCAGATGCTCCGCATCAAGCTCGAAGAGATCGGCAAACGCGACCGCGGCGCCGTGGAGACCGAGATCTTCAGCGAGGAATATCTGGTCAAGCGGCCGCTGCTCGAAGCGATTCAAGGCAACGGCGCGACGCCGCCGGTGCTGCTCATCGACGAGATCGACCGGGCCGACGTGGAGTTCGAGGCCTTTCTGCTCGAAGTGCTCTCGGATTTTCAGATCACCATCCCCGAGCTCGGCACGATCCGCGCCAAGGCGCGGCCCTACGTCTTTTTGACTTCCAACCGCACGCGGGAGATTCACGACGCGCTCAAGCGCCGCTGCCTCTACCACTGGATCGACTATCCGACTTTCGAGAAGGAGCGCGAGATCCTGGCGACGAAGTTTCCCGAGATTCGCGAGCGCCTGGCCGGTCAGATCTGCTCGTTCATGCAGCAGGTGCGGCAGATGAATTTCTACAAGCGGCCCGGCGTCGCGGAGACTCTCGATTGGGCCTCGGCGCTGATCATGCTGAACCGCGACGAGCTCGACGAAAAAACCGTGCAGGAGACCGTGGGATGCGTCTTCAAGTACCGCGAGGACCTGCACCACTTGGGGGAAGAGCTTGCCGGGAGACGCATCGATCTCGATGCCGAGGCGAAAGCGAGCGGCGCGCAGCCGGTTTGAGCCATGGAAATTTCCGACGAGCTGATTCTCAAAAGCGTCAACCGCTTTGCCGCGCTGCGCGGCCAAGGCACGGCGCCGAACGTGCTCGCGTTCAGCCGGGTCTTGAAAGAGCTGGGCATCAAGATCGGCCTCAGCCAGACGCTGGACGCGAGCCGCGCGCTCGAGTACGTGGACGTCGGCCGCCGGGCGGATTTCCAGGCGGTGCTGCGCTCCAATCTGGTCTCCAATAAGGAAGAGCTGGCTCTGTTCGAGCGCGCCTTCGATTTGTTTTGGCGCGCGCGGCCGCCGCAGGAGAGTTTCACCGAGACGTCGGACATCCCCTCGCTCCCGCCCGAGGAACCGCAAATCGAGCAGGGCAGCGGCGAGAGCATGGAAGATCTTTTGGAATCGTTCTCCGCCGGCGAATCCGGGAAGGACGGCGCCGCGGAGCAAATCCCCATCCCCACGTACAGCCCGAGCGAGTCGCTCAGCAAAAAAGATTTCAGCGACCTAGGAATAGAAGAGAGCCGCGCCATCCGCCGCGCGATCCTGATGATCGCCACCAAGATCGCCACTCAGGTGAGCCGGCGCAAAAAGCGCGCGACCAAGGGCGAAGAGGTGGACCCGCGCTCGACCATGCGCAAGAGCATCAAATACGGCGGCGAGATCATCGAGCTTGCGCGCCGCAAGCGCCGGATCAAAAAGACCCGCGTCGTGCTGCTCTGCGACGTGAGCGGCTCGATGGATTGCTACAGCCGATTTTTGATCCAGTTCATGTACGGCCTGCAAAACGAGCTGTGGGGCGTCGAGACGTTCGTCTTCAGCACTTCTCTCAGCCGGATCACGCATCTGATCCGCTCGAAAGAGATCGCGGGCGCGCTGGAGCGAATTTCTCATTCGGTCGTGGGCTGGTCGGGCGGGACGAACATCGGCCGCTCGCTGGCAACTTTCAACCGCGACTTCGCGCCCAGCCTCGTGACCCACCGGACGGTGGTCGTGGTCATCAGCGACGGTTGGGACCGCGGCGACGTGTCCGTGCTGGAGCGCGAGATGCAGGCGCTCAAGCGGCGCTGCTACAAGATGGTCTGGCTCAATCCGCTATTGGCGAGCGACCATTACGAGCCGCTTTGCAAAGGCATGCAGGCGGCGCTTCCCTATATCGACCACTTTTTGTCCGTGCACAATCTCAACAGTCTCGTCACTCTGGGACGGACGTTGCAAAAAATGGTCGCGTAAAAATAGGCCGTAGGGGCGCGATTTATCGCGCCCTCGGTAAGGGGTTTATTAGAGAGGAGATAAAGCCATGGCTGGACCCGGCATGTGTCATGACGACCAAGGCCCAAAGAAAGATTCGATCTACCATCAGATAAAAGAGTTTCTCGACAAAGGCGAGACGCTGGCCGTCGCCACGATCGTCTCGACGAAGGGATCTACGCCGCGAGAGACCGGCGCGAAGATGGTGGTCACCGCGTGGGGAGAGATCCTGGGAACGATCGGCGGCGGATGCGGCGAGGCCGACGTCAAGCGCGAAGCGATCGAGGTGATCCGGACGCGCAAGCCCAGAACGGTGCGCGTGGATCTTCTCGACGATATCGCATCGGACAGCCCGGCGGTTTGCGGCGGCATCATGAACGTTTTTATCGAACCGTGGACGAAATAGGCGTTAGGCGGGAGGCGATAGGCGTTCCCCCCTCACCCTTCCCTCTCCCCCGCAACAGGGGAGAGGATAAAGGAGAGGGGGCCATGGACCGAGTGAAGAAAATTCAAACGTTCAAGCTGTAGACCATGGAAAAACTCGTTGACGAGCTGATTCGGATTCAAGAAGAAGGCGCGGCCGGCGTGCTTGCCACGGTGGTTGAAGTCGAGAAGAATGGCGCCGTCGCAGCGGGACAAAACTGCCTCATCCGCGACGGCAAATTGACCACCGGCACGATTCACGACGAAAGACTTCTAGAGGCCATTCTCAAAGAGGCGGATACCCGTCTCAAAGCGGAGAAATCGAAGCTCGTTTCTCTGGAGTTGCCCAACAACGGCGGCCAAGTAGAAGTCTTTTTCGAGGTGCTTCCCGCGCCGCCGAAGCTGATCGTGGTCGGCGCCGGCCACATCGCCGTGCCGCTGGTCAAATTCGCCAAGCTCCTGGACTTTCACGTGACCGTGCTCGACGACCGGATTCTGTTCGCCAACCGCGAGCGGTTTCCCGGCGCGGACGACATCCGCGTCGGCGATATGGCGGCCGAGCTGAAAGGGATGCCTCTCACTCCCTCGACATACATCGTGCTCATCACGCGCGGCCACAAGTACGACGATCCCTGCTTGCGCGAGATCATTCACAGCCAGGCCAAATACATCGGCATGATCGGCAGCCGGCGTCGCATCAAGGCATTATTCGAGAAGTTCCGCAACGAAGAGAAAATTGCCGAAGAGATCCTGCAGCGGGTCTACGCCCCGATCGGCCTCGATATCGCGACCGAGACGCCCGAGGAGATCGCGCTGTCGATCATGGCCGAGATCGTCAAAGTTCGCCGCGGCGGCGAGGCGCGCTCGCTGTCGGGGAAGTAGATCGTGTTCGTGATCGTGATTCGTGTTCGACGAGCACGAGCCACGAGCACGAGCCGCGAAAAATGGTCAAGCGACTTACCGGAATAGTTTTCTCCGATCTGGGTCGCGCAGCATCGTTCATGGCGTTGGATTGGGTACAAGCGTCGCTCAGCGACAAGCTGGGATTTTCTCCTTATCCGGGCACGCTGAATCTGCGGTTGGAGACGGAGTCGATGATAGCGGCCTGGCGGGAAATTCAACAATCTTCAGGCATCGAGATCGGCGCGCCCGGCGCGGCGTTCTGCCAGGCCCGTTGCTTTTTGGTCGAGATTGAGGGTAAACATCAAGGCGCTGTGATTCTTCCGGCAGTGGCGGGTTATCCGGCGGACAAGATCGAGGTGATCGCGCCCGTGCGGCTGAAAGACGAACTTAAGCTCGCGGATGGGGAGCCGGTCACGCTGGAATTTGCGGAGTGAATCAATGAAGCGACTCATCATCGGTATTTCCGGCGCGACCGGCGCGATCTACGGCGTGCGCATGCTCGAGGTCTTGGCGAAGCTCAAGGACGTGGAGACGCATCTGGTGCTGACGCGCGCGGCCAGGATGACGATCCAGGTCGAGACGCCTCATTCCGTCAAGGATGTCGAATCGATGGCCGACGTGGTGCACGACATCAACAACGTCGGCGCCAGCATATCGAGCGGATCTTTCCGCACCGCCGGCATGGTCATCGCGCCCTGCTCGATGAAATCGATGGGCGGCATCGCCCATTCGGTCGGCGGCGATCTTCTGGTCCGCGCCGCGGACGTGATTCTCAAGGAAAGAAAAAAGCTGGTCCTGGTCGCGCGCGAGACGCCGCTGCACCTGGGCCACCTGGAAACCATGGCGGCGCTCACGCGGATGGGTGCGGTGATATTTCCCCCGGTGCCCGCCTATTACCACCGTCCCAAGACGCTCGACGATATCATCAACCAGACCGTCAGCCGCATCCTCGACCAGTTCGACATCGACGTGAATCTCTTCGAGCGCTGGAGTGACGCCCAGATGAGCCGGCATCCCGCGGCCGACCGCGTGGTCTCGGTCGTTCCACGCAAAGAATCCCGGCCGGCAAAAAAGTCCAAGTGATCGTCCCTTCGCCCAATGCCTCCTCCACCAAGGGGTAAAAAACCTCTCACCCCGACCCAGCGGAGAAAAAAGGAGCACCTCGAGCTCTGTCTCGATCCGCCGTCGGCCGCGAGTCCGGCGGCCACCGGATTGGACCGCTACGCTTTCGTTCACAATGCGCTGCCGGAGATCGACATCGACGAGATCGACCTTTGCGCGAATTTTCTCGGCAAGCGTCTGAACGCGCCGCTCTTGATCTCGTCGATGACCGGCGGCTTCGATCTGGCGCGCAAGGTCAATCGCAACCTCGCCACGGCGGCGCAAAAGCTCGGCCTCGCGATGGGCGTCGGCTCGCAGCGCGTGGCGATCGAGGAGCCGAGCGCGGCGGATTCTTTCAAGGTCAGAGATCTTGCGCCGGACATTCTTCTGCTCGCAAATCTCGGCGCGGTGCAACTGAATTACGGCTACGGCATCGAGCAGTGCCGTAAGGCCGTTGCGATGATCGACGCGGACGGACTGATTCTTCATCTGAACGTCCTGCAGGAAGCGGTGCAGCCCGAGGGTAACCGAAACTTCAAAGGGCTCGCGCGCCGCATCGCGCAAATCTGTCGTTACCTGGAAGTTCCGGTCGTGGCCAAAGAGGTGGGATTCGGCATCTCGGCGGACGCCGCGCTCCGGCTCAAGCAGGCGGGCGTCAAAGCCATCGACGTCGCGGGCCGCGGCGGGACCTCATGGTACGCGGTGGAAGCGAAGCGCTCGGCCCAAAAGGGAAAACCGTTGGAACAAACATTCGCCGATTGGGGAATCCCAACCGAAGAGGCCCTGGTCCAGGTGCGCAGCGCCGTGCCGGATATCGAGCTCGTCGCGTCGGGCGGCATCCGCAACGGTCTGGACGTTGCCAAGTCGATCGCGCTCGGCGCGAACGTCGCGGCGATCGGCCAGCCGCTGCTCGCGCCGGCTTTGGAATCGGCGGACAAGGTGATAGAATCCCTCCTCAAAGTCATTCATGAAGTCAAAGTCGCCATGTTATGCGTAGGCGCAGGTGATATCGCGGCGCTGAGAAACGCTCCGCTGGTTCGCAGGACTGAGTAGGGGCGGTTCGCGAACCGCCCCTACTTTGGTTATGTCAGCCGAGCTCAAACAGCAGATTCTCGACTACATGGAGAGCCACAACACCATGACGCTGGGAACATGTCATGGCGAGGTGCCCTGGGCGGCGACGGTGTTTTACGCCAGCGACGGCTTGCGGCTCTATTTCTTTTCCGCGCCGGACTCGCGGCATTGCCAGAACCTCGCCGCCAACGCGCGAATCGCCGTCACGATCCAGGAAGACTACCGCGATTGGCGCAAGATCAAAGGCATCCAGCTCGAAGGCCGGGCCGCGCCGGTGGATTCCCTCATCGAAAAAGGCAAGGCGATGGCGGCTTACGCGCGCAAGTATCCCGAGGTCATGAAGGTATTCGGCAATCCGGCGAGCGGCGCTTTGTACCAGGCTTTTCTCAAGGTCCGGTTCTACTCAGTCGCGCCGGAGAAAGTTTTTTTCATCGACAACGAGCAGGGTTTCGGGAAGAGGCAGGAACTGGTCGTCGCGGAGTAGTGTCAACGCGGCCGAGGGTTCAAGCGTCTAATATAGAGGTGAGAATGTCACAACACGTGGGCACGAAGCTGACGGAAGAGCTGTTTCACCGTCTCAAGGGCGAGGCGATGGCGTCCAAGACGGACAAAGCGATCGTCATCGTCACCGTCGACGAGGCGGGCTGGCCGCATCCGGCGATGCTTTCGTACTACGAGGTCGTGGCGAAAGACCGCGCGACGATCGATCTCGCGATCGGCAAGACCAGTGTCACGGCGAAGAACCTCCGGCGCGCGGGGAAGATCGCGCTCTTAATCACCGACAGCGACGTGAACTATTACGTCAAAGGGAGCGCGCGCGAGCTCAGAGACTCGATGCAAGACGCGCCCTTCATGTCGTTGTTTCGCGTGGCGGTGGAGCATCTGCTCGAAGACCTGGACCCGGACGGCGTCATCACGAGCGGCGTAACGTTCCAGCGCAGCGAGAAAAAGGAGGTCGGGGAGATGGTGGAGAAGATATTCCACAGCGTCCGAAAAGAGCCTTGAAGCTTAAACCCAAACTCTTGATCGCCGGCGTCCTTGCCGTCATCGCTGTCCTGCTGGCCGGATATTGGGGAATGCGCGACGGGGCCAAAGAAACTCCCTACCTTACCGCGCCGGTCCAGCGCGGCGATATCACTCAAGTCGTCACCGCAACCGGCAGCCTTTCCGCCGTCGTGACGGTTCAGGTGGGAAGCCAGGTCTCGGGAACGATCGCCAAACTTTATGTTGATTTCAACAGCAAGGTGAAACAAGGCCAGATCGTCACCCAGCTCGATCAGGATAAATTCAAGGCGTCCGTAGACCAGGCGAAGGCCAACCTGCTTTCGTCCCAGGCCGGTGTGGCCAAGGCGCAGGTCGGCGTTGAAGACGGCCGGCGGACCCTGGAGCGGAACAAGGAGCTTAGGAAGCGCGACCTCATTGCGCAAAGCGATCTCGACGCGGCTCAGACTGCTTATGACAGCGCTGTGGCCCAGCTCGAAGTCAATAAAGCGCAGGTGGAAATGTCCAAGGCGGCGTTGGAACAGGCGACGGTGGATCTCGATCACACCGTGATCCGTTCGCCAGTGGATGGGATCGTGGTCTCGCGCAGCGTGGACGTTGGACAGACCGTGGCCGCTTCGCTTCAGGCGCCGGTTCTGTTCCTGATCGCCAACGATCTTGCCAAGATGCAGGTCGATACCAATGTGAGCGAGGGCGACGTCGGCAACGTCTGGATCGATCAGGAGGTCAACTTTACCGTCGATGCCTATCCCGCGCGGCGTTTTGAAGGCAAGGTGCTTCAGGTGCGCAACGCGCCGATCATGGTGCAGAACGTGGTGACTTACGATGCGGTCGTGGGAGTGGACAACAAAGAGCTGCTGCTGAAACCGGGCATGACGGCGAACGTCGAATTTTTGGTCAGCGGGAAATCCGGCGCGCTCAAGATTCCCAACGCGGCGCTTCGCTTTCGGCCGCCGGAGGACAAACCTCAACCGCAAGCGGCGGCGAGCGGAGAGCGCGCGGGACAAGGCGGAAGCAGCGGAGCGGGAAGAGGCGGCAATCGCGCCGGACCGGGAGCGAGAAGCAGGGGAGAGGGCCGCGGCGGCCGCGAAGCGACCGTTTACGTCCTGAGAGATGAAAAGGCGACGCCGGTCAAGGTGCGCGTCGGCATCACCGACGGGACATCGACCGAAGTGGTGACGGATGCGCTCAAGGAAGGCGAGCAGGTCGTCGTGGCGATGTCCACTACGGGGAATCGGCCCGGCACTGCTCCCGGAGGGAGGCGCTTCTTTGGTTTCTGAGGCGCCATCGAGCGTAGAGTCCGCGGATTTTTCGCGGCGCGGCGAGCTTAGCCTGGATCGGCCGCCGGAAGTTATCCGCATCCGCGACCTGCGCAAAGTTTACAAGATGGGAGACATCGAAGTCGAGGCGCTGCGCGGCATCAACGTAAATATCGGGCGCAGCGAGTTCGTCGCCGTGATGGGCGCTTCGGGCTCGGGGAAATCGACCTTCATGAATATCCTCGGCTGTCTCGATCGCCCGACCGCCGGCGCTTACTTTCTCGAAGGACAGGATGTCAGCAAGCTTTCGCCGGACGATTGGGCGCGCATACGAAATCTCAAAATCGGGTTCGTCTTCCAGGGGTTCAATCTCCTTGCGCGCACCTCCGCGGTGGAAAACGTGGAGCTGCCGATGATGTATAACGGGATGCAGTCGAAAGAGAGACGGCAGCGCGCGCTGGAGGTGCTCGCGCTCGTCGGACTGGAGGACAGGATGCATCACCTGCCCAATCAACTCTCCGGCGGGCAGCAACAGAGAGTCGCCATCGCGCGCGCGCTGGTAAACCGTCCGGCTTTGATCCTGGCCGACGAGCCGACCGGCAACCTCGACACCAAGACCAGCGCCGAGATCATGGAGCTGTTTCAAAATTTAAACGCCAAGGAAGGCATTACCATCGTCCTGGTAACTCATGAGTCCGAGATCGCCGCTTACGCCGAGCGGCAGATCCACTTTCGCGATGGGCTGATCACCTCGGATGAAAAGAAACATTAAGATGCGCGCCGAATTTGCGATTTGCGATTTGAGATTTGCCATGCGCCGGAGGCGCCGATGTTGCTGATGGCCTTTAAAATTGCGCTCAGAGCGTTGGGCCGGAACAAGCTCCGCTCCATATTGACGATGTTGGGAATTATTATCGGCGTGGGGGCGGTCATCGCGATGGTCGCCATCGGCGAAGGCGCCAAGGCGCTGGTGCGCCAGCAAATCGCGAGCCTTGGAACCAATCTGCTGATCATTTTGCCCGGCACGGCCTACGTGGGCGGAGCCAGAACGGGTTCGGGAGGCCGGCAAAATCTGGTCGCCGCCGACGCCTGGGCCATCATGAATGAGATTCCCGTGGTAACGGCCGCGTCGCCCGTTCTGCGCCAGACTCAACAGGTCATCGGCGGCGAGCAGAACTGGTCCACGTCCGTGCAAGGCGTCGCTCCGGAGTATCAGCAGATCCGGGAGTGGCAGGTCGAGGAGGGACGTTTCATCAGCGAGCCCGACGTCGAGAGCGCCGCCAAGGTTGCGCTGATCGGCCAGACCGTCGCTTACAATCTTTTTGGCGAAGAGGATCCGATCGATAACGTCATTCGCATAAAAAAGATCCCTTTCCGAATTGTCGGTGTCTTAGGGGCGAAAGGCCAGAGCGGGATGGGCAACGATCAGGACGACGTCGTCATGATTCCCTATACGACCATGATGAAGCGCATCATGGGCGTCACCTATATCCAGCAGATCGTCGTTGCCGCCGCGAGCGCCGATTTGACGGGCGAAGCGAAGAATCAAATCACGCTCCTGCTCCGTGAGCGTCACAAGATTCGGCCGGACATGGAGGACGATTTCAACATCCGAAACCTGTCCGATATCGCGGAGGCCGCCTCCAACAGCGCCACGGTCATGGCGGTGCTCTTGGGCAGCATCGCCTCGGTTTCTCTTCTCGTCGGCGGCATCGGCATCATGAACATCATGCTCGTCTCGGTGACCGAGCGCACGCGCGAGATCGGCATCCGCATGGCCGTCGGCGCGCGCAGCCGGGACATTTTGCTCCAGTTCATCGTCGAGGCGGTGGTGATGGCGGCCATCGGCGGCGCACTCGGCATTTTGATCGGCATCGGCAGCTCCAGCATCATCCACCGAGTGATGGAATGGCCCGTCCTCGTCCGTCCGGACATCGCCGTGATCGCGCTGCTCGTCTCCGGCGGCGTGGGAATTTTTTTCGGCTTCTATCCGGCACAGAAGGCCGCGCATCTCGATCCCATCGAAGCGCTTAGATACGAATAGGTTTAAGGGTTGCAGGGTTTAAACTCTTAAACGCCTATTTGAAGACTCCTTCTTTTTCCAACTCTCGGAGCGCGCGCAAGTCGACGAAGTCTTCGAACTTCGCCGTCCGCGCCTTGGGCTCCCTCTCCGACAACTCTTCCAAAACCGTTTGAATGCCTGCGACCGTGGGGAACGGCCGGACTTCGAGGACCTTGGCGCTGCGCGTGGCGGCGTAGTCGAGTGTCTCAGCGTCGTTGGTTTTCAGCGCCGCCTGTATCGCCGCCTTGGCGGCGTTGCGATCGGTTTTGAGCACGCGGATGCCTTCGGAGACGCTCTTGATAAAGGCCTTGACCATTTTAGGATTTCGCTCGATGACCGGCCCCATCATGTGGAGGGTGAGGAAGGGATATTCGAGGTTCGTATCGGCGAGATCGGCCAGAATGTTGAACCCCTGTTTTTTGGCGAGTGGAACGAAGTCGGCCGCCATGATCGTCCCGTCGACGCTCTGGGCCATGATGGCGGCCATGCGTGAAGAAGAATTTCCGATCTGCAGCACGGACACGTCTTTTTTCGGATCCAGCCCCGCCTCCTTGACCAGGAGATCGGTCATGAAGTGCGAACCCGAGCCGAAGCGGCTCACGGCGACCCGTTTCCCCTTGAGCTGCTTCATAGAGGTGATCGACGGGTGGCTCAGGAAAACGTGGTTGAAGTGGTTGGCGATCGCGGCGACGATGCGCATGTCGGCGCCGCGCAGTTTTGCCTGGACCGACTCCGAGCCTTGCGAAAGAGCGATGTCGAAGCTGCCGCCGATCAGCGCCTGGCCCAGAAGCGAGCCGCTGCCGACGTAGACGATGACCGGGTCCAGGCCGTTTTTCCGAAACAGTCCCTGCCGGCGCGCGATCTCCAGAGTATATTGCGAAATGCCCGTCCCGCTGTAGCCGACGTTGATTTTCTGCAGCTCCTGGGCCGTGGCAACTTTACCGCCTGCAATCGGCAAAACGATAAAGACCGTCAGTACCAGGAGCGACCAGGCCAAAGCTGATTTTTTCATCCCCACCTCCGGCGCATAAGACTGGACAAACAAGTAGTACCAAGTGAGTTTGGCGTCAAGAGGTTTGACCCGATCGGAGCGCTACGGTACGAGTGGCCGCATTTTTATTGATTTTTGACTCGCGCCGAGTAAACCTTTTTCGCCTTGAGTTCGTCTAAAAAATGGATACAACTCCCTCGCTAACACCACGACCATAAGGAGCTCACATGGGGCGATTTAATATTGCTCTCTTGCTCACTGCTTTTCTCACCGGTTGCGTTCAAATACCGACAGGGCCGACGGTGGCGGTCTGGCCCGCGGCCGGCAAACCGTTTGATGTCTTTATGGCCGACGACGGAGTCTGCCGGCAATTCGCCAACAGTCAGATCGGCGTCAACCCGGAGCAGGCCGCGGGAGAAAGGGCGGTGGCCGGCGCGGCCATTGGAACAGTCCTGGGCGCAGCCACCGGAGCGGCGATCGGTGCGGCGGCTGGCAATGCCGGGATAGGCGCGGGAGTGGGAGCCGGCACAGGTCTTCTCGCGGGCACGGCCGCGGGCGCGAACGCGGGCTCTTATGCAGCTTATACATTGCAGCGACGCTACAACATCGCTTACCAACAATGTATGTATGCCAAGGGCAATCAGATTCCAGGCGCAGCTCCGATGGCCGGCTCTCTACCGCTACCGCCGACGCGTCGTGATGTTCCTTCTGTCGCGGGTCGAGGCCAATGGCATTATTGCAAGGAGACTGGCGGATACTACCCCTATGTGCGCGAGTGTCCTGGAGGCTGGCAGATGGTGCCCGCTACGCCGCCGCCTCCGCCGGGACGGTAAGGAGCACGCGTTTTCCTTTAAAACCCCAGAGAGGCCAGCGGCTTGACCTCTTTTCTGTTTCAGTGCGTAACTAGTACTCTCGATCAAGTTGCTGCGAACGTTCTACGCCAGCTCGAAATCGATCTCGCTCCGAAACGCATTGACGCGTGCGACGCGGACGCGGACGGCGTCGCCCAGGCGAAACTTGCGGCCGTGGCGGCGGCCTTTGATGAGGTATTCCTTTTCGTAGTACCGGTAATCATCGTCCTTCAGCGCAGCGAGCTTCACGAGCCCTTCGACGAAATAATTTTCCAGCTCGACGAAGAATCCGAAGTTGACGAGGCTCACGATGAAGCCGCCGAACTCCTGGCCGATCTTGTCCATCATGAACTGCGCTTTCTTGAGATTGACCATCTCGCGCTCGGCGTCCATCGCGGTGCGCTCGCACTCGGAAGTGTGCTTGCCGGCCTCAGCGAGATAGCTGTCGAGCTCCTCCCGCTCGCTGGGCTTTAATTTTTTCTCGCTGAGGACGTTTCCCAATGCCCGGTGCACGATCAGGTCGGGATAGCGGCGGATCGGCGAGGTGAAGTGCGTGTAGCAAGTCGAGGCCAGGCCGAAGTGGCCGATGTTCTCCGGCGCGTAGCGCGCTTGCTTCATGGCGCGGAGCAGCACGCGATTGATGACCCGCTCCTCCGGTTTGCCGCGGCAGGATTCCAGCAGCTTCTGCAGCTCCTTGGGCGTCATCTTTTCTTTCTTCAGCGGCAGGCGATATCCCAGGCTCAGCAGAAACGGCGCCATCTCCTCGAGCGTTTCGTGCTCCGGTCCCTCGTGGACGCGGTAGAGCAAAGGAAAGTCTTTCTCCTTCAGGTGGCGCGCCACCGCCTCGTTGGCGGCGATCATGAACTCTTCGATGATGCGGTGCGCGATGCTGCGCTCGGCGCGCACGATGTTCTCCGGCGCTCCCTGGAGGTCGAGGATGATTTCCGCCTCGGGGAGATCGAAATCCAGGTTTCCTCTCGCCCGGCGTTTTTTCCACAAGAGGAGCGCCAGCTCTTCCATCAGCTTGAAAGAATCGACGAGGTCGCGGTAGCGCTCCAGGCACGCGGGATCTTTGTCCACGAGAATGCGGCGGACTTCCGTATACGTCATGCGCGCCCGGCTGCGAATGACCGAGTTGAAGAATCGGCTCTTGAGAACTTCTCCGCTCGCGCCGATCTCTATCAGCGCGGTTTTCGTGAGGCGATCCGAGCGCGGGTTCAAGCTGCAAATCCCGTTGGACAGCTCCTCGGGCAGCATCGGGAGCGCGCGGTCGGAGAAATAGACGCTGGTGGCCCGCTCGTAAGCCTCGCAATCGAGCGCGGTCCCGGGCCGCACGTAGTGAGCGACGTCGGCGATCGAGACATAGAGGAGGTAAGCGCCGTCTTTTTTCTCCACGGCGACCGCGTCGTCGAAGTCGCGCGCTCGCTCGCCGTCGATCGTGACGATCGGATGCGAGCGGAGATCGACGCGCGCGGCGATCTCGCGGGCATCGATGGCTTGAGAACAGTTTTCTGCGTCGCGTTTCGCCTCCGGTGAAAAAACCGTCGGCAGGCCGTATCTAAAAATAATTGCGCGCGCCTGGATCTCCGGATCGTCGGGATTGCCGAGCGTCTCAAGGAGATTCGCTTCGGTGGAAGTATAGCCGGTCCCGTAGCGCGTGATTTCGGCGGCGACAACTGTTCCCTTTCCCGGTTTTTGACCGCCGGCGCTGAGCGGGATAGCGGAGGCGACGCGCGGGTCCATCGGGATGAGATATCCCTTGCCCTCGTGCTCTTCATAGGTTCCCAGAAGCCGCTTCTGGCCGCGCTCGAGAATCTGCGCGATGTGCGTCTCGGCGCCGCCGCGCTTGCGCTCGACTCGAACCATGACGCGGTCGCCGTGCATGACGCGGCGCATCTCGCGCCGGCTCAAGTAAAGATCTTCTTTGTCGCGGTCGTCGGGAATCAGAAAGCCGTAGCCGTCCGGATGGGCGTGGACCCTGCCGGTCAAACAGTTCTGCGCGTTGGGCAGCGCGTAATGATTTTTTTTAAGGCGCACGATCCTGCCGTCGCGGGCGAGATTTCGGAGGCTGCCGGCGATCTCGTTCAGATCGTCGCGCTGCGCGCCGATGCCCTTCAAGATTTCCGCGGGCGTCAGGCGCTGGCGCGGCCGCCGCGCGAAGAAAGAGAGAATTCTGTCCTTGATGGATTCAGTCATCGAATAGTTTGAAGGTTTCAGGGTTGCAGGGTTTCAGGGTTAAGACCTGGCTCTTATATTTAACCCTTAAACTTTTAAACCCTTAAACCCTTCAACCTTCTTCCGCAACGGCCAGCTCCGTCATCAGCCAGTCGTCGCCGACCTCCGCCGGGCGCGGGATTTCGGTTAGATGGATTTCGCTCTGGAGCGAGGCGAGCAGCGCGCGCCCGTCGTCGAGAAAGTCCTCGACGATCAGAACGACGATGACCGCTTTTTTGCGATCCACCGTTCGGATGAGGCCGACGCCTTCGTAGGACTCGATGACGAATTTGACGTAGGCGATATCTTCCGTCCGGATCTCGAAGTAAATTTCGCGCATGCCTGTTTTCGCAACGCTATTTCCCAAACAATTGCTCCAGTCCTTTCTGGATACGCTCGCGCCGGCTCTTCTTCACGGGTTTTTCGCTTTCTTCCGTCGCGCGCGCGGCGCCCTTGCCGACAAAGTCTTTCTCCATCTGCTGTCCCAATTTTTGCAGGTCGGGCTTGGCCTGGACGCGCGGCAGCGTGCCCTCGATGCGGAACGGCACTGCGAGCCTTCCTTTGCGGTCGACCAGGTAACGGATGTTTTTGTATTCTTGCGCGAGCTCCTGCGTGAATTGAGGCGACAGGAGCAGCATGGCGTTGAATTTCATCGTCTTGTCCAGGCCGATCGATCCGTCGGCGCCGATGCTGTAATCGGCGGTCGAGAGCAGCAGGTCCTTGCTGTAAATCCGTCCTTGCTTCAGCGTGAAGGTCGCGGTCAGCGAGTCGAAAGGCGTTTCTTTTTTCCGGGCGAGCGCGGCGAAGCGGGCCGGAACGCGCAGGTTGGACATTCCCGGCAGCCCAGAGAGCTTGGAAAAAGAGAGCTGCATGAGATTG
Source organism: uncultured Syntrophobacteraceae bacterium (assembly GCA_964572145.1). Classification (GTDB taxonomy): domain Bacteria; phylum Desulfobacterota; class Binatia; order UBA9968; family UBA9968; genus JAJPJQ01. The sequence continues at coordinate 16,196 of CAZNES010000069.1, forward strand.
AAGTCCTTGAGCGATCCGTTCTTGAGCTGGGTCTCTCCTTGACCGTCGAGACTGTTCGGCAACTCGTCGAAGTTTTTGCTCTCCCCTCTGAGCCTGGCTTTGAAGTTGAGCTGCCCGTCGATGTGGTTCTTAAACCGGGGAAAATTCTGGGACAGCAGGGTTTTAAAATCGACCGACTCGATGCCGGCATCGAGCGCGAGCTTGAGCGAATTCTCTGCGCCCGTCTCCCACGATCCGCCGGCGCGGAAGTTTCCGTTCAGCGCCTGGAACGAGAGATTTTTGAAGCTCACGACTCCGGGGCTCCACGCGGCCTCGCCGCGGAGATTCCGATAGGACATTTTTTGCAGCGTTCCTTCGGCGGAAGCGACGTTGCCGCGAACCAGAATTCTTCCGTCATTCAGTTGGATATCTCCGTTGCCCGCGAGCGTCCTCATTTCGTCGCCCTGGAAGGCCGCCGCGGAGGTCAGATCGCCGAGCTTCAGTCTGGCGGAGCGGAGCGAGTACCGCAGCGCGGGCTGGGAAAGATCGGCAACCGTGCCTTCGAGGGAGATGTCGGAGGAGCCGGAACGGAGGGAGAGATTCTCCACGCGCGCATCCTTGCCGCGAAAGACGATGCGCGCGGTCGCGCGGTCGATGCCGCGGCCGTCCTTTTTTTCCTTTGCCTGAACGTCGTCCAGAACGAGGCCGCCGATTATTTCGAGGCCGCCTTCCGCCGCGAGATTCTTTTTGATTTTAAGGTTCCAGCTAATTTTTCCCGCCAGGTTGTAGCGCGAAAGAGGCGCCAGCAGCTTGTCCCATCCCGCGAGGTCGAGGCCGTCGCTCGCGAGCGAAAGCGCCAGGGGGCGCGCCCCCGGCTCGTCGAGCACGCCGGAAAATTTCATTTTGGATTTTTGGATCGTCAGCGAGGATTCCCGGAAGATGAGCCCGTCTTTGCGGCGCTCCATGTCGAGCTCGATCGCGGCGGGCATCCCCTTGGGCTTTTTGAGCCAACTGCCGTAGAGGACTTCGCTTCGTTCCGCCTTGACCGTGGCGCGGATTTTCAAATCGGCCAGGGTGCCCCGCATCTCGCCAATTACGCCGATCGGTCCTTCGAATATCAACGCAGCCGGCAGCGTCTCGCGGAAAAACGGAATGGTTTTGAGTTGGTCGAACGGCAGGGGATCGATGGCGATTTGCGTTTTAATCACGCCCTCCGACCATGAAGCGGCGCTGGAGAAATCGAGCTCGCCTTTGACGGTCGTGTTGTTCGAGTTGGCGCCGAAAAAGGGTCCGGTCAAATTGAATTCAGTGAGGTGGGGCCGCTCGAAGGTCCCCAAAAGTTTGGTTTGAACGGCGATGGGTCCGGCGGCGTCCAGGTGCCGGATCATCGTCGTTCTGAGCGCGGGAATCGCGCGCGTCAACTGCGGCAACAGGAGCGAGTCGCAGCGGAGCTGGAGGTCCAGGGGAACCCGGCTCCAGGGATTTTCTCCCCGCGGACCCACGTTTCCTTCCACGCTCACGTTGCGTCCCGGGTACTCGAAGAGGCCGCCGGACATCTTTACCTTGGCCTTCTCGCCCGGGGCGGCCTCCCGCGCGTCCAGATCTACTTTGCGCAGGCGAATCTCGACCGGTTCCCTGGAAGTGCGGTCGATATAATAGACGCTCCCATTCCTTATGCTGACGGCGGTGATCGAGAACCTGGACGCGCCGGGGTCTTTTTTCTCCCTGGCTTCGACCGCCTCCTGCGATTTTTTTTCGTGGCCCGTCAACGCGGCGATATTGAGCGCGCCCGTCTCGTTCGTGATGATCTGGATTTCCGGCTCGTCGAGAATGAATTTGTCGATCTCGAACCTACCGGCGAAGAGCGGCAGCCAGCGGAGCTGCATCGTGAGCTCTTTGGTTTGAATGAAGGGCGTCGCGGCGAACCTGGGGTCTTCGGCGATCCGCAGATCCTTGGCAGAAAGCCCCGGGCCGCGCCAAAAGCTGAGCCGAAGCTCGCCGAAGGCGACGTCGCGTCCGACCGTTTTTTGCAGCTCTTCGTGGATGTGCTCGCGGCTCTTGGCGACGATCGCGTTCAGCGAGACGCCGAAAATAATCAGGAGGGAAGCCAGGGCGAGGAAGACGATCGGAACGACTTTGCGACTCATGTCGATGGCGGCGCGGATGGGAGTGTGTGAAAAAATCGCCGATCGCCCTTCGACGGGCTCAGCACGAACGGCTAAGTGCTTGAATTTCCATCGATGTTATCCCTTTCGTGGTGAGCTTGTCGAACCATGAACAAATTTTTTCACACACTCTGAGTCGAACGCGGCGGGACTTAACCGACTCTCTCGACGATCGTCGCGATCCCCTGGCCGACGCCGATGCACATCGTCGCCAATCCATAGCGGCTGCCGCGCCGCTTCATTTCGTGAACGAGGGTGGTCACGATGCGAGCGCCGCTGCAGCCCAAAGGATGGCCGAGGGCGATAGCGCCGCCGTTGACGTTGACTCGGTTCATGTCCAGGCCGAGCTCCCGGACGTCGGCCAGAACTTGCGAGGCGAACGCTTCGTTGAGCTCGACGAGATCGATCTGGTCGATCGTCAACCCCGCCCGCTTGAGAGCCTTCTGCGTGGCCGGCACGGGCCCCATGCCGAAATAAGCCGGATCGACGCCGGCGACGGCCGAGGCGACGATTCGCGCCATCGGTCTGAGTCCCAGCGCCCGCGCCTTCTCCGGACTGGCGAGGAGAAGAGCCGCGGCGCCGTCGGAGATTTGAGAGGAATTTCCCGCGGTGACGCTGCCGTTTTTTCGGAACAGGGGTTTGAGCGCCGCCAATTTTTCCATCGAGGTGTCGGTCCGGGGCCCTTCGTCCTTGTCGTGGACGACCGTGCCGTCTTTTTTTTGCGGCGCCGCGATCGGGACGATCTCGCTTTTGAAGAGACCGGTTTCGGCCGCGCGCACGGCGCGCCGGTGGCTCTCCAGCGCGCACGCGTCCTGGTCCTTGCGGCTAATATTATATTTCTCGGCGACGTTCTCGGCGGACTCGCCGTTGCTGATGAGCGGATAGAGCTCGCCAAGACGCGGGTTCGGAAAGCGCCAGCCCAATGTGCTGTCGTAGACCGTGACGTTTCCCTGCTGAAACGGCGCGGCGCTCTTCCCCATGACCAGCGGCGATCGCGTCATGCTCTCGACCCCGCCGGCGATGAAAAGATCTCCATGATCCGTTTCGATGGCGCGGCCCGCCTGCGTAATCGCTTCGAGGCCGGAGCCGCAGAGGCGGTTGACGGTCGAGCCGGGGACTGTCATCGGCAGGCCGGCGAGAAGGAGCGCGTTGCGCGCGACGTTGCGGGAGTCTTCGCCCGCCTGGTTCGTGCAGCCGAAAAAGACGTCTTCGACCTCTTCGCCCTTGATGCCCGTTCTCTGCCCCAGCTTGTAGATGATGTGCGCCGCCAGGTCGTCGGTGCGGATGTCCTTTAAAATTCCGGCGTGACGTCCTATCGGCGTGCGCACGGCATCGATGATCACTGCTTGTCCGGTAGCCATCGGCTTTCAGCTCTCAGCTCAATCGAAGATTTTTAGCTCTTAGGGTATTCGTAGAAGCCCTTTGCACTGCTCTCGCCCAGCCAACCTGCCAAAACCATTTTTTTTAGCAGCGGCGCCGGCCGATAACGATCATCGCCGGTCTCGCGCTGGAGTCCTTCCAATACCGCCAGCACTTCGTCGAGGCCGATGCGGTCGGCCCACTTGAGCGGTCCGGACGGATAGTTCACGCCGAGGCGCATGGCTGTGTCGATTTCTTCCGCCGGGGCCACGCCCTCGTCCAGGCTTCGCGCCGCTTCGTTGACGATCAAGCTCAGAATGCGCGCAAAGATCAATCCGGGCGCGTCCTTCACCCGCACCGGCTCTTTTCCCAAAGCGCGGAAGAAAGCTTCCGCCTCTTTGAGTGCCGGCTCTTGAGTTCCTAATCCGATACTCAACTCTACCACTTTTTTTTCCTTAAGGGGATAGAAGGCGGCGAAGCCGACGACACGCTCGGGCCGCGTCGTCCACGAAGCTATGCGCGTCGCGGAAAAGCCCAGGCACGAAGTGAGAATGATCAACGACGGCGACTCGGTATCGAGCCGTTGGATGACCTCTTTCTTCTTGGCTTCATCTCCGGCACGGGTCTCGATGACCAGAGCGGCGGAGAGAGTCGCGGCGGAGGCGTCGGGCGCGATCTTCGCTTCGAAGCCGCCGGCCTGGCAGAGCTCGAAGATTTCATGCGCCAGGCGATTCTTGCCGATGACGATCGCGCTACTTTTGCCCATAGGTGTAGAAGCCCCGGCCGGTCTTCCTGCCCAGGTTTCCCGACTGGACCAGCCGCCGTTGGATCGGACTGGGACGGAACCGGGGATCGTGGAAGAAAGACTCGTAGAGAGAGGTCGTCGCGGCAAAATTGATATCGTTGCCGATCAGGTCCATTAATTCGAAGGGTCCCATCGGAAATCCGCCGGCGCCTTTCATGACGCGGTCGATCGTCTCGACCGTGGCGCCGCCGTCCTCCAGGATGCGCAGCGCCTCGTTATAAAAGGCGCGCGCGACGCGGTTGACGATGAATCCCGGCGTGTCCTTGGCGCAGACCGGCGTCTTTCCCATCCGGCGAATGATCGCCGTCGCCCGCTCCATGCTCTCGCCGCTCGTGCGCTCGCCCTGGATCACTTCCACCAGCGCCATCAGCGGCGGCGGGTTGAAAAAATGCGTCCCGAGCACGCGCTCGGGTTTTTGCGCGGCGCCCGCGATGGCCGTGACGGAGAACGAAGAGGTGTTGGTCGCGAGCAGCGTATCCGGCCCGCAGACGGCGTCGAGCTTTTTGAAGATCTCGCGCTTGAGCTCGAGCTTTTCCGGCACGGCCTCGATGATCAGCGTCGATCCCGCGAAATCTTCGAGCTTCAAAGACGAAGAAAGGCGCGCGACGATTTCTTTCTCCTGCTCGGCGCTGAGCTTGCCGCGCTCCCGGCTGCGCTGAAGAAAGCCGCGGACTCTGCCGAGTCCCTTGTCGATAAACTCCTGAGAGACGTCGTAAACCAGAGTCTCGAACCCCGATTGCGCGGCGACCTGCGCGATCCCCGCGCCCATGGTCCCGGCGCCGAGGACGCCGATTTTTTTTACTTCGAAGCTGGACATGCTCGTGAATCGTGAGTCGTGAGAGGTGAGGCGACCGATCCTCCCCTCCCTGTTCGACTCACGCCTGACGCCTTACGCCTCACGTTACTTCCCCGTGAACACCGGCGACCGTTTTTCTATAAACGCGCTCACGCCTTCGTCGAAGTCGGCGCTTCTGCCCGCGATCTCCTGAAGATACGCTTCGTAATCGAGCTGCGCCGCGAGGTCATGCATGACGGCGCGGTTGACCGCGCGTTTGATGAGGCCGATGCTGCGCGGCCCATGGGCGATTTTCTCGGCGATCTCGCGCGCGGCGCCGGCGAGATCTTGCGCCGGAAACACTTTCGCGACAAGCCCGATGCGCAGCGCCTCGCGCGCGTCCACCGGCTCGGCCAGCAGTAGAAGCTCCATCGCCTTGCTGAGGCCGACGAGCCGCGGCAGCACGATGCTGCCGCCGCAGTCCGGTGCCAGGCCGACGCGCGCGAAGGCCTGGATGAAGGTGGCTTCTTCCGACGCGACGCGCAGGTCGCAGGCCAGCGCGAGGTTGCAGCCCGCGCCGGCGGCTACGCCGTTGACCGCCGCGAGCGATATTTTTTCCGTCCGCCGCAGGCGCAGGATGACCGGGTTGTATTGTTCCCGGAGCGAGGCGCCGAGCGAGCCTTTTTTCTCCGGCGTGCGTCCCTTCAAGTCCTGTCCGGCGCAAAAGCCGCGCCCCGAGCCGGTCAACAAAATGCAGCGGATGCTCTTGTCCTCCTCGGCGTCTTTAAGCGCTTGCTGCAGCTCGCCGTTCATCTGGATGGTAAAGGCGTTCATCGCCTGCGGCCGATTGAGCGTGACCGTGGCGACGCCGTTTTTCTTTTCGTAGATGATGTTCTCGAAGCTCACGTGGTCTTCTTTCTCCTTACTTTCCCTTGAACTCAGGCTTGCGTTTTTCTAGGAACGCCTTCATGCCCTCTTTGCGATCTTCCGATGAAAATAAAAGATAGAAGGACTTTCTTTCGAATTCCAATCCTTCGTCGAGCGTCGTGTTGAGCGCTTTGTTGATCGACTCTTTGGCGAATTTGACGGCCAGCGGCGGCTTGGCGGCGATCTTCCCGGCGATTGCCTTCGCCTCTTCGAGGATAAGCTCGACGGGCACGACTTTGTTCACCAGGCCGAGCCGCAGGGCTTCGGCGGCGTCGACGTATTCTCCGACCAAAACCATTTCCATCGCGCGGTATTTTCCCACGAGCCGGGTCAGCCGTTGGGTCCCGCCGCTGCCGGGTATCGTGCCGAGGTTGATCTCGGGCTGGCCGAAGCGCGCGGTTTCCGACGCGACGATGATATCGCAGGAGAGCGCCAGCTCGCAGCCGCCGCCCAGCGCGTAGCCGCTGACGGCCGCGACGACCGGCTTGGAGATTTTGTTGATCCGGTCCCTGAAGGCGAGGCGTCCCTGCACGCGCTCGTCGAACGGTCCCGCATCGGCCATCTCTTTGATGTCCGCGCCGGCGGCGAATACTTTTTCCCCGCCGGTGACGATCATCACCCGGACCTCGGGATCTTGGTCCAGCGCCTCCAGCGCCAGCGCCAATTCCTTGACCAGGCCATAGGACAGCGCGTTCAATTGTTGCGGCCGGTTCAGCGTGACGATGCCGATCGCTCCGTCTTTTTCGACCGCGATATTTTCGTAGCTCATGGTAGTGTGAGCTATACACCAAAAGTTAAAATAGTTGAAGGGTTTGAGACGTTGAAAGGGCTTGAC
>CAZNES010000070.1:0-23012 GCA_964572145.1 uncultured Syntrophobacteraceae bacterium
TCACGTTCCACTTCTCGCGCTTTCCGTCCGCCGTCAAAATGAACGCGCCCTTGCGCGTGCCAACCAGTACTCGTACTCCGCTCATACTTTACTCCCTCCTATGTTTGCGTCTGTCATCGCTGCTATTTAACCGGTTTATGGTTTACGATCAATCAACGTTCGCCCTCTGGTTGCGAACCGGACCGGAATCACTTTCGGATTTTTAAAGTACCGCGAGCTTCAGACTAATATTTACGCAATCGGCAGCAAAATCAAAGAGGGGCGCGGATAGTTGCGGATTTGCGCAATTGAGCAAACGTGACAAGCTCCAATCAGACCAAAAAATACCGGCAGCTGTAGCGAGGAAGATTGCGATGCCTTGAAGCGGCCGGTCGATACGAGCCACGCGCGCGGACTAGCGGGAGGGTCGGAGCGTGGCTTAGCTTGGTAAAGCGCACGGTTCGGGACCGTGAGGTCGCTGGTTCAAATCCAGTCGCCCCGACCATTTTATTTCCCAAATCGAATAAGGGTTTCTTTCCCTCCGGTGTAGTTCGGACGTAAGGGTGAGTGAAGTCCTCGTCCCATCTATATCTGTTTCTCTCGCACTCCAGAAATGAGACTCAACGACTGAACTAGGCCACGAGCCGTTGGCTAATAACCGAAAAAGTCGTTTCATACATCTTGACATGAGATTGAAACCCAAATATAAGTAAATCGCGTCGTGATGGGGGTTTCTCCAGCCCGGGAGTGCTGGACGAACCCTTTTTTAATCCGCTCGGTTTAAATCCACGCCTCCTCATCGCAACCTTAGGAGGATAACATGAGCAAAGAATCCCGTGAAAAAGGCAACGACGATGCAAAGAAAGATTCCGCAAGAGATTCTAGAGAACGCGCGTCCAATGCGCCTCTCGAATCAATAACCGGTAGCCGCTACTATAACCCGCCCTCTTCCGGAACAGCGGAGGATCGGAAAGATTACGGGGCTGGCTGGCGTTCTGGAAAGAATAAGTAATAGTCTTACAAGTAAGCAAGCGCGGTAGTCTTTGCGAAAAGGAAAAGGAGCGGACGCAAGGACCACCTAATTAGAGGTGAAAGGAGGAAGAACCAGGATGAAACACGTAAATTCGAGAACCAAGCAGTCTTGCTCGATTATGCGATGGGGATGGCGGGAGAACTTCACGACGCAACTGTGAGGCAGGGTTGGAAAACCCAATCTCCCGTCATCCCCACGCGCCAGCACCGGAGCTTAGTCAGAAGAGATCCAAAATTCAAACTGACCAGGTTCTTTTCATGCTGATAGGAAAAGCCTCTCGGTGCAACCGAGGGGCTTTTAAGTTTGTTGCCCCGTATTCTCGCCCTCCGAGGCACTGCTTTTCTTCTATTGAGAAAGATAACCTAGGTTATGTAATCTGTAATTAAGCGTTAGTGCGCTGACTCGGTATCTCTCGGCAAGTTCCCTAATTTGAGTATCATCCTCCATGTCAATAACCTTGGCTTTTAAATCTCTAACTAAAAAATCTACAGGCATCAGGAGTTCCGCTGCGAAGTAGTTCGCTTCTATCTCTTCTGGGTTTTCTGCTTTCCCAGATTCTGCGTCTCTGAAGTTGATTCGGAAATGACGATCAACGATTACCTGTTCTCCTTTGTGCATGAGAAAGTGACCGATCTCGTGGGCGATCGTAAATCGCTGGCGATTCGGATGATGGAGAGAATTCACCCCGATCACCGCCTTATCACCTCGCCTTATAGTACACCCAGATATGTCTCCTTCAAACGGTTCCAAGCTTATCTTTAGATCTAAGAACTTTGCAATCGTTTCAACCGGCACAGGCGGCTCGCTGACCTGCCTACTAAGAATCAGGCTTTGAGCCAACTTGTGAATGGTGCTCTTCCTGATTTTCATACGTGGTGCCTCCTTTCATTACGGCTTCAACCCATCTCGCCTCTTTCTTAGATAAGTCTTTGAGGACCTTTTTTCCGAGGACGTCTTCTTTATTTCTTCTTACGTCAGGGAGGAGGTCCCTCGCCTCAGCTCCTAACGCATTGGCCAACACATAGAGGGTGTTAATTGGAAGCTTTTGCCGTCCCTTCTCTATGTTAGTGATCGAGGTACGGGTGAGTGAAACTAACTCGGCCAGCCGTTCTTGGGTGAGGCCCTTTTTCATCCGCAGCTGGCGAACTTGTCTTCCGATCCCGACGTATACGCTGTCGAAAGACCCCATGTGCCTGAATAACTCGCACATACGGCCGTCTGTGTCAATAATCAAAACTGTTTGTATTATTGACTAGCACTGAAGAAACTACTGTTGACGCAAGCTTTGCGTTTAGGTAGACTGGACCAAACAAAAGCCCTGCTATGGGCCGAAAGGAATTGGAATCGTCGATGGATGAGCAATCTAGCAAAAGCGGGAAACGCCGTCGTAACCACGATCACCGCAAGGGTAAAGAGCATTGTCCTCCCGATATTCCCCCAAAAAAACCGCCGTGAGCAATGTGATGTGAGGTGATTCCTTGCCGTGTCACACACTGTACTGGGTGCAAGTAAATCCTGCAATGCAGGAAGAAGAGGAGATAAAAATGAAAGCAGAACAAACCGAACAAAAGAAGTCCGAAACCGCTCCGGTGATCCATGAACTTCCGGAGCATGGCAAAGACAAAGTGACCGTCACGGTGGACGGAACCGAAAAACTGATCCACCGTGGAAGCTATGTCGTGGCCGAACTGAAAGCCGCATTGGACGTGGATCCGTCCCGTGCACTTGACGAGGTGATCAACGGCGAGTTCAAGCCGCTCGATGACACTCAACGGATCACGATCAAAGGCGGCGAGACTTTTGTGAGCCATGTACGGCAGGGAGGATCATCCTAACCATGCAGTCCCTCGAGCACCTGGAAGAACTACAATTCGTCTGCGAGGGTGCCACCGAGATACGTGAGGGCGGGCAGGTCTATATTCACCTGCCCGTTCTCAAGCTTCCCGATGGTTGCAACGTGAAAGAGGTCGAGGCCCTCCTCTGTCTCTCACCTCACAGCGGATATCCGACACGATTGTTCCTCGCCCAACCTGCAGGTCGCGGTAACAACTGGTCACCGCACTGCATCCTGGGACGAACTTGGCACACTTGGTCATGGAATCACGTTCCCAATAGTCTCCGGCCGATGGAAATGTTAGCGGAACACCTCCGGGGACTTCGATGACCATTCACTTCAAAATGACCAGGCGCCTTCGGGACGCAATCCTGCGGGATCTGCCCCGTCCCCACCCATTTGCCGCTGAGCGGGTTGGATTCGTTTCTTGCAAACCAGCCGCTTCGCCGAGCGGTCTAATCATTCTTGCGGCTGAATACCGACCTATTGCTGACGATGATTATTTGCCTGACCAGCGGGTCGGGGCCATGATAGGCCCGAACGCGATCAGAAAAGCTCTCCAATTTGCTTACAATCATCAGGCATCCATGTTTCATATCCACCTTCACGATCACACGGGCATACCGAAATTCAGCAAGACCGATTCGCGTGAGGCGGCAAAATTTGTTCCCGATTTTTTCAACGTGCAGCCCAATTTTCCGCATGGCGCTCTCATTCTCAGCAAGGACTCCGTTGTCGCGCGGTGCTGGTATCGTTTAACGGAAACGCCGGCGTGGATATCGAAGATTACGTTCGTCGGCAGTCCAATGAAATTCATACACATCCAATGGCCTCAAACAGATATCAACGACAAAGTGTTTTAGGCGAGCACAGCGAGGAAATCCTCAGCACCTGCCGCGTTGCCATCGTTGGCCTTGGCGGTGGTGGATCGCACATAGTCCAACAACTGGCGCACATCGGTATCGGCACGTTCGTCACTGCCGATCCGGATATCGTGGAAGAGAGCAATCTCAACCGGCTAGTCGGAGCTACGGCCGCAGACATAGAGAACGCCACTCGCAAGGTGGATGTAGCTGAGCGTCTCATTCGCGCAGTTAACCCAGCTGCTAACGTAATTTCCATATCAGAACGATGGCAAGCGAAGCCGGAATCTTTTCGTGATTGCGATGTGATTTTCGGCTGTGTTGATCGCTATACCGAACGTGACCAGCTAGAGCGGATGGCGCGGCGCTTTCTGATCCCCTACGTGGATATCGGAATGGACGTTCATCCGCTCGAAACACGCTATTTGATCTCTGGCCAGGTGGCACTGTCGATGCCGGGCGAGCCGTGCCTCCGGTGCATGGGTCTGTTGACGGTGGAGTTGCTCGCGCAAGAAGCCGCGAATTATGGGCAAGCGGGTGGCCGACCTCAAGTTATTTGGCCTAACGGTGTTCTTGCGTCAACTGCCATTGGCCTTTTCATGCAACTCGTCACTCCATGGCATAACAAGCGCATTCCAATTCTCATGGAATATGACGGCAATTCCCATAGCGTGCTACCCAGCAACAAGCTGGCGATTCTCCCTCAAAAGGTATGTCGCCACCACGAGGATACTGATGTTGGCGATCCATTTTTCAAATGAAAAAAAATTGCGGTGCTGAAGAAAACATGAGACTTTAAAAAATAGGAGGTCGTTATGAGCAAAGACAGAGACAGGACAGTTTTCCGCGACACCGATAGAAATTGGGTGAATAAGCGGAACGACGCCGATAAGGCTTCAAGCCTTCACCCCACTCAGGGGGAAGCGATAGATGCGGCGAAAGAAATGCTCCAAAACCAAGGCGGCGGCGAGCTTACCGTTCAAGGCTTGCACGGAAAATTCCGGAGTAAAGACACAATTGCTCCGGGAAACGATCCACTGCCGCCGAGAGACAAAGAGCATTAGAATTTTGTCTCGTTTTTTGGCGGCGGTTTTAGATATCACACTTCGAAATGGAGCCCCAGCCAGTCGGGCACGCTCTTCGAGGATTTACGGCAATCATCTATACTGCCGTTGAGCCGTCGCGCTTGAGCGTCGAAGTTTTTCAGGTGAATAGCCGCCAGCTTTGTCGTCACACGAAAAATGGTGAAAGCTGATTTTCCATTGCTCGGCTCAGCTTGGTAGAACGCACGGTTCGGGCCATGAATTAAACACGACGTGTAGTGACTAAGACAACTTTAATACTATCTTCCAATTTTTCCACGTAAGCCGCCGCTTGTTTGTAACCGAGCAATTATATGGCCGATCGAAAATTATATGTTCCCATTCCGCTGTTTCTGCCCCTTCAATTTCAGGCTTGTCATCGATTAGATAATTGCCTCGAATAAGAGTCTTGTCCTTTGCTAGGATGATCCTCTTGACAAAGTCTCGACCAAGATGATCTTCGACCCACTGGTATTTTTCTAGGACACAGTTTTTATACTGGGATAAGGGAGATGAACAAATTCTTACATCATAACCGGATTTAATTAGGTGCCTTATTGCTCTAACGCTTCCCTCCACAGCCGGAAGACTCCTATAAAACCCCTTCGCAAGGTAGACGCTTTCAACTTTTCTACGGAGTGCCTTTGGATAGTCGCTGCGGACATAAAATGATTTCCGTCTTGCAAGAGGCACATAATTTTCTTTTGGAAATCTCTTCCGCCAACAAATAAGAAACCCCCGTTCAAAATCAGCCAGAGGTCCGTCTTGGTCAATGAGCACAACCATTTATTAAGCCGTGAGCCTATATCACAACCTATCTGCCCCCACTATGGAAAGTGTATAACGACCGGTAGTGAACTATCTGGGGGATCTCACTAGAATTCGCAGTTCAACTGTAAGTTTTTAAAGCCGTCGGACCAATTCATCTGCGAGTTGTTCGGCTGTCGAATCGCGCTGGATCCAAGCATCAGCATGACTTCGCCACGGGTCCGGCTTTTTCGCTTCCGAAGATATTCTTTCCCAAAGCAACTTTTCGTCTTCGTCACTTTCAGCGCTACTTTTCTTGTCCAATATTTTTGCGTCCTCCGTCCAGCGGAGACCACCAAATTCTATGCCCTCCTCTTTCAGGTACTTCTTCACACAGACTTCAATATCGTCCGGCGAGAAAGAAGCGGGAGCTCCCTCTTCCAATTTTTCCCTTAATAGCTCTTCCAGCTCATCGTCAGCTATCTCCTGTGCTTCCTTAACCCACCTGAAATACAGCTTTGCTCCCTCTACAATTGTACCTAGTCTCCGTAGACGATCATCGGTTGCGCGCCTATGTAAAAAGACAGTTTTCCCTTTTGGCTTACCTCTATTTGCGAGTCTCTCTCGATGAGATATCTCAGCTTCAACACCTCTGCTAACTCTCCACGCAACATATGGCCGATATACAACAAAGTGGGCGCATTGTTCTACGAGCATATGGTCGCGCGCGTTGATTTGATTGTCGATCCTGGTGTGAAGTGCCTGAAGTAAACCATCAACGGCCATAACTTCACGAGCTGTCTCGGTCGTCATCGGTTCCGTTAGTTTTCCCTTGAAGTGGCCGCAGGGATCAAGCCAATTCAAGCTTGGCGGGTTACCCGGAGACGGAACGAGTAAAGTTCCAGCCGGCAAATCCCAACGATCCAATAGGCTTGGTATAAGGATATCCTGTCTGTCTACTTTCACGGAACGAATTCGTAACTCATCGATGGCAGTCGGGACTATGGGGATTACTTTATTAACGCGGCCTCCCACCTCACCATTAGCTAGTGTATCTGTAAATCTTTGCACCTCGCTCGGGAAGCTCCCCCATTTACCAGTCTTTTTAAATTTCCGCCTAGATTCGCTTATCGAATGGGAGATGTAGGCTGGAACCCCATCATCTTGCACGATTCTTGCCGCGGTCTTCACAGGATGCTTAACGGCAAGCACAAAAGGTGGACATCCTACAAGGCTACCTAACAGGCGAGAAATTGTTAGCTCAGTAGAACGCCATTCAAGCACGGTGAGGAGATCACGTATCGCATCTATAACTGATCTGACTCCAGCTCTTTTGCGGTTGGAAAAAACTTGACCATCCTCCCGCAGCCGATCGGCAACATCTCCGATGTCGTCGATCAGGGTCAGGAACTTGGCAGGTTTAGGAAATTTCTGAAAGGCACGGATGTCAAGCGGTGAATAGAAGTCGGAAAACTTATCAGCATAGTAAACCGCATGAAAAGTAAGGAAAACATTTTTTCCAGTATCCAGGTGCGTCTGAGCTCTTCTACATGCAGAACCAGCAGCTTTCAGCCACAATTCCTGAACAAGCGACGGGGCTTGGTCAAGTATTTGTTTGAAGCCGCCGGGTCGCTTTAGATTCGCCAGATGTTGTTGTCTTGCCGCAGCATCTACAGGGTTACTATGGTGTGCGAACGCGACGAGTATCTCGTCTTCGACTGATACTATTTCTGAGGGTGTTTGGAATTCAGATGCGAGAGTTGTTAATGCGTGACGAACCCTGGTTCCCGATGTTCCGGTGAACCAGTAGCATTTCCCGATTTTAGACCGCTTTGGCTTACTTTTGGTCCGGTTTCTTCTCTTGGATATAGCGCTCAACTCCTTCGAGGCCATGGAAAGCACGTCCTGAGGACAGCAGCACTAACCCAGATCCCTCTGTTGGAACTAGAGAGAAGGGTAGTTTAGCACGGGTCAATCTATACAGCGCTTTGGAACTTTCTTCTGAACCATCACTAAGAAATATTGGTTCTCTTTTAGCACTTTGACCATTACCCATCTGACTTCTCCCCTTAGCTTTGTTTCTGTTAAAATGCCTTAGTTTTTTAAGGTGAACTTGTATCACAGCTTTAATTGTCATGTCAATCAAATTTTAAATACCCAACTCTCGGGTTTAGGGGACGTTGTTGACTAAGTTGACTTAGAAAAAATGGTGTGGTCATACGATTTTGTATCCCAGCCACATCGAATGTTCACGCAGACTCTACTTCGCGTCGTGGAAAATAATTCCCAAAGTGTACCTGTTGCCTGAGCGTACCGTGCTGACACCGTGGCGCAGGTGAGCGTGGTAGTAGCCTCGCGCACCGCGGACCGGGCGATGGTCGACGGAGAAGATGACCGCGTCGCCCTGGTTCGGCGCTAGCACTTCGATGCGGGATTGCCGGCGCGGCTGTTGCTCTGCGAGGACAAATTCGCCGCCTGCGAAATCTCTTCCGTGCTGGCTCAAGAAGAAGGTGACTTGAAAAGGAAAGAAGATCTCGCCGTACAAATCCCGGTGCAGGCAATTAAAATCGCCGGGGCCGTACTTCAGCATCAAAGGCGTCGGCCGTTTTTGGCCCGCGCGGTGACATTGCCGGATGAAGTCGGGTAATTTTTCCGGGAAGTGCTGCTGCTTGATCCCAAGCCGGTCGAGCCAATCATTCGCAAGCGGCGCTAGATAAGGATACATCGACGATCTCAACTGCTGCACGATCGCGGGCAGTGGGTATTTGAAATATTTATATTCGCCCTTGCCGAAGGCATAGCGCGACATGTCGATGCGCGAGCGAAATTGCCCGTCGACGGCATAAATCGCGGCAATCGCTTCGCAAGTATTCCCGGCGAGCACTTCGGTGAGCAGAGCGAACCCGCGCTTGTCGAGCTGAGCCAAGGCGCGTTCCCAATCGATGTTGAGCAGCGGATCCGTTGTCCTCAACAGCCTCAACTCTTCAGCCGGTACCCGGTTTTGAAAATCCATGCGACCACCGCCAGGCAGATCAGGAAAAATCCCAAGGTCATCGCCAGGCTCACCTCCACGCTCACGTCCGACGATTCGTGGAAGCTCCAGCGAAAGCCGCTGATCAGATAGACCACGGGGTTGAACAAGGTGACCGTGCGCCACAACGGCGGCAGCATGTCGATCGAATAAAATGCTCCGCCGAGAAACGTGAGCGGCGTCACGATCAACAGGGGGATGAACTGGAGCTGCTCGAAGCTCTTCGCCCAGAGGCCGATGATGAACCCGAACAGGCTGAAGGTCGCCGCCGTCAACACGAGAAACGCGATCATCCATGCCGGGTGCTGGATCCGGATCGGCACGAACACGGACGCTGTGATCAGGATGATCAGGCCCAATAGGATCGACTTGGTCGCCGCCGCCCCGACGTAGGCGATGACGATTTCCACAGAGGATATCGGCGCGGACAAGAGCTCGTAGATGGTGCCGGTGAACTTCGGAAAGTAAATGCCGAACGACGCGTTAAAGATGCTTTGTGTCAAGAGCGACAACATGACCAGCCCCGGCACGATGAAGGCGCCGTAGGCGACGCCATTCACCTCGCTCATGCGCGATCCGATCGCCGCGCCGAAGACGACGAAATAGAGCGAAGTCGTGATCACGGGCGTGACCACGCTCTGCAAGAGCGTGCGCCGGGCCCGCGCCATCTCGAACTTGTAGATGGCCCACACGCCGTGGCGGTTGAAATCCAAGTTGGTCATTTGCGCTCGCTCACCAGACTCACGAAGATGTCCTCGAGCGAGCTCTGGCGCGTGTTCAGGTCCTTGAAGCCGATCCCCAGCTCGCTCAGCCGCTTGAGCAGGGTTGGAATGCCCGCGCTCTCCTCGTTGCCGTCGAAGGTGTATTCCAGCTCGTGGCCGGCGGCCCTCAGCGCCAGCCGCCAGTCGCTCAGCTCCAACGGAATCGAAATCAACGGCTCCAGCAGATTGAGCGTCAATTGTTTTTTGCCGAGCTTCTTCATCAGCTCGGCTTTCTCCTCGACCACGATCAGCTCGCCCTTGTGGATTACCCCGATGCGGTCGGCCATCTCTTCGGCCTCGTCGATGTAGTGTGTGGTCAGAATGATGGTCACGCCGCTTTCGCGCAGACCCCGCACCAGCGCCCACATGTCGCGGCGCAGCTCCACGTCGACGCCCGCCGTCGGCTCGTCGAGAAAGAGGATCTCGGGCTCGTGCGCCAGGGCCTTGGCGATCAGCACGCGCCGCTTCATGCCGCCCGACAGGGTCATGATTTTGTCGTTGCGCTTCTCCCACAGCGAGAGGTCGCGCAGCACCTTCTCGATGTGCGCCGGATTCGGCGCTCGTCCGAAAAGCCCGCGGCTGAAACCCACCGTCGCCCAGACCGTCTCGAACATGTCGGTGGTCAGCTCCTGCGGTACGAGGCCGATCTTCGACCGCGCCGCGCGGTAGTCGCGCACGATGTCGTGGCCGTCTGCGATCACCGCGCCCGCGGTCGGCGTGACGATGCCGCAGACGATGTTGATGAGCGTCGTTTTGCCCGCGCCGTTGGGACCCAACAGACCGAAGATTTCACCCTTGCGGATCTCGAGGTTGACGCTCTTCAGCGCTTGAAGGCCCGAAGCGTAGGTCTTGGTCAGCTTCGAAATGGAAATGATCGACGGCATGGGGAGAGTTGAGTGCAACGGGGAGATACTTTAGTCTACCGCGTATTTCTTCTTATCTCACTTCTTTGCGATATCTTTCAGATAGCGCTCTTCCAGCTTCTCCCACTTTCCCAGCCCCACCAACCGGTCGCGCTCTTGAAACGTCGTAAGCCGATCGTCGATGGCCGCGGTCGAACCGTCGCGCTTGAGAACGGCCAGAGTTTCTTTCATCGCATAGATCGCCGCGCGCTGCGTGTCGGAGGGAAAGATCGCGATGCGGTAGCCCATCTGTTCCAGGCGGGAAGAGGGAAGCAGCGGCGTCTTGCCGCCCTTAAACATGTTGACCATGAGCGGAACCTCGCGAATGGAGCGGGCGATGGTCTCGAGCTCCGCCTCCGACTCGGCGGCTTCGATGAAGACCGCATCGACTCCCAGTCGCGCGAATGCCGTGCCGCGATGAATCGCGTCGTCGAGACCGTGAACCGCCCGTGAATCGGTTCGCGCGATGATCGCAAAGTCTTTGTCGCTCCGGGCTTCGAGGGCGGCTCTGATTTTACTTTCCATTTCACCAAGAGGAATGACTTCTTTTCCTTCCAGATGTCCGCAGCGTTTGGGAGTGACCTGATCTTCAATGTGGATCGCCGCCACGCCGGCGCGCTCGAATTCGCGTACTGTCCGGACAACGTTCAAGGCATTGCCATAACCGGTGTCGGCGTCGGCGATGACGGGAATTCGGACGGCGCTCACGACCTGGCGCGCTCGCTCGATGACCTCGGACATCGTCATTAACCCAAGGTCCGGCACGCCGGTGCTGCGCGCGACCGCTCCGCCGCTTAAATAGACCGCTTCAAAGCCGGCCTCTTCCACCATACGTGCGGATAGCCCGTCGAAGGCGCCCGGCGCGAGCAGCAAACGGTTTCGCCTAAGCATCTCGCACAATTTTTTTTGCATGCTCATCGCCGTTCTCCTCGCAGCGCGCCGATCCGCTCCGCCGGCGTCGGATGGGAATAGTGATAAGCCGAGTACCAGGGATGGGGCGTGAGATTGGAAAGATTTTTAATCGTGAGCTTGATCAGCGCCTCTTCCATCGGCTTTGGATCTTTCAGCACCTGCCGGGCGAAACCGTCAGCCTCGTATTCGTGCTTGCGCGAGACATAATTCATCAACGGATGGAAATAAAAAGTAGCCGGGCCTGAGATCAAGCTGAACAACACGAGCGCTACATGATGGGGAGCTTCCTGGAATCCGAAGGCGGTGAATAACGAATCGTAGTCGATCAAAAGACTCAGAACATAAAGGCCCGCCAGCAGATACAGCGACCGCAGCACTAACATCCGACGAATGTGCTTCAGCTTGTAATGGCCGATCTCGTGGGCCAGCACCGCCACCGCCTGGTCCACGGTCATCTGCTCGACCAGCGTGTCGAAGAGCACGATGCGTTTGCTCTTGCCCAGTCCGGTAAAATAGGCGTTTGAATGCGCGGAGCGGCGCGAGCCGTCCATCGTGAAGATTCCGCTTGTCTTAAAACCAAGCTGATCCGCCAGGGCGAGAATCCGCCCGCGCAGCTCGCTGTCTTTCAGCGGCTCGAACTTGTTGAACAGCGGCGCGATCAGACTTGGATAGAGCACGACCATCAGAAGTTGAAAGGCGAGAATAAACAGAAAAGCCCAGAACCACCAGTACGCGCCGGCCGCGTCCATCAACCAAAGGACAACGAAAAGAAACGGGACACCGATCGCGAGCGTGAGGAGGAGCCCTTTCGATTTGTCGATGACGTAAAGACGGGGCGTCGTTTTGTTGAAGCCGAAGCGCTCTTCGAGAACGAAGGTCGAGTAGATATCGGTGGGAAGGCTCAGGAGAGAAAAGATCAGTCCGACGCCCAGGCAAAATAAAATTCCCGTTGCATGCGTGCCTGCGGGAAGGCGAGCCCCGACACTTTGCGCGAAGCGGTCGAGCGCGGGAAGTATCCCGCCCAGGAGGATCCAAAGAGTCGCCAGCGCATCGTAGATCGCCGCCCAGCGCTGAAACCTTCCTTTGGCGACCGTGTATTCCACCGACTTGACATACTCGTCGCGGCTCATCACGGAGGCGAAAAAGTCCGGCAGTTTCCCCGACCATTCGCGTACGTAGGCCAGGTTCATCTCGTTGAGACCGAACTCGACGACAAACTCGAAGAAAAAAAAGGCGAGAAATACGCCGATGATGAGCTGCTGGCTCAATGGTGGCCGGGTTTACTGCTCTGCCGTCACGGGTTCGGGAGGAGCCGTTTGGCCGACATAGTTGAAGGTGAGCTTGTCATCGCTCTCGTCCACTTCGACTTTGCCGCCGCTCTGCAACTGGCCGAAAAGAATCTCGTCGGCCAGCGGCCGCTTGACCTCGTTTTGGATCAAGCGGGCCATCGGCCGCGCGCCGAATATGGGATCGTAGCCGCGCCGCGCCAGCCACTCGCGCGCCCGTGAGGTGAGCGAGAGCGAGACTTTTTTCTCCTGAAGCTGTGCGTTCAGTTCGCCCATGAACTTGTCCACCACCAAGAGAATAACTTCGGGATTGAGCGAATTGAAGGCAATGACCGCGTCCAGGCGGTTGCGAAACTCGGGGCTGAACATCTTCTCGATCGCCTCTTTGCCTTTGCCAACGTTGGTCGTAGCGCCGAAGCCAAGCGGCGCGCCGCTCATCTCGCGCGCGCCCGCGTTGGTCGTCATGATGAGAATGATATTGCGAAAATCGGCTTTCTTGCCGTTGTTGTCTGTCAGCGTCGCGTGGTCCATCACCTGAAGCAGGATGTTGAAGAGATCGGGATGCGCCTTTTCGATCTCGTCGAGCAACAGCACGGCGTAGGGATTTCGATTCACCCCGTCGGTCAGCAAACCTCCCTGGTCGAAGCCGACGTAGCCGGGAGGCGCGCCGATCAATCGCGATACGGTGTGCTTCTCCATGTATTCGCTCATATCGAAGCGCATGAATTCCACGCCGAGAATTCGCGCGAGCTGCTTGGCCACTTCGGTTTTCCCGACGCCCGTCGGCCCGGAGAAAAGAAAACAGCCGATCGGTTTTTCCGGATGGCTCAGACCCGAGCGCGAGAGCTTGATAACGCTCGCCAGACTCTGGATCGCCTGGTCCTGGCCGAAGACGACCGATTTCAATTCCTGGTCGAGGTTCTGGATCTGCAACCGATCCGAGGACGATACGCTGCGCGGCGGGATCTTGGCGATCTTGGCGACGATCTGCTCGATATCTTTCGTACCGATGACCTTTTTGCGCTTTTCTTCCGGCATCAACTTGACCGCCGCGCCCACCTCGTCGATCACGTCGATCGCCTTGTCGGGGAGCCGCCGGTCGTTGAGGTGCTTGGCGGAGAGATCCACCGCCGCGCGCAGCGCGCCGGCGCTGTAGCGGACGCCGTGGTGTTTCTCGTAGTGCGATTTAAGGCCAAGGAGTATTTTGTAGCTTTCCTCGATGCTCGGCTCCGGGATCTCGATTTTCTGAAAGCGGCGCGCCAGCGCCCGGTCGCGCTCGAAGTAGCTCTTGTAGTCGTGGTAGGTGGTCGAGCCGATGCAGCGGAGCTCTCCGGAAGCCAGCGCCGGCTTTAAAATATTCGACGCGTCCAGAGAGCCGCCGCTGGTCGCGCCGGCGCCGACCACGGTATGAATCTCATCGATGAAGAGAATCGAGTCGGGCTGCTTTTTGAGCGCGTTCAACACGCCTTTTAAACGGGCCTCGAAGTCGCCGCGAAATTTGGTCCCGGCCAAAAGCGCGCCCATGTCGAGGGCATAGATGACCGCGCCTTTGAGAGCGTTCGGAACCTCGCCCTGGTGGATTTTCAGCGCCAGGCCTTCGGCGATGGCGGTTTTGCCGACGCCGGGATCGCCGACGTAGATGGGGTTATTCTTGCGCCGCCGGCAAAGGATGTGGATGGTCCGCTCGATTTCCAGCTCGCGGCCGATCAGGGGATCGATGTGTCCGTCGCGCGCCTTTTTGACCAGGTTGACGGTGAATGCTTCGAGCGGATTTTTGACCGGCGCCGGCCGCTCCTCGTCCATCGGCTCCGCCGGGTTCGCCGGCTCTTCATCGCCGACCGGCATCTTCGAGATGCCGTGCGAGATGAAATTCACGACGTCGAAACGGTTGAGGCCCTGCTCCTCGAGAAGATAAACCGAGTAAGAATCCGGCTCGCGGAATATCGCGATCAGGAGATTGACGCCGTTGATTTCTTTTTTCTCGGCCGATTGGGCATGAATCACCGCCCGCTGCAGCACGCGGTGAAAGCCTATGGTCTCTTGCGGCTCATGCTCCAATCCGTGATGCACGGACTCGAGCTGAGTCGTAAAATAATCTTCCAGCCCCTTCTTGAGACGCGCCGGATCGCCGCCGCAGTGAACGATGGCCGAGCTGGCGTCTTTGTCCTGGAGCAGCGCGAAAAGCAGGTGCTCGACGCACACGAACTCGTGGCGCCGCCTCTTGGCCTCGGCAAAGGCGAGACTTAAAGTAGTTTTAAGCTCCTTGGTGAACATCTCAGGCCTCTTCCATCGTGCACTTCAGCGGATATTCATTCTGGCGCGCTAAACTCTCGACGACAGCCACCTTGGTCTCGGCGACTTCGTAGGAATAGACGCCCGCGACTCCGATCCCCCTGCGATGAACGTGGAGCATGATCTGAACGGCTTCGGTTGACTCCTTATGAAAAACGTATTGCAGCACCTGAACGACAAACTCTTTGGTGGTGTAATCGTCGTTATGCAGCAGGACCTTGTAGAGTGGGGGCTTTTTGAGCTTTTTCTCGGTCTCGGTGACAACCTCATGATCGAATTCTGTTTCCCGGCGGCTCATGTGTCGCCTTCCTCGCGAAACTTGTGCTTCAGGCTAACACGCTTCTCACGACCACGCAATGTGACTACCGCGTCCCCTTGCAGCATAGATTGAAAAAAGAGATATTTGAATCTGTTCCACTCGATTCCGTTCGACCACGCGAAGTCGAAGAACCGGCCGCTGGAGGTTTTCTTATGCTGTCCAATAAAGTCAACGAAATCATGACCCGGGACCTGAATACCGCACCGGTGTCGAGCACGATCCTCGAAGTCATGGAATTGATGGTCGCCAAGGACGTCGGCGCGATCATTATAACGGAAGACCGACTTCCTGTCGGGATATTTACGGAGAAGGACGTTCAGAAACGGGTGATGAGTGACAAACTGGATCCAAAAAAGACCGGCATCAAGAAAGTCATGACGAGCCCGATCCGGACCGTTCCCGAAGACACGCACATTGTTGACGCGCTGGCAAAAATGTACCGCTCGAAGTTCCGCCATCTTCTCGTCCGCGAAAAAAAAGGAAAAATCGTCGGTATCGTCTCGATGCGGCAAATTCTTGATCTTGCCGTCGCACTGGGACAACGGCTAACCGACAGCAAGACCGTCGGGGATGTCATGTCAAAGGACCCCGCCACAATCGAGGACTCTCAACCCATTCGCGAGGCCATTGAACTGATGATCAAGAAGGACATCGGCTGCATCACAGTCCTCAACAAGGGCAATCTCGCCGGTATCTTCACCGAGCGCGACGTCCTTAGTCGGGTCGCCGTCAAAGGACTCGATACGAGAAATACAACCGTCCGGGAGGTTATGACAGCCAATCTAGTGACGTTGCCTCATACGGCCTTGATCGGACAAGTCTTGGAGGAGATGCACAAGAAACACTTCCGTCACATGGCGCTCCTCGGGCAGCAAAATCAACTCGTCGGCATTGTATCGATGCGCGACGTTTTGAAATACGCGAAGGCCCTCGACGTGGATGAAAACGTGCGCAATACGTGGAAGGAAATCGAGGAATTTTGGGAATCCGAGGAGCACTTTACACCGGGGTGATCCGCCACCGTTTCTTGTTTTTCGCGGCGATCCCTGGTAGGTTAATAAAATTAGGGAGGGGTAGGTAACCCGCTGGTTCAATTATGGAAACACCACTGGTCAACGATCTTAGCATCTCCATAGCGACGGAAAATGGCACGGGGAGCGCCTCTGCGAACAACATCGTGTTCAAGGCGATTTTCAAGATGGGAATCCCCTGTTCTTCGAAGAACATGTTTCCGTCAAACATCCAGGGCTTGCCGACTTGGTACCAGATTCGCGCCTCCGCCGACGGCTACATGGCCCGCAAGGACGTGATCGATGTCATGGTCATGTTCAACGACGCGACCGCCGCCAAGGATATCTATCGCGTGCGCGATGGTGGCATCATTATTTACGACGACTCCACGCCGCTGGCGCCCAATCTGAAGAGGGATGGCGTCCAGTATTGCGGCGTCCCGGCGAACAAGATGATCCAGAAGATCGTCCCAGCCTCGCCTCTACGCATCAAGCAGCGCAACATGGTCTATGTCGGCGCTCTTGCCGCCCTGTTCGGCATCGACATGGAAACCATCAAAGCAGTCCTGCAAGACGCCTTCGGCAAAAAACCGGCCGTGATCGAATCGAACCTCGTCTGCATCGAGGCTGGATTCAACCACGTTAAAGACAAAGGCTACACTCAGAACATCGGACGCCTGGAGCCGATTCCGGACGGCAACAAAGGCAAGATCATCACCGAGGGCAACACCTCCTGCGCGTTGGGCGCTATCTACGGCGGCGCTTCGGTCATCTGCTGGTACCCGATCACGCCTTCGAGCTCGCTGGCGGAAGCTATCGAGCACTACATGCCGCGCCTGCGGAAGACCGACGGCAAAGCTGCTTATGCGATCGTGCAAGCGGAGGACGAAATCGCCGCCGCGGGCATGATCGTCGGCGCGGGCTGGGCCGGGGTGCGGTCGATGACCTCCACCTCCGGGCCGGGGCTTTCGCTCATGAACGAGACGATCGGCCTGGCCTACTTTGCCGAGATTCCGTGCGTCTATTTCATCATTCAACGAGGCGGACCGTCGACCGGGTTGCCGACGCGGACGCAGCAAGCCGACATCCAGCTCATGTACTACGCCTCGCACGGGGATACCCGCCACATCATTTTGATTCCTCACGACATAAAATCCTGCTTCGATCTCTCGCGGCGTAGCTTTGACTTTGCCGAGCGCTTCCAGACGCCGGTCTTCGTCATGATGGACCTGGACCTGGGGATGAATCTCTGGTCTTCGGAGCCGCTCAAGCTCGAGAAAGAGCCGTTCGATCGCGGCAAGCTCCTGACCGCCGAGCAGCTCGAGCAATGGGAGAAGCAAGGAAAAAAGTTCCGCCGCTACTTCGACCAGGACGGCGACGGCATTCCTTACCGGACTATTCCCGGAAATCCGAATCGGAAGGCGTCTTACTTCACCCGCGGCTCGGGCCACGATTCCGATGCGCGCTACTCCGAAGACGAGAAAGATTATAAAGAGACGCTCGACCGGCTGCGGAAGAAGTTCGAGACCGCCCGTAAGTACGTTCCCAAGCCGATTATCGAAATGCAGGACGGCGTCAAAACCGGGGTTATCTGCTTCGGTTCGAGTTACGAGCCGGTGCGCGAAGCGCGGGATCGCTTGAAGGGGTCCGGACTGAAAACCAATCATCTTCTCTTGCGGGCTTTGCCGCTCACGGAGGAAACCAAAAAGTTCGTTGCCGCTCACGACGTGCTTTATCTTGTCGAGCAAAATCGCGATGCTCAGATGGCTTCGATCTTTAAGGACGAGTGGCCGGAGCTGGGAGCGAGAATCGTTAGTATCCTGATTTACGACGGTCTTCCGGCAACCACACTGGAGGTCGTGCGGCAGATTCGGCAACACCATAGCGGAGAAGTAAAAGAGGTAGAGAAATGGCAGGAGAAAAAGTTAATCGCGTCAATCTAACCGAAAAAGACTACGAGGGCGCTCCCTCGACGATGTGCCGGGGCTGCGGCCACGACGCGATCTCGGCGTCCGTCATGCGGGCGTTTTTCGAGAGCAGCGTCGACCCGCGGAGAGTCGTCAAGCTCTCCGGCATCGGCTGCTCGTCGAAGACACCGGCCTATTTCTTGAGCCAGTCCTTCGGCTTCAACGCGGTGCACGGGCGCATGTCCGCGGTGGCGACCGGCGTCAATCTCGCCAATCACAAGCTGATTCCGATCGGCGTCTCGGGCGACGGCGACACGGCGGCGATCGGCCTCGGCAACTTCTGCCACATGATGCGGCGCAACGTGAACATCACTTATATCGTCGAGAACAACGGCGTCTACGGCCTGACCAAGGGCCAGTTCTCGGCGACGGCGGACAAAGGCAGCGTGATGAAAGGGGGAAAGGTCAACGACAATCCTGCGCTCGACATTTGCGAGCTTGCGATCGTGCTCGGCGCGACTTACGTCGCCCGCAGCTTCTCCGGCGACCGCAAGCAGGTGACGCCGCTGATTCAGGGCGCCTTAGCGCATAAAGGAAGCGCGATTCTGGACATCATCAGCCCATGCGTGACTTTCAACAATCACGAGGGCTCGACCAAGAGCCTCAAGTTCGTCAAGGAGCATTTAGACCCGATTCACGATATCGACTTTATCCCTCCTTATCAGAATATCGAAGTGGACTATAAGGAAGGGACGGAGCAGCCGGTCACGCTGCACGACGGCTCGCGCATCGTCCTGCACAAGCTGGGAAAAGATTACGATCCCAGCAACAGGATGCAGGCGATGAATATGATTCATGCGTCGGTGGCCGAAGGAAAATTCTTGACCGGACTTATCTACTACGATCCTCACCGCCCGGATTTTGCCGAAGAACTCAATCTCGGCGACACGCCGCTCGCCGAGCTGGATCAGGACGTGCTGCAGCCGCCCCCTGAATTGCTCGACCGCATCAACGCCGACTTCATGAAATAGCTCGGCGCCAACAACGGGCGCCTGCCGCGTTGCTGTTTCCGCCTTGCATCCTCCCCACTCGTCTACGAACACGAGGCCGCTCCACGATCACGAGTCAATATAATGTCTTCTTTCCCTTCCGCCTTTGTATTTTATCCTTCATCCCTGCCCTTGAGCCTTATTGCCTGCTGCCTGCCGCCCGCATTTAAGCCTTGTCACCTTCCCCGCAAATCGACTAAAATCCGCCACGATATCATTCCTTGAAAACTTAGATGCCTCGCATATTTGACAACATCGACCAGCAGCTTCTTCCGGCTCTGCGCCAGACGCTGGAGCTTTGTGCTCGATCTGACTTTTGCGTTGGATATTTCAACCTCCGCGGCTGGAAGGCCATCGATGCGCTGATAGAGAATTGGGCCGGCGGGCCGGATCACCAATGTCGCTTGCTCGTAGGAATGCAGCGCTTGCCGCAGGACGAACTTCGCAAAGGTTACAGTCTCCTGCAGCAAGAGGACCAAGTTAGTCAACAATTCGTTATCCAATTCAAACGTAGGTTGGCAGAGGAATTCCGCGCGCAACTTACCTTTGGTGCTCCCAACGATGAAGATGAAGCTGGCCTTCGCCGACTGTCGTCACAACTAAAATCCGGCAAAGTTATCGTTAAGCTATTCGTGAAGCACCAACTTCACGCTAAGCTTTACCTCTGTTTTCGCCCAGACCCAGTTAATCCAATCATTGGTTATCTGGGATCGAGCAACCTCACTCTTGCCGGACTATCAGGTCAGGGTGAACTGAATGTGGATGTTCTCGACCACGATGCAGCTACTAAACTTTCGCGCTGGTTTGATGATCGATGGAACGATCAGTGGTGCGTCGATATCACTAAGGAACTCATCCAAGTCATCGACGAAAGCTGGGCTCGGCCAGATGTTCCGCCACCGTATTGGATTTACGTGAAAATGGCCTATCACCTAGCGGAAGAGGCGCGTGCTGGTTTGTCTGAATTCAGCATCCCATCTGATTTTCGAGAGACCTTGCTTGAATTTCAGTCGGCGGCCGTACGGATCGCTGCTCGTCATCTTGAAAAACGCGGAGGCGTTATCCTTGGAGATGTGGTTGGTCTTGGTAAGACACTCATGGCAACAGCGCTGGCCCGTGTGTTCCAAGATCCCCCCAATTCGCTCGAGACGCTAATACTTTGCCCGGTCAATCTCGTTCCCATGTGGGAGGGATACGTCCACCGGTATCGGCTGATAGCCAAGGTAGTTTCAATTACACAAGTTCAGTCGGTCCTTCCTGACCTTCGCCGTTACCGCGTTGTTATCATCGACGAGAGCCACAACCTTAGGAATCGCGAGGGCCGACGTTGGGCAGTGATCCGTGATTATATTTCCCGCAACGCTAGTAAGTGTATTCTGCTTTCTGCTACGCCCTATAATAAATCCTACTTGGATCTCGCCAATCAGCTTCGGCTATTCTTGGACCCTGAAGAAGTAGTTGGTATCCGGCCCGAGGAATATATTCGCCGAAATTGCGATGGTCGCGTAGAAGAATTCACCCGCCGACATCAAAGCCCGGTGAATGCCCTTGCAGCATTCGAGAAAAGCGAGCACGCCGACGACTGGCGTGAGTTAATGCGCCACTTCATGGTTCGTCGGACGCGCAGCTTCGTAGAACGAAACTACGCTCTCACAGAATGTCCCGGTTGTGGTGCTATCGTGACGGCCACACAAGACAAATGTTCTCGCTGCGGACGGACAAAGGCCGCGGGAGATCGTCGGTTCCTCGTGCTCGAGGGTGGCGAACGGTTTCAGTTTCCGCGACGGCAACCTAAAGCTCTCACCTTCGAAATTCGCGATAAAGACCCGGACGACCAATATGCCCGGCTTTATTCGGATCCAGTCGTGGATACCATCCGACATCTCCACTTGCCGCGCTATGGCCTTGGTAACTACCTCAAGCCAACACCCGATCAACCCCCAAGCTCAGTCGAAGCAGAAGTAATGACTAACCTTTCCCGCGCCGGCAAACGCCTCATTGGTTTTTGCCGCACCAATCTCTTCAAGCGACTTGAAAGCAGCGGCCATTCGTTTTTGCTCTCTGTGCGCCGCCACATCCTGCGCAATTTTATCTATCTTCATGCCTTGGAGAATGGTCTGCCGGTACCCATCGGTACCCAGGACTCAGCGCTTTTCGACACGCGGAGCGATGACTCCGACCATGATCCCCAGACTGCGGGTCGGATGTTCGATGACGACAACGGTGTTGCGAACGTGTCAGCCGGCGAAGGGGCCGTGTCGCTTGAGAATTTTTCTACGGAAGCTGGTACGGCTTATAACCTACTGCGTGAGCAACACCGGAATATCTTCGACTGGTTGAATCCGAATCTCTTCATAGAAAATCTTGCGAAGCATCTCCGCGAAGATGCCGAGCGCCTATTTTCTATTCTCAAGCTTGCCGGCCGTTGGGACCCGGACAAAGACCACAAATTGACCGAACTACAGAAACTTTTGACCCGAAAACATTCTGGCGAGAAGGTTCTCGTATTCTCGCAGTTCGCGGATACCGTCGTTTATCTCGGCCAGCAATTGCGTGCACGTGGCCTGAAAAAATTTGCGGACGTTACCGGTGATACTGACGACCCTTCCGCTTTTGTCAGCCGTTTTAGCCCCGAGAGCAATAAAGCGCGAGAGAAGGTTTCGCCGGCCAACGAGCTGCGTATTCTCGTAGCGACTGACGTCCTTAGTGAAGGCCAAAATCTTCAGGATGGGGCAATAATTGTGAATTACGATCTGCCCTGGGCCATCATCCGTCTCATTCAGCGAGCGGGTCGTGTCGATCGTATCGGACAAAAGGCAGACGAGATTCTCTGCTACTCGTTTCTCCCGGCCGATGGCGTCGAGCGCCTCATCCGATTGCGCGCTCGCGTGCGACGGCGCCTACAGGAGAATGCCGAGGTGGTCGGAACCGACGAGACATTTTTCGAGGACGAGCGTCATGACGATCTGATCCGCGATCTCTTCACAGAGCGATCTGGAATTCTGAACGACCCTGAAGATAACGAGGTAGATCTCGCTTCGCTCGCGTACCAGGTATGGAAAAATGCCACTGATGGCGACCCGAGCTTGAAGAAGACGATTCCGGAACTACCCAATGTCGTCTTTTCAACAAAGCTGCTTTCCGCCGTCCCTGCCAAGCCGGACGCGACGACTGGTCCCGAAGCGACAAGCGGCGTCATGGTCTATGTTCGTACGGCGGATGGCAACGATGCGCTGGCCTGGGTAGACGAAAAAGGAAATACCGTCACCGAGTCACAGCATGAAATTCTACGCGCGGCGGCTTGTGAACCTTCTACGCCGGCCCAGCCACGACTATCCAGTCACCACGTATTAGTGCAGAAGGCCGTGGCAGGAATACAAGTCGAGCAGAAAACTACCGGCGGCCAACTTGGGCCACCGTCTAGCGCACGGCGGCGCGTTTACGAGCGACTCCGGGACTACGTTGCGAACGTCAAAAATACTTTGTTCGATATACAGCCGCTCCATCAAGCGATCGACGCCATATATGATCGGCCGTTGACCGAGGCGGCGCGAGATCTTCTCAACCGCGATCTTCGCGCCGGCACTAGCGATCAAAAATTGGCTGAGCTCGTGCTCTCTCTTCACGAAGAAGACCGGCTCTGCATTGCCAAAGACGACCAGAAAGCGCACGAGCCGCAAATCATCTGCTCGCTTGGAATACGGAAGGATTGACCGGTGCCGCTAGATTTCTCTCGCGCCCGTCCATTGCTTCAAGCCTGTGATCTTCAACGACTCTTTGTCAACGAGCTTGGTTGGGAACCTTGCCGCCAGAAGCTGACGCTTTCCCGCGGAGGGCTCAACTTTAACTTCACCGCTGTCGCCGAGAAGCGGGGCTTCATCGTCTGGATTTGCGAAAGCCCCGACGGCGGTCTCCCTGAGCACGAAACACGCCTCAAGCTCGACCGCCTCCTAGTGTACCGTCTCACAAATAGCTTTACAATGACCTGATTCGGGTGTATTGTGG